>NZ_CP125370.1:1852500-2470000 GCF_030034735.1 Paenibacillus sp. RC334 | reverse complement strand
GAATCCAGCCCTGCACACACTGCAAATACGTAGCGACCATGCGGGCATGCAGCCGGGCATCCAGATTATTGGACAGAGAGTGCATATGGAAGCCCTCCAATTGTACATACGGCAGGCTTTGGGCCAGTCGGATCGCTTCCGGCACCTGAATTTCGTCGATACCAAACTGAGTGGGCCGACCAGACATCGTGATGCTCGCCTCCGGCAAGGTACGCCGCAAATTAATACGCAGCAAAATAGATACACGCTGTTGTCTGCGTTCGGCAATCCAGCCGATACGCTGCAACTCATGCAAACTCTCGGCGTGAATCAGCATCACTTTCCGCTCTAGCGCTTCCTCAATTTCGGAGTCCTTTTTCCCCGGACCTCCAAAAATAATCGGCACGTCGGCTGACACTTCGCGAATGGTCCGAATCTCTCCAATAGATGCAGCTTCAAAGCCCTTTACGGTGGGAAGCAGGCTGGCGATCAATTGAGGATCGGGATTAGCTTTGACCGCGTAAAACAAACTGCAATCGTCGGGCAAGCTGCTCACACAACGTTGTGCCCGTTCTCTCAGTGCGCCCAAGTCATATATATATGCGCATATCGGCTGCTGCTCTCGCTCCCGTGTTTGCTGGATAAGCTTTTCCACATACGGAGCGATCTGTCCTCCAGATAATGCTGTAACAAGCTGCCTCATGTTCTTCCTCCTTTATGTTGAGAGCTACTGTAGGTCAGACCTTCTTTTTTGCAAGGCGCGAAAAGCAATTCCCCGCTCATCACCCAGTACGAAGGCATGAACCCCTTGTTCTACCCATGCGCCGTATTCCCTGTCCCTGCGTGGAATGGCACAGTACGGAATACCTGCTTGCTGTGAAGCTTCAAAGACGCGCTGTAGCCCTTCCTGCACAATCGTTGCATCGGTCTGCCACGGCACTCCGTACGATTGGGACAAATCCGCTGCTCCCTCCAGCACCATGCCCATACCCGGTACAGACAAAATATCCGCGATGCGTTCCACACCCAATCCGCTCTCAATCATCGGCACCAGCATAATCTGTTCATTGGCCTGCTTCATGTAGTCCACCAGACTTCCTTTGCCAAATGCGGCAGGTCTGCCGCTGTTCAGGCTTCGCTTGCCCTCCGGGCTGTATTTAGCAGCCTGAACCAGCATCTCCATCTGCTCCCTGCTCTCCACATGCGGAACAACGATCCCCTGCGCTCCGCTATCCAGTACGCGCAGTATTTCCTTCGCATCGACTTCAGGCACACGCACCAAGGGCGTGATTTGTGCGGCTTCCGCAGCACGGATCATATGCTCCACCGTCTCGGGATTGACCATGACATGCTCCATATCAATGATCACAAAATCATATCCGGCATGTCCGATCATTTCGACCGTAAGCGCCGCCGGAATGGAAGCGATGAGGCCAACGACCTCCTGTCCTGTCCGCAGCTTCTCCTGAAGCCGATTTACAGTCAACATGTCGGCTCCCGGTGCACATACAGCGGGTTCATTCCCGGCTTGAAATGAAGGTCCTCATCCCCAAGCAGACGTCTTTTCATCAATTCTTCAATCTGTACGGTCGGGGCAAACAAATCAAACAGACGGAATCGCTTCTTATGCTGAGGATGCTGGCGCTGATAATCATGAATGACCTGTGCGGACATTTCCCAAAAACGCTGCTCGGCCAGTTGATAATGTTCGGCCAGGAACATCGCCAGCTCGGCGGCTGCAATAAAGAAAAAAGCATCGTAAGAAAAGTCGCGTACATCGTCCGGGTTACTCGTTTTAATAAACGAGTTGCGGTTAATTCGGGCATGAGTTGGCGGCTCAGGATGAAGATCGGGGCATTTCTCCGGCTCTGTCAGATGGTTCACAGAAAACCGGACACCATCATGAAAATCCTTAAGCGCCACCCGTGTCGGTTGCCCGTTCCGGTGGATCAAAATGATATTCTGGCCGTGGGATTCCATACCAATCCCATGCGCATACAGCATATGAATAATCGGCGATATCGTGGCCTCCAGCACACGCCGTGTCCATTCCTCTACGCCGAATTGCTGTATCCACGAATCAATGAAGGGCACTCCATTTTTTTGCACATAACATAGTCCGTTAAAAGGAATCGCATCCTCATCCGGCTGCAAATACCCGTGAATGCTTTCCCGCCAAACCGTCCCCAGTGAGCCGTAGGTTTTCGCCTGACGGTATTCGGGAAGCTGCTCATAGTCATACGTGATACCCAAAACCTCACGCAAAACAAAGAATCCCTGTTGCGCAGCGTATTCATCGTGTTCCAGCAACCCATGCAGCCAGTCCGTGATGAGCGCTCCGTTCAGCACGGTATGCCCAGCCATGATCCGGCTGGTGGAGGTGTTCATAATGCTGAGCGACAGCTTCACATACGAGCGCTCCGGTGTGGTCCGGTTGGACAATGTGCGGATCGACTGCTGCGCCTGATACACATCGCTCGCTTCACCGAGCCATACGATCCGCTGATCCGTCAGTTCTTGATGAAACCGGGGCAAAATGACCTGCTGCCATTGCCACGGGTGGACAGGCATGAAGCGAAAGGCCTCCGGTTGCTGACCGTAGCTGGTTAACAAGGCTTGGAAGCGTGCGACTTCGCTTTCTCCCAGCTCCTGGCGAATAAATGCTTCATACTCAATCGCCTGCGACTGCCCTGCCCGGCTATGGCTTTTGGCAATAGCCAGCCAAACAGGACGGAGCGGCTGCTTGAACTCGGGACCATACAGTTCATTATCTGCCAGCGTAAAGCCGATTCTGGATTTGTAGCATGGATGGTAGGGATGTCCATCCCCCAAATTGCCTTCCAGTTCATCATATCGACGCTGGTCATCCGCCAGAAATGGCGCGGTAAAAGAGCTTTGCGCCTGTACATCCTTTAGTAAGGTCTGCTCCAATTCCTCGATAAAGCGCTGAAGCCGTTCACCCTGCTGTGCGGCACTGAGGACCTCATTTGCAAAATCCGTCAGCGTAGCTGTCGTCTCGCTTCCGTCTGTCCCGACCCGTATGACCGGCACAGGAACGAGCCGAATGCGCCCAAAGCTGTTCATCCGTTTTCCGACAGAACGATATTGGACGGCGCGACCTGTAATGTCTTTGCCGAACAATATAAAATGTGGGTCGCCGTTATTCAAGGAATCGCTATGCGTGTCATAGGGCAAAATTTCTTCATACAGCAATGCCTGAATCAGTTGCCGGATGATACGCTGCTCCACCTGCGTAAAGGTATCCGAGCGGAGCGCCTGAATAAAGCGTTGAGTGGTCGAAGCGTTGCTGGCGGGAGCTGTAGAAAGGCTGCTTGTAGAAAAATTATGGTCCGAAATATTAGTTACAGACATGAAGTCACCTCACGAAAATGAATTGGATTAGGGATCGGGATAAACGAAGGCGCATCCCCTCTGGATTGAAAGCAGCTTGTGAAATTGGCTTTGGCAGGCAGTGTAGGTGCGGTCAATAAATCCTGGATATAGGCAGCTAGACGGGGGCAAGAACCAGCATCTTGTTTCCGTAATTGCTCCAGCACCTTGCGAACCACCCTCCAATACTCCTGCTCACCGTGCTGCTCATGAACCGCAAGGGCATGAATCAATGCCCCCAAATGGTTAACGAAGAAATAATAACGGGTACGCATCCACGGCTCTTCTGCACCGTATAATACGGGACTGTCCTCAGCAATCAATGAACTGATCCACCCGGCTGCCTCGGCCTGTTCACGCACAATACTTACGCCCTCCAAATCCCGTACATAGTAGCATTCCGGCCATCCGTCCTGTAGGGACAGAAGCGAATTTTGTACATGGGCCTCGAATGCGATACCCTTCACCGCAAGCAAACGCAGCATGGGCACCATGGATACGTGCAGATACCGTTCCAGCCAAGTTAACAGGTCAGGCCGTTTTCCGTTTTTGCCCGGGGCATTGTCCCGAATCACTCCAATAAGCCGCGGCTCCTGTTCACCCGGCAACGGCTCCAGCAAGGAAGCCAGTACATAGGTGGATTCAGGGTTCAAATCCATCGGACGATAAAGAACCGTAAACTGGTCAGACAGCTGCTCCAGCTCTTGAGCCGTCGCTGCTCCTCGTTCTGTTGCCGCCGGGCTATACTCATGTCCTGCGTCATACTTTGCATCACTGGTGGTGACCTGTGAAAGCCCTGCACCCTTAGTAAACTCAGGACTCTCTGTCCGTTTCGCATCCTCATTCGGCTGGAAGCATACGCGGCTGTATCCCGTTTCTGTCAGCACCTTGAAGGACTCGGATTGGATATGGGACGACCAGTCGGCTGAAAGCTCATGAATGACCTTCGCAGCATCCAAAGTACGCCGAGCCTGCTCCTGTGTATTGTCACGCACAAGATTGGTAATCCGCACATGCAGCGGTAGCTTATAGCCGTTTCCGGTTTTCAAATCCCATACTGTTCGTATCGAAGAAGTCGGATAAACGACAGGGCCTAGCGCACCCAAAGGAATCAACACCCGCTGACGTATCAAACCTTGAATACAGGATTGACGCAACACCTGCTCGGCCTGCCATGGATGCATCGGCAAAATACGATACCGCGCCAGCTCCTCTCCCCATTGACGCCGAGCATGGAGCCGCACAGACGGGTCAATGGCATCCCTGCGATGCTCTTCACCAATCCATTCCTCCTGCACGTTATCCTCATGAACCGCGAAATAATACAGCGGAAACGCCGCGCCCATCTCGGGACTGTATAACGGAAGCTCATAATCAGCAAATCCTTCCGTGCTTTTCGGAAAAGGATGAAAAGGGTGTCCGATCAGCAAAGACTGCTCTGAGCGTACATACGTCAGGTGGGCTTCTGTACTTGAGGAAGACTTTGGCTTGCTCTCGCCTGTGATCTTCGTATGGTGATCCATAAAGAGCGTCATTTTGTGCATGCTGTTACGAATACGCTGCTTCATCTTTTGCTGTTCCGCTTCCCTTTGCTCGGGCTTGGCGTGATAGCTCATCTCGTCCAGCAGCCTTTGTATAACTCCATCCATCTCCAGGGGCCTGTACGTCCCTCCTTCTTCCACCTCGTACCAAGCACTCCCATACATATGTTGGCCAGTTGCAGAGAAATGGTGTAGAGTTCCCATGATTTTCAGCCCGATTTGGGGCAGAATCACCCTTATTTCCGATGCTTCCGTGTTCATTCTCGGGTCAAATTGTTGTGTTTCCCGCAGATAGCTGTTGACCAAGGCCCGCAGTGTCGCTTGCTCCGCCCAGATCCTGCTTTTGGACAGCTCTCCAGCGATAGTGGGAACCTCCGTTGATTGTATCAGCATGTATACTCTTTCTCTCCCTTCCTGTTCAAACCTTAGGTGCAGCCGCAGAAGCTTTCGCTTCTGGGGTATCACTGGATGTACGACGCGCTCCATTTTTACGAAGGAAGTCAGGCGTCTTCAGGAAAAAAGCGGCGGGAATCGTGAGTAAAATCAATATACTCATCCCGATAAAACCCTCCCTGATCGCTTGCAGCGTTCCTGTTTCCACCGAATAGCCCCCCGCCAGAAGCTGAGCCTTGCGAACTTCAAAATAAATCGAAATCACAACCATTCCAAGCGAAGAGGTCAGTCTGCGCATCACATTGTTCATTGCCGAGCCTTGGGCTACCAGCTCATCGGGAATCGCATTCAGCCCGGCCGTTGTGGCAGGCATATTCGACAGACCCAGCCCAATTCCCCGCAGCATCATGAGGACGAAGATCATCCACAGCGGTGAATTCATCTGGAGCATACCGAGCATCGCCGTAGCGGCACATGTGATGATAAGTCCCGTGCTGATCATTCCTTTTGGCCCCTTGCGATCTAATTGCTTGCCTGCTATCGTGACAAACCACCCTGTACATATAGCGGAAGGCAAAAACACAAGTCCTGTCATCATGGCGTCATAGCCATACACATATTGAACCAGCATCGGAACCAGAAAAATGCTGCCGAACATCGCAATCGCCTGTACACTCGCCACGATGACGCTCAAGCTGTAGGTCGGTATTTTGAAAATGTGCACATTCAGCAATGGCTGTTCCTTCACCAGCTCCATTCGCACAAACAGAACCAGTAAAGCCGCGCCTGCAAGGAACAGTAGAATATGTAGCGGGGCAATCAGATCCGCAGCGGTCGTTGTTCTGCCCAGCGCAAACAGAATCAACCCCACACCCAACGTGACCGTTATAAATCCGCTGCTGTCAAAGGTGCGCGACGGATTGCTACATGCAGCTGTTAAATAACGCATCCCCAGCAGCAATCCCAGCAGTCCGGTTGGCACATTTATGAGGAAAAGCACCTGCCAGCTGCTTAGAGATAGCACGATTCCTCCCACCGTAGGTCCGAGCATCGGAGCCGCCATAATCGCAATCCCCCAGATTCCCGTAACCTTACCGCGTTCCTCCTTGGGAAAGGCTTCAAAAATCAGCGCCAGCGATAACGGAATCATCAGTCCGCCTGCCATCCCTTGCAGTCCCCGACAGAGGATGACAGCGGTAAGCCCCCACGATAACGAGCCGAGCAGGGAACCTGTGACAAAGAGCGCAAGTCCGCTCAGATATACTTTCTTTTTTCCAAAACGATCTGCCAGATATCCGGTTAAAGGCATCGTCATACCCATCGTGATTAGAAAAATAGTGATGAGCCAGCTCGCCGTAGCAGCGTTCGTATGAAATACTTTAATGAAGGACGGAATCGCCGGGTTGAGCGAACTGTTATTCAGCAAAACCGTAAAGGTGCCGAGCATCACCGTGATGACGACCTTCCGTCGCTCGGGCACAGCACGTATGTTCATCCCTCGGCCTGCTTAACCATGACCGTGCTGCAACCCGACATAGGCCACTTGCACCGCTTCATTAAAAATGAGGAAAATGTCGTCGATTTGGCGCTCCGTCACAATCAGCGGCGGTAAAAAGCGCATCACGGCGGAATGCCTTCCCCCCACCTCCAAAATCAGTCCACGTTTCAGGCATTCCTGCTGTATTCGAGAGGCCAACTGCTTATGGGCCGGATGATGTCCTAACTGATCTACAGGCTGTCGTTCATCCACAATTTCCACCCCGATCATAAGCCCCCGGCCGCGTACATCTCCGATGCAGCCTGTTTGTTGCTTCAAGGCGTTCAGACGTCCCATTAATTGTTCGCCTCTGGCTGCAGCATGGTCGGGTATACGGTGCTCCTTGATATATTTCAGCGTGGCAAGCCCGGCAGCCATGGCCATTTGATTGCCACGAAAAGTACCAATATGCGCGCCGGGATTCCATACATCCAGCGCTTCGTTGTAAATCACAACCGACAGCGGCAGACTGCCGCCGATCGCTTTGGACAAGACCAGCACATCGGGAATAATGTCCGCATGTTCAAAAGCAAACAGCTTCCCCGTTCGTCCAAGCCCGGTCTGCACTTCATCAATGATCAGCGGGATATCCCGTTCCCTGGTGATACGGCGAATTTCCCGAAGCCACTCCACAGACGCAGGAATAGAGCCGCCTTCCCCCTGAACCACCTCCAGAATAAAAGCACATGGCGTAAGGATCCCGCTCTCGGGATCATCCAGCAGATTTTCGATATAACGACTGCTAAGCGCCTGCGTCTGCTCTCCACCTACTCCGAATGGGCACCGATACGCATAGGGATAGGGCATAAAATGAACATCCGGTATCAAGCCCTGTACTCGCTCTTTTTGCCCCAAAGTACCGCTGAGACTCATCGTAGCGTGGGTTGATCCATGATAACCTCCCTGAAAGGAAAAAATGCTTCGGCGGCCCGTAGCCGTTTTGACCAGCTTGATCGCAGCTTCCACCGCATCTCCCCCGGTCGGGCCACAAAATTGAATTTTCGCCTGACGGGCAAATTCAGGAGGCAGACTGGCGAACAGTTCTTCTACAAATTGCTCCTTCACCGGAGTAGTCAAATCGAGCGTATGCAACGGACGCTTGTGATTCAGCAGCTCCCTGATCGCCTCAATGACCACCGGATGATTATGACCGAGTGCTAAAGTTACGGCCCCGGCCAGGCAATCGTAATAAATTTTTCCATCCATATCCTTGACATGGATGCCCTCTGCTTCGGCGATGGCAATGGGGATACGACGGGGGTAGGATCTGGCATTGGATTCCCGTGCAGCCTGACTCTCCAGATAACGGGTGTTTTGCGAGATAGCAGTAGTAGCTTTTGGCAACTCTATCGCTCCTTTGATATTGATAATCATTTTCAATTAATTCACCTCCTTATTATATGGAATAAATATCCTGTTTCCATGGACATTTCAGACCGGAATTTGGACAAAAACTGTTTTTAATTCCTAAAATAGAATAAAAAACCACAATGAAAATCGTCATTTCGACCATTTTCACTGTAGTTCTTTGGTATTTCTTCCTGACAGAATCAGGAGCGCGGTTTTTCATATGAGATTTTCGCTATAGCATCGTGCAGATGGATAGATTCTTCATTTCGGCACTCCACCGCGAAGGCACGAACGGCCTCCAGTCAGTCCGGATTTATGGTGAATCCGCCGCGTTGCATCTAATGGGTAGTCCACGTCCACGATAAAATCGAGTGATTCCTTCGGAATACCCAGCTTTCGACCAAGTGGAGTACCCAGTATGTTGGATAGCCAAACGGGTGAAATCGAACCCAACGGTTTATGGACCCGAAGCTCCTTCGCCATATTCGTTCCCAGCTCTATCATCGTCGGGCTCTGTTGCCTTTCATCCATCAAAAGGGCTTTTGAACCCAACCAAATGGATAAAATGTCGTAGCCCCTTGCTCGCATGAATATGTGTAGCCAAAGTTAGCATTTCTTCGGTACTAATGAATACTTGTCAAACTTCGCTTGATTAGGTCTGCCGAAATATTATTTTTCAGTCAGGACCCGATCACCGCTGCTCGCAGGCTGAGAGATCACCAAAAACTCAACATCCTCATTCGTTTCGTTAAACATTTGATGAGGGACCAAAGGAGGAACCTCACAGCCTTCCTGAGACCATAATTCGATTCGTTCACCATCCACTTCAAGTATGGCTGTACCTGATAAAATAAAGAAGAATTGGCGTGCATGATGGTGATAATGTCTGACCTCGTGTGTATTCCCGGGCATACGCTCATGAATAATACTCAAATCCTTATTTTTCACCAAACGCCAACCATCACATTGGTCTCCCCATATATAATGTTCGGCATTGTTTTTACTTATTTTCAACTGAACCCCTCCTTTTACCATTACTGATTCATAATGCTCATATATCTGCCTTTATAATTTCCTCCAGCTTAATCCAGCTAAAATCCTCTTCCCCACGGGACAGCTTCACTTCCCGCCGACTCGTGTTAATCACCGTCACAAACCCGCACAGCTCCTCGTCATCAAATGGATTGAATACCCGCAGCGTAATGGGCTTCCGCTCGTTATAGGAAACGATGATCGCCTGCTCAATCTGCTGCATTTCCTGATCGTCCAGTGTCGGCTTGCCGCGTCTCCCCTGCTCCTTCATCAGTCGCAAATATGCATCCCGATGCTCAGGCAAGATCATGCGAGAGCTTTCCCATATGCCGTTCCCTTCAAGCTTTTTCCCCATCGTAAACGCCTCCTATGCTGTTCTGGTTACCGGATGCCATGCCAGTACCTGATCTAATCGAAAAACGCGTGGCTGGCCTGTCTGTAAACAGGTGGCCCGTATCAAACCATTCCGCACACGATGCACCTCAATGCGCCGCTGAGACAGCTTGCCCTTCCGGTCCATATACACGATTTCCACGATCTGTCCCACGTATTTTTCCAGCATGCTCCTTCACTCCTTATCAGAACGTTTGTTTGTATTATATGCGAACATGCGTTTGATTATCAATGTTAAATAATCCCCTAAGAGAATGTGATGCTCTCAGGGGATTATTTAACACGCTTTGACATCAAAAAGTGGATCTTCCCAATCGTAATTCCAGCCCATATGCAATAGAACATCATAGCATTGAAGCCTATATCCTGGAACGTAGAATATTCCAAACTCCAATATATATGGGTTTTATAAGCATTTATTTATAAATATAGGCATTAATGTTTAGACAATACTTTTCATTTTTTGTAGTCTTGGTAAGAAAATAAAATTTAAAGGAGTATAATGATTATGAAATTTGTAAAGCTAACTTTATTCACGATGGTTTGGATGATGGTTCTCTTTTTTTAGTACTAGCCACAGCATATATGCCGCGGCTACGGGGGATGTCCTTAATAAACCGGAAGAAGGATGGTCTCGTTATGAAGCGAATACGCCCGAGATCACCTATCTTGGTGGTAATTGGTTTCGTGATAATACCGGCCCAATAACCTGGACTTCTCCCTGGCAAAAATCTGGAACAAGTCTAAAGTTTAATTTTAAAGGTACTAAATTAAGATTAATTTCTACCACTTGGTGGTCTGGTTCTAGCAGCATTGATGTCATTATAGATGGTGTTAAGGTTGATAACTTTTCTTTGACTGGAAGTGACGTAGCAGCCCGTAAAATCATGTACGAAAAATTAAACTTGCCTCAGGGAGAACACTCTGTTGAATTTGTAAATAATACACCCAACTATTTATTTATATATGCAATTGATACTGATGGGTCGTTACTTCCCTTTAAACCTGTCGAGGTAGCGCCAACTCCTGAACCTTCTGAACCTTCTGAACCTTCTGAACCTTCTGAACCGTCAGAGCCCTCTGAACCGTCCGAACCCTCACAGCCGAGTGGTGACCGTGCAATTCTGGTTGTGACTATGGATAACGGGCTTGAAAAAGAATTTGATATAAGCAAGAAGGAACTAGCCTCTTTCATTCAGTGGTATGACGCTAAAGATGCCGGACGGGGTGCTTCTTTCTTCGCCATTGATAGACATACCAATAACAAGGGCCCTTTCAACAACCGCAAAGACTATGTAATATTCAATAAAATTTTGACATTCGAAGTAAACGAATATTCACCTAAATAATAACGAATCACAGCACGTCCACAACTAATTCAATATTTAAACACTCCCTCGAAGTTGGACAGTTCTTAACATTGGAAAAGTGGCAAGCCTCCAAGTGATAAGGGGCTTGCCATTTAACGTTCCGATTGACAGGTGCATTGACCCACAATCGAGTAGATTGACTAGAATGTCTTTCCTCCAAATGAGGCTTACTGAAAATGGCGAAGAGGGCAGAATGATTGTCGCAAAGCGGCAACGGCTCCTTACTTCTCCAGAATTAAACCGCTGGTGCGGGATTAAAATTCGTAGGTGGACAGCTTGATATCCTCTTTATTCAAGCTTTTCAATGGATAGGCTTGGCCATTCCAATAAGTCAGGATATCAACAGGCTCATTAGCGCTATGTTCTTTTAGCATAAGAGATAATTCAGGCAACAAATGCGGAAGCTGGTAAGAGCTTGTTATAAAATGATACTCTTCCGGACTTTCACATTCTTCAGCTCTGTAAAAAACAAAGTAACCCTCGGTGTTGTCCCCGATGAGTACAATGTAACGAGCAAGAAAAATAATGTCACCATTGGAAAAGGGGATGGAATATGTCGCATTAGGAATTAAATCCGTTTCCACCCCCTCTATACGCGCGGTAAGTTCACTGTTAAGAGCATCTATTCTTTCTCGTTGCTCGCTAATGAGGTGTTCATAACTTACCGGGACAAGCCCTCCCTTCCTAATCGTGGTGATCAGTTCATCGATAAATACCTTTTGAGACAAAACCCGATTACTCATCCTATTCATCTCCACATTCATTTAAATCACAACCTTCTTACTCATTTCAAAGTGCTTCATATTTATGTAAATTAAAATCTTATGTCATAGAGATGCTCTTTTGTTCAACTTATGGATTGCAGCCATCATCATGAATGGGTACGGTTAACCCGATCAATCAACTACCAAATATTTTTGTGATTGCGTTCACAACTCTCTCCATTTGAAATGGTTTAACAATGAAATCCTTTGCACCTGCCTGAAATGCTTTGATAATCGCTTCTTGCTGACCCAAAGCAGAACACATTAAAATTTTAGCATGAGGATCAAGCCCTATAATCTTTTCAACAGCCTCAAGTCCATCCATCTTGGGCATATTGATATCCATGGTGATTAAATCTGGACGAAGGTTCGAGTACTTCAAAACAGCGTCATACCCATTTTCCGCCTCCGCAATAACAGAGTGACCCAAATCCAAAAAAATATCCTTAAGCACAGATCGCATAAATAAAGAATCGTCGACGACTATAATTGTTGCCAAGGTAATCTCTCCTGTCGTTTTATATATCATACTTCTTCATTCAGATGCTGACTGCTGAACAAAATGCATATCCAGTTTCAATATCGGTGAAATAATATCCGAAGTTAATAGAAAAATTCTGTTAAAAATAAAAACGTTACCAATGGATTACAAACGGAATTTTAAACTAGATACTATTGAATTAGTTTTCAAAACAGGTTTTCATAATGACGTAAATTATTCCTGTAGGGTGAAGATCATAAAGTACTAGGTATCCACTGGAACCTTTGCACTATATAAGCAGGACTTAAAAGTTACCTATCGTGCCGTTCCGCAAACGGATGGTGCTTCACTTGTACAGCACCATTCCGCCTACTCCGTTTTTCATGTGAATTTACGAACCCGTTTTGATTGACAATTTCTATTTCTTTAGGATTTCTAACTTTGGAATATGTAGCCTATATTATAATGTTTCAAATTCAAAACCCCCTATCATACCATGCATTACATCACAAGTAAGCCAATCTAATGCATTTTTACTCAATAGCTTCATAACAATTTCTTGTATCTTTACAGGTATATCTCCTGTTACACAAGATGCTAATTGAATAGATGCAGTGCTACGATCCTCCACGTAAAAACGATGCAAACCCGTTTGATAAATTCTCTCCACTCTTGCCAAATGAACAGCGCCAGTTAGAACATACACAGCATAGCCTGGCTTAATAAGAAGCCTCACTCGTTTCATAATCAAGATCTTCCTCTTCCCATACATGAACAATCACAATCTTCTCAAGCACAGCAATGTCTGACATGTTCTTCTCCTCTTTTCTAAAAAATTTTATTTAACCAGATCAAAACTTAACCTATAACCGAGCAAATGTAATTAATAATTCCTTTTGTTAAAAAAAGATTTTTTATAAATATTATGATTATTTCATAATGCTTACTAACAGGGTAAAATAATTGATAAGAGGTGATTATTTTTGGCGATAAGCATAAAGTTAGAAGAAACATTGGTCAAAGCAGGAATCACAAAAAATGCCTTGGCTCGCGAAGCAAAAGTTCGACCGAACTTAATTTACGATATGTGCGATGGTAAGACAAAACGCATAGATTTGGAAACATTAAGTCATATTCTCGACACATTAGAAGAACTTACAGGTCAGAGACATAGCCTGAGCGATGTTCTGGAATATATCCCACGCAACGAAAAAAACGATCACACTCCTGTCTAATGGAGATAGATCGTTTTTTTTATGCTCTACATGTAGAGATAACTGCTTATAGTAATAAGTAAATATAATAATAAAGTTGTAAAATACGATTTTACTAAGGCTCTGATTGTCAAAAGTACATTCAAGGTCTAGATAAGCTTGTAAAAAATACAGACAGGCTGCTAACTCCGCGATTAAATCGTAATAGTCCATTATTTGGTATTTATTTATTATTGTGTATTTATTTATTATTGTGTATTTATAATTTAAACTCGAAAGATGCACATTAAAACGAAGTAGCTGGAATGGTGCTGTACAAGCGAAGCGGTGGCGATGGGAAGCACCATCCAGATGCGCAGTGGCACGATAGGTAACTTTTGAGTTCAGCTTATATAGACATAAAAAACTGACACTGGAGTCGTTCCAATGTCAGTTTACAGTCTTATTCATTCAGGGCCTTTTTCAAAGCCTCCAGGTTGTTTTTCATAACGCCAAGGTAATCGAGGTTCTTCTGTTTGTCTTCATCCGTCAGTCCTTCGAGTGGGTTCAGTACATCGGTTTTTGCACCGATTTCAGTAGCTACGGTCTCAGCGACCTTTGGATCAACAAGGGTTTCAAAGAAAATCGTTTTCACATTATTCTCTTTGGCAAATTTGATAATGCCCGCCAGCTTGTCCGGTGTAGGCTCTTGCTCCGGAGATAGTCCGGAAATCGCCACTTGGGTCAGGCCGTATTGCTTAGCCAAGTAACCAAAAGCAGTATGCTGGGTAATAAAGTCTTTGCGTTTTACATCTTTCAGACCTGTTTTAAACTCGGTATCCAGCTCTTTCAATTTAGCGATGTAAGCATCAGCATTTTTTTCATAATCTGCTTTGTTCGCAGAATCTGCAGAGATAAGACCCGCTTTAATGGACTCTACTTCCTTTTGGGCCAATACCGGATCAAGCCATACGTGAGGATCCAGCACATGATCGTGACTATGACCTTCCTCAGCGTGTGCTTCTCCTTCTTCCTCCTCAGCAGTACCTTCCATCAGGTTCAGCCCTTTACTTGCTTCAACCACAACACGCTTGTCGTTAGACGCACTGCTCAAAGCCTGCTCTGCCCAGCCTTCGACGATACCGTTATATACAAAAACGTCGGCATCCTTCACCTGTGCCATATCTTTGGCGCTTGGCTCCCAGTCATGCGGCTCCGCACCAGCAGGAATCAGCGCGGTTACATCAGCATGATCTCCAGCGACCTGCTTTGTAAACTCATACATCGGATAAAAAGTGGTAACCACTTTCAGCTTTTTGCCGCTGTCCGTCGTTTGTGCCTGATTCGGCTCGGTTTGGGGAGTGTTGGTAGCTGTATTATCAGATTTGGCTCCGCAGCCGGACAAAATAAGTGCCAGTCCCGCAGACAATACGAATGATTTTTTGAACCATGTATTCATGTTCATAACTCCTTTATTTGTTTGGTTTTTCAGAAAACGAACTGTTTCATTCACTGGCGTGCTGCATTCTTCTGCCGGGAAGCCTGCTGCTTACCCAGTTTGCGGACCAGCTTTTGAATACCGATTCCCACGATCAGGAATAATAACAGCACCATGGCAATCGTCCCCCCTGGGGGTGTACTCAGTTCATACGACGCAGTTAAACCCGAAAATACCCCGATCAATGCGGTCACCATAGATATCCAGATGGCTGCGGCAAAGCTAGGTGCAATTCGAATCGCCAATGCAGCCGGTAGCACAATCAGTGAGGAGACAAGCAACACACCGACAATCGGCATTGCAGCAGCTACAATCATCCCTGTCAAAATGCTAAACGCAAATGAAATAGATTTGACAGGAAGGCCGTTTGTCTTCGCCGTTTCTTCATCAAAGGTAATCTGATACAAAGGACGCCGAAATACGAAAAAGAAAATACCCCCGATCACAGCGACTGCGATCATCAACATAAGCTCTGTCTGATTGACCGCCACCACTGAACCGAACAAATAAGCGGAAAAGCCTTTATTAATACTCTGATTCAGGTTCATTAGAATCACAGCCGTCGACAGGCCGCCTACCATAATAATTGCCACAGAAATCTCGCTGTACGTTTTATAAGACCTGCGGACGTATTCAACGATAATCGCTCCGATTATAGCTACAATAAAACCGGTTATTGTCGGATTAATGCCCAAATAGGCACCCGCTGCCACCCCTGCCAGTGATACATGCGATAGCATGTCCGCCATCAGAGCCTGACGCCGCAGCATCAGGTACACTCCAAGCACCGAGGCCAGCAGTGCAATTACCCCACCGGCACAAAATGCCCGCTGCATGAAGTCGTAGTGCAGCATTTCCATCCGCCATCTTCCTTCCTCTCAAGTTCAATAATACGATCCAGATAATGTTGCACTTCCGATAGTCCATGGGTAACCATGACTACGGTTCTTCCATATTCCTTAACCTGCTGATTCATCAGATCGTAGAAGTGATGGCGGCTTTCCTGATCCATTCCGGTCGTGGGCTCATCCAAAATGAGCAAATCCGATTCCTGAGCGAGCGCTCGTGCCACACAGATGCGCTGCTTCTGTCCACCGGACAGCTCGCCGATTTTACGATGACGCAAATCCCACATGCCTACCTGACGAAGCGCTTGCTCTGTCAGATCATGATCCTCGGGCCGCATACGGCGCAACCATGAGCCATGAGTGTATCTTCCGGAACGGACAAACTCCAGGATGGTGCTTGGAAATCCGCCATTAAAAGCAGCAATTTGCTGCGATACGAATCCAACAACAAGCTTCTTGCCCTCACCTGTGCGGTCGGACATAAACACCTTGCCCTTCCAAGGTTGAAGCAAACCGAGCAACAATTTGAGCATTGTCGATTTGGAAGCCCCATTTGGCCCGGTAATGGCCACAAATTCGCCAGAAAAAATTTCAACATTGGCATCCACCAGGTTAGGAACGTCCCCGTAGCCAAATGTAACTTGTTCCAGTGAGGCTAATAACATGACGCAAATCTCCCTTTCCTTTAAAAAGCCTGGAGCCATCTGAACGACATGCCTCCGCGCAGATTCTCCAGGTCGTTTATTCTCATTAAACCATCTACCGTAATTATTACGATTAGATAATAAAAAAACAAGCGTTTGATAAACGTAACCTTTACGCATTAGCAAGTTTAACAGTTTAGGAAAGGTTCGTCAATGTTTTGCAGGTCTTTTGCTCGTTTACTTTACTTTGTCCGGGTACAGGCCGGAAGCCAAGGTTTTCAGCGCGATCGGCGCACGCACGCCTTCAGCTGCTGCGGACAGAGGCAGCACTACAAATCGTTTGTTTTTGATCGCTTCTACACCAGCGAGCGCCGGCTTGCTCAGCAGCAGCTTCTCTTTATCCGCCAGCGAGGTATCTCCATAATCCAGAATCACAATGACGTCAGGATTGCGCTTCACAACTTCTTCCCAGCTTACCTCGGCAAAGCTTTTGTCTACATCATCAAAAATATTTTTAGCTTTCACACTTTTAATCAGCGAGGTCAAATAGTTGTTGGCAGCCGTAAAGGGCTTATCTTCGCCGCTGTCATATACAAATACCTTTGGCGCTTTTTCTACAGTACCGATCTGAGTCTGAATGGATTCCACTTGTTCACGGATACTGCTTACCAGCTTTTTCGCACGATCCTCCACCCGGAAAATACGTCCAATATTTAGTATGTCCTGATATACGTCTTCTAATGTGGGACCCGGCTTGTTTGATGATTCCTGTACATAGGTCGTCACGTCCTGTTTGGCAAGCTCCTCACGAGAGCCGAGATTTTTGTCGTTAAAGGCACTCTTCCAGCCCGCATAGGCAAAATCCGGCGCAGCAGCCATAAATACCTCTTTGGACGGGTACTGCTTGGCCAACACCGGGATTTTATCATATTGAGCTTTATATTCCGGTAAAATGCTATCGTCCAAGTAGGCCGTGCCCACCATGGAGGACTCCAGTCCAAGCGCCAGCATAACCTCCGTCGCGTGCTGATTTAGTGTAATCGCACGTTTGGGCGCTTCGGGAAATACCATTTTAACACCCATATTTTCAAGCTCCACGGATGCTTCCTTTGTCGCCGATTGCGATGCAGCAGGCTGCTGTTCAGTTGCGGATGAACCGGATTTATGAGCCGTATTCCCGGCTCCGCAGGCTGACAACAACAGCACCGCCAATGCGAGCATGACAAGCGATATTGCGGATTTTCTATGTTTTTTCATATGCTCTGCTCCTTTTTCATTCATCATAGGTAAAATGACAATAGCTGCATTCTGTTAACGTCATAGATTGTCTCCGCTCCTGAGGGAATCCGGTAAAAAGGTAATACTCGGCTTCCCGGTTTTCGGATGAATGCAGATTTCTGTCTCTACCCCGAATACACCGCGCAGCAGGTCGGGCTGAAGCACCTCATCCGTTATGCCAGAGGCTACCACCTTGCCCTCTTTTAATACATAAATTAGGTCACAATAAAATGCCGCCAAATTCAAATCATGCAGCGCAGCCAGTGTGGTTACCTGTAGCGCTTTGACCAAATCCAGAATTTGCAGCTGATACCGGATATCCAGATGATTCGTCGGCTCATCCAAAATGAGAAATTTGGCCTGTCCGGCCAACGCTCTGGCAATCAGTACCCGTTGCTTTTCACCACCGGACAAGGTGGCAAAGCCCTGATCCGCCTGAGCATCCATGCCTACCCGCTCCAGCGCCTGCTCGACCAGCTCATGATCGACGGCAGTGTCTGCTTCCAGCAGTTTCTTATGTGGATGGCGACCCATCAGGACGATGTCTCGTACTGAAAAATCAAACGCTTGCGGTGCATCCTGACTCACCACAGCCATTTGCCGGGCCGTTTCCTTGTACTTCATCTCTAGCATATCCCGGCCATCCAGCGTAACCAAACCGCTGTCAGGCTTTAGCACACGGTACATGTTTTTGAGCAACGTCGATTTGCCGCTGCCGTTCGGACCGATCAGTCCGACCAGTTCCCCCGTTTTTACCTGGAGGCAGATGCCGTCGATCAGCCGTTTATCGTGAATACTGAAGGTCACGTGTTCGACTTCTATATTCATTTTTCGCCTCCAAACGAATAAGAACTGCGCCGCAGCAGCCATACAAAGAAGGGTCCTCCGCACACAGCCGTCACAATACCAATCGGCAGTTCCTGTGGAGCCAGCACGAGCCGAGCACATCCGTCTGCCCACACGACAAAGATAGCTCCCGCCAACAAGCTGACGGGCAGGACACGTCGATGATCCGATCCCACCATCAGCCTGACGATATGCGGAATCATAAGCCCGACAAAGCCAATCGAGCCACTGACCGATACGACTGCCCCGGTTAAAAGTGAAGCCACGACAACCAGCAATACACGAAACGCCTGTACGTTCACACCGAGCGTTACGGCGGCCTCTTCACCCGTTAGTAAAGCATTCAGCGATCGATATCGGGTAAGCAGGACAACCGTTCCAGCCGCTATAATGAGGCTTGGAATGAGAAGCGTATCCCATTGAGCGCCTGCCAGACTTCCCATCATCCAATACATCGCGTCACGAATGCCTTTTTCATTCGGGGCCATAGTGACGATAAAGTTGGTCACAGCCGACAGCATCATGGACACCGCCACCCCTGCCAGGAGCAAGCGGGTCGTCGATATGCGTCCAGCCACACGAGCCAATGCGAATACCATGAGCATCGCAGCAAGCGAACCTATAAAAGCAGATAAAGGCAGCGCAAGTCGGCCCAGGAATCCGAAAGCTCCAAACACAATCACCAGCGTCGCTGTCACCGAAGCCCCGGACGAGACTCCTAAAATATAGGGATCAGCTAACGAATTACGAATTAAGGCCTGAATAGCCGCACCTGTAACAGCAAGTCCTGCTCCTACGACGACACCTAGCAACACGCGCGGAAATCGGATTTCCCAAACGATATATTGCTCCGGCTTCGTCCATGTCACGGGTATCCATTGATCCAGCCAGGGAAGATGGGACAGCGCAATTCGCCATACTGTTCCCGGTGCAACTGCTACGGGACCAAGCATGACGGCGAGTGTGACCGACAGCATCAACCCTCCAGTCAGCAGCAGCAAAATCGTGGTAAATCCCCAAGCAGGCTTTCCAGCTACGTTAGCGCGAGAATTATGTTTTGACGGATAAATGCCGCTAGTTCCTGGGGTCATAAACCAGTCAACGGTTCTTCGGCCGCTTCCAGCTTTCTCAACCGTTCTTCGATCTCGGAAGCAGAGAAATTTTCGCCCATGACGACAGCTACATCATTCACCGGCTTCTGCGGGCGAATCGGAATGATTTCCAACTCCCGGTAGGCAAACTGGAACATCATCTGACCCTCTGATTCCAGAAAACGCACAATTCCTTTGGCTCGGTAAATTTCAGCTGGCAAACTGCGAAACAACTGTTCAAACTCGGAGCGTGGCACAGGTTGTCCAAAGAAATGCGTGTGAACAACTACATGGTCGTAGGAATGATAATGCTCTCCATGTTCGTGGTCATGGTCATGATGGTGATGGTCTGCATGGTCTCCATGATCATGAGCGTGTAGATGATTTTCCGAATGATAATGATCATTTCCGCTATCGGCTATGGACTCCTTTTGCCGCGAAACGTCCATACGATCCTCTCCCTGAATGGAGAAAAAAGTATCCGCGTCCACGTCGCTCCGTTGCGTGCTCACCGTCAGCGCATACGGATTTAATTCTTTTACGAGGGCCTGTACCTTCTGCAACTCCCCCGCAGCCAATAAATCGGTCTTGTTAATAATCAGCTTGGAAGCGCATCGAAGCTGATCCTGCATCAGGCGATACGACTTGTTTCTCTCGTGACCTGAGGCAAAATCCAAAAATTGACGCGCATCCACCACCGTAATAACAGATTGTAAGATCATAGAGGAATAGATAGAGGCATCTGTCACGGCATCTACAATTTCCATCGGATTAGCCACTCCGGTACATTCTACAATAATCACGTCCGGGTTATATTCCTCGGCAAGGTTCATCAGCTCAACGCCCAAATCTCCGCGAATGGTACAGCATATGCAGCCACTAAGCATTTCCTTCGTGGGAGCCTGGCCGTTCACAAGACTGCCGTCCAAATTAACATCGCCCAACTCATTCATCAAAATAGCCGGCTTGAGTCCCTGCCCTTTATAGTAAGCCAGCGCATGCTGAAGAAGAGTTGTTTTACCGCTGCCCAGAAATCCGGATAAAACAACAATCGGTATCATAAAATCCTCCTTGTCTTTACAACGTTTTAATAAGGATCGTACCGTAAAAATTTCCTTCTTGCAATCGTTTGTTGAAGTTTAATCGTAATATTTACTAATTAACACAGTCACATTGTCCAATTAAAGAACACAATTATATAGATGACCACGCTTGAACTTGTCCATAAAGGAGTACTCCAGACGCTACCAGCGGGCATGTTTGTCCCATTACACGCATAGGATGTAGATAAGAACCCTTATTTCCAAGGAGCCGTGGAATGAAAACCAGTACGCTGTTGAAGATGCTGCCTTTTATGATTCCGTTTGCCTTTCTCATCCCTGTGCTTGTTACGCTATCTCCCCGATGGCTTCGTTCGTTAGATATGAGTCAACTACAACCGTTAAAAACGGTATTTATGGGCATCTTTCTGGAAGCTGTCCCGTTTCTCCTAATCGGTGTACTTGTCTCATCCCTTTTACAATGGCTCGTACCGGAAACATGGATTCGCAAAATAGCGCCTGCGCATCCTGTGCCGGGTGTCCTGCTGGCCTCTTTGCTGGGTCTGCTGTTTCCCATCTGTGAATGCGGCATGATCCCTGTCGTTCGCCAATTGATGCTCAAAGGAATGCCTGCCTATATGGGCATCACCTTTATTTTAAGCGGGCCGATTATCAATCCCGTGGTGCTGGCTGCGACGATGATGGCTTTCCCTTCCCATCCCGAGGTCACTGCCGTTCGAATGGGGCTGGCCTTAGTCGTTTCCGCGATCATTGGGCTGATCGTGTATGCCTTTGTGCGTGTGCATCCGCTCAAACGTTCGTTGCTCTCTTTTAACCAGCCAAAGCAGAACAACCAGACTCATCGCCACAATCGCACATGGCGGGACTTTTTTGTACATGCTGGCGACGAATTTTTGGATATGAGCAAATATCTCATTATCGGCGCGTTGCTGACAGCCTCCATCCAGACCTTCATCCCACGGGATGAAATGCTTTCGTTAAGCGGTGAAACGGCTGGTTCGTACGCCTTTATGATGGGTTTTGCCTACGTACTGTCCCTGTGTTCCACCTCCGATGCCTTTGTGGCTACTGCTTTTTCGCATACCTTTACACTGGGCCCGCTGGCATCCTTTCTTGTACTCGGCCCGATGCTGGATTTCAAAGGTACGCTTATGCTGCTAAGCACCTTCCGCACCAAATTTGTCGCCGTTCTGTGCTTGCTCATTGTTTCGTTCGTCCTGGTGGGTTCTATGGCTGCTGAATGGTTATTGGGGAGGTGAATACGAACGTGAATTCAACCTTTAGCATCCGCTGGCAGTATGGCATGCGCTCCTTGCTCATGTTTGGATTGGCTGTGTATATCATCACCTTGAGCCGCTCGAATTCCCTTCATTACTACTTGGCTCCGCAAATGCAAAAGCTGCTCCTGCTTTGTCCCGTGCCCCTGCTGTTTATCGCTCTGGCCATGGCATGGCACGGCATAGCCGGAGAGCGAGAAGGTGAGGATTTATGTGATTGCGAGCATCCGTTGCCGCAAAGCTGGTTCAAAAAAACGCTTGTATATGGAATGCTGCTCATTCCGCTGCTATTCGGTTCGCTGCTGCCCAATCAGGCACTTGGCAGTGATATGGCAGCCAAAAAAGGCATGTCCTTCACGTATCCCAACCCGGAGATCCGGCGCAAAACAGATATACAGACCACGAAAGCACCGACCTCCTCCATTTTATCGACCACCTCTCTTGCGCCATCTTCGCCCCCTCCAGGGGGAAAATGGAGTCAGGAAACACTGGATAAGCTGTTCGTTCCGCCTGATAAGTACAACGTAGAATTTGCCGAGCTGGCGAAACGTCTATATCAGCAACCGATCATACAAATCAAACCGGAGATTTTTTCCGAAACCATTGGAGCCATCGAATTGTATAAGCACGCTTTTGAAGGAAAAAAGGTGCAGGTGACTGGCTTTGTCTACAAAGACGGCAGCCTGCCGGGCAAAGGTCTATTTGCGGTGGGAAGGTTCCTTGTCATGTGCTGTACTGCCGATGCCATGCCATTCGGAATCATCGTCCAATCCAAGAAGGTCCCGTCCTTTGACAAGGATACGTGGGTGACCATTGAAGGCACATTACATGCCACACAGAAAGGCAATACCCCCGTACTCGAAATTCGATCCGAGAAAATAACCACTGTGGCACAGCCGGAATCCCCTTATGTTTATACCCAGGCAGATTCGGTAGCCACCTTTGATCGATTGAATGCAACACACTAACCCTAACAAGGAGGAATAATGATGAACAAGGTTCCTGTGATATTAATCAGCGGTTTTCTTGGCAGCGGCAAAACGACACTGCTTCTGCGCCTGCTGGCCCATACCCGGCAAATTCCGCTCCGTCCCGCTGTATTAATGAACGAAATGGGTGAATATGATGTAGACGGCGCCATTATTTCTGAAGAAATGCCCGACGTATCGGTGGAAGGACTGCTGGAGGGCTGCATTTGTTGCAGCAAAAGAAGTGAGCTGGCAGGCGCTCTACACACCCTGCTCAGTCAGGAGCCGGATCTGATCTTCATGGAAACCACAGGGGTAGCCAACCCTGAGCAAGTGCTGGAAGAGCTTCGCTCCCCGCTGCTGGCGGATCGGCTTTATCTGGTTCACAGCATCAGTGTTGTGGACGCTGAGCTTTTTCATGAATACAACAGCCGCTTCACCGCTGACAAAGAGCTGGTTCGGACCCTGCACGGGCAACTTCGCAACGCAGACTTCATTGTGGTGAACAAGACAGATGCGGCTAGTACCCGTGAAGTAACGAAGGTCATCAAGAGTATTCGCAAGCTCAACGATACGGCCAAGCTGCAAACCGCTGAATATAGTCGGGTTGACCTTGAACCACTGCTGGAGCCTGTTCTGGCTTCCGTATCCGTTGCCGCAAAACCTGTACAGGTACCTCAACCTGAATCAGCACAGGCTCAGCGAACCGATGCAGCCGCATCGTCCGCCCCTATTTCCGCCAAAAGTATCGAACGACCCGGCAGTATCTCCAGAAGTACGGCATTCAAAGTTATTTCTGCGCACAATCATAGCCACAGCTACGATCCAAACCAGCCCCATTCGTTTTCCCGTCTGGAGAGCTTAACGCTGCATCAATATTCTCCACAGCCATTGGAAAAGCAACGATTGGAAAGCTTCCTGACCGGGCTCGGTTCCTCGCTGCTTCGGGCGAAAGGCTATTGCGTGCTTCCACACGAAGGTACAATGCTTTTGCAATATTCAGGAAGTCATTTGGAGTGGCAACCCACTGCACTCCCCGTGAGTCAGGGGTACGTCACGCTCATTGGGGAGCATCTGGACAAAGCATCCATTGCTGATCAATGGGAGCAGTGCTTCATTTCGCTTTAAATGACATGTCTGGATTAAGACAAAAACACCTCCTGCATCTGCAGGAGGTGTTTTTTAAAAGCGATGTTCACGAATTATTTGTATAATCCGTGAACATAACGCTCGTCTTGTTCTAAAGGTTATATTTTTTGTTAAAGCGATCCACACGTCCACCGATATCCACGTTTCTTTGTTTACCAGTGAAGAACGGGTGAGAAGCGGAGCTGGTATCTACACGGATAACCGGGTATGTGTTGCCGTCTTCCCATTCCATCGTTTCTTGGGAATACTTAGTGGAAGCACTCAGGAAAGAGAATCCACAGCTAGGGTCCAAAAAGATAACTTTGTTCAATGTTGGATGAAGATCTTTTTTCATATTATTCACCTAAGCTTTCATATCATTTTATTGGTTCAAACTCAAATGTACTGGCGCAATACTCCATCAGTTGGCAAAAGGAACGGTTATGTCCCAGAAAAAAAGACGACAGATCGTAACGGTTGCGCTCAGGTTCGTAAACGACAAGCAAACGATGCCGCATATATCGCATCGCCCATTGCATGAACGCTCCGGATCTTTCGTCAGCCTTCATCGTTATATAAGCATATAGTGAATGGTCCTCCGGCTCGTCCCAAATGCTGACACCAGCACAGGAGAACTCGGTTGCCACGTGCTTTCGATTCAAAAGGCAAAGCGTACCGTGCAGCTCCGCATCTATCGTACAGCCATGAAAAAAAGCTATTCGCTTAGGCGTAAGCTTTATCTTTGGACGCTCTATCCACTGGACTAATTCAAGTTTTCGCCGGTTCCATAACGCAGGCTTTTGCAAACTTAACACGATTTCTTCATCATGAAGTGGAGAGACCATGCCATGGCTCCTTTCATGAAGCCCTATATTCATTAGATTTCAGGCTTCGTTCAGGACGCAAAACAATTCAGGCTGCTATGTAGCAAACCTACATTATCTAGTTTCACGATGAATCGTATACTTTTTCAGACGCGGAGAGTATTTTTTCATTTCAAGACGCTCCGGATGATTTCTTTTGTTCTTGGTTGTTGTATAGTTGCGGTCACCAGATTCGGTGCATGCCAAGGTAACAATTACGCGCATTTCTCTTCCTCCTTAAATGGAATACATGGTATTCAATTACAATAGTAATTTTTACGATTAGTTCTATTCTATAATTCATGGTGCTCTTTGTCAACCTTTGACTGACGGTTTATCGCTTCTTCTACTGTATTCCAGCGATTACGGTACTGTGCCAGCTTCGGATGAAGTTCTGATGGTTCGGTCGAAAGCACCAATCTGACGTTTCTGATCCATTCATCAAACGATGCATAGGATGCACACAAATTTGCAGTTTCAGGACTCATATACAGAAAAAGCGGGGGAGTATATTTTTCTGCCAGAAAACGGATTGCTGCTTCAATCGGCGTATACTTTTTGCGTTTACCTTCCCAGCTCTCGATTACGACAGCACTCAAAGCCTGCTCCCGCTGCCACTCCCCAAGGTCGTCCACCCGCTTATAATAAGAGCGAACCGGCTGCTTCCACATTCTTCTGACTGTTTCCTCATGTAAAGGGTACAGTACCAGCTTTTTAAAGGATAACGCAGCTCCCGTTTCAGCAAAAATATCCAGCTCTCGAGCTGTAACCTGTTCAAACGTATCATAATAGATCATAGTCCCTTTATGCGTCTCGACTGGAGGCTCATAGCCATAGGGCATATATTGAAGGTTTCTTGTCATGCCGGACACTCCATCCTTCCGTAGATGAACTTTTCCTTCTATATTATACCCTTGTTTTGGCATGAGTTTGCATAAAATGTTTATCCTTGCTGGGCAGCAGTCGTATTGTGGCGTGAGCCCCGGCGAAACTGCAAGGCGTAAAGTCCCATGGTTGCGAGCGCAATCAGCGCAAGAACCGTAAATATATTGCTAAAATTGAACACCTGCACGTTGGATACGACAGGATTCAGATGAAAGGTAGACGAGGTATCTAGCGTTTTACCCAAAATACTGGTCGTCACTGCACCGGAAATAAAATTCAGCAGAGACAGCAGCCCCATTCCAACACCAATCTGATCCCTCGACAAGGTACGGGAAATCGTGTTAGACATGGCAATCTGCATAAAGGTTTGACCTACGTTGCCGAAAATGAGCAAAAATAAAATGAGATACGGAGACGCGCCCACAAAGGTAGACAAGCTGACAAAGCAGATAAACATAAGCGTAACTGCCGTATAGACTAGAAATGAATTTCCTTTGCTATCGGCCAAGCGCCCACCGCTTTTACCAAGCAACGCCGACGCAATAGCAGCCGGAAACATAATCAATCCAATTGTTGCAGGCGTAAGCTGATTGAGACTGTTCAGAAACTGCGGCGCCAGGTACGGCAGCCCAAAGCTGACCCCTGCTCCCAAAAAGGCTATAAACAATCCGTAGGAATATTGCTTGTTTCTGAACAGCTTGGGCTGAATGAATGGATCTTTAGCGGTAGTAATCCGCCATATAAACAGAGCAAACAGCACAATACCGACCAGAAAAAATATAATATTGCTTTGCGAAATGGAAAGCAGTAAAAAGGCCACCGTTCCGCCCAGCAGCAATCCACCAAGAAAATCAAATTTTTGATTCTCTCCACGCTGGTCGTCCAAATATTTGCGAAAGAATGGCAAGGCGATAAGCGGCAGCATGGAAATAACGAACAAAAAGCGCCAGCTTGCAAAGCCTGTAATCAAACCGGAAATAATCGGAGCCAGCGCCGTACCCAGTGCCAATCCGATTGCAGTAATGCCCAAGGCGCGTCCTCTTTTTTCAGCAGAGAAATAGCGGACAGGAATGATCATAGCTGTCGCCGGAATAACAGCAGCCCCTGCGGCCTGAAGCAGACGGGCTACAATCAGCATCCAAAATTGATTGGCAAACAGACCAATAAGCGAACCTAATGCAAAAAATATAATCCCAAACGTCAGTAAATCCTTGAGACGGTATTTATCCGCCAGCTTTCCATAAGTCACGGAGCCAACCGCATACACAATCATATAGCCGGTCAACAGCCAGCTCACATCGGAAGCACTAATATGAAATTCCTCACGAATCACAGGCATAACTACATTAAACATAAAGGCGTTCATCACTGAAAAAACAAGTGTGAAGGCCAACACACGCATAAGCTTATCCGCATTGGGATAAGTTTGCTCTTTTATCATTCTGTCTCTTCCCTCTCCTGTAAAATCTATCTAGGCTGCAATAACTCAGCTTTTGAATACCCCTATCCGGGCAAATTTCTCTATATATCCATTCAAACGCGGGCGTTCGCAGGACGGTAATTGTGAAGTATTTTTTTCAACAGACCTCGAAGAGTCTCTAACTCCCCCGCAGATAACATTTCGCCTGCCGAGCTTTTAATCTGCTCAACTGTATGCTCAGCTACCTTGTGAATTTTCAAGCCTTCCTCAGTCAAATAAATCTGCTTCATACGCGCATCTTGCGGGTGACTTTTGCGTACTGCCCAGTTTTTCTTAACGATCCCGTTCACCAGGCTGGTGACGCTTGATTTATCAATAAGCAGCAGCTTTTCCAAATCCGTAGTGGTCACTCCAGGCGACATTGCCAGTATATAAAGCGTCTGCGATTGCGGGGAGGTAAGCCCCAAAGGACGCAAGGCCGTCTCAATCTCGCTGCGGACTGTTGTAAAAATCCATTTAATTAAATATATCGTGCTCTCTTCCTCCCAGGGGAGACAAACGGGATATACTCCACTTCCCATCTCGTTACTAACCTCCACAATCATTGAATTTTAATGGTTTGAATTCCAACTAATCTTAAACAGTCGCCTATCTAGTGTCAATACCTTCGGAAAATTAAAAGTGATTACAGTAAAAGACGAGCCCTGTAAGGAAGCCCGCCTTTTACTTCATTTCTATTTCATTTTGCTTGTACATGAAAAAACATTTAGTCAGCGGTTTTCACTTGAACCAGCGGGTACTCTTCTCCACCCACCGTAACTGTACTAGCATCGTCTAGCTCCAGTCGTTGCCAAATGGTCAGCAGTGAGCGATAAGGATACTGCTTCAGGTCATACTCGGTTGGCGCGTCAGTGTCGGTTCCGGTTCCATCGGTTGCTGTGCCGCTCCCACCTGTAGGAGTCCCCGATGTCGTGCCTGCGCCCGATTGGCCTGTCACCGTTCCGGCCTGATCAGCGCTGTTTCTGCTGGATGTACCCCCACCAACCGTTGAGCCAGTAGCCCTCCCTGCTGGCGTGCTTCCTGTAGTGGCACTGCCGGTTTTCGCGTCACCGGACTGACCAGTGTTAGCTTTACTGGCTGCTTCCTTGTCGTTCTGTTCAGCAAGCGTAAAATTTTCGTATGAATACTCCTTTTGATCCGCACCGACAATGACGAGCTTTTTAGGCTTAAACGCCGCCTGCTCCGCCGATGTTTGAAAAGCAAACAGCAGCTTGACCATTTTCGTAGTCGCCTTGGTGTTGGGCACATGAGTCACAATCGCCGTAGGCTCTTCCTTTACGGGTACTGTAGGCTCCACTACAGGCGGCTGCACTGGCTTGGGTGTAGTGACAGGTGCTGGCGTGGCTTCCGAGCCGATTACCCCCGCTGCTTTCAGGCCACCTAGCGTGCCTGCAATGACGACAAGCACGATCCCGGAAATCACCCCACCCTTGCGGAAGCGACGAAGCGTTTTGACTAAAGGTGTATCCGTCTCACGCCTTGCTGTCATATAGAAATTTTTAAAGACAGGCTTGGCAGGCTCAAAATATTCACGCCACAGCGTTTTTTTATGCAGCCCTTCGCGTCCTTCCTTCTGGAAGAACAAAAGCAACGCACGTCGGTAGGCTGGTTCAAAACCGCCCCGTGGCGTAGCAAATTCGGCATGTCCCTCCGACCAGCGGATAAAACGGTACATCGTATCGTTATCCTTCGCCCATTTGCGAATCGAGCTAACCAGACGAGCAAAATCCAGTATTCCTTCGCCCGTGCCATCGGAACGATAGAAGGCAGGCAGCAGACGGGCAAAATGGCCCTCCGCAAGCTGCTGGGGCAGCCAACTGTAAGCCCAGTCCTGCACCTTTTCCACTTCGCCCGGCTCCAGACCCTCCAGCACTGACGGTTCCGGGTTCTCCGTGCTAAACCAATCGTAAGCTGCAATCAAGCGCACCGCTTGTCCCTTGAGCGGGGCTGGCAGTTTCCCGACCCACTGCACCAAATCAGGACGGGTAAAGAACGGAATCTGTACGACCTGATCAGGTGAGATTTCCTTTAGCTCCACTTCCGTAAGCAAATACCGATCCGACGCTTCTTGCAAGCGTTCCGTTAACCCGGATTGCTCCAGTGGAGAAAGTTGGCCCCCCGTAGAACTACTTTCCCATTGTTGCAACCGTTGATGAATAGCAGCCACAGCCTCTACCGGCTTTCTTTCAGCACGCAGTTTGCCCATCAATGCGGACTCAGCCAAAAGCTGAAAATCGGCATTCGCCGATACTTCAATATATCGACTGCCCCATTCATACACGACAGCCAGCAACCCCTTCACATCCGGTGTTCTTTTCATCTGGCTATCCATGTAGGGAATAAACAGCAGCTTCGTGAGCGCCGGATTACCCAGCACCTTCGTAAAATACGACTTGCCCAATGAAGGATTTTCTTCAATCGTATGATAAATATAAGTGACAGCTTCCGTATTTCTTGCGGTATAGGCGTTATTTAGCGAGCGGATCAAATATTCCACCAACCGATTCTCGCTGCTACGCGCGTGAACTTTATAGTAATCCTTGAAGCAGTCGATCAGACCCACGTCAGGAATATATCCATCCTTCACCCGATCAAATTCATGATCAAAAAACGACAGAAACAAGTCATTCAGCCGCATTTTACGTGGCAACGCATCGGGAGAAGATAAATAGTCGGTCAAGCTTCTCAGCACGGAAATTCGCCGTTCGTTATATAGCCCGCGCTCTCCCTGCTCTATTCTGTACAGTGTAATTAGCTCGTGATAGCTGGATAGCGCAAGATCGCGCCCGGCCTCCATGCCAGTCAGCATTTGCTCGGCAAATTTGAAAAAATCATCCGGCGTCCCGCCAGTCAGCAACGTATGGGCAATCCAGTCAAAATACGGCTGTCTCACCTGCTCTGCATCCACATTGAGTACCCGACCACTGTTAGTCAGGTCAAATACAAAATCCTTTTCCACATTCCGATCACCGGGACGCAAACTGAAAGGCTCAACAAACATCAAATGAATGCCTTTTCTGCTGTGTGGCTCCTTCGCATATGTAAGAAATCCGAGCCTGTTGCGAAATGCATAAGGCAGCGCCGCATACAACACACCCAGCAGCAGCTTGGCTGAAGATGCCACCGCTTCTACTGGAACGTTCAGTGCTATATATATCTTTTTACGGCCAGTAGCCGACATCATGACTGCGTATAAAATCTGCTTGAACATTTCTTCACCGAGCTGCAATTGAGACAGCACCGCAGACGGGTCAACAGATGGAAATACGCTCCCACCCGGCAGACGCTCCAATTCCGGCAATTCCGTTCCTTGCTCAATATCATAAGCATCGACAAAAGTTGTGTTCAGCCACTGCTTATAATCAGACGGAGATTCACCATGCCCGGCTGGAATCACATAATTATGCGTAAAAAAGGCGCTCCGCAGCCCGGTAAAATCCGCTGCCTTGTAGATACTGCGTCCCAGCACCACATCCCCTGACTCCGTCCGTACCAGATGCATGGCTTCCGGGTAGACGCTCTCCTGCTTCTCACCACGCGCTGTTAAAGCAGCAGGAGCATCATACACACACAAGGGATGCAGCACCTTTTTAATAAAAGAAGTGTCCAGCCCCTTGGAATTGGCTACCGTATCGAAGCCTTCCGTTGAACGGAAAATACCACGCCGTTCCCGTGTATACATCTGCTGCTGTATCAAATGAGAGGTAGAATTACTCACTGTGATTCTCTCCCCTCAATGTACTTCAGCTTGTAAAGCAGCCAAATGAAGGGCTCATCCACACGGATCGGACTAACCAGCCCTTGCAGCTTTTGATCTACTGGATTGCTGCCCAAGGCGGAAACCGCAAAATAGGCCGTGTCTGTAAAATACACATCCATCGTGCCCTTGAACGGCTTATCCACCTTTTCAATGAACCGTCGCACTTCGCCATCAATGTTCGCGAACTCATCCAAATCCATATACTTCCGGTGCTCCATTGGATTAAAAATATTGCTGTTCGTCTTGATGTACGTGCCTTCTTCATCTGCCAGCGCAGTGAGCATGTCGCTTTTGGTCAGGACAATGGCGGTTGGAATGTCCGTCTTCCCTTTTTCCTGATATGCGATAAAATCACCGAACATCGTAAGTACGACATCACGCGGCTCATCATATTGCGAAACAAACTCGCCCGGCTTGTCGCCGATGTTGATCTTGATACGCTCCCGAATAGAGCGGATTTGCAGCGGATCAACCATAAACAAAATACCCGCCGAGTTTTTAATATGCTGTCCGTGCAGACCCAGATAGTCCTGATCGACCATCCCCTCACCGGCGACATCAAAAAACACCAGCGTCAGTGGCGGCTTTTCCTCATCCTTAAACACAAACTGGAAGATAAAAGGCTCCTGCATCTTTTCTTTCTGTGTAGAGGTCAGCAGATCCCCTCGCTCAAACAGCGGTTCCTCATACATCGTACGGAACTTGCGGCTGATCTCCGCATTCAACGGCATGCAAGCCGCATCAAAATGATCGGCCGTAACATGCTGCAACGTGTGAATCAGGGAGGTCATATAGACGGATTTCCCTGCCTGTGAAGCTCCAATAATCGAAATGATATTACTCGGCACCTTGCCTGCGGTCACAGGCAGCTCGTTATGGCAATGCGGACACAATCTGCGACGTGTTAGCTCACCATAGCGATCCGTCAGACCTGTCAGTACATGATCCGAGTACAAACGGTGTTCCTCAGGAACATCAAGGGGATGAAGAATGGCCTCCATATCATGCACACCGTCCAAACCAAAGCGCTCCCGGTATTTGTTCAGCAGCTCATCCTCACCCAAAGCGTAATCCTCGTCATCCTCACGGTGATGGGAAGCACGGAATACAACTTCCTCCGGGGAAAACTTACTAAAGCAATAAGGGCACACAATATCATAAAATAACGGCCTTGGTGCTGCCTGCGGCTTTCTTCTGAATAAATTGCTAAGAAAACTCATCGGTTGCGGCCTCCTTTCATTCAGGGACTAATTCATATACCGTGCCATATTTCTGGCCGTCCGTAAAAAACAGCCGCACATATTCATCTCCGCCCACTTCCACAGCGGGCAACACATTCCGTCCCGCAGGAAATGGTGCCGTGAACGGGTACAAGGTTCCGTCCTCCCGATCCGCCGGATAGCCACCACGCTTTTTCACATAGCAAAGCGCCTCCTGCGGAACAGGAACTTCAGCCGTCACCTGAATCTGCACCGTTTTGCGGCTGCGAAACCAGCCTTTTTTGTGGTGGACCGCATATCTGATTTTAGCTTTACCCGTGCTCAATTCCAGCCGATTAGCTCCATCCTGCTGACGGATCACAAAAGTATCTCCGTCCTCCCGCACAGCCGGATACACGGTATACCGCACGCGTCCAATGCCATCGATCCGGTCACGGTAGCTGCCAGCAGCCTTGTACTCCTCACGTGTGAAGAGCTTAAGGCTTGAAAAAGGCGGCAACGCTTCGGCATCCTCCTGCCCGTTCACACCCAGATCGGCTAATTGTTTCGCAATAAATACCACGGCGACTCCTTCCGGCCACTGCCAGCGAAGCACAACCCGGTTGTCGTCAATTTTGTGGCTCAGCTCCGAAATAACAGGATCACCGGGCTGTGCATCCCTATACTGCATAAGTTCCAGCCTCCCGTTCTAAAATCCACTGCTGCGTCGATTACGCGGCGGGCCTTCCGGCGCTCTTGTCCTGCGACCTGATGACACACCGGGGTTTCCTCCGCCGGAAGAACGGCGAGTATTTTCCGCAATCGGCAGCACAAGCGAGAAGACCGCGATTAGAGCCGCCAATACGAGCGCTGCCACCAAACGAATCATCAAATCACCGATGGGCGAGCCGGACAGGCCCTTTTCCAAAATAAAGCCAGCCAGCAATCCGGCAGGAACCCCGCCAATCGCGAAATTCCGCGCCAGAAAACGGTTATCGAACATCAGTCCGAGTGCCAATCCCAGCAGTACTCCAATAATCACCAGTGCGGTTACACGGTAAATAGCAAAATACAGACTATCCGCATACTCACCTGTTCGCTCCGTTACCAGAGTACGATCGCCGATTTTGTCATAAATTTTACCGAACGCCTGAGTAAGACCTTGGGCATTCGCCACATTGAAGTAAGTTCCACCCGTCATTTGGGCAATATTTTGCAATAATGCTATACCATCGGATTCAGCGAGCTTCAGACCGATTGTATTAATCGGAATCTGCCGGGCGATATAAGGAGCCAATGCCGTCTGGCTATCCAGATCACTAAAGCCGTCAGACAGCATAATAACGAGAGAGCCCTTTTCCGCATTACCCTGAGTTTCGATTTCTTTGATGGTTTCATCCAAGGCAAGACCGATTTCTGTGCCGCCTGTCATTAAGGTCTGCATGCTGTCGATCTTGGCATAAACGGCTTGCTTCTCCGCATCTGTGCCAATCGGGGTAAACGGCTGAACCAACTGCGCAGTGGACTCAAAGGAAACGATGGCTACCCGCTTGTCTCCATCCATTTGGCCAATTAGACTCTTGGCGGCTGTCAGACGTTCATTGTCGGGATCTGTTTGCTGCATACTCCCGGAATTATCAATGACGAGCACGAGATCCTGTACACTTTTGCGACCTTCGGGGTTTACCTGGTAGCCCAGCTCCAGCAGCAGCCCTGCCACGAACAGCATCACCAGCGTAGCAGGGACCAGCAGCTTCCAGGACAACCCGGAGTACCGCTGCCGCCATGACGGCCCGTTCAGTTGTGGCGAAATCCATTCGCCGATAAGGCATCCCAGGCCAATACACAGCGCCATGATGCCAAAATACAGCCCAATCACGATGATATGCGGCCAGTGGCCTATCAGTTTGTTAAGAATCAGCTCTCCAATGATGAAGCCCACTACGGCGCCCAGCAAGCCGAACAGCAGCAGGAGAACATTAAATTTACGCTGCTTCATAAGAATCGTTGCTTCCTTCCATAATTAAAGTAGGAGGAATTTGCAAATTCCTCGTAGGATTACCATGTTGCTACCGCAGTTCCGGCAGCCGATCCGCGTTGATCCCGTGAAACACGAAACCATTCGCGATATATGTCTCATAATACGTCTTGCCGTTGCGGTAGACCATCAGATCCTCCAGATGGAAACCACCCATCAAATGAAGCTTTTCTACCCCGCTGCTGCGACGCTCATGCACAAACCCCAGCTTGTAAATGCGCGAGGTAATATCCACATCCAGCGCATAAGGAAGAAATTCGCCTTCGTAGTCACCAAAGAAATATTTTTCCTCATACCGATGCTCATGAGTGTAATCCAGCAAACGTACGTTAATACCGCCGTTTTCCTCCAGCCTTTGGTACAGTTTTTTAAACAGCTCATCCTTCGGAACGACCAGCCGATTTTCATAGGCAGCAGCCACATTCGCCCGCCGCAGCAATTCTTCCTCGAATGTCTGGTTAAACGGCTGTGCGCTAAGGATCAGAGTGCGGCAAGTCTGTGTGAGTCGATCCACCAGCTTTGACGGACCGCCATCCAGCAAACCGGATACAGGACCCATATGCCGGGCATCAAAGAATACAGCTTTCCCCCGCTTGGTCTCCAGCTCACGCATGACATCCTCCGTCACACGCTCATAGTACTCAAACAGGTTTTGACCTGTATAGCTGTCAGCCTGACGGACGCTGTCCGTTGCAGCCTGATGCAGATCACGCTCCAGATTGGCAAGCTGTACGGTAATATGCTTCGCCTGCATATGCCATTTTTCAAGAGCCAGCTCATAACGGCGAAGTAGCTCCAGATCCGTTTGAATCCACAGCATGTTCAGCTTGTGCCCATAGACCGTCTCGGTCAGGTAACGGATCAAGCTGCGCACATTATGTTTATCCATCAGCGGCAATCGTTGAAAGGGCTGGTCTTCCACTCGTCCACTATACAGGGCATCCAGCTCAGCAGCGCTGATCTGCAAGTCATTGGACGTATCTCGAATCAGTCCTCGAATGGCGGTAAGCACATTCCCGGTCTTATTCTCATCCGTCCAGTCCGTAAGCTCGAACAAACCGATCTTGGGGTGCTCCTTGACCGATTCGTTCACAGCCGTTTGCAGACATAATTCCGCCTGAAAATCCCCCAACCGTTTGTGTACGATCCGTTCACAATTATCGCGGAAAAAGGCTTCACAGCCCTGTCCGAACAAGGCTTCCTCCGCCTCGCGCAGTGTCATTCGCTTTAACGAGCCGTAGCTGGCTCCGCTGGTCATTAAAGCGCTCATGTCCATAATGGCCTCATTACCAGGAACGAGGTCATTTCGTGTACGGCTGCGCTCGGCAGCATCCAAACCGAAATAATCCAGCTTATCGCGTATATCCCATTCCTGCTCTATTCTCATACGCGCCAGCAGTTTCACATAAAAGTGATGCAGCACCGTAAGCGCAATCGACTCATTAGGGCGCTTGACCCGGGAAAATCCAGCCGACACATAGCCCTGCCGCCCGGATTCCGTCATAATGTTGTTTTTAAACGACGTATTGTTATACCCCCCATCCTGTGAACGATAGGAATCTTCCGCCTGATAACGGTTTTTGAGAAGCTGAATATGGCAAATGATGTCACAGCTCTCTCGCAGGCTATTCGGCACCGTTACACCGCGTTCGTTCTTGTCGGACAGCACATAGACGAGATCGAACAACGGCGACGGAGCATGAGATACTGGAATGGTCAGTTTGTCCTCAGTCATATGCAGTGGCGCCGTGAACGTATAATCCGGACTTTGGATATAGTCCAGTTCTCTCATAAAAGCAACTGATGCTGCGCTGCTATAGCCAAATTGGGCTGTCTGATCGCTTTCGCTGACCAATACGTACAGATCCATCTGTACCGACTTAAAGGACTGCGCAAAAATGTATTCCGCCAACAGCGTAATCTCGGGAACCAATACATTCATGGGATCGTCGGCTGTCGTCAGGATCGACAAATGGACACGCTCGAACGAGGAATACAAACGACCGTAATCCGCCAAGTTCCCACTAGCCCGGCGCAACGCGGTGTTAAGCTCAATCAACTGCGATTCATGTGTATAAAAAGCCTGATGCAAATCACGTCGTCCGGTTTTGTGGCTACTTTCCTCCGGTACTGCTACCGCATGGACAATGGCACCCACCGGACGATCTACAGTTGCATGATCCTCCTGCGACCGGATGTGAATGTACGTTACCCCCGTACTGTTATCCCACTTGGTCCGGTTGATATCTGCAATCGTGTTGATTGCCGGACCCATACGGTCACCGATAAAAAGAAACACGGACGGGAAATGGATGCTGCTGCGTCCATCCCCGCTACCGATGAATTGATCCTCTGCGGCTGCATAGTCAGCCGCATAACGTAACAACTGCTCTCTCATACTTTACTTCAACTTTCTACGGATATCGTTTAGTTTCCCGGACATTTGAGCGTAGAACGCATAGAGCTCCGCTCCGTTAGCCAGCTCCACCTTTTCATATTCCAATTGATTCCGGGCTTCCAAGTAGATTCCAGCCAGTTCATCCAGCTTCGCCAAGAGCGGCGTAATATCCTCGGACGAAGTCAGTACAGCATCACGGCGATCCGCCTTACGCATCAGAGCTGCATATTTTTTCTCTTCCAGACCACGGAAATTCGTAAACACTTCAAACTCCACGTAATTACGACTCTTCATGACATTGGCAAATGGCTCCCAAGCCTCTTCCTCTTCGTCACGGTCATAGACGTATAAAGCGCCTTTCTTCGTAATCGTGTCGGTATAGAGTGCCTGAATGAACTGATCCAGCCATTTTTCCTCATCCTGATATTTGCCCAGCAAGGCTTCCAGCTCGGCGGCCTTCGCTTCAATTTGGGTATATTTCGCCAGTTCTTCACGAACCACCTGCGTTAACTCCGGTGAACGAATCAGGTTTTCCTTCGCCATCTCTTCATTGATGCTGCCAAAGATGTCCTTGCTTCCCGTCTGTTCCAGCCCTTCAGCCAGCAGGCGTTTCAGCTCAGACCACGCTCTCTTCACCTCACCCAGATTCGGCTTGGATTCTTGCAAACGCATATCGTAGCCTGCCAGCAGGCCATTCAGATCCAGCGCACGTGAACGCAGCACAGTAAAGCGGCTGCTCGTATTCTGGTCAACATCCTTCTCACGGATCACGCCAAGTGACTTGGCACGGTCGAAGTCGTTACGGATGCGGGCATTGTAAGCTTGTACACGCGAATTGACATACGTTTCTCCCCACGATTTTTCAGGAATCGGTGACGGCAAATTCGTCCAGTTATTCTGGCCTGTTTGCACCAGATGGCGGCCAATACCTTCCCGGTCGAGAATCGTTTTTTCATAGCTTTCTTCATACACCTTGAGCGGCGTATAAACAAACAACGGCACACCATTGCGCGTATTGAGCCAGAAAATCCGGTTACGGACTTCACTCTCTTTAATGGTAAAGTGTGATTTACCAATGGCATTATTTTGATAATTGCGAACGCCTTTCAGAATATTAGGCGACTGCACCGGAACTGAGACAAAACCCCATGACGGGAAATACAGGTTACCGGAGCTATTGCTCAGATGGAACACAGGCACAGCTTCTTCATCCAGCTTGCTTGCAATATAGCGCTCCACGAATTTTTCAATGGCCTCATCCTGCCCGTATTTCATCACGAGGAAATCCTCCATCGAACGGGTAATCAGATCACCGAACTTGTCGGTCAGGAAGTTGGAGATGGAACTAATGATGTCGATATCCTGATCCTTCACCCATTGATCCGAATTTTCCAGCAACTCTTGGGCAAAATCACGAATCAGATCATCACCATCACGCTTATCCAGCAGCTTGGTTACGACTTCGGAAATATCCGGCACGCTGACCAGATTCCAATAGTACGTTTTGTTGCCTCTGTGATCGGACTGTTCTTCGCCGTTGATCAGCAGATCGCCATTCTTCTCGAAAATCGCGCTCAGTGCATTCAAAATTTCAGTAAATACATTATAAATGCGGCTGTTTTCCTTATTCAGCAGATCATACAGGTCTTCATAAAATTCAATAAGCTGCTCTGTACGCTCCACATCGGCCCGAAGCCAGTATTCATTGATTTTCGCTTCAATGTACGCATTTTTCTTTTTATCCTTGGACACGAACGCGCTCTTGGCATCGCCCAGCTTTTCGCCCGCCTGCTCACGCGCCCATTCAATATCCGTAGGGATACGATGCAGTGATTCACGCAGCGTCTCAATGTACGAAAGCAGCATTTTCAGCAAGCTAAAGCCTTTTTCCGTATAAATCATACGGGATACATAAAACGGACCTTGCTCGGGATGCAGGAACATCCGACGGATTTGGTCGGTAAACTGCCCCGTAATTTCACCCGGAAGCTGCTTCTTCGCCTTGATATATTCCTCACGCGCACGTGTCAGGAAGGTCTGCTCCAGCTCGGTATCCATATTCACAACTTGCATTTTGACTACATTGTTGTAGCTTAATCGTTCACTGTTTTCAAAGCCCGGCAGCGGTTCAGGAACACGAGATTCGAAGTTTTTGATCATGCTGTCCAGATCGACGCCCAGCTTGCGGGCAAACTTCTCGACATCCTCTTGATTCGGTGATTGCTCGAACATTTTGGACATTTTGCCGAACATCCGGTAAGCCAGATATGTTGTCATTTCCTCCATTGGCAGTACCGCCGAGGAAGCCCCGATAATATTGTAATCGTAGTTGGCAGGATATGCCTTGTTCATTTGTGCAATATTGGTACGAATGTTGCTGATATAGTCATGAATGGCAAACTCTTCGCCTGACTGCTTTTCCTCGCTCGCCATAAAGTTGGTGATGTTCTCGGCGGTGACATTCATGCAGTAATCATAGGCATTTTCCAGCAGCTTGCCTTCTGTATTCGTCGCTGAAATGAGATGACACAGATTAAACGGCGGCAACGGTGAATTCACGGTCAAAATGTTGCCATACTGCTGTTTGAACCGTTCACTGCGGCTGTCCACATTCATCCAGTAGTCCAGCTCTTTGAGCGCGGCATAGCCGTTCTTTTTAATATATTCGCGTGTATGCTCGCTCAGGCTTTTGTTCGCCAGGTTAATGTCCGGCGTAAACAGATATCCTAATGTATTTACACGGTCTACACCTGCGGAGCCGTAATCGCGCTCAATAATCCCTCTGACGATATACGAGATATCGAGGAAGGTGCCGCTCCCCGTACCGCCGGACAAACCGGACAGCAGGAACACCATCAGCTTCTTATTGGTGCCTTCAGACAGGGTTTTGATTTTCTTGTCAATGCTTTGCACGACTTGATTGATTTTGGTGAACAGCAGCAAACGTCCAGCCTGACGCACCCCTGCCGCCCCGTTCATGCCATCGGTAATGCTCAGCTCGGGTGACAGCCAATCCGTAATGTACGGCTCCAAAATGCTGCGGTTTTGCAGCAATCCGCCGATTTCCGCATTGGACAGCAGTACAAACTCGTTGATTGGGTCCAAGCCGATCCCTTTATATTTTTTGTTGCGATCCTGCTCATTCGTTTCAAAAGCGAGAAATTCCACGTTGTCCGGCTTCTCGCTCTTTTTCTTGGAAACCGGATCTGCTGGCAGCTTGAATCTGCGGTTAATTTGATATTTCAAGCGGAGGAGGGCATCAATACCCGTCCCTCCGAGTCCGATAATCAAAATGGGATTATCAATGGTATCAACCCTGATTTTATCGCTTACGATCCCTCCGCCGAGTGATACGTCTAATTGCTGGATATGCTCTCTAACTACTGGTTTCATAGATTTGACCTCCTAAGGGTTCGTTTAGCTGTTTACTGAAATGAATTCCAGCAAAATGGTTTTGTCCACGCTTGCCAGCGGAATCGTCAGGCGATCGCCGTTTTTCAGTTCAAGACCACTGCCTGTATCTACAGCGCGTCCGGATTTTTCAATCGCAATCTCCGGAGTGCTGCGCACCATGATACGGTCCTGATTGCCTGGCGTGAACACCACCTTATCGGTTTCGGCAAATTCCGGTGCCAGTTGCAGCAACTGGTGCAGATTGAATTTACCCCGGAAGGTGTTCAGCTTCTTGTATTGCGGATACGTTTTTTCGCCGGTATTCTCGTCCCGAATCTCCAAAACGATTTGTCCGACAAAGCCGCGGTTGGCTTTTTTGACAGCCTTCCAGATAAAGTAGGCTGCAATCAGCAGAACGATCAGTCCCAGCCCCAACAGAATGAGGGGTAGCAGTTTGGACTTCTCGGCAGGTGCTGCCGGCGCCGTAGTAGTACCGTTATTCGTGCCACTGCCCGCCGCAGCCTTGGCACTGATGGTCACAGGCTGGGTTTCACGGTAGAAGCTCTTTTCCTCTGCTCTAACGGTCAGTTCATAGTCATGCTCATCCGGTATCGTGTAGGAGCCGGTAAAGGCGTCCCCCTCATTCTTCAATGGAACCTCATTCGTTGTACCGGAATCAAGGTCCTTGACCTTCAAAACTGCATTCATATTTGCATACAGTTCCTGATCCTGAAGCTGCTGGTTGTTACTCGTCAGGTAGGAACGAATTTGGACTGCGTCACCTTTTTTGTAAGCTTTGGCAGGCGGTGCGTCCAGTTTCAGTTCCAAATCATAGTTAAACACCAGATTAATATCAATCTGATCCTGCTGGACTCCCTTGACCTGGAGCTTCCAGTCGCCAGCCACAGGCTTGAGCAACTTAATCAGGGAGTAGCTTTTCGACTTGGACAGCAGTACATCACTTGAAGGAATCGGCTTGGTGTTGCCCGACGGGTCTATCAGTCTCGCATCCACCGGCTTGGAGGACATAATCGAAATGTTAGCCTCCAGCACGCTATCGTTCGGTACAGTTACCGTAACGTCCTGATAGTTGCCGTTAGCCGTAATGGACTGCAAGGGAACAACCTTCAGCTTCAAATTGCTGGCGAAAATTTCACTCAAGATGTTCGGCAGGTCATCCGCCGAGCTTGTAATAAAAGATTTACCGCCCGTTTGCTGCGCAATGTCTGCGAGCTTGTTTTTATTCAGTTTTCCATCTGCATTCAAACCGATGGTGTAGATGGGAACGCCACTATTTTTAGCTTCGGCCACAGCCTTCGCCATATCCTGATCGGATTGGCTTTCAGTTCTGCCCGTCGTTTTATTTAAATCGTTGTTACCATCGGCCAGCATGACGATCATAGGCGCGTGTCCCGCTGTCTTGCCATCCTGCAAAATGCGGATCGCTTCCTTGACACCTACGGAGGTGTCAGTATACGCCCCCCGGTTCAGCCCGTCAATGAACGACTTCAGTTCCTGCTTGTCCGCTTCGGACGTAATATTAAGCAAAGCCTTCTCGCGCTGTACGACATCCGTATACGCTACAATGCCGACCTTGTCATTTTGCGTCGACAGCATATCAATGAACATTTTCATGGCTTCATTGCCAATTTTGCCTGGATCACTGGTATTCATGGAATTACTCACATCGACAACCAGCACCGCATCCACCTTGGAGGCGGAGGTTGAAGCGGCATTCGCCGTCTGCGGCTGCCATGCCGAAATTGAGGTCATGATCATTGCACATATGATTCCGATGACTAAAAACCATTTTCTGTCTCTACTATACATCGCTTGTACCCCTTTGCCGGTTAGTTCTCATTCTAAATTACAGTTGTACTCCCCTACTATTAAATTATAATGAGTTTTACATGAGAGCCAGCTGAAAATGATGCCCGAATAGCCTGATTACAGCCAAGAAGCCTATTATACTGCGGGATTTTACCAATATCCTGCAGTAATGATATAATTATACCCCAACAAGGGCAATCGGGCACCAGCCTTCTCCTTTATACGACAAAAATGACAGAAGCGAAACCCGCTCTTGCAAATTATCGCTGTAAAAATCTGAGCAGAAAGAGGAAGTACACTATGATCTCATACGGATGTTTGGCGATTTTGTTTCTTTTTGTCGCCATCAAATTAATCACTTACTCTATACATAAAAAACGCGCTCCCTCGATTACGCAAATGAACACTGAGCTTCTAGCCCTGCTGAACCTGAGAAGTGATCGCAATGAGTAGTGCCAAACAGCCTGTACAATTTCGTCCGTTTATCCACACCGAGCATGCGTACCAAAAGCTGCGGATCTGCAAGCGTTGCGGACAGTTTACTGCCCTATGGGAAGATAAATGTACGTCTTGCGGTCGGGATGCACTGGTTCCTGTAGAGCAATATGCCCACCACAGAGCCAAGCTTTATTTTCGCAACGACCTAGCCTTCGGCATCGTGCTGCTGACCGCCGCCGTCTTTTTCGGCCATTCCACCCAGCAAATGCTCCTGTGTGGTATCGTTGGCGCACTTCTCCTGCTACCCTTGGTGCTTTTACAGCAGCGTATTCGTCCCTATGAGCAGCGCAGGCAGCTTATACGCCTGTTCAGAGGCCGCATTGAGCAGATTAAAGAGGGCCTGAACATCAATCATAAAAACGCGGTTGCCCTGCGACAGCTCAGCGAGCGTGTCTCCTATGAAATGCTGCGTGAGATTGCCGTACTCATCCACAATGACCGGATAAGGCTCCAGCAGGTCGCCCTGCTGCAATCTTTTGTACTCCGCAAGGATATGGAGCTAACGCTCGACCCTCTCCTGATCAAAAGCTTTGAACCGCTTATGGTCAGATATATCGGAGAGATTGCCAGATTAAATCGCGAGCTAATTAAGGATCGGACGTTCCGTTACGTGACCTTTTATGAACGTCGCATTCTGGAAATGGCAGGAGGCGAGGATATTCTCGTCCGTGTTGCCAGTGCGGCTGTCCGTAAAAAGCGCTACGTGGTCACGCACTCCGGTTTTATTTCCAGATATGTGCGCAAACTGCCGAAGGAACGAGTTCAGCGTTTATATCATATCATTCAGGAGAATCCTTATGAACCCTTTGGCGATTTGGCCGATGAGGTCAAGATCGTATATCTGATGGAGCAGTATAAAAACTGATCTGTCCTAACGCCCTTCTATATATGACGTCATTACAATGACAAACCACTGCAATAAAGCAGCAAAAAACCGTCAGGATCGCCTGGTTGGTATCATCCCCTTCAAGTAGACACTCTTAAAAAACCTTGCGTGTTACCATGAGGGTATGAGTGAACCTGGAGGGGATTTTCGTATGGCTAACCAACTCAAAGTTTGGGTGAAGCAGGTTCGAAATGCTGAACCGCTCGATTGGCGCAAGGGTTCATCCAGCCCGATGAAGGGGCGTACACGTACCTCCTTTTCCAGTATCAAAGAAGAACGAGATTACTTGATAGCTCAGGGGTGGACTACTTAAAAAGCGATATTCAATTCTGGTAACGGAGCGAAGCTCAGCGGTTTCAGGATAAACTCAAAAAGCGCCCCGATCGAGTATCGGCACGCGCTTGCAGCTTAGCTTTTTTTCATTCGTCTACTTGACAGGGGTCAGTCCCCCTCCCCAACTCCGGACGTTTTTTTATTTTAGGATTATCGTGTCTAATTAGCTGTCTTCTTTATTGACCTTGCAGCTTGTGGAACGCATATTTATTAGAAGTAAAATTGAAAGCACGCACACCCTTGCTGTCATACACAATAACCTCTTTATTCAAATACGGATGCAGACCGTTAAAATAGCCGGGCATAATCAGCTTGCGCATAAACAGGTTTTTACCTAGCATCCGGGGAGAATTCGTCGCCACAACAAGCATTTGTTTGCGTGTGGACCACGGGGCAGGCTGGATATACGAAAGACAATACTCGCCTGCCGTGAAATCACCGCCCAGTACATACCCTTTTTCCGTACAGCTGATCTGTAAATGGGCTTGATGGCGCTGAAGCAGCTCATGTCTGGACAAGCCTGAGGTGATACAGATCACGTTACTGTCAGCCAGTTCTTCCTCGGAAATCTCATGAGAAGCCACAACAGGGTAATGAACACCGATATACGGATTCCAGGTCGCTGTGCGAGGGCTGGCCAAAGCCTTTGCCGTCCGTTTTACCGCCTGCTCTTCTTCGGGTGTAGCATAGCTGGATGGAAGGACAATATGCAGACGATCCATATAAACGTCCAGCACTCCCATACCATGGCCAGAAGGATTCCGACCTGCGCTTTTTAACCTGAACCTTGCTGTTTCGTCATCCGTTTCTTTTCCAGAAATTCCATCTGTTTCGCTCCACCGTTCAGCAATCAATCGATATTCAGGTGAGGGGCGTTTCCGCGACTCTATTTTAACAAAGCGAAAGCGGTTATATTCTAGTAAATCCAACACGAAAACCCGCGCTCCAATACGGACATGGACAAGCTCCAATGGTACGATCTCATGTGAGAGGTGAATAATAAATTCATCGACGTGGACGGCTCTAACATCCAGTTCACCCGTTTTGCTCATTTCACCGTACAGTTCGGAGTATTCCTCGGTTTCATCCACTTGCGTCAATTCCAGCCAATAAGCCCGGTTATGTCTCCCCCGCTCCGTTCGGTAGGCAATACGCTGAGGTACCATCACTCTCTTCCATTGCATAAGCCAACTCAGTACACCGTCCAAAAGCCTCAGTTCATGCGTGTCCCAATGGTTGGCACACCGTTCCACTACTCCTTTATAATGGTCGGATGAAAGGTCGGTTTCAGGAGCCGTATAAGCTTGCGCAAACAAGTAATCCTGATCTCCAACCACATTGAATATGGGCATATTCAGCAGGTTCATCAGATGCTTCGGATGCGGTGCGCCAGCAATGACGGCAATAGCCGCAAAACGCGAAGGATAAGCCTGTGCCATCGCCCAGGCAGCGTATGCGCCGTTAGAATAGCCCGTCAGATAGATTCGGTCTTCATCCACCCGGTACGCTTGCAGAATAGCATCCAGCGCCTCCAGAAAAGCGGCTTCACCAATGTAACTGCCCAGCGTAACTCCACGGCACGAAAAAGTGACGAATATCGCTTCCTCTTCCCAGCCCTGTCCAAAGCCCCGTTTCTGAAAATCCGGCAGACCCAGCTCATACCGTTTGCCCGGCATCAGGACAATGAGAGGATACTGCCGATCCGCCGAATAGTTTCGGGGAAGCTGTATCGTGTAGCGTTGCAGACTGTTGTCCAAACGGGAGACAAAAAAGCCTTCGCCAATCCCGTCAGGGCACAAAAGGATGTTATCTTCCCGAGATGGATGCTGAGGCCGTTCCGTGTACGCATGTGTGAAAATTCGTTTTAGTAGCTTGATATATTCCCGCACAATGCGATTATCCCAGATTTCAAAAGGATCTTCCGGCAAAGCCGTTAACCTTTTCAGCTCAGCCAGCAAGCCTTCTGCCTGTAATTTCCTCGCAGAGCCAAAAGCATCTGTATTATAAGCTTGATTATATTGGTCGTACTCTTCTTGCAAACCCTCCACAACCGCCGACAAAGGCCGCACAAGCATCGAGTACACAAAATAATGCTCTCTTGCCTCATGGTCCTGATATGTAACCGTAAAATGCAGCATTCCCGTATTCCCGGCAACTTCCTCATTCCAGGCATATTGCTGCTCCTGCTCCCAAACCGCCTGAAACCGGTCCAGCAATGTTCCCTCATCATTCGTTACCTCGACCCATAACGGCTGATCTACAGGAAGATCTATGCGATCCTTGCGCAGCAAATAAAACAAGACCGGACTGTCTTCTCCCTCCCTGCCAGCGGGTTTCTCCACCTCCAGCCATGCCATATGAAAACGTATATTGCGCTCTACGAATTCCTGATGCAGCTCCGCGACATCTGCGCTGTCACACGTCTGAGTTCCACTGATCCGAATAGAGCGAGCTTCATCGGGAATAAAGGCTGCAACGACCACCACCGTATGATTACCTTCGTCCAGATACAAGCGCAAAGGACCGGATTCCGCATATACCAATATGCCGTCCACCCAAATTTGTCCTGTTCCTTCAAACGGTCTGAAAATAACTTCCTGTGCTGCCGCGCAGCGGAGATTCGAAACCAGCAAAAGCCTTTCTTGCTCAGTCAGGGGCGGAAAGACACCTAAATTCAATTCCGCGTTCCGGGGGTCCAGCTCAGTTAATAAGCGGCACGCTGCCTTTCCTCCAGCCGAAAGCTCCAGTCCTTCTTCATTACAGGCCCTTTCCAAATCCCATTCCTCAGGGGTAAAATGATCGGACCATGCCCTACCCACACCGCAATTTTCCGGCAGCTTGACCGGACCGACTGCATAAGCAGACGTCAGACGAACCGGATGATCCAACAGCACAGTTGTCGCTTTTTCCAGATGCGTGAACCTCATAACATTCCCCCTCCAGGTTTTTGTTTCCTCAGAGACGTCGCGATAATACTCCGTTAACATTCATTTTAACTATATAAAGCTATTCGTTATCGCCTTTGCGTACTCCTTTCTTCTTCCAAAAAAAAGAGGCTATTCTTAAAAAACAGAAAAACGAAGAAAGCAGAGTGCTTAACTTCGTTATTGAAAATTTCTATACATAAAAGCCTATTCTTATCTGTCATGATTATTGCTATCCATACTTGGGTATAGTATGTTAAGGAAGAAGTTACTATTTTCAAAATAGGAGGAGGAAAAAACAATGGAGAAGATGTGTATGGAAATGATGATGATGATGTGTATGGAAGACATGATGGCTAAAATGAAAAGCATGAATATGTGCATGGAAAAAATGTCGGATATGAATATGATGGACATGAACATGGATGTGATGATGACTAAAATGCAAGAATGCGACGAAATGTTGACGATGATGATGAAAATGATGCGCGACATGAAACAAACTTCAAAATAATTTTTTTGTATTGAGCATTATTTTTTAACTGATTTTCGCGAATTCTTGGCATTGCAGTTGCAGCTGCGTGCCTTTTTTTATCTAGTTTTGTTATATTTATTGGTATGCTGAACCCTCAATAATGTGAATAGCTCGCTTGAATTTGCTTTTCCAGTTTGATGCGTTCCAGTTTTAGTTCCCAAATCTGTTCGCTCCAAGAATTTCTCTCTACCGAATTATTGCTATTCCGTAGAAGATCAAACAACTCCAATAATCTATCATTGATCTGGTCAAAATGCCGCCATAACGCATTAATTTCAGAATCTTTAGTTTCTCTGCCATTCTCCAGCGATTGATGCTGTAAGGCTTCTTTAAGCTCTTGCTGCCACTCTATATCGTTCAGTTGTTTCGCATAATTAAGTAGATCCAAATAGTCATCCACTTGCAGGTAGCTATGTGTTTTTATCAGTTGCATATTGTCTCTCTCCTTATGATGCACCCTATTACCAAGTATTATACTCGGTTATTAAGGAAAAGCAATGCTTTGTTCCACATTTTCCGAAAAAAAGAGGCGGCCTCAGCCACCCCCCCTTTTCAAACGATTCTTAGCCTTGCAATGCAGACTCTAAGTCTTCGATTAAATCCTCCAGATCTTCAATCCCTACGGAGATCCGTACCAGTCCTTCGGTAATGCCCAATTCTGCGCGGCGTTCTACCGGAATGGAGGCATGTGTCATACGTGCCGGAACACTAATCAGACTTTCAACCGCTCCCAGGCTCTCAGCCAGCGTAAAATATTTCAGTTTTTTCAGTAGTGCGACCGCGTTGGCATCGCTACCTACATCAAAGGAAATTATGCCGCCAAAGCCATCGGCCTGAATTTTGGACAGCTCGTGCTGCGAATGGCTTTCCAGTCCAGGGTAATACACTTTGCTAACCTTCGGATGCTTCTCCAAATAGATCGCAATTTCCTTGGCATTTTGCTCAATGGCTTCCATACGCAGACCCAGTGTTTTGATCCCGCGGATCAACAACCAGGAATCCTGCGGGCCGAGAATAGCACCAATGGCATTTTGCAGAAAATGAAGCTGCTCACCCAACTCGTCGCTGTTCACAACAGCCAGACCGGCTACAACATCGCTGTGCCCGCCCAAATATTTGGTAGCCGAGTGAATAACGATATCTGCTCCAAGCGTAAGTGGTGTCTGCCAATATGGAGTGGCAAATGTATTGTCCACGATCAGCAATAGGTCATGCTTTTTCACCAGCTCCGAAACCGTACGGATATCCGTAACTTTCAGCAGCGGATTCGTAGGCGTTTCTACATACAGTGCCTTCGTATTGGGTCGGATCGCTTGGGAGATGGCCTCCAGGTCAGTCGTATCCACAAATGTAGCTTCAATGCCTATCCGATTAAGCACCTTGCTTACAATACGGTAGGTGCCCCCGTATACATCATCGGTCAACAAAATATGATCTCCAGCATTAAACAGTGAAAATACCGCATGGATCGCCGCCATCCCGGAGCCGAAAGCAAAACCGCGTTTTCCTTCCTCCAGCTCCTTGATCAGCTCCTCCAGTGCAAAGCGGGTCGGATTGCCTGTACGCGAATATTCGTAGCCTTTATGAACGCCGATTTCCTCTTGCTCATAAGTGCTTACCTGATAAATAGGAACGTTAACCGCACCCGTATGCGGATCGGTAGGGAGGCCGCCGTGAATCAGCTTTGTTTTACGTTTCATTTTATATCCCGCCTTCATATATTTTTTTGCTCAGATAGCGTTCGCTGCTATCCGGGAAAATGGTGACGATATGTGCGCCATCCGGTGCGTTCTCTGCTTCCAGTAAAGCGGCATGTAATGCCGACCCGGAAGAACTGCCGACAAGAAGTCCTTCACGCGCTGCAAGCTCTTTGACACGGTCGAACGCATCGACGTCGCTAATCGTATGAATGGCATTAAAATAACCTTTATCCACAAACTCAGGAATCAGTTCCATACCAATCCCTTCCGTTTTATGCGAACCCGATTCTCCGCCGTTCAAAATGGAACCTTCTGGCTCTACGATTACGGTTTTAATAGATGCATTTTGTTCCTTGAGGTAACGCGAGGTCCCCATAAAGGTTCCCCCCGAACCTGCTCCTGCTACAAATACATCTACTTTTCCGTCCAGATCGTTCCAAATTTCCGGTCCCATCGTCGTGTAATAAGCCTCTGGATTATCAGGATTGCTGAATTGACGCGGCAAATAGGCATCTTGAAATTCAGCAGCCAGCTCCTTCGTTTTCTCGATGGCTCCCTTCATCCCCTCACTTGTCGGGGTATGAACGATACGCGCTCCCAGCGCCTTCATTAAATCTTGCTTTTCTTGACTGAACTTTTCAGGCACAGCAAAAATAACCGAGATATTATAATGAAGCGCTGCCATAGCGAGACCGATACCTGCATTGCCTGCTGTGGCTTCAATTAAAGTTCCACCCGGCTTCAACTGACCTGTTTTTAAGGCTTTTTCAATCAGAGCCTTGCCCACCCGATCCTTCACGCTGCCGCCGGGGTTCATAAACTCCAGCTTGGCGAACAGACGAATTCCCCTCGGCAGAGAATAGCTGTTCAGTTCTACTAGCGGTGTACGCCCGATTAGTCCCAAAGTATTATGATATACATTCATGATTTCAAGCTCCTTTTAATGGCGAATCCTAATAAACCAATGGTCAAAAAATAGCGACCTATTGCCGGAGAAGCTCGCCGTCATCCCCCGAAAAAGCATAGTAATACGGTGTGTATTGGTGCAATAAGATTTTATGTTTATTTCAATCATTTGTCAAATGGCATCCTTCACAGCACCCACACCCCTAGCCTTCTTCCCCGATATGATAGATGGTGTGTTACACAATGCCTACAATTATAGGGAGGATTTCATATGGGAAAGCAATTCATTAAAATAGCTGCTGTGTATTTTGCTCTCGGTGCGCTGCTTAGTGTGATCATTGGCGTGTCGGGCGATTACAGCCTGTCCAGAATTCAGTCTTATATTCATTTGCTCGGTTGGACAGCTCTCGGAATGATAGGTTTGATCTATGTGGCCTTTCCTGCACTTTCGGTTACTGTGCTGGCACGCGTACATTTTTGGCTGCATAATATCGGCTTGCCGGTGCTGGTGTTAGCGATTGCAGGCAAAAAGTACGGGGTGCCTGATATTGGAGTTTTGATCATCATGGGGTGGGTACTACTGGCGGCCGGAGTTGTACTGTTTATGGTGAATGTGTGGGACAGACTGCGCTGAGACAGATGAATATTCCTTGAATGAGCATGAAAAAAAGGAGCCTGATCCATACATCAGAACTCCTTTACATACTTCGTTATAAGGTGGCTATCATAGCCAAGCGGTCTATTACGTTACTTTACGGCTCCGTCCTGCACATGCTCTTTACAGAAGCGCTCGACAGCCTGCAACTCATCCTCTTCCAGTTCAAGCTCAATGTAACGGTTCGTTACTTTTTCAATCAGCTCATACTTCAATATTCCTGTTTTCTCTTCGTCTACTAAATATAGTGTACGGATATACAGTCCGTTTTCAGTGTAGAGCTCGTCGTCCTCTTCAACCTCTACATCAATCATAAATTCATAACGCTGCCCACTCAAAATACCAAAAGCATCTTTAATCTGATCTACCGTGTACGATGTAAAATTTAACATGTCTTCATTCCCTCCGGATTTCCTTCGATTACAGTGCATTCTACACCCGCAGGCAGTAGTTGTAAAACCTGTGTACGTACTTCTTCGCGGTTCAGATCCTGGCCCATGATGGAGATCCAGCCCCGATCATTACGCGAGCGAATTAATCGCCCGATGCCTTGTCTGAGTCTGAGCGCCATGTGAGGCATATCTATCTCCATAAACGGATCTGTCGCATCCTTGCGCAGTGCCGTAAAAACCGGATCATTTGGAGGAAAAGGCAGCGACCAGATGATGACGTGCGACAGGGATGGGCCTGGAATATCCAGTCCTTCCCATAACGTTACAGCACACAAGACGCTTTCCTCATCATTCTGGAAAGATGAGATCAGATGGCTGATTTCAGCCGATCCTTCATATAGAAAACGAAAAGCAGACGCTTCATGGTAAGCTGCGAGACCCGTTCTGAATGCATCCAGTTCCTCCTGTGAAGGAAACAGGATAAGCGCTCTACCTTGCGATTTCTCCAGCAGGGCCAACGCTCTCTGGATTGGATCATGCCCCGCCTGCAACGGATATAATGCCGCTTGCATCTGATCGTTGTAATCATACGGTGAAGCAACGGAAAACGTGAGCGGATTTTCTATACCGAGGCTTTGCGCCATATAATCAAAGGAGCTCTCCACGGAAAGTGTAGCTGATGAGAATACAATCGGTATATGCTGTGCAAATACCCGTTCTTTGAGAATCTCTTTTACCATCTTGGGCATAACCACAAGCGTTAATCCATCCTGATCCTCCATTACCCACGAAATCAGGAGTTCCGGGCGCTTAAACAAGGCCAACGCCGTCTGAATCATTTCCAGATGCTCTTCCACGATTTTGACCTGGTACTCATCCAGAGAAAATAACCCGCTTTCAAATACAAGCTCTTCTTCAATCGTGCCGATCAGTTCGCCAAAGCGGTTTACCTCTCGAATCAGCGACTCATTCAAGATAAACTCCTTGCGATTAGAACCTTGTACAGGCTGACTGTTCTTATCGAGCGCAGCGAACAAGGCTTCACTTTGGGATATCGCATCTTCAATCGTCATTGCCAGCGATTCTCGCACTTCTCCCTCCAGCAGACGGGTAATAATGGCCTCAAATTGAGCGTGCTTAAGCTTATAAGTGAGTGCATTCTGCGCCGCTGTCTCCAGCAGATGCCCTTCGTCAAGGACGACAGAGCTGTGCTCCGGCAGTAATGGCAGCTGGCCCTCACGCTTTCTCGCTTCATAGGTCCATACATGCTCCATATAAAAGTCATGAGAGCAGATAACCAGATCTGCCGCTTTGCGATAATGATCGCGGGACAACGTCTGTCCACAACGATGCCGCTGATGGCAAACGAGACAATCTTGAAATACATCCCAGCCCAGTCTGCTCCACTGTCCGTCCGTTAGCTCGGGATACTCTTTGCGGTTCCCGTAAGGGGTAAAGGACTGTAGCGTATCCGGAAAATGGACAAAATCCGGCAGGTCCTGATAGATATCACGGAACACATCCGCGTCATCATCCAATCCGCTTCGTACATTATCCAGCTTATTCAGACAAATATACTGATCCGGCGACTTACCCAGTCGGGCATCAATCGTCAGGCTCAAATGCCGGGCCAGCTTGGCGATATCTCCCTCCGGCTTCACCAGTTGTTCAATCAGCGACTCGTCCGCACAGGCGATAATCGCGGGCTTTCTCATGTACCGGGCATATGCAATAGCGTACAGGAGGTACACCAGCGTTTTGCCTGTGCCCACACCTGCTTCCGCGAAAATCGTTTTCTTTTCCTTATAGGCACGCTCCAACTGGAATGCCATATAAATTTGTTCATCCCGAACCTCAAAGCCGACTTCAGGCAAAACTTCATAAAATACATCCGCAATCCAGTCGCTTGCCTGCTCAATAAACGGCTTGGACGGATCAAAGGCAAAAGGATAAGTAGTCAATCGGGCTGTGCCTCCAATTCGTTCATAATGTGCATCCTTTCATTATAACGCAAAACAACCTAAAAAGAACATGTAAACTGTACAAACAGCTCATATTTTTTTATTTCGACTGAAATTATATAAAAGAAAGGACGCAGGGGTTCGGGTGTGTGAGGGCGCTGCGCGTAGGATTTGATCTTACGATCGCTGCTGCCCTGGGATTCTTGGATTGTCTAAACCTTTTTAAGATTAGAATTTTGTGGAGAGATCTAATAAAGAGATAGGAACCAAGGGAAAGTTTTTCTGGCAAAATGAAAAACAAAGAAACCGGCTAATGCTTCTCAGGCACTAGCTGGTCTCTTGTTAACATTTTGCTTCATTAAATCCGGAATTTGTCCCAGGAATCGTTTCCAAATTTCGCTGTTCATCAATTTATGATATTCGTAGATACCGGGGATAAAGACGGATGCTGTCCATGTCGTTGCAGCTCTTTTTTATTCACAACCAAGGTTTTGGCACAAAGATCGTGTAGTCCCTGTTTTTTTGCAGTAAAAGCAACAACGATGTAAATAATATGAACAAATACACCAGAAATAGCTTTAATCCAATAACGCCCGGAGGCGTGCATGAATCCAAGACGCCTTCCTTCCTCGTTCACGACAATTAGAGAAAACGCAAGCTTGCCCGGCGTTGCTTGTGCATTTGACGACTCCCAAAGCACACAATACAGCCACGGCACTATGAGCCAAAAGATCAGCGGCCACAACATATGTAATGCTTTAATGAAACCAACCTCCTCCATGTCCAGCGGGACTGGGATCATGAAAAATACTCCGCCTACTAAAAGAGCCGATGCCTACCCCATTTGTCAATTTACGAATACATTCTCATAAACAAGCAACAGGACCTATATCCATGCATTAAAATGAAAAATTTTATAAGAGCTAAGAGCTTATCTTCAATATTTTTCCTCAGATTTAGTATGAACTAAACAAAGCTATCCCCTCTCTCCTGCTAGAAGTAGTTCTTTAGCATCGAATTGCAATCAGCTATTTCGGTTATAAAAGAACAGCGTATATGTAAATGAAAATTACACACACGCTGCCTTCACCGGCCCTACAAGGCGCCTAGGCAAATAATAGTCCGGCCTGCCGTAGATTTTCCGCATCCCGATTCCCCGACTATCCCGAATTACACACTAAACAAGCCATCTTCTCCACGCAGTTTTGCCAGTGCCTCGACAAAGAAATAATCGCCGTAGATAATGGGAACGTTAATGTATTTTTGCTCGGGATAGTGTACAGTTCCATTCATGAGCAGTCCCTCATGATCCTGCTCCCATGCTGTACATGTCTCATGCAAGCCCTTAAGAATGGATTCTGCTGCCGTCGTAAAATGCTCCGCACGCGTCGAATATTTTGCCAGCTCCAGCAGGCCACTCGCTGCAATCGCCGCAGCAGACGAATCCCAAGCTTCACGGTGCCCCTCCTCCGCTCTAAAATCCCACACAGGCAGGCAAGCATCGCCCAGTTGGGACAGGAAAAAGTCTGCCGTGTTCTCGGCTACCTTCAAATAACGCGAATCGCGTGTGTACCCATACGAAAGCGTAAAACCGTACAAAGCCCATGATGTGCCACGTGCCCAGGCAGAGCCGGGTGCAAATCCCTGTCCGCCGTGCTCGGCGCGTTTTTTTCCAATCTCCGGATCGAACTCGACCATATGCGCAATCGAACCGTCAGCACGGACAAACTCACGCGCTACGGTATCGGCATGCTGCACAGCCAGAGCGGCAAAACGCGGGTCCCCGCTTTCCTGCGAAGCCCAATAGAGTAAGGGCAGATTCATCATACTGTCTATAATCGCTACGCCCCGCGTATCCATGTCCTTGGCGTGGAAATTCCACGCGCGAATAAAACGGCCATTCACGTTAAAACGCGCAGCCAGCAGGTTAGCGGCTAACAGCCCACGTCTTCTGGATTCTGGATCTCCAGTCAACCGATGGGCTGCCACACCGCTGGGCAGCCAAATAAAGCCAAGATCATGGTCTACGGCTTCACTATTGTAGAGCACCTTTTCCAGACGTTCCTCGCACTGCTGTGCAATGCTGGCAGCTCCGCTGGCAGGACGTGCTCGATTTATCAGCCACAGCAAACCTGGATAAAAGCCTGCCGTCCACCATTCTTCCTCACGATGATCATAACGTCCACCTTCTGCAACATGTGGAAAGGCGTTCCCCAGTCTTGCCGCCAAGGCAAGCGTTTTATCCAAAGCCAGCTCCCACGATTGTTCCAGCCATGCTTCTGTTTCAGTCATTGCTCTTCACTCTCCCTTTTCCACATGTTAAAAAATCGATTGTTCCGGCCCTTATTTATGCTGGCAAATGAATGATAAAAGAAATATGGCTACCCTCGCATTCCAGACGTGCTCCCTTGAGTAATCCATTCCGACAGGCCACAGAAGCCAGTTCTTCTGGCCACACGACATTCGTTCCTTTCGTTGCTGGAATAACTTCCAGACTCGCACCTGCATATTCCACCCGAATGCTTTCCTTTTCTTCACCTGCCGACATGACATGGTGAATGACACTGCGTTCCTGACCGTCATACGCCATTAAAGGAATAAGTGCCCCCACAGCCTGAATATTGCCTTGAAGCTCATATGTCACCTCAATTTTGCCGGGTACCTGCCGATATTGCGTTCGAATTTCCCACACGCCCGGAAACGGACCCTTCCACAACAACGTAAAATCAGTCTCTCTATCAGATGTGGTGCTTTGCTCCATCTGTACCGATCCCCCACCGTCCAACGGATCAATACCTCCATCTCGGTCGAACCCCAGCGTGCCGGGAATGCCTTCCGACAGGCTGTGCCATTTCCCATCCTCCGTTTGCCAGGCCGGGGTATAGCTGAGCGGGAAAATATCCCCTTCCGCAAAGCCTGTAAAGCCACGGTCTGCATGCCCTGCCGAGGACGGACCGATTAGTGGAGGCAGCGTGGAACGCTGAATACGCACGATGCCGGGAATATTGTACGGGTCATTGACCGATGTCTGCACAAGCATTTGCTGCCCATCTACGGTCGCAATGACCGTCTGGAACCAGCCGTCCGTTTCCAGCACTCTGCTGCCCATTTCCGCCGGAATTGAGCATGGTGAAATGCGCTCCAAATCCGCTCCGTGCAGAAGTGTATAAGCCAGCGCAGCAGCCGTCCACAGACTGTAGCAGGTATGGTTCGAGTACACCTCGAAGCCATGCCGAGCCTCGGACGAATAATGGTTGCGGACGATATGCAGCTTGCCTTCGTCGGTCTGCCAGCGACCAATCGCCTGCCAGCACAGGTCCGCTGCCCGCCGGAATGCCCCTGCCAGCCCGTACTCGCCCGCTGCAAAAGCCTGCTGCGCATGTGTCGTAAAGACGAAGGCCGCCGCAGCTTCGTTCCACTGATGCTGCGCGCTTCTTCCACGCGGTGGAATTTCCCCTTGCGGGGATAACGCCAGTAGCGAGCTGAGCGCCCCTCTGTGAAGATGGTCGCGCAGTTCAGGGGCACAGCCGCCATCATATCCCGCCTCCAGCATCACGCCCAGGTGAAAGCGTGTGACGATATCGTAGGCAAACGGGCTATTGGGCCGGTCCAGCGGACCATCCTGATACAATCCCAATCCGGTAAATCGAGGCAAATGATAACTACGGATATACGCCTCCATCCATTCCGAATCCGCGGCAATTCCTTCTGCCGCACGCATAAACTCACCGGAAATCATAATCGCGTTCCAGTTGATCATACGATTCGGATTTTTCATTTTGCTCATCGTAAAAATGTAGGTATCTTCCGGTTGAATCTGGCTCAACCGCTGCTTCCATGCTATGGCCTGCTCTGGCAGCAGGTTTTTGAGCAGTCGATATGCCCCCATCATCATGATTGGAAAAAAGTCCGGATGGTGATCCGGGGCCTTTTCCTCCACCACACACGCTATGCTGTGTGTTAAAGCCGCAGCAGCGGATTCGAGCAAGTCATGCCGACCTTCTTTGACCAGTACCGCCGCTGCCAAAGCATAGGATGGAGTTGAGTAGTACCGTTCACTATCAGAATGAGGGTCGATGATGGCCCCATTTTCATCCTGATGCGGGGTATAAGCACGAACCAGCTTTTCCAGCACAGCAAGCTTACGTTGGTGAGTCCAGCCGTCCTCCACTCGATTCAGCCCGATTTCCAACTGTTCATCCAACCGTTCTATAAAATCCTCCAGCTCCGTCTGCCAAGGATACACGCTGCCTGTGTGCAGTTTATTCATTCTGTCAGCCTCCCATTCAAAATGAAGAATGATTTATGGTAAAAAACAGCTCGCAATCCACGCTTGCAGCGCCGCCACAGCGATCCGAGGCCAGCCCTAACGATGTTTTATAAAACACAAACGGTACCCCGTCATGATCCATATGCTGCACAGCCTCCACCTCCAGACGCAGCACGCTGGCATCATAATCCAGCCTGACCGCCGCACTCGCTCCCTTCCATTCCACAAAGCCTGTTCCCGTATAAGGCTGAATACGGCTGATCAAGTTCTCTTCCACATCCCAAGGCTGTATGCTCCCGTCAGACGTCTCAAACTCAAAATGATCTGTGACGGTAAGCTTCGCCCCCTCGTTCCTCTCCAACACATTCCATGCAAATGAGCGGGTGAACAGCGCCAATTCTTCTACGGGATACGCAGATGTCAGATCCAGCTTAAACCTTGTGTCCATCTGTGCGGCCCCTTGCTCTCCCAAGGCAATATCCAGCACAACTGCCTGTGCCTCCACGCCTGATTGCTGCATGATCCCGTTAATAACAGGCACAGAATGACCACCAGAGGAAATGTTGGTGATCGACTCTCGCCCCGGTGAGAAATAGGCTTTCGTATATAAGCCGGCTCCCAGATCACACAGCAGATTTTCACCACCGCCATGAAGGATAAAATGTCCCAGATCATTATGATTGTGCGGTTCGTCGTTATGCCCCCCTTAGCTGAAAAGGCAAATATAGCGGCCTGTTCAACTGTTGGAGTTCCAGATATACCGTGGTTGTGGTTGTGGCTGTGGCTGCGGCACATCAGCCACCCGAGCTGTGGCAAATAATCGACTACAGCCTCACTGTTCCCAAAGGCCAAAGGATTCGTCCAAACCAGATTGCGCAATACATGCGCCCAACGACGGCAAGGGTCCTCCAGTAGACCCGGTATGCGGAAAGGCAGTGTAGACGGTCGCCCCTGCAAAGCATTCAAACGAGAGATGAGTCCGGATGGAAGACGTTCGGTTTCACTGCTGTCCGAATAATTGGCGAAAATGCCTTCCGACAGATGAACCCGCTCCGCAAAGGCCGCTATTTGCCTAACCTTTTCCGAGGTGAGGATATCCACAGTCCCCTCGGTAAACTCACGTAGCATATCGGCAAAATAGATAAAATAACCAAAGCCATACACCCAATAACCGACTCCTTCGGGACAACCACCGTCCTCCCTGTAGCCTGCCAGGAAGCAGTCCAGTGAACCGAGCATTTTCTCGATAGCCGCAGCTTTGCGTGGATCGTCTTCTGCCAGCAGCAACACGGCGATTCCGCAGCCGGAAGCGCATACAGCCGCCCAGTTGTGATCCGCTGTTTCCCACTGAAAATGACGCGGCTCCCAGAATACAGGTTCTAAAACACGTCGTTCTACCTCACCACGCACCTGAGCGACCACATGGCTATTCAGTTGCTCACCAAGCAGCAATATGATTTCAGCCAGCGTTTGCGCGGTTTCAGAAGCGAACAAATCCACCTGCTGCCGGGGCGGTGTCACCGTATCTTCTTCCCTGACATGTGCAGGAAGTGCCCATGTATACTCCCCGCAGATGTCCAAGAGACCTCTTTCCACCTCTTTGATCCGCCAAGACTCCGGCTCGGCAACGGCTGCCAGCACTAAGGCAACCAGACGTCCACGCCGTTCAAAATACACATCCTCATACGGCTTGCGCTCCCCAGTATTCGCAAACTGCCGGAACAGAGACAACGAAAGCGTCGGCCATGGCGTTTCCCGGTTATTCTCACAGACACGCTCAATATCCTTCCAAAGCCCGGCATATATCGGCTCAGAGACAGTTACCCGCAGCCTTTTCGTCCACTCACGCCTTAACTGTTGCCTTGCTACATCCTGCGAGCCGCCAGCCAGCACCGTGACGAGCCGCGAAGCAGGCCAAGCCTCCTTCAGAAGACTCATTTGTATTTCCTCCCCATGAGACACATTCGTTTTCGCTTTCTTTTTTTGTTAACGCTTTCATTGTATCTAACAATCCGCCTAAATTCAAAGGGGTAGAAAACAATATCGTCAAACGCAAAAGAACCTCCACACCACGTTGTTGTGGTCGCGAAAGTTCTTGTTACGCTATTGCCAAGTTCTGTCCAGATTCGCCTGGATTTATCGTTTCTAGGCTTTGGGCTTTTCTGGTTTCCAGTTTTTAATCCCGTCATCCTCCAGAATACCAAGTGCTGCATCTGAGATATTAGGATCACGTAACAAAGCATCCTCAACTCTGAATTTGATATCGTCCGCATCTGCCAGTGTCATTCCCGGTGTGAGCTCAATCAGTCCTTCTACGTGATAGTAGCGTCCCTCCTGCAAAATACGCATTTGGTAAATATCCGTCACATGCGTATCTGCAAGAATAATGGATGCCACGCGTTCTTCGATATCAGGGGGAGCAGATACTCCAATCAAGCCCACCATATTGTCGTAGCCAACCCGAAACGCAACGCCTACCATAAGACAACCGATGAGAATACTCGATATCCCGTCCAGCAGCTTAAAATCTGTCAACGAGGTAACCACAACCGCCAGCAAAGCAAGCACACCACCCGTTGTTGCTACCAAATCCTCATAAAACACCAGACGAGTTGGCGGTGCAGCACGTCCCACATGGCGAAACGCAGAGGTGAAAATGCCAAAACCCTTCGCCTCCACTCTGGATTCATGCAGCACTTCCTTCATCGCTTTGCTCCATACAAACCCGTCAACCACCAGAGACAAAATCAGGACCACCACATTAATCCAAAATCCATGTGTGGATTCAGCCGGATGCTGCAACAAATGGATGCCTTCCAATGCAGTTTCATAGGCCATGATCGTCACGACAATAACCGCGACCATACAAAACAGGTTAATTACCCGTCCAAAGCCGGTAGGAAAGCGTTTTGTCGGCTTTTTCTCTGCCAGCACACTGCCCGCGAATACAAACACCTGGTTCACCGCATCTGCAATCGAATGCATCATGGTGGCAAACATGGAACCGCTGCCTGTCAAGGCAAAAGCAATCCCCTTAATTATCGCAATACCGGTATTACCCAGTGCTGCCGAGCCTGAGGACTTGTTCCCCTTTTTCACCAGACTCCAAAATGAATCTTTTTTCTGCTGCTCATCCATCCTGTAGCTTTCCTCCTGAGGTATACATAATCTGATATCGCCACATTATGTAATCTTTTGTTATGTATTATTTTTAACCCGTCCATATTTTACCTAACCATTCGGGGAGAAGCAATACAAACAGCGATTTAAATGCCATAAAAAAAGAATGCTCCACGTCATCCTGTGACGCGAAGCATTCCCTGTTCACCCCTCTGTGATACATTGCATCAGGTTAAGAACACGGATAACCTGATTACCAGCTGGCTTTCGTAACGCCTGGGATTTGGCCTTTATGAGCCAGCTCGCGGAACGCGATACGGGACAGCTTGAATTTGCGCAGGTATCCTCTCGGTCTGCCTGTCAGCTCGCAACGACTTTTCAGGCGAGTCGGGGAAGAATCACGCGGAAGCTTTTGCAATGCTTCGTAGTCCCCTTTTGCTTTCAATTCACGTCTCAGATCTGCATATTTAGCTACGATTTCCTGACGTTTCTTCTCTTTAACCACTTTCGACTTCTTAGCCATGTAAAGCTCCTCCTTGTTATATATGCCAATCATGAAGGCTCTCCACCCTTACCACTGGATGGACGAACACGGAAATGGACATGATTTTCATTTAAATAGTAATAATTACGATTAATATTTAATATAGCGCTATTTTAGATGGGTTGTCAACCCAAGCGGCTTGGATCACAACATTAAAAAGCCGCTGAAACAACAGAACCGATTCATTGTGATGTACGGTCTGCCGTTTCAACGGCTTCAAAATTTACTGGCTTAGTTCTGTTCATTCAGCCAAATGGCAAGCCACCCAGTGATCTGGACGAGCCTCACGATAGAGTGGAATTTCTTTGGAGCAGCGGTCAATAGCAAAGGGACAGCGAGTATGGAATTTGCAGCCGGAAGGTGGATTAACCGGGCTTGGAATATCCCCTTTGAGCAAAATCCGCTCTCTTTTCAGCTTCGGCACCGGGATCGGTACCGCCGACAGCAACGCCTTCGTATATGGATGAAGCGGATTCCCGAACAGCTCGTCACGCGAAGCGGTTTCGACCATGGAGCCTAAATACATCACTCCTATGCGGGAACACAGATGCTCCACCACGCTTAAATCATGCGAGATGAACAAATACGTCAGCCCCCGCTCGGCCTGCAATTTGGAGAACAGGTTAATAATCTGCGCCTGAATGGACACGTCCAGCGCCGACACCGGCTCATCTGCAATGATCAGATCCGGCTGGAGCGCCAGCGCCCGGGCAATGCCTATCCGTTGGCGCTGACCACCCGAAAATTCATGCGGAAAACGGTCGATATGATACTCCGACAATCCGCACAGCTTGAGCACGTCCAGTACAATCTGCCGGACCTGCTCTTTCGTCGCTATCCCGTGATCCAGCAGCGCCTCCCCAATGGCATCTCCGATGCGCACACGTGGGTTCAGTGAACTGTACGGGTCCTGAAAGATCAGCTGGATTTTAGGGCGGAGCTCCTGCATCCCTTTGGCGGACAGGCTGTGCAGGTCCACTCCTTTGTATTTAATGGTGCCGTCCGTCTTGTCCGTCAATCTGACAATCGTGCGGCCTACCGTGCTTTTGCCGCTTCCCGATTCGCCCACCAGACCGAAGGTTTCCCCCTGACGGATCGTAAAGCTGATATCGTCCACCGCCCGCACATACCCCGTTGTACGGTTCATAAACCCGGACTTGACCGGAAAATACGTTTTTAAGCGGTCGATTTCCAGCAATGGCTCAGCCATGAACAACCGCCTCCTCATATAACCAGCAGGATGCCTTTTGTTGTGCTGAAACTTCTTTTAATACAGGCTCCTTCACTTGGCAGATATCCATGCAATGCCCGCAGCGGTCATGAAAATAGCAGGATGTTGTCAGCTCCAGTGGATTAGGCACTTGTCCAGGGATGGAGTACAGTTCCTTTTGACGCTGATTTAGCACCGGCTTGGATTTTAGCAATCCTTGCGTGTAAGGATGCTTGGGATGATTAAATAGCTGTACCACTTCGCCTTCCTCGACAATCTTGCCTGCGTACATCACAATGACGTAATCTGCCATTTCCGCAACAACGCCCAGATCATGGGTGATCAGCATCAGCGACATATTGGATTGCGCCTTGAATTCACGCAGCATGTCGAGAATTTGCGCCTGTATCGTTACGTCCAGCGCCGTCGTCGGCTCATCAGCAATGAGTAGCTTGGGTCCGCAGGAAACGGCAATGGCAATCATGATGCGCTGTAGCATTCCACCGCTCAGCTCATGCGGATAGCTTTTCATAATCTGCTCAGGTCGGGAAATGCCTACCTGTGCGATTAGCTCCAGCGCCCGCTTGTGCGCTTCCTTGCGGCCCATTTTCAAATGCTCGACTAGCGGCTCGGATAACTGTTCCCCAATGGTCATGACCGGATTCAGCGATGACATCGGCTCCTGAAAAATCATAGATATCTCATGACCGCGAATCGTGCGCATCTCATTTCTGCTAAGCCCCAGCAGATCGGTATCCTCAAAACGGATGCTTCCGCCTGCCACTTTACCGCCGGGGCTCTGGATCAGGCCCATGATTGACATCGCAGTGATGCTTTTGCCACAGCCTGATTCGCCGACAATACATACCGTCTCCCCCAACTTCACACGGAAGCTGACATCATCCACCGCCTTGACCGTGCCTTCTTCTGTATAAAAATGAGTGCTTAAATGCTCAATCGAAAGTACATTGTTCATGGTGTATGATCACCTACCTCTTATGTTTCGGGTCAAGTACGTCCCGCAGTCCGTCACCAAAAATATTAATGGCGATGACCGTAGCAAAAATGGAAAGGCCAGGCGGTATCCACATCCACGGACGCTGCTGAAAATCCAGCACATTGTTGGCCGCATCAATCATGTTGCCCCAAGTCGGTGTTGTAGGTAGCACGCCAAGGCCGAAGAAACTAAGTACAGATTCACTCAGGATAGCTCCGCCAATGTTCAAAGTGGCGATAACAATCAGCAACGGCATAATATTAGGAAATAGATGCTTGAACAGCTTGCGTCGATTCGACAGTCCCAGCACTGTTGCAGCCTGCATAAATTCACGCTCCCGCAAACTAAGCATCTGACCTCTCACCATCCGCGCGATCCCTAGCCAATTGACCAGACTAAGCATCAGCATAACGATATACATACGTTGATCCGGGGGAACCTTCCAGTCGGACAGTAGCGCGCCCATAATGAACAGCAGCGGCAAACTCGGAACGGTCAGCAACAAATCAGCGATACGCATAATGATCTGATCCGCAATCCCGCGAAAATACGCCGATATAACGCCCAGCGTAGCTCCCAAAAAGACAGACAACACCATAGATGCCAATCCCACAGTGAGGGAAATTTGGCCTGCCTGCATCACACGGGTCAGCACATCCCGTCCCAGTTTGTCTGTTCCCAGCCAGTGATGGATGTTCGGTGCCTTGTTCATCATCAATATATTCGTTTTGTTATCAGCATAGGGAGAAAATAACGGACCAATAAAACAGATCAAAAACATAAATACAACGACGAGCAGCCCGGCCATAGCCAGCTTGTTTCTGAACAGCTGCCGCAGCGCCTGCCGCCACATTGAAGATTTTGCAGCTATTCGCAGCTTGCCGCTGCTTTTGCTCAAATTACTGCTAACGGATGACATTCCATAGCCCCCTCCTTACACCTTCACACGCGGGTCCGCGATACGATACAGAATATCGGACAGCAGCGTCCCAATGACGCTCAAGATGGCAATCAGCATCGTAAAGCCCATGAGCAGAGGGTAATCCCGAAGCGAAAAGGATAGCATGTACAGCTGACCAATTCCCGGCCAGTTGAAAATCTTTTCAATAATAAGCGATCCGCCAAACAATGCAGGCAATTCGAAGCCAATCAACGTAATTGCAGGCAGCAACGCATTTCTCAAAGCGTGCGTAAAGAGTACCTTTCTTTCCTTTAAGCCCTTCGCGCGGGCCGTACGGATATAGTCCTGCTGGATCACGTCGATCATATTGCTGCGGAAGTAACGGGTCAGTGAACCCAGTCCCAGCAGCGTCATGACGGTCACTGGCAGGATCATATGCTGAAGGACCTCCTTCACATACTCCATACCCGTAGCGTTACTGCCCGTATTGAGCATGCCGCCCGGTGGCAGCCATTTGAGATCGACTGCTGCAACTTTGATCAGATACAGCCCGATAAAAAAAGATGGAACAGACATCGCGGCAAAAATCACCACCATGACGAGGGTATCGAACCACGAATACTGCTTATAAGCAGCAACCACACCAATAATGACAGCAATCACCCACGTCAGGAAGGTCGATACAATCGCTAGTAAAAACGAGTTCCAGATATATTCATTAAACAAGGTCAGCACTGGCTTTTGCTGGGCAAGTGAATAACCAAAATTGCCATGCAGCGCATTCCACAGCCAGCTTCCGTAGCGTTCCAGAATGGGCTTGTTCAGTCCGTATATTTCCCTCAGCTCCGCCTTCCTCTCTGGCGACAGCTTGAGATCGCCGCTGATGAAATCCCCCGGTGTCATGGCGTACAGAAAAAAAATCATCATCGAAGCGGCCAATAAAATAATGATCATATACGTCAGTCTTTTCGTTAAAAACGAACTCATGACAGACTCCTTTCATTTCACCCCATTTGGGAGGCCCCTTGATCGGAACTGACGATTCTTCACAAGGGGCCCGCAAGCATGGCTTTATTTAAGGGACCATTCAAACAGATTGCCGGACAAGCCAATGAACGGACTGACCTTTACATGTTCCATGCGGCCATTGTAGGCATATACTGTTTTCTTATAGTTCGTGAAAATGACGGGCAGCTCATCGTTAAGCAGTAAGTACAGTTCTTTATATATTTTTTTGCGTTCCTCAATATTCGTCGTGGATAAGCCTTTTTCATACAGCTCTTTTACCTTCGGATTGTTATACCCCTTGATTTCCCCATCGACGAATTGCTCGATTCCATCAGATGGGTCAGTCAGCATCGGAGTGGAGAAGGAAGCCATATCGTAATCCTTACCATCTACCTTGGCGACCATCGCATTAAAGTCTGCGAAAATTTCTGGTTGGAAATCAACGCCAATCTCCTTGTAATTTTCAGCCGCAAGCGCAATAAATGTGTCTGTTTCCGGGCGTTTGGAGGTCAGCATGTGAATGGTCAGCTTCTGACCATTTTTCTCACGGATACCGTCACTGCCTGCTACCCAGCCCGCCTCATCCAGCAGCTTTTTCGCTTTTTCCGGGTCATAATTGTACGGGTTTACCCCGTCTGTCGTATAGGACCAGAAAATTGGAGAAGACGGAATGTTAGCCACCGCTCCTGCTCCCTGCGCTGCATCTACATAAATGGTTTTGCGATCCAGACCATAAGTCAACGCCTGACGAACCTTCTTATCCTTAAGCTTTTCATTCTCCAGATTTAATTGAATATATCCGTAAGTGCTTGGGGTATAAGGCAAAATGTTTAAAAAGCCAAGCCCTTTCAGTTTATCAATGTTCTCCTGAGTCGCGGTGAATTGGGCAAAGTCGGTATCGCCTGTCTCAATAAACTGCCAAGCATCGCCTTCCGCGGTTTTGTAGATAAAATGCTGTGTTTTCGGTTTGCCTTTGAAGAAGTTATCATTGGCTTCCAGACGGACCTCTTGCCCCGGAATGAACTTTTCCAACTTGTAAGCGCCGTTACCCAAAGGACTACCATGCAGATTTTTAAAGTAATCCAGTTGTCCAAACTTATAATCCTTGCCGTAGTAGGCTTTGGACAAGACATCGGAGCCCAGAGTTGTCAACGCCAGCGCGTTTGGCTTCTCCAGCGTTACCGAGATCGTTTGCGGATCAATGACCTTGATCCCGTCAATTTGTTTCGATTTGCCCTCGGTATAGGCCTTGCCGCCTTTAATATTCAATTTGCGGATTGGACTATCTCCAGCATAGGCTTTGTCATAAATCAGCGTCCATGTAAAACCGACATCCTCTGCCGTCAGAGGGGAACCGTCGCTGAATTTCGTATCGGGAACCAAATGAAACGTGTACGTCAGATTATCCTTGGAGATATCCCAGCTCTTAGCAAGATTCGGCAGCGGAAGCCCCCCTCTCATCTACCGTAACCAGTGGAGTCCACAACTGCGAAATCACGTTGCCATCATAGCCACTTTGGTTGAAATAGGGAGTGAACACCCCTGCCGGGTCGGTCAGACCGACAATTATCGTGTCGTTTCTCTTTTTGGACACATCCGGCAGCTTGGTCAAATCCGATGCTTCTACCAGACTTGTCAAAGGCTGCGCAGTAGCAGCCGTCTGTGCAGCATCATTACCCTGCGGAGTGGCGCTGTTAGCGCTGTCCGATCCACCGCTAGAGCAAGCCGCTAATAAGGTTGAACTTAATAGTAGTAAACTGCTTAGTAGAATGATTCCTTTTTTCAAAATAATCCCCCCGCGTTAATTAGTTAAATTCCGATCAAACAAGTTGTAATTAGTAAGATAAATCTCATTATAGGAATCTAATACGGTTCTGTAAAGGGAGAACTCGCTTTTTTTTGGTTTTAGACAAAAAAAAGCGTCGAATCGTTTTCATAAAGAAAATCGACCCGACGCAAACCTTAACTTTTACTTGACTAAAGAGATGTCAAAAGCCACCAAGTATGAATTATCGTGCATGTTGCTGCTGAAGCTCCTGAATACCTGAGTATATCATAGCGAGCAAGTCCTCCCATTGGTCGGCTTCTATACAGGGAATAGCTAATCTGAGATCCGTATCATTAGCGCAATAGTCCCTACCCCGTAGGCATCTAGCAGGTGGACACGCAGCAATTCCGGATGTACGGTTTTGAGCTTGAGACATACAAAGTAACCTGAATTAAACGGGTATGGCTCCCAGACATCATGGATATTTCCCACTCTCCAGCACCGCCATAGCCTTATGCGCACGTTCTTTGATGATCTGAGTCTTTTCGCTTTTCTGCACCTCATAATCCGGGGATTGCAGCGCATGCAGAACAAAGCTCTGTGATGGATGCGGACTGCTCGAAATGGTAGAACGGATCATTCCCAGTGCCTTTTGCTCCAGTGCCTCCAGCACCTGTTCATTATCCGCACCAAAGGTCAGAAATCCGACGCGCAGACCCGTAACGTATTCTTCCTTAGTGGCTCCATCGATGCGAATGGGCAAAATACGGCTGTGGACACCAACCAGACGGGCAAATAACGATTCCCGCAGCGAGGACCCATAAAACAAGCCAAAATAAGCATCATCCACCAGAACTACGATATGGATTCCAGCCTCTGCCCCCTCAAGAAGAGCGCCGATAATCTGCTCCCCTTCCTCTATGCCGGAAGTGTAGCCTGTCGGATTGTTAGGGAAATTCAGCACAACAATGGCCTTCCCCGCATCCTTCTGTTGTAAAATGGCTTGACGCAGCCCTTCCACATTATATTGGTGCTGCTCATTGAAAGCGGCATATTCCACCATGCGGCTTTCTCGTCTGACACCAAACGTAATCTCGTAGTTTTCCCAGATTTGATCTGGTACGATGACAGGATCATCCGTTCCGGCGAACAAATCTGCCACGATACTCAGACCGTGCGTCAACCCCGTTGTCACAATCGGTGTCCCGACCTTTTTGCCCCCCAGCGACGGGTTTTCACGAAACATTTTTTCCCGCCAAAGCCTGCGCAGCTCCGGTTTGCCCGCCGTAGGGGCATATTCATAAATATCCTTGGGCGCATAATGGCTGAGTGTATCCTGAATGACTTTGAGATGCATGGGCTGCCCATTTTCGACGGCTGTCCCTAATGTGGCGTTATATTTATGCGCTTTGGCTTTGGCTTCGCCGGACTGACTCAGAATCCCCTCCTTAACATAGTAAATCTGTCTTCCCAAACGGGACAACATATCATATACATGCTTGTTTTCAGCAAGCAGCACTTCATTTAGCTGTTGGGCGATTGTATTCATCGGGTTCATCCTCTCTCATTCATATTCAACTTCATTCCTTCAAGCCGCTGCCTGACAGCCCTGCACTGAGCGTGACAGGCTTGCAGAGCGGCATAATGATCTTCGTATAAATGCGGAACCAGGAGGCTCCATCCAGACGGGCCGCTTCCGTTAGCGAAGGAGACAGCTCCATAAAAAACTGCCTGTACAGAAAAATAACCAATCCGTTCTCAATCCCCGGTACGATGATGGCGGTATAGGAGTCCATCCAGCCCAGTTGATCCACCAGACTGTATAGGGGAATGGCAATCATTTCGAACGGAATCATAAACGTGATGAGCACCAGCACAAACATTGCATTTTCCCCTCTAAACTGGAAGAAAGCAAAGGCAAAGGCTGCCATCGAGCCTACTAGTAACCCGAATAGCATCTCGGCCATTGCGGTAAAGAAGCTGTTAAACAGCGTTCGCCCAAACCCTCTTTCGGTAAACAGGCTCACATAAGCTTCACCTGTAACATGAGTAGGAATAAACGTCCTCCAGGTAATTGGAGAGATGAACTTGAATATATCGTCCAGCGGCCGGAACGAGGACACGAATGCAAATGCAAGGGGCAGCAATACGAGCGTGGAGAATTTCGGATTGAATCAAAAAAACGCCGGATCATCTGGATTCCATCTCCAGGCGACCGGCGTCTATTCGTTTAAAGTATTAAAGTCCTGCCAGTTGGCGCAGCTTAATTACGCTCCATATAGCCAAGGATGCTGCTATGCATTTCATTCACAGCCGAAAGCCGTGCGCTGTAACCGAGCAATGTTTCGCCATCAAAATGAGCATGGATGAAACCAGAGGCACGAAGCTTGAAAATATGATCGTGCGTGATGCCCTTCGATAGCTGAAGGTGACGGACAATTTCAATAAAGGTGCGCGGTGTCTGGCTTTGGTACAAATATTTTAAAATCTTAAGCCTGCTTTTCTCCCCCAAGCTCCGGATCATCCGGTATTCCTGTGGGGATAAAAAGTCGTCTTCCTGAAAATAAATTCCCGCCGAATAATGACACAACAGAAGCGATCCAAACCGATAAATGATATTAAGCGGCTGAAAATGGTATTGCGGTACCAGCAGTACCCGCGTCAGCCCATCGGAAGGCTCAAACCGGAAGCCATTGGTTATACGATCCACCCATTCCATAGTGCTATAGGTACCCTTCTCCTTATTTCTCTGCTCGGCTTCCTGTCCCAGCCCAATCAGAATGTTAGCGTCCGCATAGCGAAAGTATTCCTCATACCAACCAGATAGCAACCGTAAAGCAAGACTGCGAAGCTTCTCCATATCGTCAAGCAACGGAATACCGTAGGCTAATGCCTGTTCATTTAGCTCCAGCGCTGTCCGGCTCTCCAGACGATCTACAACCTCGTCAATGCCCCCTTCATCGGAAAGCATACAGACGATCCCGTATATGACCTTCCAATCTGCATTGATTTCCATAGATCCCAGCAGCCCGGACAGATCTGGAGACAGCTTGTCACGCACCTGCTCGGCCCACGCGGATGACAAATCCGTCTTCTTGTATGCCTTGCGGCAAATAAAGGTATGCAAACTGCTCAGCAGTTCAAACACCGGTCCAAATCCCATATGTACATCGTAAGGGGCTTTCACGTCGTAGGTCATCGCTTTCCGTCCTCTTTTCATTCATGTCTGACGTTCATTATACATATTATTGTACATCCGTTCATTCCCAGTGATCCTTGCATACAAATATGAACGAAACAAGCGCCATAATCAAGATACAAAAAAAGCCTGATAGGATCAGACTCCAGTTGTTCCAGCTATGAATTATAAAAAGGCTGTCTCCCGCAATATCGCAAGAGACAACCTTATTTAGCATAAGCCGAACTTTATTGAGTTATTTATTGATAGCTGCTACTTTCCACTCCAGAATTCCGGTAGATGCGGAACCTTTGGATACCATTTCAATTCTTAATTTCGTTGTTTTTACAGGCGTAAAAGTGGTCGTATTATATTGATCTACCACAGTTCCCAATCCTTTGGCCTGCTTGATATTAGACCAGCCTTGACCGTTCCAATACTTAATCTTGTAAGACTTGGGAACATCAATGCCAGCGCCATCTTTGAACCAATAGACATCCGTTTGAGATACCGTATGTTCTTGATCAAAATCGTATTGAACCCATTGCGTTCCCGTTTCAGGCCAGTTGCCATACACGGCATGACTTCTATCGTTGGAATTGGCAGGTTCAAATCCATCATTTAGCGCGCTTATATTTTCCCAGGATGAAGTATAAGAGCTGCTAGCTGTTGCCGCAGGCGCAATGTTCACGATTTCATTAGGATCTGTTTCAATTGGACCCTCGTCGTCTTTAGTCGTGGTTGGGAAACGAGACGTATCCTTTTTGATTTGACTCCAGGTATAACGCAGCATCCAAACATCCCAGTCGGTGATATGATCGGAATTTCCAGCCCACATAATCGTGTTTGTTGGGAAGCCACCCGGTGGACGCTCGTGTTCTTCATAGAAATCGTTTAATCCAAAGCCATGTCCAATCTCATGTTCAGTAATCTCAATCTCATCAGCGTTCACCGTACTCAGAACGTATTCATCATTCATACGCTGTCCCCAGTCGCCGCCGGCTCCCCCCACCGAAATTTTCTGTAGCCCAAAGATACATATCAAAGCGTTTATCCAATCCACCCGGATACGAATAGTTGGGGTCTGAAAAATGCTCAAATCTGGATATTTCATTAGGCGCAACGGGAAGTGCAGCAGGAATTCCTGGTTGTTCAGAAGCTAATCCATCTGCAATAGTATCCGTATAAACAACCTCATCAGGCTGCTTGTCCAGCAGCAGTGAAGGATTAGCAACAGCCCAGCCTACCACTTTAACTTTAATATCCTTATAGGGCCATCCATCATATCCCTGGAGATGCTCCGTCCAATGATTCATCTGACGATCTAGCATTCTAGCAATATCTTGACGCTGTTGAAGCGTAACTGGCTTAGAAGATTGCCAACGCACTACATAATTTAGAGTTCCTTTTCCCGCAAAAATTTGATCAAAAATCAAATTTTTGCGGTTAGTCGAGCCTTCAGTCAGCATTCTATTCTTCCAAACCCACTCCACCGATGATTTGAGATAAGCTGGCATGTCCGCCAATGTCGTATTACTTGTTGCCGCAACCACGGCACTCCCATTCATATGCGCATCCGCTGATACAAAACTAGCATTTCCCATCAGTAATGAACTAGCAATCACCACAGAAAAAGAAGCCGCCATCATTCCTTTTTTCTTCAACATTCGTTTCCCCTCCATAATTAATTCAAAATATTACTTATTGATTAGCTGCTACTTTCCACTCTAAAATTCCCGTGGATGCAGAACCTTTGGATACCATTTCAATTCTTAATTTCGTTGTTTTTACAGGCGTAAAAGTGGTGGTATTATATTGATCTGCCGCAGTACCCAATCCTTTGGCCTGCTTGACATTAGACCAGCCTTGACCGTTCCAATACTTAATCTTGTAAGACTTGGGAACATCGATGCCGGAGCCATCCTTGAACCAATATATATCCATTTGAGATACCGTATGTTCTTGATCAAAATCATATTGAACCCATTGTGTTCCCACCTCAGGCCAGTTTCCGTACACAGCATGACTTCGGTCATTGGAGCTGGTTGGATCAAAGCCGTCATTGAGTGCGCTCACATTTTCCCAAGGTGAAGTATAAGAAGTGCTGTCCGTTGCAGCAGGCCCAATGTTCACGATTTCATCGGGTGATGTTTCGATAGGACCCTCGTCACCTTTAGTCGTGTTTGGGAAACGAGACGTATCTTTTTTGAGCTGACTCCAGGTATACCGCAGCATCCAAATATCCCAGTCGGTGATATGATCGGAATCACCAGCCCACATAATGGTGTTCGTTGGGAAGCCGCCCGGTGGACGCTCGTGTTCTTCATAAAAATCAGTTAAGCCAAAACCATGTCCAATTTCATGTTCCGTGATTTCGATCTCGTCCAAATTCAATGTGCTAAAAAGGTAATCATCATTCACACGTTGACCCCAATCCTGACCGGTTCCTCCTACAAAATTTTCGGTAACCCACAAATACATATCAAAGTGTTTATCATATCCACCAGGATAAGAATAGCGTGGATCCCAATAATGCTCATATCTGGACAAAGCTTCAGGCGCAACCGGGAGTACAGCAGGAATTTCCGGTTTTTCGGAAGCTAACTCGTCTGTAGTCGTATCCGTATAAACGACCTCGTCAGGTTGCTTGTCCAGTAATAGTGAAGGATCAGCAACGGCCCAGCCTACTACTTTTACTTTAATATCCTGATAGGGCTAGCCATCATATCCTTTGAGGTGCTCCGTCCAATGATTCATCTGACGACCTAGCATTCTGGCAATATCTTGACGTTGTTGTAGCGTAACGGGTTTAGAAGATTGCCAGCGTACGACGTAATTCAATGTACCCTTTCCCGCATGGATTTGATCAAAAATCGTGTTGTTACGAGCCGTCGAGCCTTCGGTCAACATTCTATTCTTCCAAACCCATTCCACAGATGATTTGAGATAAGCAGGCATATCAGCCAATGTCGAATCACCCGTTGCTGCAACCGCTACACTCCCATTTTCTGAAGAAGCCGCAGACATGATCGTAGCATTTCCCATCAGCAATGAACTGGCGATCACCGCTGAAAAAGAAGCCATCATCATGCCTTTTCTATTCAACATACATATACCTCCATAACTCTTTAATATAATTACGGTAGTTCTCCTGAAACGATTAATTCAATCACCTCTTTTTCGTGTTTATGTATTGATCTATGAGATCAACGATAATCTATCAATCCTCCTTGTCGTTTTTTGTAAATAATCACAAATCATATTATCACTGGATTATTGCATCGTCAATATTTTCCTTAATGAATTAAATTAGGTATTTTGAGATCATATTGGAACGAATTCGCCCCTTCATGTGCAAAAAACTGGTATTTTGTGAAATGAAAAAACCGCTTCTCCACTAAAATCAATTCCATCACAGAATTTGATTTTGGAAGAAACGGTCCTATTCATCAGCTTTTTTTGCACTATTCTACGTATCTTTTATCGGGTAGGAAAACGAGAGGTATCCTTCTTGACCTGGCTCCAGGTATAACGCAACATCCAGGTATCCCACTCTGTTATCTTGGAAGAATTTCCGGCCCACATAATAGTTGGTGTAGGGAATCCACCAGGCGGACGATCATTTTCTTCATAGAAATCAGGCAAGCCGAATCCATGCCCCATCTCATGCTCCGTAATATGAACTTCATCAGAGTTCAGGGTGCTCAGGATATAATCATCGGGCATGCGTTGTCCCCAGTCACCACCGGCTCCACCTTGAAAATTGGCTGTCCCCCATAAATACATATCAAACCGCTTGTCCAACCCCCCGGATAAGCATAGTTTGGATCTGTAAAATGCTCAAATCTGGAAAGCGCATCAGGAGCAACTGGAAGTTTAGCAGGGATATTCGGGTTCGTTTTGCTTAAATCATCTGTAATCGTGTCAGTGTAAACGATTTCACTTGATTGTTTGTTAAGAATCTGAGACGGATTTGCAACGGCCCAGCCTACTATTTTTACTGTAATATTGTCATAAGGCCAGCCATCATACCCTTTCAACTGCTTATTCCAATTATTGACTTGGCGGCTCAGCATGGAAGCCATATCCTTACGTTGCTGAAGCGTGAGATTTTTGGTAGATTGCCAGCGCACCACATAATTTAGCGTCCCTTTTCCTGCATATATTTGATCAAAAATCAAATTTTTACGGTTGGTCGAGCCTTCTTTGACGATTCTATTCTTCCAAACCCATTCTACGGATGGCTTAAATTTTGCAGGTATATCCGTAGCAGCCAAGCTAACACTCGTGGACTCTATTTCAGAAGTGCTTTCCAAATTAGAGGCTACTGCACCAACATTAGCCCCGCCAACCAGTAAAGAAGCAGCCACTACCAATGAAAAAGAAGCCATGATCATTCCTTTTTTCTTCGGCATTTCTTTAACCTCCATATCATTTTATTTGATTGTTGTATTCATAAAATAGCAATCGAAATCTCTTATCTCTCCCCCTTTCTTTTGTTTTGAAAAAAATTACAATTTTATATTATCATTAGGATGATATGCCGTCAATATTTTCCTTTATAATTTAGAAAAAGGTAATTCTTTTGATCGTTTGACAAATTAAAAACCCCTTCTCTACATAAGAAGGGGTCTAGCATTGAAAGAGTAGACTCACACCTCTACTCTATGGATACTAATGCCGATTCTGCCAGTGAAGCCAGCAGCTTCGCCGTTCCCGGCAACGCGCGTTCGTCCAGATCGAAGGCTGGATGATGCCATTCCTGACTCCCCGAAGTGCCGACAAAGACGAACACACCGGGGATGCTCTTCTGATAAAGCCCGAAATCCTCGCTCGCCGAGGAAGGCACGGGGCGAACGACCTCCAGACCGGCCGCTTGGGCCGCTTGCTCCGCGATGACGGCCAGCTTGCCGTCATTCAGTACAGGTGGCGGTCCTTCGATCCAGCGGATATTCGCTTTTGTGCCAAAAGCATCGGCCACGCCCTTTACGACCTGCTCGAAGCGTTCAGCCACCTGTGCGCGCACGTTCTCGTCGAACGTCCGGATCGTGCCGTCCAGATGGGCACGGTCCGGAATGATGTTCCAGGCGTTGCCGCTGTGCAGCTTCGTCACGCTAATCACCGCGCTGTCCAGCGGGTTGACGCTCCGGCTTACGATGGATTGCAGCGCCGTGATAATGTGCGACGACACGACGATCGGGTCAATCCCTGCTTGCGGCACCGCCGCATGCGTGCTCAGGCCCTCTACCTCGATGTAAAAGCCGTCTGCCGCCGCCATCAGCGGGCCTTCCTTAATGCCGACCGTCCCTACAGGCAGGTCCGGCTTGTTATGCAGGCCGAATATAGCTTGCACATCTGCCAGCACACCGCTGTCCAGCACTTGGGCTGCGCCCTTGGCCTTTTCCTCCGCTGGCTGAAACACAAGGCGAACCGTGCCTTTCAACTCCTGCTCCCGCTCTTTTAACAATACGGCAGCTCCGAAGAGGGATGCCGTATGAAAATCATGCCCACAGGCATGCATCTTGCCCGGATGCAGTGAAGCATAGGGCAAGCCTGTCTCCTCCTGAATCGGCAACGCATCAATGTCCGCGCGAAGTGCCACAATCGGCCCCTCCTGCTGCCCGCCGATTTCCGCCACCAGTCCGGTGCGCAGCGGCACATCAAGAATGGTTATGTTCTGTTCTTCCAACAGACGACGGATATAGGCGGTAGTTTCAACCTCCTCGTTAGACAGCTCGGGATTCTGGTGAAGATGGCGACGAATGTCTACCAGCTTCTGCTCCAAAACCTGCTCCTTCGTCCCGGTTGATCCACTCATCCCTATTCCTCCTTCGTAAATCCAAAATGGTTACAACTTTCTCAAGCCAACAACACCTAGGACTGTACAGGCAGACCAGCAAAAGCTTCATGCAGCAGCTCAAATGAGCGGACGCGCTTTCCGATATCCCGTATTCCTGTCGTTACGATCAGCTCATCAGCCTGATATTTAGCTTGAATTTCCGTCAAAGTAGCATAGATTTCCTCTTTATTTCCCTTGTTAATTTGCGCTTGTGTAACTTCAATCGTATATTCTTCACCCGATTGCTTACCGAACTCCTCTGCACTTTCCAGCGTGCCCACCGTAGCCGTTTTGCCACTGGCCAGATGAATTTTGTACAGCTTGTGCTCACCTGCCAACTCCGCAGCTTCCTCGGAAGTATCCGCTACGATGACCGCCAGCGCAAAAAGTGCCTTCGGCTCACGTCCATGACTATAGTCAAAGGACTCCCGATACGTGCGGAATGCATCCAGTGCAACCTGTTCGTTACTGTTGATAAATTGCGAGAAGACGTAGGGCAACCCGGAACGTGCAGCAATTCCAGCACTGTCTGTACTTGTACCCAAAACGTAAATATCCGCTGGTGTTTCCGGAATCGGATTAGCCTGTAGCCCTGCTAGCGGTCCCTCTTCGGACAGAATATTATGAATATAGCTGCTCACTTCATCAATCTTTTCTTCAAGAGAAGGCGCATCATGCACGTTGCGTTGTAACGCCTGTGTGGATTTCGGTAGACCGCCCGGCGCACGTCCAATGCCCAAATCTACGCGACCCGGTGCAAGAGACGCCAGTACATTGAAATTTTCGGCCACTTTATAAGAACTATAATGCTGAAGCATAACTCCGCCAGAACCGATTTTAATACGCTCGGTGCGTGCCAGCAGATGAGAAATGAGTACCTCCGGCGAAGAGCCTGCAACCTGCTCGGAATCATGATGCTCCGATACCCAAAAGCGTGAAAATCCCAGCTCATCTATACGCTGCGCCAGCTTAATCGTGTTTCGAAGCGCCTGTGCCGCCGTTTCCCCCTCGTGTATAGGGCTTTGATCCAATACTCCGATTTTAATACTCATGTCTCCCTCTCCCGTCTAAATTGAATAGTTATATTCCGGTGTAATCCGTTTCAGAAATTGCTTCGTGCGTTCCTCTTGGGGACGATTGAAAATGTCGTCCGGGCTGCCTTCTTCGATAATGTGGCCATCATCCATAAATACCACGTGATTGGAAACATCCCGCGCAAAGCCCATCTCATGCGTGACGACAATCATCGTAATGCCTTCCTTCGCGATCTTGCGAATAACTGACAGCACCTCTCCCACCAGTTCAGGATCTAGCGCCGAGGTCGGCTCATCGAACAAAATCACTTCCGGGTTCAGCGCCAATGCACGCGCAATACCGACACGCTGCTGCTGCCCGCCGGATAGCTGACTCGGATAATGATTCAGTTTTTCGCTCAGACCGACCTTTTCGAGCACTTCGATACTGATCTTCTTCGCTTCCTCCTGCTTCACCTTGCGGACGACGACAAGCCCTTCCATCACGTTTTCCAACGCCGTTTTATGCTTGAACAGATTGTATTGCTGGAAGACCATGGCCGTTTTTTGGCGTAGAGCCAAAACATCTTTCTTCGCAGGTCGCTTGCAGTTTACCGTAAAATCTCCAATGCTGACCTCCCCGTCATTCGGCTTTTCCAGATAATTGATGCAGCGCAGCAACGTCGTTTTCCCCGAGCCGCTCGGTCCGAGAATGACAACGACCTCTCCCTTATTCACAGTTAAATCAATGCCTTTGAGCACCTCGTGCTTGCCGAACGATTTCGTTATATTTTGCAGACGGATCATGATGCTCTACCCCCATTAAACACATTGATTTTTTTCTCCACCAAGCCGGAAATTCGTTCAATCAGCACCGTCAAACCCCAGAAAATCAGTGCTGCCGCGATATAAACCTCCAGGTACTTCCAGTTTGTAGATGCTAAAATTTCAGCCTGAGCCTGGATTTCCGTGACGGAAACTGTAAAGGCCAGCGTAGAGCCATGAAGCATCCCAATAACAGAATTCGTCAGGTTCGGCAGACTGACCACGAACGCCTGTGGAAACACGATACGCCGCAGCACCTGCCACGTCGTCATCCCGACTGCATAGGCTGCTTCGATTTGCCCCCGGTTTACGGATTGAATCCCGGAACGGACCACCTCGGACATATACGCGCCACTTGTAATCGAGAACGAAATGAGTGCAAATACCATATAGGGAACATCTTTAGAATGAAACGACCAGCCAAAATGCCTGGCTCCCGCATCAATGAACAAAGGTAAACTGAAATAAATAAGCAGCAAATGCATCAGCATCGGCGTACCACGGATAAAGGTAACGTAGCCATGGGAAATCTGGGACAACACAGGCACCTTATAAATTCGGGCCAGAGCCGTTATAATTCCGATGACCAGTCCCGCCAGTACGGAGACCACCGTAATGATTAACGTGTTGGGCAACGCCGAGAACAACCCCAGAAAGGCCGTATATATAAATCCAAAATCCAGACTCATATGCTCTTGCCTCCTTTACTAAGACGGGGGTTCAGATAACGCACCACAAAACTTTTTCGTTTCTTGGGCTCGCTTTGGACTGTGTCCCGATGCTCATGCTTGAGAAGCGTATTTTCCAGTACCTTGAACAGTTTTTGCAAAATCAGGCTGACCACCAGATAAATAAGAGACAACGCGATATAGGTTTCAACAAAATGCTGGGTAGCCGCACCCAGTGTCTGCGATTTCCCCGTCATCTCCATAGCTCCGATGGTAAACGCCAGCGAAGTATCCTTCAAATTGGCGATCACCAGATTGGAAAATACCGGAACCACAACAGCCAGCGCTTGCGGCAATATGATACGTGTAAAAGTCTGATAGCCTGACATGCCGACGGACTGTGCTGCCTCGATTTGTCCCCGATCTACCGCCTCTACACCCGATCGGATAATCTCGGAAATAAAGGCCCCGCTGTTTAGCGCATAGGTCGCTACGGCAAACCACAACACATCCCATCTGGAGGAATTGATATTCACCAGCTTCAGCAGCTCAGGCAAGCCGTAATACACCAGAAAGAGCTGGATCAGAATAGGTGTTCCACGAAAAAATGAAACATACACCTGAGAGACACGTTTGAGAAAAGGAATATTATACATACGAGGCAGCGCAACCAGCAGGCCGATGATTAGTCCTAACAAAAGCGAGCTAGCCACAATAAACAATGTGATGTGTAAATAAGACAGCATTTTCGGGATAAAGCTAAAAACATAATCGATATTAAACTCTCTGCTCATATGCCTGCCTCCTTTCCTATACATCAGCGGTCAGAATACACGGGGTACCCTGACCGCTGAAATATTCAAGCTTATCCTATTTCTTGCTGCTTGTGCCTTCTTTTTTCACATCATCCAGAGACTTCGTGAAATCTTCTCCAAGCCATTTGATGCTCAGCTTCGACAATGTACCGTCGTCCTTCACTTCCTGAATAGCTTTATCCAGATCATCTGCCAATCCTTGCTCATTTTTGTTCAGTACATACAATACATCCGATTGAGTCAAAGGATCACCGACGGTTTTCAGGGCTACTTCTCCTTTTTCATCGGTGTTAAAGCGGTTCGCAAAGTCTGTCGTAATGGTAGCATCTATACGGCCGCTCGTAATCTGTTGCACCGTATCATTGGCTGCACCGCTTGTATAAACAATGTTCAGGGCATCCCCGTGTGTTTTGTTGTATTCCTTCAATACATATGCCGCATTACTGGTCGGACTGGTAAGTATCTTTTTGCCTTTCAGATCATCAATCGATTGAATGGTATTGTTATCCTTCGCTACAGCGACTCTGTTCAGGAAAATACTGTACGGATTTTTGTTGAACAGATACTTCTCTTCACGCTCCGGGTTTTTTTCCATTTGATGCGATACCAGATCAATTTTACCGGCATCCAGACTCAGCAGCAGATTGCCGAAGTCCATCGTTTTGAATTCAAATTCGTATTGAGGCAGGCGCTTGTCCAGCTCCTTGATCAGCTCAACGTCAAAGCCTGTTAAATTTCCATTTTCGTCAATAAAGCATACATTTTTAAATTGAGTGCCTGTACCTACAATAATTTTTTTCACGTCTCCGTTCGAACCGGACGCGCCAGACGCGTTAGACGCATTATCAGAGGAGCCGCAGCCTGCCAACACCAGAATAATCGCCATAACGGATAACATTGCAAACCACTTTTTCATATGAATCCCCCTCGTCTCTTTGTATATCAGCAGTTTGCGACATACATGGCAGCTGCCACATTAATTAATAATTCCTATGAGTTTAATCGGTTTTAGGATGTGACTAATTTAACACCTGCGCTCATTTACGTCAATCCACCAGGCAATAGAACATTTCTATAACACCATTGAAAAATCAAAAGCATATTTGAAAAGAACATTTCATACATTCTGGATTTTTGCAAGCTCCTCACATTTGCAAAAAACGGTTTACAAAACAGCCCCCCGAAAGCCTTCTGTCAATGCATCTGCAAAATCCGAGCTCACCGCACAGTCTTCTTTGGTCGCCACAATGCTAATCTGCATGGACACCCCGGCTACCTCTGGTACATGAATGCGGAACAGTTTTTTATCCTTCACCTCACGGTTCACACAAACGTCCGGCAAAAAGGCAATCCCCGCTTCTTCCAGCACCAGCTTCTTGGCTGTAACCACATTATCTACCTGAAAGGCAATATCCGGCGGTTGCTCCAGTGATTCAAAAGACCGATGAATCCTCATCCAGTCCAATGATCCGCATTCAAAAAACACCAGCGTTTCATGCTGAATATCCTGTATGCTGGCCTTTCCAGTCTTCATAAACGGATGACCGTCGTATACATACAGGGAAATGGGATCTTCATAAAAAGCAAGCGTACGAATGGCCGGATGCATCACTTTACGGACAAAACTAATGTCTACCTCACGGTTCAACAGCTTATGTACCAGTTGATCCGTCGTAGCCGTCACAATTTTGTAGTTAATCTCCGGATAACGAGCGCGGAGCTGCTTTAATATCTCAGGAATGATATAGTTCGACACCGATATCGTGCAGCCGATTCGAATTTGCTGAGGAGTTTTTTTGCGCTGTTGAAGCTTTTGCTTCCCTTTTTGCAGCACTTGAAGCATTTGCTCCGCATAAGGAAGAAACTTTCGTCCATCCTCCGTCAAAATGGTTTGCTTGCTTTGGCGGTCGAACAGCTTGCATTCCAGCTCGCGCTCCAGCGTCTGGATCCGGGCTGTGACAGAGGGCTGTGATAAGAACAACGCATCTGCCGCCTTGTTAAAACTGCCATAATGATTCACGTATACAAAGGCTTCCATATTCTCGATATTCATACACAAGTCCCCCAGTGAGTTTCAAATACATTTTATCCAATGCGCTAACTTGGTTTTTTTGTATCATAAAACTCACTGAACGCCCTGTCAATGTAAAAATTGAAAATATTTATTACTTTAATAGCTCCGTCAGCTCTTTTACAGAGCGATCCAGCCGTGAAACCAGTTCCTCCGACAGCCCGTATGCTCCATCTGGCAAGCGTTCAACCCACTGATCTACCGCATACACACCGCCGAGAATATGTCTTCCTCCCAACGCGTTAAGCACTGGCTTCAAAGCGTAATCAATGACCAGCAGGTGAGCCAGCGTGCCTCCGATAAATAAAGGAAGTACGGGCTTACCTCGCAGCCCCTCCTGCGGCACCAAATCCAAAAATATCTTCAACAAGCCGGAATAGGCGGCTTTGTACACGGGAGAAGCCACGATAATGGCGTCTGCTGCTGCAATCAACGCAAGAGCTGCTGTAATATCGGGACTGTTAAAGTTAGCCCTCACCAGATCCTCGGCTGGCAAGTCGACCACATTCAGCAATATGACCTCCGCTCCAGCCTGCTGCAATTGCTCGGTCGTATAGTTAATCAAGCCGTATAGACGGGATTGTGTAGACGGACTGCCTGACAGGATGACAACCTTAGACATGCTTTTCCCTCCTTCTGTTATGCGTCTATCTTCACTTTAGATTTAGCTGCTGTGTAGCGGTTCTCAGGAATCGGCACACCCAGGTTTTCACGCAATGTGCTAAATTCATAATCCTGACGGTAAATGCCGCGCTCCTGCAAGATAGGCACCACCAGATTTACGAAATCATGCAGACCCGACGGTACATCAGAACCGATAATGAATCCATCTGCTCCTTTTCTTTCAAACCACTCCTGCACCCGATCCGCTACCTGTTCAGCTGTACCGATAAACGCAGTTCTAGGTGTTGCCGAACGTAATGCCACCTCGCGCAGCGTCAGATTTTGTTCTTTGGCCGTCCGTTTGATTTTATCGGTGCCGCTACGGAAGGAATTGCTGCCGATACCATCAAGCTCTGGGAATGGCTCATCCAACGGATACTGTGAGAAATCATGATGATCGAAGAAGCGGCCCAAAAATTTTAACGCAGCCTCAATCGTCACTAAATTGGTAATCTCCTCATACTTACGCTCTGCTTCTTCCGTCGTGCTACCGATAATCGGTGAAATGCCCGGCAAGATGACAATATCCTCTTCGGATCTGCCATAGCGTACCGCCCGTTCCTTCACATCACGGTAAAACTGCTGCGCTTCCTCCAGCGTTTCATGTCCCGTAAATACAGCATCTGCTTCCTTGGCGGCCAGATTTTTGCCATCCTCCGAGGAGCCTGCCTGGAAAATAACCGGCTGCCCCTGCTTGGATCGTCCAATGTTCAACGGACCCTGCACAGAAAAAAACTCGCCTTTATGGTTCAGAGTATGCAGCTTTTCAGGGTCAAAGAACACGCCGGATTCCTTATCACGAACGAACGCATCCTCTTCCCACGAATCCCACAGTCCTTTGGTTACCTGCAAATATTCCTCCGCAATTTTGTAACGCTGTGGATGCGATGGATGCTCGCCTTTATTAAAGTTAAGAGCGGAGCCTTCCAGCGGGGAAGTCACCACATTCCAGCCTGCACGCCCTCCGCTGATATGGTCAATGGAAGAAAACTGGCGTGCTACTGTAAACGGTTCGCTGTAGGAAGTCGATAGCGTGCCAACCAGCCCGATATGCTTCGTCACCCCGGCCAAAGCGGACAAAATCGTAATCGGCTCAAAACGGTTCAGAAAGTGAGGAATGGATTTCTCGTTAATGAACAAACCGTCTGCGATAAAAACAAGGTCAAACTTGCCTTCCTCTGCCTTTTGCGCCTGTGTTTTATAAAATTCAAAATTAACACTCGCGTCCGCAGGCACTTCAGGGTGACGCCAAGTTGTCATGCTACCTCCAACACCGTGAATAATGGCACCAAATTTGATTTGTCTGTCTTTAGCCATGAACTGTTCACACCTCTCTTGAAAATTATTGTTACCCAACGGCTAATCATTTGTTTCAAGGCAGCTATGCCTGCATTCTTTTATAAGTTATTTTTGTACAAAGCAGCGTAGCTACAGACCTTTTTTCGTTACTTATACCGCTTGACTGTAACTTTCCAGCACTTTCCCAAGCTCTTCCAGATCCGGGTTGAGCAGCGCCTCATATTTGTTATCCCCGCCTACCTCAACAACAGGGACAAAGCGAACACCATATTTAGTCTCCAGTACGTCACGCAGGGCATCATTTCCGTCCACCTGAATATTTTCATAAGGCTGATTTTGGGATTCCAGATACGATTTGATCTCTCCACAAAAATGACAGCCTGTTTTACTCCACAATACAACTTTAGGTTTGGATGACATATACATACCTCCGTGAACTTAATGTTTATAATCCCGATGAATTAAATGAGAATTATAGTTATAATGTATCCTGCCCACCCTTTTCCGTCAATCGCCTGTGTAATAGACATTGATAATGCAACGATAGAAAATTTTAATGCGGTAGTTTCTTTGTATACTGGCAAGTATTTCAGCATTTTGCATCATTCGATTCCCAACGCTCGAAAGTACAATAGATAGACGAACTAAACCGTTTCGATCTATCTATTGCTGATTTGAAATCGCTCTTGGGATTGTTGCAAAATGCTTATTTAAATCGTTTAACGGCAGATGAGTTAATTAAAATAAGAGGGATTGGAGTTTAAACGGACCTTGGTGCGGACATGCTTGGAATATCAGCGCACTTGCGGCAGAATGAAATGAAATGAGGTTGAATATATGCAGGATTGGGCCGAGGTTTCTTTGCGCACATTAATGGCTATCGCTATATTATTTTTAATTACCAAAATTCTCGGAAAACGTCAGGTATCGCAGCTTTCCTTGTTTGAATATATAACGGGAATTACGATCGGTAACCTGGCTGCTTCTATTCCTTTGGAACGGGAGTCCTCCTGGTACTTGGGCACTATATCGTTAGCGGTATGGGTTCTGACGACACTGGGCATTGAATTTTTGCAAATTAAAAGCAAGAAGGCCAGAGATTTTGCCGATGGGAAAACCACAATCCTGATCAAGGACGGCAAAATTTTAGAAGACAATCTGAAAAAAGAACGGCTCACCCTGGATGAACTCATGGAGCAGCTGCGGAGCAAGAATGTATTCAAGGTATCTGACGTAGAATTTGCCCTTATGGAGACCAGCGGTGAAGTCAATGTGCTGTTAACCAAAGAAAAGCAGCCCTTAACGCCTAAGGATCTGAATATGCGGCAACTACCGGAGAAGGAACCAACAGCCATTATTATGGATGGACAACTCATGGAGCAGCAAATGGCATACATGGGAATTACTCAGCAATGGATGGATGCAAAGCTGAAAGAAAAGAGCCTGACGGTCAAAGACGTATTTTTCGCGCAGGTGGACCCGCAAGGGGAATTATACATTGACCAATACAGCGATAACGTACAGATGACCAAGGTACAGGACTCTAATCAAGCCGTGCTGACGCTGCTGGAACAATGCACGACTGAACTGCAAAAGCTGGCAACGGGCTCCAGTGAGCAGCAAAGCAAGCAGCTTTTTGAGCAATGCTCACAAAGCTTAAAGCAAGCGATTCAGGAAATGAAGCCGATAAATCCAACTGAACCCTGAGTATACAAGTCTATGACATATGCATACGAGCATGTTAACCCAAAGGGAGCGTCTTCAAGGCCATAAATGGCTGAAAAGGCGCTCCCTTTGGCTTTAATCATTTCATCTATTTTATATTGTAAAAAAATAATCTCGTTCTACCTTGCTCACTCTTAAACCAAACGTTTTATACCATTCAGCTTTCCCTTTCTCCTGTGCTACCTTGTGCAGCTCGTTCTGTTTCCAATTTTTTATAGCGTCTAAGGATTCCCAATAAGAAACCGTGATGCCTACTCCGTTTTGGTCACGAACACTTTCCATGCCCAGAAAACCAGGTTGTTCAGCAGCCAGTTCCTCCATTTTGTCTCCCATCTTTCCATATCCGCCATCTCCTTCAGTACGTTCAGAAGTAAAGATAGCAGCATAATAAGGGGGCTGTGGCGTTTTTGCAATTGAATTCATAGGTACCTCCCAGAAATGAAATGGTTATCAGCTTTTTTCTTAAGTCTGGATTTTGCAAAATCCTCAAGTTCGATTATAACCACAAAACTAAGATAAAAAAAATGAATATATATGATACTATGTATGAATATATTTCATTTAATGTAGGAGGACACATGAATTTGTTTAAATATAAGGTCTTTCTTAGCGTAGTAGAAACAAGAAGCTTCACCAAAGCAGGAGAACTTCTCAAGCTTACACAATCCGCCATTAGCCATGCTGTTTCCGGTTTGGAACATGAATTGGGCTTGACTCTTCTGATTAGAGGACGTTCAGGCATCAAATTGACCAGCAATGGAGAACGTCTGATGAAGCATTTCAGAGAGATCGTACAAATGAACGAAAGGCTTTATCAAGAGGTCGATCTAATCAAAGGACTGGAGACCGGAACCGTCAAAATAGGTACGTTCTCAAGTGTATCCATCCAGTGGTTGCCCGGTATTATCCAAAAGTTTAATGAGCATTTTCCACTTATTGAACTGAAACTGCTCGACGGTAACTACCATAACATTGAGAATTGGATAGCCAGCGGAGAAGCTGATTTTGGCTTCGTTAATCTGCCTGCTTTAGACGTACTGGAAGTACTGCCGCTAAAAAAAGAAAGAATGCTGTGCGTACTGCCATCTAATCACATGCTTCGGGAGCAAACAACCATACGTGTGGATCAACTCCTCGATGAGTCCTTCATTATGCCTGCTTCTGGCTGCGACACCGATGTACGGAGAATTTTTTCACAGCACAAGCTTGCTCCGAAAATCAAATATGAATTAGAAGATGATCATGCCATTATGGCTATGGTGCAAAACGGACTGGGCGTAAGTATTCTTCCGGAAATGATTTTAGTTCAAAATCCTTATGAACTTTGTATTCGACCTTTGGATGGGCCATATTCACGTTCCATTGGTATTGCTGCTGCTTCTTTGAAGAACATGGCTCCAGCCGCCAAAAAGTGTATGAACTTCATTGCTGAATGGATTCGCTAGTAATCAATACATTAATAGCTATACATCCTGTTTAATTCAAAGACAAATAATTATTGCCCGTCTGACCACGGCAAGGGATTTTCAAAGTCAGACCAATCCATGTTCATCTCCGTATCGTTCAGTAGACATTGATCCAGTTCTATTTCCAGGTCCGATTGCTTCATTCCGATACCAATCATGACAATTTCGTTCATGCGGTCACCCCATTGCTCGTCCCAATTGTCCAGAGCTTCAGGGTTGGCTGCGACGATCTCCTGCCGTTCTTCCTCGGACAACGCCGCAAGCCAGCTTCCTGCCGGTCCGAACTGAATAGAGGGCCCTGCCTGGCTGATACTGGCTGCCCAGTCCTGAGGGGTCGCAATCCAGGCCAAACCTTTGGCGCGAACGACCTCCTCCGGCCAGTAGCTCATAAATTCAGCCAATCTGGCAGGATGGAACGGTCTTCTGCGTCGATATACAAAGGAATTGATTCCATATTCGTCCGTTTCCGGTGTATGGCTCTCTAGCTCCAGCTCACGAATCCATCCGGCGGATTGGCTGGCCTTGTCAAAGTTAAACAATCCCGTGTTCAAAATGTCCGAAGGAGCGACCTGTCCCTTGGAAGTACGAATGATTCTGGCTTCAGGCTGCAATCTGCGCAGCACGCCCTCAAGTTTGTCCAGCTCCGCGGGCTGAACCAAATCGCATTTATTCAGAATCAGTACATCACAGGTTTCAATCTGGTCAATCAGTAAGTCCGAAATATCACGCGTGTCGTCTTCTCCCGTAGCCTGCCTGCGATCCAGCAGCGTTTCTCCTGATTCAAAATCATGCCAGAAACGGTTCGCATCGACCACAGTCACCATACAATCGAGCTTTGCCAGGGAAGCCAAATCAATGCCTGTCCCTTCATCGGCGTACGTAAAGGTTTGAGCGATAGGCACAGGTTCGCTGATCCCTGTAGATTCGATTAAAATATAATCAAACTCGCCTTGTTCCGCCAGCTTCTTGACTTCCAGCAGCAGGTCTTCACGCAATGTGCAGCAAATACAGCCGTTGGACAGTTCAACCAGTTTCTCTTCTGTTCTGGACAAGCCACCTTCTTTTTTTACCAGTTCGGCGTCAATGTTTACTTCGCTCATGTCATTGACGATCACGGCCACTTTCATTCCATCCCGATTGTTTAACACATGATTCAAAATCGTTGTTTTCCCTGCCCCCAAATATCCACTCAGCACCGTTACCGGTATTACTTTCTTATTCATTGGTGGTACGCTCCCTTTAATATATGCTCATCTTCATCATACTTTTTTAAATCGTAATAATTACTATTAATATAGGCATTCAGTAATATACATGATCTCTTTCGCCTTGTCAACTGCGAAGAAGCCCTTGAAATGAATCATAAAAAGTTATTAATATATGATAATAACGATACTTAAAGAATAAGGTGAATGTTTTGCGATCAATCTGGCTAGGTGTATTGGCTGCTTTCTTTTTTGCTTTTACTTTTGTTCTCAATCGGTCAATGGAGCTATCAGGGGGGAGCTGGATATGGAGTGCTTCTTTGCGATATCTGTTTATGCTCCCCATTTTATTCGTCATCGTTTTGACCCAACACAAGCTTAAACCTCTTTGGAACGTCATGAGAGAACAAGCGTGGACCTGGGTTCTATGGAGCTTCGTCGGGTTTGGATTGTTTTATGCTCCATTGTGCTTCGCATCAGCTTATTCACCAGGCTGGCTGATCGCTGGAACGTGGCAAATTACCATTATTTCCGGTTCTTTGCTTGTCCCGTTATTTTCTGAAATTGTGCAAACGGAGAACGGTCCTTTAAAAGTACGAGGGAAAATCCCCATTCAGGGACTTATGATGTCTTTGGTTATTTTACTCGGCATTATTCTCATGCAAATCGAACAATCGCAATCCATTTCTGCTCAAGATTTTTTATTCGGTATCATGCTCGGCATGATTCTGCATAGTTATAGTACACATGATATAAAAATCCTCCCTCGGATGAGGCCTAAAAAGACAGATCACGTTTAGCGCAGGGCTATTCTGATCATGATCGCTTATCGTTCAGGTTTTGACAGGGCATTTAGTAAAAAAAGCAGCAGATCCAGGATATATTCCTGATCTGCTGCTTCTTTGCGATTCACTTCTTGTCTTTAATAGGAAGGATGCTAAATTACCATGCGTAGGCTTCCGGCGCAGGTTTGCCGGGGCCAGGGAAAATCTCATTCAGCTTGCTAAGCACATCCTCGCTCAATTTGACCTCAGGCACACGCAGAGCATCCTCCAGCTGATCCAATGTCCGTGGGCCGATAATCGGAGCCGTTACGGCCGGATGAGACAATACCCAAGCCAGCGCAATCACGTCTTCCTTTTCGCCCAGCTCGCGGGACAACGCTGCAAATTGCTCCAGCTTCCCACGATTTTGTTCAATCTTTTCCTTGGAACGTGCGCTACGCGAGCCTGTACCTGCCAATGCATTACGTCCCAGCAATCCGCCAGCCAGCGGGCTCCATGGAATAACGCCGAGTCCCAGCTCCTGGGCCGCAGGTAATACCTCTAGCTCGGCGGAACGCTCATTCAGGTTATACAAATGCTGCTCGGATACAAGCCCCAAAAAACGGCGTGCCTTCGCTTCGGCCTGCGCCACAGCAATATGCCAGCCCGCAAAGTTACTGGAACCGATATAATCAACTTGTCCCCGATCCACAACCGACTCGAATACACCCCACAGCTCATCCCATGACACGTTTCGGTCAATATGATGCATCTGATACAGCTCGATATGATCGGTCTGCAAACGTTTCAGAGAAGCATCCAAATGACGGCGAATTTTGTAAGCTGACAAGCCTGATCCTGCGTTCGGCCCGTCGTTCTCATTTTTCATATCCCCGTATACCTTCGTCGCAAGCACGACCTTCTCGCGTCTTCCGCCACCCTGCTGAAACCAGCGTCCGATAATTTCCTCCGTCCACCCTTTGCGGTCATGACCATATACATTGGCTGTATCAAAGAAATTAATGCCCGCATCCAGCGCAGCATCCATAATTTTAAACGCTTCCTTTTCTTCGGTTTCCGGCCCAAAATTCATCGTGCCCAGACACAACCGACTAACCTTTAAGCCTGACTTTCCCAAGTATGAATACTCCATATTGCCTCCCGCCTTTGCCTAAGAATTTTAAATACCGTAAAAATCCCATGCCAAAAAAAACCATACTCATTTCATTAACCAGAAAACACCACTTTGAAACACCCCGAAATGGTAATATATTTTTTAGCGCATACAAAAAACCCCCACGCACTACCGAAGCAGCAAGCGCGAGGCCATCCCCCCTCATACTACCACCCACCGTTAAAGGGAAAGTGACTTTACAGTGGTAGCCCCAGCGAAGCGGAGGATTTGAATCTGTAGAAGCGCCAGCGATCGTAAGATCAAATCCTTCGCGGAGCCGCCCACACACCGTAACTCTCTCTCTTTTTAACAATCAAGGAATCAATTTAGTCTCTTTCGCTCGCTCAGCCATCTTTTTCGTATACTTGCTGAGCGGCTTCTTAAATACCAATCCAAACAGGAAGCAAACCCCGATAAATACAAACAGCATCACCACATCACGTGTCACCGTCGAAGGCAGCATCCCCCCTACCGTTTCTCGTAACAGACTAACCGCATAGGTGAAAGGAACGAACGGATTCAATGCTTGAAAAAACGGCGTGCTCGTCGCAATCGGGAATGTGCCCCCTGAGCTGGAGAACTGAAGCACCAGCAAGATAACCGCCAGCCCCTTACCGATATTGCCAAACACCGAAACCAGTGTATAGGTCATAGCTGTGAATACGAGACTGATCAGTATGGAGGAAAGTACAAATGAAACTTTGGCATCCACATATGCCCCGAGCAGGAACAAGTCACCGACCGACACGCTAAGCGCCTGAAATATACCGATAGTGGAGAACGTCATAAGCCGTCCGAAGTACACTTGGTAGCTTTTGTATTTACCTTCCGGGTCTTCCACATCTACCCTGAACATCGACACCAGCAGCATTGCACCTACCCAAATCGACAATGTGGTATAAAAAGGCGACATCGCAGAACCATAGTTCGGAATCGGATAAATACGCTCCTGTTTCAATGAAACCGGACTGCCGAGAAAATCGCTCTCCTTTTTCACATCCCCCTTGAGCAATGCAATGGCCCGTCCAAGGGCATTTTCGCCTTTGAGCTTGCGAATCGTGTCTGCGGCCTGACGTATGGAATCCTCAGCAGCAGGAAGATCCGTTCTCACAAAATTGGCGACCTGGTGCACCGCATGTTCTGCCTCAGGAAACTTGTTCTCAATCAGGTCAGCCATTTTGATAAACTGCTGCTCCGCCTTCGGCAAATCGTTGCGCACAAAATCCGCCGCCTGATGAATCTTACTTTTAACTGCTGGCAAATCGTTATTCACGAAGTCCGCTGCTTTGTTTACAGCATTCGTAAATTCGCCCATGCGTCCCTGAATCGTCGTAGCCGCTTCATGCAGCTTTTGCCGGTATTGCGGCAGATCCTGTTGGAGACGGGTCAGTTCTTCCTGACCGAATTGTGCGGCAGCCTGAGCGTCGTTTAATATTTTTTCAATATTCGGCAGCTGCTCTTGGGCCGTATTCAGCACATTCGCAGAATTACGGGCAACGGTCTTTATTTGATCCAACGCTTTTTGAATGGCTGGTGCGTATTCCGTATCATAGTTGCCCAAAATGCTGTCAATCCCCTTGCTGATTTCTCCAGCAAGGCGGTCAGCGTTATCCAGCAGATTTTGTGCAGGCTTCTCGCCGCGCTGAATGGCATCCCCGATGCTTGTAACCGTGCTATTCAAGCGACGGAAACGGCCTTCTACACCGCTCACACGGGAAATGAGCGAATCCAGCGGCTGACTCGGCAAATACCCGTTAACACGGGACAGCAACTGAGAAATACGATCCAGCACTCCCACGGCAGTGGTCAGTCTTCCGCTAACCCGATTCACTGCAGCCTGTGCTGCTTTAGGATCAAAATCAACACCGCGGATGATCCCTGTGATCTCCGAAACTTCATTTGCCATTTGCTGTACCAACTGTAAATCCTCTTTGACCACCGTTCCGATTGAATCAAGCGCACCATCATTTTTATCCAGAAAGTCAAGCAATCCGTTTGTAAAATCCTTGCCCGTATCCGCAATTTTTTGTACTTCCGGCAATGCTTTTTGTGCGGCATTAATGACCTTGAGCGCCGTTTGTGTATCCTCTAGGGCCGTAGCCAATGCGCCTTCTACCTTACCGAAATTTTGGTCCAGCTCCACGATCCGATCTCCGGCCTTTTGAATATCCGGCAGCCTTTTTTGTATATCTAAAATAACCGCCGCCACCTTGTCCAGCTCGGGCAAGTTTTTTTCAATTTTGAGCACCAGATCGCCAGCACGGTTAATTTCAGGGATTTTCTCCTTCAATGCGATGATCTTTTGTCCCTGTGCCTTAATTTTCGGCAAATTCTGCTCCAACTCGATTGCCTGCTTGCCTAACCTGTCGATATCCGGCAGTCGGTTGTTCAGCTCCAACACCCGGTTCTCAATGTTGCGAATGGTTGGCAGCTCCTCCTCCAGCTTCACCCCAGCTTCCTTTAACTTGGTTAGTACGGCCTGACTGGCGGTTTCAATAAAGTTTTGGCTAATCTGATTCGTCAGAGCGGTTGCTCCCGAAGATGTAATTTTCGGTGCGACCGCATTAATTTTTTCATTGACGGCGTAATCAATCTCTGGCTTTTGCGGATTTTCCGTGAGCACGCTCGTAATTTTTTCGGAAAAATCCTTTGGAATGAGCAGACTCGCGTAATAATCTCCATTCAGCACACCTTTTCTCGCTTCTGCTTCGTTGACAAAGGTCCAGCCCAGTTTCTTGTTATTTTGAAGGTTATGCAAAACCTCGTCACCGATATTAATCTTCTTCCCGTTCACCTCAGCACCCTGATCCTGACTCGTTACTGCAATTTTAATACCAGATGTATTCGCATAAGGATCCCACATTGCTTTCAAATTTACCCATGCATAGACGGAAGGCAAAAGAATAATACCAATGACTAATAAAGTCCCGGTTGATACTTTGAATACATTTTTCCAGTCTGTTAAGTAGATTTGCCATATCTTCTGCAACTTCACCACTCCTTGTATGTACATTAACCTGTCGTCCAGTGTTGTATGCACACGTATTGTAAACGATTCGAGCGAATGAAGCCAATTATTGTATACAAACTCAACCGATCCAATAATTTCCAACAAAATAAGCCGATAACTTCAAAAAGCGCCTTGTTCTCCCTAAAGAGCAAGGCGCTTTTTGAGTTCCCCTCCCACGAAGAAACAACAAGAAGCCCCTCAGGCCTAGTTCATAGGCTTAAGGAGCTTCTTCCTCGCTACATTATCCGTTTTTCAACAGTCTGGCCGCTGAAAAGGCTGCGCCATGACGCAATTTCCGCTTTTCCAGCCGTTTGTGCAGCGAACGGTTATACAGAACTTGAATGACAAAATACGAGATAACCCCTAGCACCACACCGAAAATCGACATGCCAATCAGAATGTGCAGTCCTCCATGCAGCAAGTCTCTAAATACAGACCAATTGCCATGAAACAGCTCCATAAAGGAATGTTCATGGAGCCTGCCTCCCCGTACATGTACCGGGTAATGGGACGGATAAATCCAAGCTCCCAATTGCTTGGCGAACGGCATCAGCACAATCGGCAAAAAGGTCAGCTTACCTACAACGTTGCCCACAATTGCCGCAGGCAGCGAACCGCCGGACAACCGAACAACCGGGTAAAACACGAGATACACCAGTGAAGCCGTGGAGATGACAATCATCTCCAGAGCGAAGCCGATGGCAAAGCCCAGAGATATTTTCTTCACTCCACCCGGCGCACGCAACAGCTTGATGAAATTCAGACGAATCGCCCGCCATATATTTTGAAACACATTATATTTCTTCTTCGATTGTTTAGATTTGAGCCTGTTCGGATTGAGCTTTATCAATAGGAGGACTCCTTCAACAGTACAATTCAAGTTCAGGAATGAGGTTATACAGCTACCCATCCTTACTTATGTCTATACTGTCATTATAACCCTCAGCGTTCGAAAAGCAATGCCATTCCGCCTGTTTCGCCGTATTAGGACAAGATTCGCTTGTTGACATCGTTTTGGAGAGGTACAATGTTCCAAATATCGGCCGCGTACTGCTGAATTGTGCAATCACTGGAAAACTTGCCGGCATGTGCCATGTTTACAATAGCACGCCGCGTCCACTCAGACGGATTCCGGTACACCTGCTCGATATGCACCTGAGTATCTACATACGCCGCAAAATCCTTGAGCACAAAGTATTCGTCATTGTGATCAATCAAGGATTGATAAATAGCCTCAAATTCCCGTTCATGCCGCGTAAAAGGAGCATCATTCACCAGTTGATCCAGCACTTCACGCAGCCGTTCGTCGCTGTTGGCTGTTTTGCGCGCTGAATACTGCCCGTCCCGGTAATACGCCTCGATCTGATCCACCTTCATTCCGAAAATGAACATATTGGCATCGCCTACCATTTCATGCATTTCTACATTGGCTCCGTCCAGCGTACCCAGGGTGAGTGCACCATTCATCATAAATTTCATGTTTCCAGTGCCTGAAGCTTCCTTGCCTGCCGTGGAAATTTGCTCGCTGACATCAGCCGCAGGAATAATCAGCTCGGCCAGTGAAACCGAGTAATTTTCCAGAAAAACGACTTTCAGCTTGTCCCTGACATCCACATCCCGATTGATCGTGTCCGCTACGTTGTTAATGAGCTTAATCGTCTGCTTGGCAAGATAATAGCCGGGAGCAGCTTTAGCTCCAAAAATAAACGTACGCGGCACCACATCCAGGGAAGGATTATGTTTGAGCTGATTGTATACGTGCATCACATGCAAAATATTAAGCAGTTGCCGCTTATATCCATGCAGCCGTTTAACCTGTACATCAAAAATCGAGGACGTATCCAGTCGCACGCTCTGTTTAGCAAAAACCTGCTCGGCGAGCCTGACTTTATTATTTCGCTTAATCGCCTGTATCCGTTCCTTGAACGACTCGTCCCCGCTGTAACGAAGCAGGTCGATCAACTCGCGTGGACGAGTTCTCCAGCGTGTACCTATCGTTTCATCATACAAGCTTGCCAGCTCGGGATTCGCGTGCATGAGCCAGCGGCGATGGGCAATCCCATTCGTTTTATTGTTAAAACGGCCGGGGTACAGCTCGTGGAACGGCTTCATTTCCCGCTGCTTCAAAATTTGCGTGTGCAGCGCAGCCACCCCGTTGACGCTGTAGCTGCCGACAATCGCCAGATGGGCCATGCGAATTTGTTCACCATGAATAATTGCCATTTCGCCAATTTTAATGTCCTGACCCGGATAACGCTCCAGCAGCATGGCACAATAGCGCTTGTTAATTTCTTCAATGATCAAGGAAACACGTGGAAGCAGCTCCCGCACCATATTGACAGGCCATTGCTCCAGCGCCTCGCTCAATATCGTGTGATTCGTATATGAAACCGTCCGCGTTGTAATATCCCACGCTTCGTCCCAGCCCAAGCCCTTGACGTCCATCAAAATACGCATAAGCTCCGGTATTACGAGCGTCGGATGTGTATCATTAATATGCAGCGCTATTTTGTCAGGCAACTGGCTGTAGGGCAACCGAAGCTTCTCAAACGTCCGCAAAATACTTTGCAAGCCGGCCGAGCAGAGGAAATACTGCTGCTTCAAGCGAAGCAGCTTGCCCTCATAATTCGAATCGTCCGGGTACAGAAACGCCGAAATGGATTCTACCGAACGATTGTAGTCAAGAAAGCGGTAGTAACCGCCTTCGCCTCGAATCGGCCCTCGGACAGGATCAAGTGCCGATTCCGCACTCCAGATCCGCAGCGTATTCACCTGCGCATGTCCGTAGCCCACAAGCGGAATATCGTACGGAACTGCCCAGACCGTTTCGGCATCCTGCGTCTCGAATACAAGACGACCGTTCTCCTCCCGAGTTTCCACACGTCCCCAGAACTGAACCTCGACCTTCTTGTCGGGGCGGCGCTCCTCCCAGACGTTCCCTTTTTGCAGCCAGTAATCAGGCAGCTCCACCTGGTTTCCATCCACAATACGCTGCTCGAACAGGCCATACTTGTAACGGATGCCGCAGCCATGTCCTGCATAGCCAAGGGATGCCAGCGAATCCATGAAGCAAGCCGCCAGACGGCCGAGACCGCCATTGCCCAGCCCCGCGTCTGCCTCCTGTTCTTCAATCTTTTCCAGATCCCAGCCCAGCTCTCCCAGTGCCTGCCGGACCATATCCAGCACGCCCAAATTCAGCAAATTGCTGCCCAGCAGACGGCCTATCAAAAATTCCAGTGAAAAGTAATAGACCTGCTTCTCTTGTCCTTCTTTATAGGCTTGGTTCGTTTCCGCCCAATTTTTGCCGACTTGTTCGCGGATCATACCGCCCAAAACCTTGTATATGTCTTCCGCCTGAGCTTCCTGCATCGGCTTGCCCAGCCTTCCGACCAGTTGCTCTTGAAAAGCCTGCTTAAATGCTTCCTTATTGCTGAACAAAGGTGTGCCCTCCTGTTATTTCCGTTTTGAATGCTCAATTATATTTTTAAATCACGCTATTTTTGGCAATGACATAGGGTACTCTGGCGTTTCCAATCAGGGTACGATCCGGTGAAAGCTGCACATCCTTATCCAAAATCACATTTTCCACCACTGCGCCTTTACGGATGACACATTTTTGCATAATGATCGAGTTGCTTACGCGTGCACCTTCCTCCACCCGTACCCCGCGAAAAAGGATGCTGTTCTCAACCTTACCCCCAATCGTGCAGCCATTGGCAATAAGCGAATGATCCACCTCTGCGCTGTCTGTGTATCGGGTCGGAGCTTCATATTTGATTTTCGTATGCACCGGCTGGTTCTGGAACAGTGCTTGATACTGCTGCTGATCCAGCAGCTTCATGCTGTTTTTATAGTAACTCTCAATGGAATTAATCACGGCATGATAGCCTTTATAGGGATATGCATAAATGCGCAGACCGCTTGGATTTTTCTGAATGGCATCCCGAAAAAAATGGTTATCCTGATGAGCAATGCAATGCTTCACCTGATCAAGATAAAGATTTTTGTCCATTACGAAAATTTCCAGATAAATATTATGATGATCCTGCTCCTGATGAATGCCCGTCACCCGTCCGTCCTCATCAATCTCCAGCCGAACACAGGGAGCGTGCTCAGATTCGAGCTGATCTATTTGTTTGTACACAAGGGTGACGTCCGCGTTCTTCTCCCGATGGTAACGGTATACATCCTCAATATCAACCTTGTTGACATGCTGGGTTCCGGCGTGAACAATCGTCTGACCTGATGAGCGATGAAAAAAGTCCAGATTGTTGTGTACATGCTGCAAATCTCCAAGGGATGCATCCGTAGGATCATTCCAGTCTGGTGGCAAAATAAACAGTCCGCCCCGTCTGCGGTCCAAATCCCAAGGCCGACCTTCACCCAGATGATCCAGCAGCGATCGGTATTTGCGGCGGATGAACAGTGCAATATCATGCACCCCTGCATGCATCATATTAGATAAGGTAAAATCAATGAGCCGATATCGACTGGCAAAGGGTACTGCGGCCCCGCACCGGAAATAGGTCAATTCCTTCAACTGATCCAGTTCGTGATCCAGGTTGATGACTCCAATGAGTCGGCTCATAGCGGACACCGTCCTTATCCGGGTTATATTCGTGCATGAAGCTGGCTTTCCTGATCGAACAAAACAATTTCATTCGAGCTGCCCTCAGATCCGATGACCGCGTTGTCTTCAATAATGATGTTTTCGCTCACGATGGCCCGGTGAATGCGAACATTGCGACCAATTTTGACGTTTGGCATAATGACAGAATCGGTAATAACACTCCCTTCTCCTACCTCAACTCCGTAAAAAAGCACAGAATGCCTGACCTCTCCGTCCACCACGCAGCCTTCATTCACAATGCTGTTTTTCAGAATAGCCCGTTGGGTTATATACTGGGCCGGTTGATTAGGACTACGGGTATAGATGCGCCAGAAAGAGTCATTCAGATCCAGCGGCGGGTCCTGAGCCAACAGATCCATGTTGGACTCCCACAAGCTCTGAATGGTGCCTACATCCTTCCAGTACCCGGCAAACGGGTACGCATACAGCGACCGTCCATGCTGGAGCAGCAATGGAATGATATCCTTGCCAAAATCATGCGAGGATTCAGCATCGCTCGCGCTCTCCAGCAGATATCGGCGCAACACCTCCCATTTGAACAAATAAATGCCCATGGAGGCCAGCGTGCTTTTCGGCTGCTCCGGCTTCTCCTCAAAGTCGTATATTTTCAAATCATCATCGGCGTTCAGAATCCCGAATCTTTTGGCTTCCTGAATCGTGACGTCGATGACGGAAATGGTGCAATCTGCTCCCTTTTCCTTGTGATAGTCGAGCATGCGACTGTAATCCATTTTATAAATGTGATCTCCTGACAGAATGAGTACATGCTCCGGGTCGTACTGATCCAAAAAATGCAAATTCCGATAAATGGCATCCGCCGTACCTCGATACCAATTGTTCCCATTCTCCTTTTCGTGGGGAGGTAACACGAAAACTCCTCCATCCAGGCGATCCAAATCCCAGTCACTGCCTACACCGATATAGGAATGAAGCACCAGCGGTTCATATTGGGTCAGCACGCCTACAGTATCAATACCGGAATGAGTGCAATTGCTGAGGGGAAAATCAATGATGCGGTAGGTTCCTCCAAAAAATACAGCCGGTTTGGCAAGTGTACGGGTCAGTCCTTTGAGTCTTTTGCCTTGTCCGCCAGCGAGCAGCATGGCAACTACTTCCTTCTTTCTCATAACAAAGACCTCCCTGTCATGTGCATCTGAAGCCATTGCGGCAGGATACTTGATAATATCCATTAAACGTGAATAGGCAGTCGTAATCGTTTCATGGACGAAGGACGGGTAAGATTTGATGGAAAGGGTAAAATCATAGTTATGCGGAACGGGCGCAATGAAGCACTAAATCGTGAAATCCCGTTCATCATTTCACATTTTGGATGATTTTAAATCGTTAGCGTATGACAATATGAGCATAAGGAGGCATGAATCATGAAGAATAAAAAATGGGTCATAGCGGCATTGGGAATGGGTGTTGCGTATCTGATGAAAAATAAAGGGGCGCGCAATAAGGTATTGAACAAGGCGCAGACCCTGATCAACCGCGCGAGAACATCTACAAAATCGTAAAGCTTTAATCCAAGAAAAAGAAAGCCTCTCTGAATAGGCATTCAGGGAGGCTTTGCTCTGACTTCCTCTACGTCCACGAACACAATGCCCGTTCGAAGGAGTATTTGAAGATGGTCAGGCATTCTCCTGATGTTCTTCTACTTCCATAATATGTTCGACGGTAAAGGTTCGATGCATCCATTCAGAGGATCGGTAGGCGTGTAAAAGACCTGCTATACGAATTTGCTCTTTATCTACCTTTTTGAAGGTATGAGTTATTTCCACCTTTCCAGTAAAAGGGAAAAAGGAAAGGCCCACAGTCTGATCCGACAGCCACTCGGCACGGACTCGCCCACATTCATGGCGAACCGCCGGAAAGCTCAATCCGTTAGCAAACCATTCATAATCTGCAGCAGGTGTACCCGGCTCACGGCTGCACAGAAACAGACTCAATTCGTCGCAGAACAACATTCTGCGTACATCCGTCCGCACCTGATGGTCAAAGGTTACACCAAATGACATCTCCTGTTTGAGCCTGTGCCGACGCTGTTCCTCCGCCACCTGATAAGCACGCGTCACTTGCTTGTCCTGAGCATCCTTATGCTCGGTCCGTCCGACGAGCTCCTTGTACATCAGGCTGCACAGCAGTGCCGCGTAGGAATTCACTTGCTCGACTTCATCAATTCCGAGACGATAAAACACAAAACGTGGATTGAGTGGAAAATCAATAAACGTATAGGGGGCAGACACCTGATCATTCCAGAAAGGAGCGGCGTCCAACTCAATCCACCCCCGGTCATGTTCCCGTGCTGCATATACAAAATCCTGTTTATGCCGTCTATTCTTAAAAGCACTTTCTTCCCACTGTAAAGCCAACTCACCTGAAATATGGGCATGGTCATGCTGCGTCGTCATCATATAAGCTTGGTCCGTTTCATAAATAACCACATGCTCTCCCCTTCCGTCCGGCGATTCATCTGATTCGTGTAAAAACCTCTGTTTGAAGGCCATGGTTATACTTATTTTCATTATATCAGGATAAGGGTAAAAAGGCAGTGAAGTTTTCCGCCTCCTTACTTCTAATTACCCATGTGCTTCCTCACTCGAAACTGCTGTGGCGTCATCCCTTCCGTCTAATCCTGCTGTTCATGAGTAGTACCGATTTTTTTTGATTTTGGTGTCTAAAGTACAGGTGCAGCATTTTTTTACAATCTATTGATTTACGAAAAAGACTATCCAATGGTACGATAAGACCACATGTTATTCCAAACATTACCTATACATCTAGATCAGGAGGATTAAGAAAAATGGATGAATTAGTTCGTTCGATTCAAAAACAGATTCGCATTAAAAGAGTTGCCTGCTGGGCGGGGATCATCCTGTGCGGGCTGTGCGCCTTAATTGGCATAGCTGCTCAAGAGTGGCTCATGGCCCTCATTACAGTTGGAGCTACTATTTTATGTATCTATAGCTTAATGCTTATGCGCGGGATGACGAAATTTTCTGTGGAATATCAACCGGGAAAACGCTTCCGCTACTATCGTCGTACCGTTCAGCAAAAGTTGGGTTATATCACCTGGGTGCAATGCTTGCTAGGAGCTTTTATTGCCCTGAATTTCACCGTGCTTAGCGGCGGGATGGTCCTTTTTGTCGTAGCCATCTTTGGTATTCTGACCCTTCAGTTCAGTATCAAGAAACGGATTAAAAATCATCAGGAGCCTGATGCCGCCGACTTGGCTGAGTTTGTACGTTTGGGGATCATCTCTCCCCATGAGCAGACGATTGGCGTGTATAAAGATTTTGTGCATCTTACCCATACGTTTCGGGGGAACCAAATTATGATCGTGACGGATAAACGCCTGATTTCCGTGTTTATAGAGGAACAGGGTCGTGCGTTGAAAACAGAAATGCTGCTCTCAAGCATAAATAAAGTACGTGCAATCGAAACGGGTTTTCAGGGTAAGGGATTATTGCTTTCGGTGAGCAACCGGGATCATAATGAGTTTCACATACATATGATCGGGCAAAGCATTTACTTTTCTCCAGAGCAGTTCGTCGGTTCTTTTCTACGGGCATTGGATGCGGCATTCAAAAGTGCTCCGTACCATTTGGAAGAAACATTCCCAGCCTACCAGCAGTTGAAAATTTCATTGCATCCATCAGAGCAGGGTGTTCTGCATAAGCCTACAACTGCTTAGTCTTCATATAACGACGCCAAATAGCAAGCAAGCCCGATTCCTAATGAGCTTACTTGCTATCTGGTATACTTTTACATCAAATATCTACTTGCTGGAGAACTTCTTTTCTGCTTACTTCTGTCCAATTAATGATTTGCTCCATGATAGAACACTGAAATGAGGTCATGACTTGTAACAAACACCAGCAAGCTAAACAGACTGAGCGACAGAGGCTGTGAAATCAATTTTTTCATCCTTTAACACTCCTTTTTAAAATAGTTATATATTGGTCTTGCTGTGTTGCCGTAGCTTGGGATCTGAAAATCTCAAAAATGGCGGTACACTTCCTGAACTCATGCTCATGTTCCATACCCAGGGTATCTGACAGCATGAGGGATTGCAGAATATAATCCAGCGCAACCGTGAACTGCTGCTGCTTGATGTAATAGAGAGACAGTTGATAGCAAAAGCGAAAATAATAAGACACATTCACAGGCTCTTCGAGATATTTGAAATCGTCAATTTGTTCAGCAAAGGGCTCAAGCACAACCTCTAAAGAATAGTCGTGCCTGGATGCCCCCTCCACAATGGAAAGAAGCCCCGGTAACAGTTCTTCCGGATTGTCCCGAAGGAATTGAACGTATTCTTGCAACACTTCGGAACATCCTGACAAAATATCAAGGGCATACAGATTGGCTTTGGCAGCATGGCGATAATATTCGATTTCCGCTTCCCCTTGAGGATCAAGACCATTAAACCAGCCCAATTCCGCATACTTTTCGATGCAATCTCGGGCTTCATCATATTTGCCCTGTTTCTGGAAGGCCATTCCTTTCATCAGATGACTGTATCCATAGTAATATACTAGTGGACGTTTGGTATGTATGGGTTGTACGGGTTTCTTGTGCGCTTTGTAGAACTGTAACTCCTGATACTTCTGGCTGGCACGCTCGTACAGATGATCACATAATGCAATCATATTGGCTCCGTCGTTAAACGAAAATGACAGCTTAATCATATTAACAAGTACATCTAAATCTGTTATGTCGGAGTGAACAAGATCATCCACCCTCCCCACCTCCTTGTCCGACTTTTCATATTCACGAAATAGAAAGTTCGCCAAACCAAAGAATTTCTGAATAACGATTATTAAATAACTTAATTACGTAATTATAACTTAATTAAGTTATAACATAAAACTAACTATGCCGCAAGCTTTTTATGAGAAAAAATCCCATTTACGCAGAGGTAAACGGGATTTACGGATTTGGTGAACTTCAATCGTTCAGTTGTTTTTCTCCAAATGAAGTAAAGGGAGTGCTCGCCCTGATCCGTCCAGTGCGGATCGACCTGTTTGTACAAAGCCATAATGTTTGTAAAAAGCGTGTGCATGTTCGTTTTGCTCATTAACGTCCACTTTGAGGCATTTGCCTTTTATTTTTTCAGCGTGCTGGATTAAACGGCTGCCTGTGCCCTGTCCGTGCCGCTTAGGGTCAACGAATAACATCTCTATTTTAATCCCGTCCAGTCCGATAAATCCTATTGGATCTTGGGTTTCGTTCCATTCCATCCAAATCTCAACTTCTCTTAGTGCACCATTTCGCACGATATGATGGTAAAATTGAATGTCTTCTTCCGTCAAAAATGTGTGAGTCTGACGTACAGCCCGATGCCAAATATCTACGAGCTGATCATGATTTTCTTCCCGATAAGCAACAATTTCATTCTGCACTGCATATCCCCCCGTACTCGTAAAATTTCATTAAGTTAACTTTTCCAGTAAGTCTAGCATACTTATTAAGAGGCAAACAAACACCAAAAGGGAGACGGAATTCTTCCGCCTCCCCATTCGTTGTAATCCTTTACAACGTAACACCGTTTTTAAAAATTGCCAGCTCTCTGAAATTGTTCTTCTCGTTGTTCACCCAGGTTCCGCTGGCTACATCGACAATGTAATCCACAAAGCTGCGGAGCGCATCCTCCATACTAACTTCCTCCACCAGTGAACCGGCGTTATAGTCGATCCAATGGGGCTTGGCCTTATACAGCGGCGAGTTGGTCGAAACCTTCATCGTCGGAACGAAGGAACCGAAAGGCGTACCACGTCCAGTTGTGAAAATAACGAGCTGGCAGCCCGCTGCTGCAAGCGCCGAAGAAGCAACCAGATCGTTCCCCGGTGCGCTGAGCAGGTTGAGTCCCTTGGTTTTGAGACGCTCCCCGTACTGAATGACATCGGTGACCGTGGAAGAGCCGGACTTTTGCGTACAGCCCAACGATTTATCCTCCAGTGTCGTGATGCCCCCTGCTTTGTTACCCGGTGATGGATTTTCGTATACCGGCTGCTTGTAATCCAGAAAATATTGCTTGAAATCGTTAATCAGATGCACGATTTTGTCGAATACTTCCTCGTCTGCCGCACGTTCCATGAGAATCGTCTCCGCACCGAACATTTCCGGCACCTCAGTGAGTACCGTCGTACCACCCTGCGCAGCCATATAATCCGACAGCCGACCGAGCAGCGGATTGGCGGTAATACCGGACAGGCCGTCAGAGCCGCCGCATTTTAGCCCGATATTCAGCTCAGCTAAAGGTACAGGCTCCCGCCGATCTTCCTGCACAGCCGCATAAATTTCATGAAGCAGCCGTACCCCTTCCTCCACTTCATCCGATACTTCCTGGGAAAGCAAAAACTTTACCCGTTCCGGGTCATATTCCCCAATAGCTTCCTTGAACTCCTTCATTTCATTGTTCTCGCAGCCTAAGCCAAGAACCAGCACGCCACCTGCATTGGAATGCTTAACCGCATCAATCAAAATCGTGCGCGTATATGCATGGTCGTCTCCCAACTGGGAACAACCATAATTATGCTTGAGCACAAGTGCATTTTCAAAAGGCGAAATATCGCCCGCTTCCTGCTTGAAGCGATTTAAAATAAGTTCGGCAATCCCGTTCACACAACCGACCGTTGGCACAATCCACAACTCATTGCGAATCCCCACGCGACCGTCCTTTCGTCGATAACCCTGAAAGGTACGACTCTCCTGTTCATATAAATGAGGCGCTGGCTTAGGCTTGTAAGTGTACTCCTCCACGCCCGTCAGATTCGTCTTCGTATTATGCGTATGCACATGCTGCCCTGCCTGAATGGGCTGAATGGCATGACCGATCGGATATCCGTATTTCAGCACATTTCCACCTTCAGGAATGTCCTGCAATGCAATTTTATGCCCACGTGCCACATCCTCAGCCAGCACTACGCGCTGTTCTCCATGTGCTCCCCACGCCAACGTCTCACCCTGCTTGTAATCACGCAAAGCGACAGCCACGTTATCTTGATCATGAATTTGAATGAATTCCAGCATTCCAGTCTCCTCCTTGCTTATGCTCTGGGCACGCTGTTCCCGGTTAGAGAATCCAGCGTCTCCTTCATTCCCCTGCTTGTAATCTCATAGACATGCTGTGCCGTCTGTTCAGCCAATCCTGCAATCTGGTTCAGGTCTTGCCCCCACCAGGTCTGCTTGCCCAGTATCTGTGCCGTTAATTGCTTCGCTCCGGCAAGTGTTCCGTCATACCCGCTCCACAGCTCGCCAAACGCGGTCAACACTTCCGCTTCGTCTGCCAAAGCAATCGGTTCGCCGTCTCTCTTTCCCCGGTAAAATACGAATAAAGACGCCAGCGAAAATACCGTTTTTACAGGTAATGCCTTATGTTGCTCCACATATTGAAGCAGGGAAGGCAAATTACGTGTTTTGAACTTGGATATCGAATTCAGTGCAATGCTCATGACATAATGACTCACATACGGATTATGAAACCGTTCAATGACATCATCGGCGTATACATTCAATTCCGCTGCTGGCGAATCCAGCGTTGGAATCACTTCTTCTCGAATGAGTGACTGGATAAAAGCACCCACGACATCATGCTCGACCGCCTGCCCTACCGTATCCAAGCCATATAAATAAGCGACAGGCGTAAGCGCCGTATGTGCCCCGTTCAAAATACGCACCTTGCGTGTACGGTATGGCGCCATATCGTCGACGATCAGTACGTTCAGCCCAGCCAGATGAGCAGGTAATTCTTCCTTGAGCCATTGTGGTCCTTCGATGACCCACAGGTGATACTGTTCACCGACAACGACCAGGCTGTCCCTATAACCCAACTCTGCTTGAATCTCTGTGATCCGGTCCTTGGGATAACCCGGCACAATCCGATCCACGAGGCTGTTGCAGAACGTATTCGCTTCCTCCAGCCAGGATGTAAACTCAGCCCCAAGCTTCCACTGATCTGCATATTTCAATACAATTTCCTTGAGCGCATCTCCATTGCGGTCGATCAGCTCGCATGGGATGATTACCAGGCCCTTGCCTGGATCTCCATTGAAAAATTGAAAGCGCTTATACAGCAAAGCAGCCAGCTTACCTGGAAAGCTCTTTTGCGGGCGATCTTCCAGCCGATCCTCCGGTCCGTAAGCAATTCCTGCCTCCGTCGTGTTCGATACGACAAAGCGCAGCTCCGGTTTTTGGGACAACGCCTCATATTCTGACCAGTCTGAGCTATACGGGTTAAGCCCGCGGGTGACGCACTCCACCAAGGTATGCTCCTTCACGGCCTGCCCGTCTTTCATCCCTTCGAGAATAACCGTGTACAGGCCATCCTGCTCATTAAGCTTCTCTACGAGACCTCCTGCCTGCGGCTGTACAATGACAACACCCGTATTCCAATCGGCTAGCTTATTCATTTTGTCAAATTGCCAATCTACAAAAGCACGCAGGAAATTCCCTTCTCCAAATTGCAGCACCCTCTCAGGATGCGGCTCTGTCACGATAAAGTTTTTTCTGTTTAGTTGGTCTAGTTCATCTACTTGTTTCATCCGGAGTAACCTCCCATTATTACCTTAATGATTTCAACAACATTTTATCACAATGCACACGTTAACAAAATAGTTTTCTCAACATTTTTGGTTTTTTAAAATATTAATGACAATAATATGAACACGTTAACATATAAACTTATGCAACCATTCGCGGATCTATGACTATCTTCCTGTTGTTTCGCACCTGAACCAAGGCGGTTAAGGCTAATTAGAATAGATGCAAGATAGCACGGGCAGGATAACGTTACTTACTAGGCAGGAGGAACATCTATGAAGACAATTGCAGATACTATTGTAGAAGTTTTAGTCAATGCAGGGGTCAAGCGAATTTATGGTATCGTTGGAGATTCCTTAAATAATATGGTTGATTCCATTCGCAGCGACGGTCAAATTGAATGGATTCATGTGCGGCACGAAGAAGTGGCTGCCTTTGCAGCCGGGGCAGATGCTGATCTTAGCGGCAGCATTGCAGTGTGCGCTGGCAGCAGTGGTCCCGGAAATCTGCATCTTATTAACGGATTATATGATTGTCACCGCAATCGGGTACCTGTACTCGCTATTGCGGCCCACATTCCAAGCGACGAAATTGGAAGCGAATATTTCCAGGCTACGCATCCCGAGCATCTTTTCGGGGAATGCAGCCACTTCTGTGAGGTCATTACGACTCCACGACAAATTCCAAGAACCGTTACGATGGCTATACAACAGGCCGTTTCACGTTCAGGTGTCTCCGTCATTGTTCTTCCCGGGGATGTGGCAGCTTTAGCAGCTGAAAAGGCGCCTATTCCTGAACATGTCTACCATCCCACTGCACCTGTGGTACATCCGTCAGCTTCGGAAATTTCCCGGCTGGCCGAGTACCTGAATAAAGGCAAACGAATCACTTTGTTATGCGGCTCCGGCTGTGCGAAATCCCACGAATTGCTCATGCAACTGTGCGACAAGCTGAAATCCCCTATGGTTGCTGCCCTTCGGGGCAAGGAATATCTGGAGTATAACAATCCTTATTATGCAGGCTTAACGGGGCTGATCGGGTATTCTTCCGGATACCATGCGATGATGGATTGTGACGTCCTGCTTATGCTCGGAACAGACTTTCCTTACAGACAGTTTTATCCCGAAAATGCAGTTGTGCTGCAAGTGGATATTGAGCCTGCCCACCTCGGCAGACGCACCCCTTTAACATATGGGCTGTGCGGGGATGTAAAAGCAACGTTGGAAATGCTGCTTCCTCATTTAACGACAGAGCATGATTCCAAGCATTTGGAAAAAACCGTCTCCCACTATACCAAGGTGCGTCAGGAGTTGGATGAACTGGCGGTTGGTAAACCGGGCCATATACCGATTCATCCGCAATATCTCACCAAGGTCGTCAGTGACGCCGCGCATGAAAATGCCATTTTCACCTGTGATGTCGGTACTCCCACTGTATGGGCAGCACGTTATTTGCAAATGAACGGCCAACGCCGACTTATCGGCTCTTTCAATCATGGAACGATGGCAAGTGCATTGCCGCAAGCGATTGGGGCACAAACCACTGAGCCTGACCGACAGGTTATTGCCCTCTCTGGCGATGGTGGTCTGACGATGCTGATGGGCGATCTGCTTACCCTGAAACAGCATCAGTTACCTGTAAAAGTCATTGTTTTCAATAACGGCGCCCTCGGTTTTGTTGAGCTGGAAATGAAAGCAGCCGGTTTTCTGGAAAACGGCACCGCGCTGGTGAATCCTGATTTTGGAGCTGTGGCGGAAGCCATGGGTCTCAAGGGAATTCGAGTCGAAGATCCGGCAATGCTGGAGGACGCGATTCAACAGGCATTGGCTCACGATGGCCCTGTAGTAGTGGATGTAGTGGTCAATCGTCAGGAGCTATCCATGCCACCCAAGATTAATCTCAAACAGGCTGAAGGTTTTACGTTGTGGATGATGAAAGCTGTGCTGAACGGGCGCGGTGACGAAATTGTTGAACTGGCGAAAACGAATCTTTTACGATAAAAGCCGCCACACTCGCACATATTTGAATAAAAAAGGGGCAGGAACAGCGCGTCATGCACTGAACCTGCCCTTTATGGTTTGCCCTTTTCCAACAAAAAAAGCTTAACGCTGTCTGTTTGCCGTTGATTTCCGCTTCATGAGCGCGGTTTCCATAAATATAATCTCGCCCTCGTTCGACGGTGACTGGATCCGTTCCAAAATACATGCGGCTCCACGCGCGCTAATCTGCTCAATCGGTCTTTTGACCGTCGTTAATGGCGGGGTCGTATACATCGAAAAGCCGATATCGTCAAATCCAATGACCGAGACATCGTCCGGCACTTTTAAGCCGTGCTCGAATACTGCGTTCATCGCCCCGATAGCCATATCATCGTTAGAGCAAAACACCGCCGTCGGTGGTTCCTCCAAGGAAAGCAACTGCTTCATCGCCTGGCTTCCACTTTCGGTGTCATAATGGCCATGCATAATATATTCGTGCCTAATCGGCTTGCCGCTGTCAATCAGCGCATTCATGAAGCCCTCGCGCCGTTGCTGGGTGGACTTAAAGCCTTCTACCCCTTCAATGATCGCGATGCGTTCATGACCGCTTTCAATGAGAAAAGAAACTGCCGCATAGGATCCTTCCTTATCGTTCGAAATGACATTCACAATGCCTGCCCCTGGCACCTGCCGATTCAGCACGACGAGCGGAATGCCCTGACCGAGCACATGATAAATAAACGGGTTGTCCGCCTCGCTCTGACTCATCAGGATGATGCCATCAAAACGTTTGCGGTGAATAGCCGAAAAATCGGCGTAATCGTCAATCCCTCCCACAAACAGATTGTAATCCACCCCAATGACATGATTAACTCCACGGATGGTGTCCGCAAAAAAGCTGGAGCTGGTGCCTTCTGAAATACTGGTGAAAAACAGGCCAATCGTATGCGAGCGCTGGAGGACAAGGCTTTTGGCGTTAAAATTCGGAATGTAATTGAGTTGCTCCGCCAGCTCCATAATTTTGCGTTTGGTATCTTCTTTGATCAATGGGCTGTTGTTGAGCGCCCGGGAGACGGTCGTATGGGAAACATTCGCCAATTTGGCAATGTCTTTAATGGTAGCTGCCATATACGTATCCTTTCTTTACTGAGGCTCTAAAAAATTATATACCCACCATACCACAAGAGCCGCCCGGAAAAGAAGACTTTCACAAATTATACGCGGTTATCAGCATGTCGACGCTGTAGCTCTTGAACCATTTCTGCATGTCTGCTGTCTGTCAGCTTGTACAGTTTACCGATTACCAGCATGGCAATGAGCAGGGCAACAGCAGGATAGAGACACAGCAGCGCCTTAATTCCGAGCAGCGTTCCAGAGGTTTGAACCACATTCGGGACATACCCGATAAGCGCCAGCCCGATACCGGAAAGAAAGCCGGATAAGGATTGAGCCAATTTGCGTGAAAAATTAAACAGCGAGTAGGTAATCCCTTCTTTCCGCTCCCCGGATGACCATTCACCGTAGTCAATGATATCGGAGACAAAGGCCCAGGTAACCCCGTTAGGAATACTAATACCAATGAACGAAATACTGGCCAGAATGGTGAAAATATATACATTCGATGGCATAAAGAAGTTCATAGAGTCGGCAATGACACTGACCAGCATCCCAAGCATCGCTGTTTTTCGTTTACCGAAGCGCCGCACCAGTTTGGGCAAGAACAATACACCCAGCAACGATGAACCGATAATAATAAAATTCATATAAGCCATTAATTCTACATGCCCCAAATTATATTCGGCAAAATAGATCAGCAGCGCGGACTTGATATTGTACGCGGATATGGTAAAAATCGTCATCAAAACGAGTACCAGCAGAGGCTTGTTCGTCGTAAAGGTATGCACGATCACGCCAAAAGAGAGTTTTTCCTTTGGACCCGACTGACTAACAATACGTTCCTTCGTTCCCCGATAGCATATCATAAAAGCGATCACACCAATGAATGACATGATTCCCATCACAACAGGATATCCCACATGATGGTTGGGAAACAGCAAAATAAGCGGCATAACGATGACACTGGTTACGAATAATGCTCCCAGTGAGCCTGCCTGACGGAAGGAAGATAATGAAGCACGTTGAATGGTATCCTGCGTAATAGCCGCCCCCAGTGAACCATACGGAATATTCACAATGGAATATCCAATCCCCCAGATCATATAGGACGCATAGGCATAAATAAGCTTGCCCGTTGGTGAGATGTTCGGCGAAATAAATGTAAGAACCGTAAGAATAGCAAGGAGAACGCTTCCAACGATAAGAAAGGGTCTGAATTTCCCGCGTGGACCAATATGCTTGCGATAGTCGACAAAGGACCCGACAATAGGATCGCAGATGGCAGCAAACAGCTTGCTGACCAGAAAAATACCTGCGGCTGCTCCTGCTGAAACGCCTGCTACATCCGTAAAGAATTTCAACAGGTACAACTGCCCCAAATCAAACATGAATCCGTTTCCAAAGTCACCCATACCGTAAGAAATCTTTTCTTTCAGGCTGATATGCTCACCTGTCTTGTTGTCAGTTTGGATGCTCTCCTGAACGATAGGCACTCCCATACCCTGCTCACTCCTCTATTTTTTTGTGATTATTTTCACATTATTAATGAATACGTATTCTGTTTTCAATCCCCCTTACCCGGAGCTTGAAAATACTCCAGGCAAGGGCATCTATTGAAATGTGAATTTACAAGTTCATCCTGTATATCATCACTTGCTGTGAACAACCGTCGGGAAATTAAAATATTGCTCGGCATTGTTGTAGCTAATATTTTGTACCATCTCTCCAAGCAGCTCCAGATCCTCAGGCGCCTTGCCTTCTTGTACCCATGTTCCGATCAGATCACAAAGTATCCGACGGAAATATTCGTGCCGTGTGTAGGACAGGAAGCTGCGGGAATCCGTCAGCATACCAATGAAGCGGGACAGCACACCGTAGTTTGCGAGCAGCTTCAATTGCTCCAGCATGCCTTCGATATGGTCGTTATACCACCATGCAGTGCCAAACTGGATTTTGCCTGCTGTTCCGCCGGACTGGAAGCAGCCTGCAAGACTTGCCAGCACCGGATAATCAACTGAGTTGAGCGAATATAAAATTGTTCGCGGCAGACCACCTGCCAGCTCCTGTGCGTCCAGCAATGCCGCCAGCGGACGAGCGATGGAGCCGTCATTAACCGCATCATAGCCTGTATCTGGTCCCAAGCGCCGGAACATGGCAGTGTTATTGTTACGCAGCGCGTGAATATGGTACTGCATAGCCCAGCCATGCTCTGCATACTGTTTTCCAAGGAATACCAGGACGTACGATTTGTATTTCGCCTCTTCTAATGGAGTTACATTGCCTTCCTCCAGCGCCTTGCTGTATATCGCTGCCGCTTCCTCACGTGTCGTTTCTTCATAAACGACTGTATCCAGCGCATGATCGGACACCCGTCCTCCGACAGCATGGAAGTGACGCACCCGGCTCGCCAGCGCGTTCAAAAATCCTTCCAGACCGGAAACATCCAGTCCGCTCACTTCACCCAATCGAGCTACCCAAGGCTGGAATGTCTCACGGTTAATCTCCAGCGCTTTGTCCGGGCGGAAGCTTGGCAGTACAACCACCGGAAAATCGGTCAGCTTGCTGATTTGCTTATGATATTCGAGATGGTCTGTCGGATCATCGGTAGTGCACACAACGGTTACCTTTGAATTCACAATCAGATCACGTGCCCCAAAGCCCTTTCCTTGCAGCTTTTGGTTCACCTTTTCCCAAATCACAGGCGCATTCTGTTCGTTCAGCAGCTCATGGACACCAAAAAAGCGCTGAAGCTCCAAATGCGTCCAATGATACAGCGGGTTGCCGATCAGTGTAGGCACGGTTTTGGCCCAAGCCAAAAATTTGTCATAGTCTTCCGCATCTCCGGTAATCAGGCGTTCCTCAACTCCATTGGCCCGCATGAGTCTCCACTTGTAATGATCCCCGTACAGCCATGCTTCCGTAATGTTTTTGAACGTTTTATTTTCGTAAATTTCCTGTGGACTTAAATGACAATGATAGTCGATAATCGGCAGATCCTTGGCATACTGATGATACAAAATTTCAGCGGTCGGATTGCTCAACAAAAAGTTGTCGTCTAAAAATGCTTTGGTCATGGCTCATTCGTCCCTTCTATAATCATGTTTCCGGATAATTGTTAACGTGAACAAAAATGAATTCGATACTTCTGCTATCCAGTAATAGCATTCAATAACGCATAGCAGGTTACCTGATTATATCAGATTATACCGCTATAATACGATACCTGTATGTCGAATCACCCTTGATTACTTCTCCTTAAATTTAATGTTTACGTTAACAACAATTACATTGTAACCGCTATCCTTTGCAGAGGAAAGTGATTTTTATCATGAGAAGGAACAAAAAAACAGACCTGGCCTCAACTTCGGCAGATCTGTTTCCTCCGTCCAACTTTATTTCAGACTATAGCCCGACTTGCACAGACTCGGTTCGCAACACTTGTTTTGTCACTCTGACATACGCCCCCTCACTTATTTTTGGGCATAGACATGGTTTGAAAATTCTTCATTTCCAAATCTATGCACTTTTTTATTTTTCCTCTTGAACCGCTCTTTGAAAACGTTTTTATGAATTTTCGCGCTTTTTCAGAAAATATTGCTCTTGAAAATACCAGTTTCTGTATTATAATTGTCATATACAACCAATGTTTTACATTGAAAGTAATTCATTATCATATTCCAAAGAAGAGGTGATCGCGTTGAGCACAAAAGTGCAAGCTATCCATACTAAAACCGGTACAAAAGGAGCTGACCTCGTTGTCGATTGCTTGATTAAACAAGGTGTAACACACATTTTTGGTATTCCAGGTGCCAAGATTGACTCGGTATTTGATGTCCTTCAAGAACGCGGCCCGGAGTTGATCGTATGCCGTCACGAGCAAAATGCCGCCTTTATGGCAGCTGCCGTCGGTCGCCTAACTGGTAAACCGGGCGTATGTCTCGTTACCTCCGGCCCTGGTGCGTCGAATTTGGCTACAGGACTTGTCACCGCAAATGCGGAAAGTGATCCCGTCGTGGCTCTCGCTGGTGCAGTTCCAAGATCCGAACGTTTGAAGCGCACCCACCAATCCATGGATAACGCCGGGTTATTCGAGCCTATCACCAAATACAGTGTGGAAGTGGAGCATCCCGATAGTGTGCCAGAAGCCATTACCAACGCATTTCGGATTGCGACCTCAGCACAGCCTGGAGCAACCTTTGTAAGTCTACCGCAGGACGTGTTGACTTCGTCATCCGAAGTAACCGCCATTGAGAAGCTTTCCCTTCCACAGCTTGGAACCGCACCAGCCGGACTTATCAAACAAGTAGCAGGCCAAATCAGCCATGCCAAGTTACCTGTTCTTTTACTCGGTATGAAAGCCAGCACTCCCGAAGCTACAGCAGCCATCCGCGCACTCATTCAGAACACAGATCTGCCTGTCGTTGAAACCTTCCAGGCTGCCGGAGCCATTTCCCGCGAACTGGAGGACCATTATTTTGGCCGAGTGGGCTTGTTCCACAATCAGCCGGGTGACATGCTCCTTGGAGCCGCTGATCTGGTGCTGACCATTGGCTATGACCCCATTGAATACGATCCGAAAAACTGGAACATTCCTGCAAACCGAACCCTCATTCATCTTGATGATCATCAGGCGGATATCGACCATGATTATCAACCGGATTACGAACTGATCGGTAATATAGCTCTGATCGTGCGCAGTCTCGCAGAAGAATTGCCTGCATTAAAGCTGTCTGAAACCTCATGCGCCCAACTGAACCGTCTCCGCCACGATCTAAACGAACAAGCTGCCGTCCCTGCCCGCAAGCACGACTATCTGATTCATCCATTACAATTCATTCGTACTCTGCGCAGCCTGATTGATGATAATGTTACGGTCACCTGCGATGTTGGTTCCCACTACATTTGGATGGCCCGGTATTTCCGATCCTATGAGCCGCGTCGCCTTCTGTTCAGTAACGGGATGCAGACGCTGGGTGTAGCTCTCCCCTGGGGCATTGCTGCCACTCTCGTTAATCCCGGTCAAAAAGTCGTTTCCATTTCCGGCGACGGGGGATTTCTTTTCTCATCCATGGAGCTTGAAACCGCGGTACGTCTCAACTCCCCACTTGTACACATCGTATGGAGAGACGGCACCTACGACATGGTCGCTTTTCAACAACAGATTAAATATGGCAGAACATCCGGCGTAGAATTCGGAGATGTGGATGTCGTGAAATATGCCGAAAGCTTCGGGGCAACCGGATTGCGTGTGCATTCCCCTGAAGAACTGGAAAGCGTATTGCAACAGGCACTACATACCGATGGCCCCGTGGTCGTCGATATTCCGATTGATTATCAGGATAATATCCAATTGGGACGTAAACTGCTGCCCAATCAGTTAAACTGACTTCACAGTTACCCAAACGTGACGAATTCGTGACATTGAATGGAGTTTAACGTTTTCTCATGAGTTTTTTGAGTTATTCATGTTATTTACTGAAAACATACGTTTATTATTGAAAAAGAAAGAAAATAAATGCATACAATCACAAAAGGAAGTGTATTTCCATGACCGTTGCAGAACTGGAAACAAAGCAAAAAACTGATCATGATATTTACCAAACGTCCACCATGCTCGCTTTATTGGATGGTCTTTATGACGGAGTCGTTGCCTTCAAGGAACTGCAAAAGCACGGGGATTTCGGGCTCGGTACCTTTGATCAACTGAATGGTGAGATGATTGCGTTTGATGGCGAATTTTATCACTTGCTTCCAGACGGTACGGCCCATCGTGTAAAACCGGAAGAGACAACTCCCTTTTCCACTGTCACCTTTTTCCGTGAAGATTTCACATATACTATTGACCATCCCATGCATCGTGAAGAGCTGGAAGCCCTGCTGCTAAAGCTGTTTCCAAGTCGTAATCTGTTTTACGCCTTCCGTATGGATGGCACTTTTCGTGAAGTGAAGACACGCACCGTGCCTCACCAAGTGAAGCCTTACAAACCTTTTATCGAAGCGACCAAATCACAGCCCACCTTCTCTTTTAACGACGCTTCCGGCGTGATTACCGGGTTTTGGACACCTGCATATGCTCAAGGAATTGGAGTGGCCGGGTTCCATTTGCACTTTATTAACGACGATCGTACCGGAGGCGGGCATGTCTTTGATTTTGTTGTCGACAAGTGCACAATCCGTGTTTGTCAAAAATCCAATCTGCACCTCGTCCTGCCCGATACACCGGATTATTTGACCGCCAATCTGTCCAGAGAAAATCTGGAAAAAGAAATCGCCATTACTGAAGGTGCGCAATAATCGCAGGGCATGACTCAACAAGGTACAACGGAATTTGTTATAAATGAGATTCTATCTCATACAGAAACCAAAAGATCGCAGCCTGGAAGAGATGCTTGATGCTCTCCGGCTGCGATCTTTTATAATAGAGCATTTTGCATAAATCCCAAGAACGATTTCAAATCAGCAATATTTAGATCGAAACGGTTTAGTTCGTCTATATATTGTACTTTCGAGCATTGGGGATCGAATGATGAAAAATGCTGAATATGCAATTCTGAAAATGCGCGATAATGGTTACGCTGTAAATAAGGTTTATCAAATCCTGAAATACAAAAAAGCGGCTCTCTCTCATGAGAACCGCTATATAACCGTAGTTACGGCTTATTTAACATGTAATGATCCTGCACTCAATATCCCCGCTACACGCTGAGCGTCGAAAATACGGGAAAGCTCCTCGACTGCCGTCAAGTACAGCAGACCGTTGCCTTCCAGCTTTGCAGAATGGCCGAGTGGAATCGTGCGTTTGATCAGTTGGGCGTATAGCTCCGGCTCGGTGAGATTCCGTTCAAAGCTCGCGTTCGACAACTGCTTAATCAGCGCCAAAGCCCCAGCGACATGTGGGGTAGCCATTGAAGTACCGCTGAAGGTCGCGTATTTGCCTCCCGGAATGGTAGACAGAATATCTTCTCCCGGCGCAACCAAATCCACCTCATTGTTGGAGTTACTGAAATCTGAAGCATGTCTGCCAAAGTTTACAGCGCCTACGCTGATCACCTCATTATAGCAGCCAGGATAGCCCAGCTCGTCCGTTCTGTCGTCACCGTCTCCCTCATTACCTGCTGCGCAGACGACCAAAATTTGGCTCGCTACCGCCTTCTGCACCGCTTCAAGCAGCTCAGCCACATCCTCGGGACCACCAAGCGACATTGAAATGATGTCTGCCTTTTGCTCAATCGCATAATGAATGCCCTGAATGATCCAGTCGTATTGACCGGAGCCTTGCTTGTTCAGTACCTTGATGATGAGCAAATCCGCCTCCGGGGCGACACCCACCACACCATCCTCATTTTCTGCTGCCGCGATTGTGCCTGCCACATGCGTACCGTGACCGTTGTAATCCGTGAAAATATTTGGATCACTGTCATCATCATCCGTGAAGTTCCGGCCACCAATAATGCGTTCCTTCAAATCAGGATGGTCCGCATCACAGCCCGTATCCAGTACTGCCACCTTCACTCCCTGGCCTCGGGTTCGGCTCCACACCGCAGGGGCCTGAATCAGCTCCACTCCTCGCGGTATTTCATTCACCTGTTGCTTTTGCTTGATCACTTGGTAAGGAATGATATGCACTTTACGTTCCATCCTATTCCCTCCTTCATGGATTCAATCGGAAACCATCCGTCTTTGAAACCTTCAAAAACCAAAACCTTCAAAAACCAAAACTTTCAAAACCGAAACTTTGAAAACCTCTACTGAAACTCTTGTTTGAGGTTACTATATTCTAGCAATTTTTGAAAAGTTTGAACATCCCCTTTTGCTTTTTTTTGTAAAAAAATAGACATCCCCCCATATCTATGGAGAATGCCTATGTATAGAGGTGCCTGAGCAACTACAGCTTCAAGTGTCAGCCTGACAATGAATCCGCTTGAAGTTCAGCCTTGGACAACAGCGACTTGTGCTGCCATTTCCGACCTTTCCAGCGCAGGTAGTGGAAAATACCTCGTACCCACTCATCGCAGGCATGTGCAATCCACACCCCAAGCACACCATATCCCAGATGAATGCCCAGCACATACGCCAACGGAATTTTGATCCCCCACATCGATATGATCGCCATTATCAAGGGAAACTGTACATCCCCCGCCGCCCGCAAGGAGTTAATGACGACGTGATTGAACACGCGGCCTGGCTCCAGCAATATACAGAACAGCAAAATCGCTGCTCCCAGTTGAATAATCGCCGGCTCATCCGTAAAGATCGCCATCACTTCATATCGGAAAAAGGATACCACCACGATCACCGCAATCGTAATGACCAGAGACCATTTCAGGCTGCGCAGCAGTTGGTGATACGCCTTCTCCTTATCTCCTGCACCTATCAAGCGAGCAACAATAATTTCCGTCCCCTCGCCCACTGCCATTCCGAACACCATAAAAAAGTACACAATCGTATTCGTATAAAAATGAGTAGCAATCGCCGTTGTCCCCATGAAGCTGACAAACCGGGTCACCATCATTTGGCTGAGCTGATAAGACAACCATTCCAGTCCCGCCGGAATGCCGATTTTCAGGATGGCCACCAGCTTGCTCCATTGAAGCTGTACATAATACTTGATACGGATCGGCGCACTTACACGTTTGTATAACAGAATAAAAATCCAGACACAGGCTACAGCACGGCTAATCACCGTTGAAATCGCTGCTCCGGCCACGCCCATTTGCGGCAGACCAAACCAGCCGTAAATCAGCAACGCATTCCCCACAATATGCAAAATGTTCATACCAATGCCCACGATCATCGTATCTTTCGTAAAACCATGCGAACGAATAACCGGACCTACGGTTAGCATAAGCGCTTCCAGAAACAGCGAGCCCCCTGCCAGCATCATATAAATCTTGGCATTTTCCTTAATCGTCGGGGTAATATGGTAAAAGGACAGCAGAAAATCCCGGCTTACAATAAACATCAAGCTCAGCGCCAAACCGAATACCAGATTGAAGGTCAGGGCCGAGGCCGTTACACGGCTCGCATCCACATGCTTTTGTGCACCCAATAGCTGAGCGATGATGACACCTACTCCAAGACCAAGCAGATTGAACAAGATAATCGTAAATTCAATCAGCTGTCTCGACACACCCACAGCCGACACAACCTCGTCCGACACATGGCTCAGCATGAACGTATCCACGCTACCCATCAAAATATGAAACAACATTTCTATAAAGATCGGCCAAGTGATTGCAAAAACTGTCATCGTTTTCACGACTTGTGCTTGCTTGGAGCCGCTTTCCTGCGAAAGTGACATACTTCTGTATTCCTCCCAGATGTGAACCCTGTATATGCTCAGACATTATTATTGATACCGCTTACTCAATCATAAAAAGTCATGTGCTTTTTCTCAACCCATCCTGCTCAACCAATACGCCCACGCCTCTACATACTTTTCAAGATCCCCCGGATGATGCCGAATGCAGGTAGCTATTCGAAAGTATAATCCCTGTAGCACTTCCCTGTTTAGCTCGTAACTCCCTGTCATTTCTGGCTCAAGCTTCTCTACCGCTGGCAAAATCGTATCGACAGTCAGTAGGTCCGGTGAAGAGCAAAAGGCGTATATCAGATCATATAACGGTTCTCCTACCACCGGATCAGGATCAATAATGCCCGTTAAAGTGTCATTTTCGGCAAACACGAAATTATGTACCCCACAGTCGCCATGGAGCAAGTATTTCAGATTCCGATGAGGTATTCCCGCCACAAGTGCATGAACAAACCGATGATCCTCTAGAGATAAAACGTCCTGTATGATCTTTCTGGATTCCTTTACCCTGTGCAGCAGAAAATCTCTCCATTCCACAAACGGATGGTCTGGATAACCATAATGGCGTTCCTCTCCCAGTGGCTTGTAGTGCGCGATCAGCTCCGTCGCCAGACTGAACAGAAGGTCGCTCTTGTTCCTTCCATGATAGCGGGTCAGCCCTGGCTTGAACATGTATACCAAATAACGATGCAGCGGATCAACATAAACCAGACGCGTTAATTTTTCAATCTGTGAATAGGTATGTAAAAATTCTGCTTCCGCTTCTACAATAACCGGATCATTCTGCTTGATCACATATCGAGGCCTGATTCCGTCCATGATGGCAATCACTTCGCTTGAGGTTCCTCCAGTCAGGGATTTGAGTTCTTGCATATGGCCTTCAAGTATACCTGCTTCCTGAAGCTCCTTTAGGATCAGTTGAACGTCCATCAAAAGCCTCCCCTCCATCTATGCCTCTGATTCACTACGCGACTGACGCTGGGATTCATCGCTATGATTCAATCCGTTCGCCAGTCGCACCTGCTTTAAAAAGAAATCTTTTCATGCTCCGCATAAATTTCAAGCGCACGCTCCATTTTGTGGACATAGCCCTCATCCTGACTGGTACACAGGAACGTAATGTGTCCCTCCTGCGATTGACCCGCTTTTGCCGGAGATACCAGCAAATTGAGCTCAGACAACACCTGTTTTAACCGTCTGACCGTTCCCTGACTCCCGTCGATTAGCTGAATATGGGAAGGCAGCAGCCCCTTCAAGATCTCCTTATAAAAAGGATAGTGTGTGCACCCCAAAACGACCGTACCATATAAGTTCAGATCGAACGCAGACAGCTTACGGTTAAAATATTCGGCCATTAATGTCCGGTCAAAATTTAACTGCTCACAATAATGCACCAGCTCGGGCAAGGGCAACGAATCTACACTTCCATGATCATCGACTCTGGACACCAGCGCTGCATAACCAGATTGTTTTAATGTCAACGGCGTGGCTAACACCAGCACTCTTTTACCATTCGCTCGATTCATCTCCACCGCAGGCTTCACGGCCGGCTCCATGCCAATGATCGGGATATGGTATTCGTTCCTCAGCTCCGCAACCGCGATACTCGTGGCTGTATTGCAGGCAATGACCAACGCCTTAACGTCCTCTTTTAAAATAGTTTGTACCGAAGCCTTGACGTATCCGCACACCTCTTGCGGTGTTTTCGTCCCGTAAGGAACATGAAGCGTATCTGCCAAGTATACAAAATTTTCGTTTGGCAGCCGTCGTAAGGCCTCAGATAATACCGTAATTCCACCCAATCCTGAATCAAAAAAACCAATCTTCAAGCTACTCACCTTTTTTCGTTCATCTGTTGTACCTATCCTGTTGACCACATGGTAATTTCATTCTTCGCCTATGGACCATTCTTCTAATCGGCTCATACTTAAATTTTACCGCAAAACTGATATTTTGCAAAAGAAACACATAAATTTTACAGTGTAAAAAATAAAGTAGCTTGTTAAAATAAATTTAATATAAAAGTGTTGACAGATATTATCTTTATATTGTAATATTACGAGGTAAATGACTTACTTAACTTACCTAGGGGGAAATAAATGATGTCTAAAGTACTATTTGTCAAAGCTAACGATCGTACAGCCGAAGAATCCGCAACCGTTAAATTGTATAATGCCTTTTTGGAAAGCTACAAAGCTTCCCATCCATCCGATGAAATCACTGAACTGGACCTGTTCTCCGTCGAGCTTCCTTATTTGAACGCCAACATGATTAACGGTACGTTCAAATCCGCTAGAGGCTTGGAGCTGAACGCTGAAGAAGCTCGCCTGGCGGGCGTAGCTAACGGCTACCTTGATCAATTCCTAGCAGCAGATAAAGTCGTATTCGCTTTCCCGCTTTGGAACATGACGATTCCAGCAGTACTGCATACTTACATTGACTACCTGAACCAAGCTGGTAAAACGTTCAAATACACTGCTGAGGGTCCAGTTGGTCTCGTAACTGAAACTAAAGTAGCCCTGTTGAATGCAAGAGGCGGCGTATACTCTGAAGGTCCTGCTGCTGCTGCCGAAATGTCTTTGAACTTCATGAGCAACATCTTATCCTTCTTCGGTGTGAAAGACATCGTGAAGGTTGTACTGGAAGGACATAACCAAGCTCCAGATCAAGCACAAGCCATTGTTGAAGCTGCTGTACAAAGTGCAACAGAAGCTGCAAAATCCTTCTAAATCCATATATATGAAAAAAAGAGGATATCCGCCCCCTATTTGGGATGGATATCCTCTTTTTTTATGGATATCGTGTTACGTGTATAGCAGCACTTTCCCCGTACTTTTTCTGCTTTCAACCCACTGATGCGCCAACGCCGCCTCTTTTAACGGAAATCTTTCACTGATCTTGATGTCTAATTGCCCATTTTCCAATAGCTTGAATACTTGAACTGCAATTTCCCGTAACATTTCAGGCCGTTCTTTTCGGGTCGTGCTCAAACTAAATCCAAGAACAGAACGACAGCTTGCATGCAGATCGCTTGTTTGGAGCTGTGCGCTTCTTCCGCTGGAGTTACCAAACATCACCAAGCGTCCAAAATGAGCCAGACAGTTTAAACTTTTCTGCGTTATATCGCCTGCCACAGAATCTAAAATAATTTGAACGCCTTTGCCTGCGGTCAATTCATTGACTTTCTCCGCAAAGTCCTCTGTTTCGTAACAAATAACATGATCTGCACCTGCACTTAAGGCCACGGGAATCTTGTTTTCATTCCCCACCGTTCCTATGACCTTTCCTGCACCTAACAACTTGGCTATTTGTATCGCTGTTGTTCCTACGCCGCCAGCCGCCGAATGGATTAGTACAGCTTCCCCTCTGGTTAACCGGGCCACATCAGCAAGGAGCTTATAAGATAAGAAGGATACAATGCCGCTCGCTCCTGCTGTGTCCATATCCACACGATCAGGTAACACAAAAGTCAGATTTTCTTCTGCAACGATATACTCCGCGTACGAGCCATGATGTGGTAAGGCAATGACGCGTTGACCCACACGTATAGATTTCACATCAGCACCCACTTTTTCCACAATCCCTGATGCCTCCAGTCCAGGCAAAAAAGGTAGCTTGCCTTCCCCCTTCTTCCCGTATCTGGCTTTAATATCCGCATAATTAACACTGGTTGCGTGAACCCGGATTAACACTTGTGTGGATTGAAGGGATGGAATTTCAATATCTACATATTTCATGTATTCCGGCGATCCGAATTGTTCGACTATAATGGCCTTCATCTCTTCATTCCTTTCTCTCCAAAAAGTAATGTGATATCGTTACTACTTAAAAACGATGAGTTTGTTGCACGAACCTGTTTTCCACATATTCGACATGCGCTTTTTCATCTCCTTGCTATCCTGATGAACTCGTTCAAATTTTGCATAAAAAAAGTGCTCCCACTGATCTACGATCAAATGAAAGCACGTGTCTGCTATGCGATTACTTCTATTTTAAGGAATGAACTGCTGCACGATTTTAACGACCTTACCGTCACGCAACGTCACATGGTATGGAAATTGGCTGAGATCCAATACATCTTTTTTGGCAAAATCTTTTTCAAACTGTGCCAAAGGGATCGATTCATTCCATTTTACATCTGTATCTTCTATACGACCTGTATGATCATAAATTTGTACCTCTACCGAAGCATCTGGGGCAACCTGGTACACGTCATTTTGCACGGAATTATTCACGATGTAGTAACCGTCTGGTGCTCCGTCCAACCCTGTGTTTCCTTCATGCTCCAAGAACGCCTTGTCTGCTGCCTTACCTTCATACCATTCAATCGGATCTGCCGACAAATAGATTTGTCCGTTACGCATCTCCAATTGATTTATATATACGGTCTCCTGATTTTCAGCAGGTGTTACGGGCGTGTAGCCTTGTGCTGTTGCTCCCGCCGCCGTCATCAGCATCATCATTAAAGCCAATACTGTCCATTTCGAAGCTAGTCTCATCATGTCTGATCTCTCCTTACCGTCTGGGTATGTACACGGTGTCTGTAAGCTTCATTACCCTTATGCACTTACTATAAACGTTGTACGGTTAAAAAGTGTATCAGATACATAAAAAAGAAGTTACGATTTTTTAAGACTTGGTCTTAAAACTTGCTTACATGTCTTATTTACAGCTTTTTATTTGATCAATCCGACCTGACGCGCCTGTTCTTCAGTGAGAATAAACTCTTCATTTTGCCACACCTCGTCCTCTTTGGTTACAGCGAACATACCCATGATCTCTGTCCAGATTCCTTTGTCGGCGGCTTCCTTTTGCGTAATGGTAATTTTCATATGATTTCCTCCTCCTTGTGTAAAATGTGTTTAATCGGCAGTTTTTGGTCTATGTGGCCCACTGCGCGAACAGATGGTTTCTCCGATCACTGTTGAAACCTGATTTTTTGAATTAGGTTCTTATGGTTAAAATCAAGTTCCAAAGGCGAACGCTATCACTTCTCCGAAATCCATCTGCCCGCTCCGTTACTCAGCTTATCTCTAGCACACCACGAACAAAACTACCGATATGAACAGCTCTCGTCTCTCCTAAAATGTATGCTTTTGATTAAGAAACTTCTAACACTTATGTTGATCTTACAATGCTCATCTTAAATTTACCCAAGGGATTCTTGTCCCACTTATAACATATGTACCCTTTTACTGCCGAGATTATTCGCTTCTTATTTGTAACCTTAAAATTTTATACATGTGATTTGTTATTTTTCATGGAGAATTCCTTTGCTTGCTCTATTCTTTAGTTAGAGTCTCCCCTAGTCTAATTAAAATAAGAAAATGACCCACATAAGTGAGTCCTAAACTATCAAGCTTCTATTTATCAATTAAGTTTACGTAATGATTAAGTATAGCAAAAGCAGGCATCCTAACAGCACTCCTTAACACTTGAGCAACCGCTTTCTTGCCCACTTCGTCATCATTTAAGCCTATAGATCCGATGACTTGACTAGAGAACTCCTGAAAGCTTAAAACAGTGGGATTCCCCCCCTCTTTTTGTTTTAAAAGAATCCTGGTGTTTTCTTTTAAAACAGAGTTTAAATTGTTGTACTGTTCACGGTTGAGCCCTTTAGAAATCACCCAATCCCATATTACATTTTCTTCGGGATTTACAGCAATCTGTCTCAACAAATCCACATACAATTCAAGGCGATCGACCTTTTCCTGAAGGGTTTCACTCATGATATCGATCACCTTCTCTGTTTATTTTATAAGAATAAAAAAACCAGAATATTAGCCACTGATTTCCATGATGAACATACCAGCTTTTTCTGCGCTTTTCAACATAATTCAACAAATTATGTTTATATATTACAATATATCCATATTAAATATTGTTATATATCATATGAAATAGAAAATGACTTCTATAAAAATAGCCAGCTATAAAAAGAAAAACGGCCGCAGGTTTAACCTACAGACCGTAATTCTCAAGAATTTTCTATGAACAGTTACCCAGAAGCACAAAAGAGCGGAGAGGACGGAATCGTTCTGAAGAAGCGTTAGCGTTCGCCTTTGTTCCCGGATTTCTACCCTTGAACATATAATCAAGAAATCCGGGGGCAACAGCGATCGGAAGAATGATCCGTCCTCGTAGCGGTCATTACCCGTATACCGTTTACCGTTACTCAGCCACCCAGCCTCTATCAAACTTTATACAGAAAAGTAAAAAGGTTGAACGCATACCGGCTTGGACACGGTTACTTGTTGTCCCGTATAGGTTAGTCGTCCACTAGCCTTGTCCACTTTAAATGTAACGATGTTATTCGTATCGCGGTTTGCCACGAGCAGATGCTCGCCGTTTGGAGTCAAAGCAAAATGACGTGGATGCTCTCCTTCGGCAGAAACATGCTCTACCAGGCTCAGCTTGCCTGTTGCAGCGTCTACAGCGAACACTACGATGCTGTCATGCCCACGGTTGGAACCGTACACATAAGCACCATCCCCCGAAATAGCAATCTCAGCGGTTGTGTTTTCGCCCGTAAAATCAGACGGCAAAGTCGGTACGCTCTCAAGCTCGGTAAGCTTGCCTGCTTCTACGTCATACGCAAAAGAAGTAATGGAAGAATCCACCTCATTAATGACAAAAGCAAATTTACCGTTCGGGTGGAACGTCAAGTGACGTGGACCTGCACCTGCATGGGTTTTCGTTTCGCCATGAAGTACCAGTTGTCCTTTACTGTCATCAATGGTGTAGACACGGATCAGATCCAAACCGAGATCCTGTACGAAGAGGAAACGACCATCAGGGCTAAAGAAACTGGAGTGTGGATGCGGACGATCCTGACGCTCAGGATGCGCTCCCTTGCCCTCATGCTGTTTAACATCCAGCAACTCGCCGATACGGCCATCCTCGGTTAGAGACACCAGTCCCACCATTCCTCCGTGGTAGCTGACTACGATCAGGTAGCGATCGGATGGATCACGCTGAATGTGACAGGTTGTTGCGCCAACGTTTTCCGCCCGGTTAAGCAATGTAAATGTCCCTTTGACCGGATCAATTTCAAAAGCAGCAGCTTCGCCCACCTTCGCTCCAGTAGCAGAAGTCGTTTCTCCAATGGAATACAGCTTCCGGTTCTTCACGTCTACGTTCAGGAAGGTTGGATTTTTCAATCCGGAGAACTCATCCTGTAATGTAAGAACCCCTGTCTCTTCATTAAAAGTGTACGCATAAACTCCGCTGCCTTCCAATTCGGCGTAAGAGCCTGCGAAAACGAGCAATTTTTGTTGTGCTGTCATGGTTGTGTCCTCCTCAAATTAGAAAAATAATGGGCAATTGGAATGATTACTCCTGGTTCAAATAGCGCTAAGAGGCGCGTTCCACGACGGGCTCTGTAGATAAAGCTACATTTCCCGCTACGGCACGTGAGATCATGCAAGAGCTCTCTGCCTGCTCTGCCAGCCGCACTGCCTGTTCGATCTGCGATTCTGTCGCATCGGCGGCCAAATGAACTCGTGGACGATGGATAATTCGACGATATGTAAAAATATTGTTCGTTACATCGACAATCCCTTCGGATTCCAGCGCCAGTGAAGCCACCGTAAGACCAGCGCGCTCCATCATCGCCGCCAATGTAATCAAATAGCAGGTCGCGGCAGCGCCTAGCAGCATTTCATCCGGATTGGTACCCACACCGGGACCACCCATCTCTGCCGGGATCGAAATCGCTGTCCGCAGCTGTCCGGCCTCAATATACCCAGCGCTGTTGCGCCCCCCGTTCCAGTCTGCCTTGAGCAGAAAGGTATGCTCCATTTCAGGTCACTCCTCTCTCTTATATTATGAATCTTTATAGAGGTGAATGTAAAGGTTAGTCGATCTCCCGATTTTTCGTTTCGGTACCCAGCAACCATACCGCCGCCGCTCCAATCAGGATCGCTACGAAGAAAATGACAAAGATAGATTGTATCGCCATGCCCTGTCCAACCAGCATTCCGACCAGGAACGGTCCAATCACGCCACCGATACGACCAAACGCAGCCGCCATACCCACTCCGGTAGAACGGACGGCTGTTGGGTACAATTCCGGGGTATAGGCATACATGGCTCCCCACGCGCCGAGATTGAAAAAGGACAAGCAGATACCGGCAGCCAGCAGCATTCCTGCCGTTTCCGAGGTACCGAACCAAATAGCAGACACCGCCGTTAGCAGTAAATAGACGATCAGCACGAATTTGCGGCCCAGCTTTTCAATCAGATATGCCGCAGTAAAATATCCTGGCAATTGCGCCAGCGTCATGATCAGGACATACTCAAAGCTTTTAACCAGTTCAAAACCCTTCATAAACATAATGCTTGGCAGCCACAGAAACATTCCGTAATAGGAAAATACAACCGTAAACCATAAAATCCACAGCATGAGCGTGGACTTGCGGTTCGGCCCTGACCAAATGGAAGCCAGTCTTTCACGCAGTGGAAGCTTGACACTCTGCTGCTTGTATCGTGGTGAATCCTCTACCGCTTTGCGTAAATAAAGGGCGTACAGGGCTGGTACTGCGCCGAGAATAAAGGCCATCTGCCAGCCGTACTTTGGAATAACAAAATAGGCAATAAGCGCAGAAAGAATCCATCCCGCGGCCCAGAAGCTTTCCAACAAAACGACCGCTTTTCCCCGTTCCTGAACCGGCACCGATTCCGACACCAGCGTCGAAGCTACAGGCAATTCCCCTCCCAAGCCTACGCCTGCAATAAAGCGCAGCACCAACAGTACACCGAGCCCGGTCGCCAAAGCTGACAAGCCGCTTGCAATAGAAAAGATCAACAGCGTCCACACTAATATCGCACGCCTGCCGTAGCGATCAGCCAAAATCCCCGCTAAAGCGGCCCCAAACACCATCCCTATCGAATTCATCGCAGTCAACAGACCAATCTGCTCTGATCCCAAATGCCACTCCTTAGCCAGCGCTGCGGCTATGAACGAAAGCAGCCCAACGTCCATGGCATCAAACAGCCAACTGAGTCCTGCGCTAAACAGCAGCTTTCGCTTTTTGGATGGTGGTAATGAAGTCAATTCACTCATGATTCGCTCTCCCTTAAAAATGCATTATATATAGCCGTATATTCAGGTGTCTTGTCACCTGTAGCTTAGCATCTATTGTACCGCAAGCTCCCTCCATCTGCGAGCATTTTAAAGTAATAACATCTCTTGTTGCTACTGTTGAAAGGAAAACGAAAAAAAGCGGAAGATTGCCTAGGGCAATTCTCCCGCCTTCTGGAACCTGCCACTTACCGGTTTTGGACCAGACCGATGATCGTCACCATGAGCACCAGCAGTTGGATGAGTGTATCGTTGCTCATTCCAATCGCCTCCATCCCATATGAGATACTCCTTCGGCCGTTTCCCCTCTCCCCCGGATCATGACACTTGTTCCCCAATACATACCTATGCAGGCGGCGGGAAGCTTATGATCTGTAGTGAATGAAAATTCTCCATATTCATTTAAGGCTTGATCCAGGACCATTGCAAATCCATTTCCTGAATGCATTCGCGGTTATCGTGTTCATCATTGGCGACCAGCGGGGTCACCGGATAGATGCTCATATCGCCCTGTTCATACGTGCACAGCAACGGTAGCAACTCATCTATGTTCTTAATGGACGGGTCCAGCCATGAATCCATATTCGAGGGTTCCAAAATGGCGGGCATACGTCCGTCAAATTCACGAATATCCGCATTGGCCTGCACCGTCATCATCGTACAGGTACGTAGCGGCTCCTTACGGCTATCCTGCCATACCTCATACAATCCCGCGACCGCAAACATTTTCTGTCCTGGCAACACCACCCGCACCGCACACATACGTTTACCAAGCTTTCGCCAATAATAAAAGCCGTTGCAAGGAATGACACAACGTCGGGTTTCGGCCATTTTGCGGTAACTCGGATTCACTCGTACCGTATTCAAATCGGCGTTGACACAATCCTTGCCCCAGTAGGGGATAAATCCCCAGCGAAATTCATCTAGCACCCGTTCCCCCTCCTGATGCAGCACGATGGGAACATGCTGGGTAGGGCTCATATTGTAACGTGTTTTATAATAATACATCACCCGTTGTATGCCAAAATGATCCCTTACCTCGTCCAAATCAGCCGATAACGAAAACCTTTTGCACATATGCTATTCATCCTTCCGCCTTCTTTTTCATCTATTGTGCGGTTATACAAGGAAAAATATGCATATAGCAAAAAAGCGCACGGCAAGAACATATAGCAATATCCCCGCAGTTTTGAAGCTACGGGGATCGATGCTAAGCTATATCGTTACTATTTCTTTTCTACTGCATGACCGCCAAATTCATTGCGCAGCGCGGCAACGACTTTCCCGTTGAACGTATCTGCATCCAGAGAACGGTAACGCATCAGCAGGGACAACGCAATAACCGGAGTAGCCGCCTGAATGTCCAATGCCTCCTCAACCGTCCATTTGCCTTCGCCGGAAGAGTGCATAACCCCGCGAATTTCATCCAGATTTGCATCCTTGGAAAATGCACGTTCGGTCAAGCCCATCAACCAGGAGCGAATAACGGAACCGTTGTTCCAAACGCGTGCCACTTGCTCATAATCGAAGTCAAAGCTGCTTTTCTCCAGCACTTCAAAGCCTTCACCAATGGAGGCCATCATACCATATTCCACACCGTTGTGAACCATTTTGAGAAAATGTCCGCTACCGGATTTACCTGCATACAGATAACCATTTTCAACTGCTGTATCGCGGAAAATAGGCTCAACAAACGCCCATGCTTCCGGGTCGCCGCCAATCATGTAACAAGCGCCACTACGTGCACCTTCCATACCACCGGAGGTTCCGGCATCCATGAAGCTGATACCGTATTCCTTCAGACGGGCATGACGAGCAATCGACTCTTTGTAATGAGAGTTACCGCCTTCAATAATAATGTCCCCTTTGGACAAAATCGGTTGAAGCTGATCCAGCACGGAATCAACAATTTGATGGGGAACCATAATCCACAGTACTCTTGGGGATTGGGTCGCCTGCACAAGCTCTTCCAGTGTGGAAGCACCTGTAGCACCGTAATCCTTCATTTCTTGAATCGCTGCTGCATTGACGTCGTAAGCGACAACTTCATGCTTGTGATCGATCAAGTTTTTTCCGAGATTCAAGCCCATTTTTCCCAAACCGATTAATCCAACTTGCATTGTAAAGGCCTCCTGCCGTAGCAAAAATATATTCTCAATGTAGTGATGTGTACATGTTTACGAACGAACAACCGCTTTTTCAGAACGTTCTGACTTTTGATCCAGCCACCATGTAAAGCCCTGTTCCTCCAACAATTGGTCAGAAGCCTCTGGACCGTAGGAGCCTGCCGCATACGTATGAAGCGGAACTTCGCCGCGAGCAAAAGCTTCCAGCACTGGCTGTACCCACATCCATGAAAGCTCAACTTCATTCCAGTGAGCGAAATAGGTGGAGTCGCCGCGCAGCGCATCAAAGATGAGGCGCTCATAAGCTTCCGGTACATCCTTGGCCTCTGATGTGTAATTCATCAGCACCGTCTCCAGTTGACCATTATTCAGTGGGTCCTTACTGTTCAGACGCAGTGTTACCTTTTCATCCGGATTCACATGAATCGTAAGCAAGTTCGGCTCGGAAGGCTGTCCTTGAGCCGCATACGGGTCTGTGCTATCCTTTTTAAATTCCACGACGATACGTGTAGATTTTTCCTTCATGCGTTTGCCTGTGCGAATATAGAACGGCACACCTGACCATTGCTCATTGTCAATCCACAGACGAGCTGAAATGAAAGTATCATTTTGTGAGTCCGGTCCAATGTCCGGCTCTTCTTTATAGGAAGGAACTGTTTTTCCGTTAATCTCACCGTTCGTGTATTGGCCTCTCACCACGCTGGAAGCAATATCGGAAGGATCGAGCGCACGCAACGCCTCCATAACCTTGCTTTTTTCGTCACGCACCTGATCTGCCGTTACATGTCCCGGCTTATTCATAGCCGCCATCATCAGCACTTGCAGCATGTGATTCTGCACCATGTCCCGAATAGCTCCGGAGTGATCATAATATCCTGCGCGTTCCTCGACGCCTACAGTTTCGGAAGCGGTAATTTGCACATTGGCAATGTATTGATTGTTCCACACACCCTGAAGCAAGGGATTAGCAAATTTCAAGGCTTCCAGGTTTTGCACCATCGGCTTACCGAGGTAATGGTCAATACGATAAATTTCATCCTCAGCAAACGTTCTGCTTAAGCGATCATTCAGCTCACGTGCAGATTCCAGATCATGTCCGAATGGTTTTTCGATAATAAGCCGTTTCCAGCCCTTCGTTTCAGCCAAACCGCTTTCCCGGATGTTGAGGGCAATCACATCAAAAAATTCCGGTGCCACCGATAAGTAAAACATGCGGTTCCCCGGAATTCCCAAGTCATTTTCACGTTGCTCAGCAAGCTGTAACAGCTTTTTATAATCTTCCGGGTGATTGACGTTCAATGCACTGTAGCGGAAAGCGCTCAGGAACTGATCCATCTGTGCACGGTCATTATTCACGTATCTGGAAAAATCCTTAATGGATTGTTCTACGTTACTTTGAAACTGTTCGTCAGCCACTTCACGACGCCCCATACCAATTACAGAAAAGGAAGCCGGAATTTTACCTTCTACAAACAAATTATACAAGGCAGGGTAGATTTTACGTTTAGCCAAATCCCCTGTCGCTCCAAATAAGACAAAAGTCATTGAATCCATAAATTATTCCTTCTTCCCATTATAAAAGATGAGGTTATTAAAAGTTACCTGAGGAATTAACGTAACCTATAATACACCCAAAATAAGGGGCAAGTCAATCAAATTTTAGCGAAATCGTGAACATTCGATATTTCCTGTAATGATAACGTTTTCTGTGGTATGATTGACGCAAGGAATGAGGAAAAACTGTTAAAAATGTCACAGTTGACACAAACCAAGATAGTTACTATTGGTATACAGAGTTACTTTTAGTATACTGTTTAAAACAACCAATGAAATTGAGGGGATTCAGATGAGCGACGACAGGCAGCCTAAGCTTTTGTGCGGCAAGGTGGAACAGTCCTTTCAGATCATCAGCAAAAAATGGACCGCTCTCATCATCCATACTTTGATGGAACATCCCAAACGATTCAGTGAGATTCATGTTTCCATACCTGATCTTAGCAAACGTATGCTGAATGAACGTATTAAGGAGTTGGAGCATAGCGGCCTGATCCTTCGCAATGTCATTACAGAGCGGCCCGTGCGTACCGAGTATTCGCTGACACGCAAGGGTAAGGAGCTCGGTGATGCATTGAATGGCGTAGAGAGCTGGGCCGAAAGATGGCTCTAACCGCTAACAGGAGATCGTCATACACGGTCTTCTGTTATTGTGTTACCCTTTAGGAATCGTAATACAGGCTATAATGTGAAAATAATGGTACGCCTACCCGGCAGCTCATGATTTCGGAGCGAACCAAGAAAGGATGAGACCGATGGCATTTGGCATTACCCGGCAGGAGCTTTCAGCTTGGAAAAGAGAGGTCAGTCGTGGTGAAATTGCTTTTCTGACGCATTACTGGCTGGATGACCGCTTTCCAGGTATTACAACCGTAACCAAGGTGGGGTGTTCCAATTTGGACAAGTTGCGTTTATGGTGCAGCAATAATGGATTGGATCCCCAATATATTCACCAGCGTCAGCCCTATCCCCATTTTGACCTGATCGGCAACAAACAAACGGAAATTTTGCGCAAGTATGGCATGAACGAGCAATTGGAGCGCTTCGGCCTTCATCTTCACACAGGTATATGTCCACCATTTTAAACCGCAGTTCCTAGAGCTGCGGTACTTTTGTTTTCATACCAGATAATACTTTGTGTATCCAGATCGCTGACATCGCTCCTTCTCCCATCGCGACAGTCGCTTGCTCGGCATGGGCCCCCAAATCTCCGGCTACCCATACATTCTCTACATTGGTCATTTTGCTGCGGGGGTGAGTCTCAATATGCTTGTTATCCAGCAAGTGCACGCCCAACTGCTCGGCCAGCTCTGAATGGACTTGGTTGCCTCCAAAGGCCAAAAAGCCCCGCTCCGCCCGAACAACCTCTCCATTAGCCAGCCGAACTCCTTCAAAATGTCCCGGTTCCCCGATCATGATCCTGGAAATGGCTTCCTCCTTGTATCCTATTCCTTTCTCGCGCAGCTTCATCATCAGCTCGTCCGGCACCTCTGAACGCTCATGGTTTACATAAACCAGGTGGTCGGTACGCGCCGATAAAATCAGAGCCATGGAAGCTCCGGCTTTTCCCGCCCCCATCACGACCGTACTGCGATCCTGAACCTCGTATCCGTCACAGTCCGGGCAGACATACACGCTATTGCCCAAGCAGGCCAGAAGCCCCTCCAGCTTTGGAAAGCGATCGGTCAGCCCCGTTGCCAGCAGCAGCGTCTTTGAGGAATACACCGTTCCCTCTTCCACTTGAATGGCAAAAAGCTCATCTCTCTTGGCAGCTTTCACCGCCTTACCTTCAACAAATTCAGTGCCTAGCTTCGTGGCCTTATTACGTCCAAGCCGTCGCAGCTCCTCACCTGAAATCCCATCAGGAAAGCCCAAAATATTATGATACTGATGGCACAACGTGGAACGACCATAGCCCGAATCTATCACCAGAACCCGATGGCTGCTATATCTTCCCAATTGAATGGCTGCTTGCAGCCCGGCAATCCCTCCGCCAACAATAATGCAATCGTATGGCATATATTTTTCCTCCCTCATCAATAACACCTATGTAACCCTCTCATACAAATTTAAACGTAGCATCACCCGCTTCCGCCTGAATTAACCCCTGAATCATCCCGTTCACAAAAAAGTACATATCCAGAAGCTCACTCCTTAAAAATGGAATGTCAAAAAGCACTGTGGGTATCCACAGTGCTTTGATCAGGCGAGCATGAATCGTCGTTGCATTGTCTGGCTTATTTAAACGTTTTTACGCGTTCTTCAACAGGTTGGAATTCTTTTTCACCTGGTTGGAATGTCGGTTTACCGAATGGCAATTCAGCAATCAGTTTCCAATGCTCAGGAATGTTCCATTCATTTTTCACTTTTTCGTCGATCAAAGGATTGTAATGCTGAAGGGATGCGCCCAGTCCTTCTTGCTCCAGAGCTGTCCATACCACCAATTGCAGCATACCGCTGGATTGGTTAGACCAGATTGGGAAGTTGTCCGCATAAGCTTCAAATTGTTGTTGCAAACCAGCCACTACATTGTTGTCTTCAAAGAACAATACAGTGCCATAGCCGCTACGGAAGCCGTTCATTTTCTCAGCAGTAGATTTAAATTGCTCTTCATTGCCTACAACTTCGCGCAAAATATTTTCTGTAATATTCCACAATTTGTCGTGATGCTCTCCGAGCAGTACAACTGCACGTGAAGTTTGGGAGTTGAAAGAGGTAGGTGTATATTTAACAGCTTCCTCTACAATCTCTTGAATCCGTTGGTCGGAAATTACTTGTTCTTTGCTAATACCGTAATAGGAGCGTCTTTCTTTCAGAGCTGCGAAGAAATCTTTAGCCATTTTTGTTACCTCCTGAGAAAAATTAATTACTTTTCGTAACTAAATATATATTGTATTTGTCTTAAAGTCAAGAGATTTCTTTTTAAATATTACCAGTTCCTTGATTCATGATGGGCCAGCATTGTATTTTTTCTCACTGGAAGAGGTATGCTTGGTGACATCCTTATCTTTTTCCTCCTGACGTTCCATCTTAAATCCTCTACGGGAATGGCCTCTACCGTCTGTTCACTTTCAAATCGGTCGAACAAGCTCTCCTGCTCCTTCGGATACTGCTCAGGGTGATCCCGATTTTCGCTTCCCTCCCTATCGGATTGGTGTCCACAGTATACTTTTACCTTTCAGGTCAGGGATTAAACGCAAAAAAAGAAAATCTCCGCAAAGATTTTCTCTACTCACGTTCTTGTTTATAGTTTATTGTTGAATTATTGTGAACTGGATTCCCCTGTACACTCATGAAAAAGATGTGGTTTCAGCTTCTCTCCTGCAACAAGCTTCTGCACCAGTTCTGTGCCCGCAGCAGGCGTCATCTGACCATACCAGTCCCCTTGAGGGTATACGATAACAACCGCAGCATCGTGACAACGGCCATTACAACGAGTTCTGGTCGTATGAATATAAGCTTCTGCGTTTTGTTCACGGATTTCATCCCGAATTGCTTGTGTAACTTCTTCACCTTCATGCCGCATACACGTGCCTCCATTACAGATCAACACATGATGCTTCATCGGTTCCAATTCAAAAATAGCCATAGCTTCCCCTTTAATCAACGGTTGTTGGTTTATTCATGCTTATCTGGATAAAGTACAAGCTGTGCTTCCATCTGCCCGGCTTCAATCGTCAGCACGATAAATGAATATTCGTCCTCGCCGCGCTTGTCTGTCGGAGATCCGGGATTGAGGACAAGCAGGCCGTCCAACTTTTTGACAACCGGAATATGCGAATGTCCGTAAATCAGGCAATCCAGTGTTTCTCCCTTAAACGTATTCAACGCGATATTCTCTGTCGAGCCGCGCCAGCCGTGACCGTGAACCATACCGATCCGTTTACCCTCGACTTCAACGATTCTTTGATAGCCCAGACGCTCTACGATGTCTACTCCATCATTGTTTCCGGCAATCCCTTGCACAGGTGCAAATTCGGACAGCCTTTCAAATACGAACCAGTCCGTCCAGTCTCCGGCATGGAGAATGAGGTCGCTGCCTTTGAGCTCCTGTACAAGCCGACCAGGAAGCGCTTTGCCTCGGTGCGGCATATGAGTATCTGAAAGTACGATGATTTTCATTGCAATTCTCCTTACCGGCGTCTTTACACGGATGAACTCTGCTGCCCAACCCGCTGCTGAAGCGCCTGCTCCAGATCCCGCAGCGTTACTGTCTCGAAAAACGCTTGTATTTTCTGCTCTGCCAAGGTATATAATCCGTCCAGCAAAGCGTCGATGTTCTTGCCTACCTCGCAATTATGATTGCTGTCACCATGGATAGCGAACAGCGGGCCGTCGTCTTTGGTCGCTTCATATATCATTTTAAGATTAATATTGGAACTGGACATGCTCAGACGAAAGCCGCGTGCTCCTGGTGAGGAATCAACCAGACCGGCTTGCTTGAGTCGGCTCATGATTCTTCTCACAACCACCGGATTCGTATTGATACTGGAAGCGACAAGTGTCGAAGTCATCCGCTCCGGCGCTCCTTCAGCCAGAAGAAGCAGACAATGGATACTAACGGAAAAATGGGTACTCATGTTAACCACCTTTATATGTGTGCCTCATTAAATGTTTGTGTACACATGCATAGTCCCATCATACCACAATGAGAGGCACCGACACAGCGCTTACTGCGCCTTACTCCGGAAAATAGTCATTTTCAGGGCGTACTCGCACCTTTAGCTGGCGGACGCTATACTCCAGTTGCTTAACGATGTCCTCCAGTTGGCGTCGGTCAAGTGCGTTATAATCGGCGGCAGGCTTGGGTGCGTTTTTCAAATCACGTATGGTTGCCTGCTGCTCCTGCCACTTGTCCATCAGATCGGCTATGTTCGCATAGAAGCGTTCATAATCCTTTATCACTTCATCCAGAAAGGCGTCCACCTCATCAGGATCATAGCCACGCATTTTATTTTTAAACTGTTTTTCATGAATGGAGAGCGCGTCCAGCTGAATCCCCAGTTGCTTAAACAACTGCTTTTGCTTTTCCAGACGACGCTTCATATGTTCATCCATCGGTTATTCCCTCCTTAACACACTATTCTTTTTATATCACATTCTAGGCTGGGAATAAAAGTCTCTGCTGATTGCCCAGTCCTGTGAGCGGGTATAGAAAAGTATAAAGAAGCGATTAATGCGCCACTAAATCCAACCTTCAGCCTATACTTAGAACACCTCAAGTGAATTTGATATTATTTTTCCATTCTCAATTCACTGTGTCATTATCTAGTTTTTACAAAGTCCCTAGACCAAAACATGAGCGATGCAGAGTACTCGATAGAAGGTGGAATCAACTATAGAGCACTCCCTTTCAAGCATTTCCTCGAATAATGTCGCCCAACAGAAACGCCCGCACCCGCTCAGAGGGTACGGCAATGATAAGATTTTCTTAACATTACTCCAACGTGTCTCTAGTCCTGCACCAAAGAGAGCTTCAAGACATTGCTTTCTGTACGGAAGAACTGGTAGGGCATATAACCCAGTTATTGGATAATCTTGAGGCTGGAATCCTGGGATAACCCGTCCGCCTTTAAATAAGAACAGAACGCCTGCAAGGCTTCTCTTACCGATTCTACCACCGCGTCCGTTACCTCATACCCTTCCTCCCACCACCAATTCTTGATCCGCAATGGCTCGGTCCCCCGATGCATATCCGGTTCAAATCGGGCGACAAGTTGATTTCCATAAAGAACAGGAAGAACATAGTACCCGTATTTTCGCATGGAGACTGGCCTGTATACTTCCCAGCTATATTCGAAATGAAAGAGATCTTTGATTAATTTCCGATCCCATAACAGATTGTCGAGCGGAGCAAGGAAATGGACCGTCTTGTTAAAATCCGATTTCATATGGTTGTAAAATGTAACATCCTCAGTTTTCATATAAAAAGTTTCCTTTATACCTGCCACCTTGACCTTGCTCAGTTCACCCTCTTCAAACAATTCGTGTAAAATTTTAGTTCTCAAAGGCTTATCCGAGACGAAATGGCCCAGCCAGCCTCCTCCGTTCCGATCCCAATAGGCTCCAATACCTCCAATCCTTCTCTTGAAATACCATTTATAAAAATCATGATCATTCTCGAACGGATCTATTTGGTCCAGAATTTCTTTGGGCAAAAGCTTCTCGGTTAAATCGTATATTTTCTGGGTGTTTTTTTCTCTTTAACCGATAAAGTTCCTGCGTTCCACATGTAATCCATCGCTGCGCTGGACAGTTTGCCATGCCCCCATCGTCCATTCTTCGCATTTCCTAAATCCAACTTCAGAGGTGAGGCGGGACCGTGACTCTCTATAAACATTTTGACCTCGTCCACATATTGAATAGCTTCCAGCGACTGTCGATATGCCAATATTCCTTCCATCTCTCTCACCTTACTAGCCCTGAGTCTTTGGAAAAATGGCCAGTCTTCTACCGAATAGATCGACATCATTTTATCCCAGCCATCAATCAATTTTTGTTTGCCGTACAACAGATGTTCCAGTATCACAGGATCGTAATTGCTAAATCGGGATTGCAGCATAAGATCCGGATTACGGCCGACCATGTTAAGAGGATCATATTGGATACACCCTACTTTTTTGATAAAATCGACAATAACCACTTCGTCCGCCAGGGGCTTCAGTGACGTCAATCCTTGATAGGCGAGCAGATACGCTCGCATCTCTTCCTGGGATACTTGAATCTCCTCCATGACCTTTCCTTCCTTCTCTTCTTGTCTCTCATACTGATCGAGTCGCGACGGCGGTCCTAGAATACAGTACGTCCAATTAGCCTGCCACAGCCGCCAAATGTTATGTCAAAGATTACGTTTAACATATGTAATTTGTTTAATAATTTACACTTACCTGTAGCGTATGTATTCGTTCATCTAAAAAAGCAGCTTGTCCCTGTGACAGGCTGCTTTTTTACGCTTTCTGAGGACTGTTTATCCGGTATATCCGATCTCTACCCGTTTCCGGCTGCGGGACGACTCGATACAAGCGTCGATCACCTTCATATTGCTTACCGCGTCTTCGGGTTCATACGGCAACGGAACACCGTCAAGCACCGCTTTGGCAAAAGCATCCGCTTGTAGCTCAAAGGAATTGTAACCTTTAAGTCTTTCCTCGCGTGTAACCGAACCGACATGGACGAAAATTTGCGGGACGACAGATGATCTTTCCCAGCCGAACATTTTAGGCATCGCAATCGTCCCTTTGCTACCCAGAACCTCCATATTGGAACGGTTTGCTGCCCACATGCCACAATCGAAGGTAAGGTTCACCCCGCCCGGAAATTCCAGCAGGCCGGATGCCATCATATCCACATTGTCATGCTCTGGTGAAAATAAAGCATGTACTGTCACCGCCTCCGGCTCCCGATCCAAATACATACGGGCCGCCGAAATCGGATATACGCCTGCATCGTACAACGATCCACCGCCCATGCTTTTATTGAAGCGTACATTATCTGCCTGATCGGCATTGTTAAACGTAAATGTGCAATGCATGCCGCGAATGTCGCCAATTTCCCCGCTATTGATAATTTCCTTAATTCTTCGATGCTTCGGATGATAGCGATACATAAAAGCTTCTGCAAAAATGACTCCTGCACTTTTACAGGCTTCAATCATGCGGCTTGTCCCGGCTGAGCTAAGAGAGGATGGTTTTTCGCACAAAACGTGCTTCCCCGCTTCCGCGGCCCGGATCGTCCACTCTTCATGCAGATGGTTCGGCAACGGGATGTACACCGCCCCGATTTCAGGATCAACCAACAATTCCTCGTAGCTTCCATAGCTTTTCGGAATATCGAACTCCTGGGCGGCCTCAGCGGCTTTATCCGCATTGCGACTAGCAATCCCAAGTACTTCTCCGCGTTCGGATTGCTGAATTGCCGGAATTACAGCAATTTTGGCAATCTCCGCAGTGCCTAAAATTCCCCATTTCAGCTTTCTACCCATCATTCTCATCCTTTCGTGGTCAGGAATAGTTGTCTTGTTCCGCTTTGTGCAGCATACCTAAGCAACGGTCCAAATCGGTTTTGACCTGCTTCTTGTACAGTCGCGCTTTCTCCTCCCCATCATCTGTAAAATGATAAAGTACAATTTCCTGAAAATCTACGCGGGGATCTGTTCCTTTTAACCGTTTGGTACGGTAAAAAACGCCCTCCTGCACCAGCTCGTGCAGCGCCCGATAGACCTCACTCTGAGGCGGAACATATCCAAAGCCACTAAACTCATCCTTCATCGATTCGAGCATCTGATATCCATAACCGCGATGCTTCTCCACCATTGTGATCAGATAAATTTTGATAAAAGCCCGCTGGGATATCATAAACGCCATTTCACGGCCTCCTCTTCACACCATTCTCTTATATCTTACCTTCCATTATAAACCACTCAGCGCCTATACACTAATGATAGGGGGATTTTCAAGCTCTTCCTTGTGACCTGTTTGAAGTTGGCGGGAGATATAAAATGAAGCGTTGTGAGATAGTCGGCGAAGTGGCGGTCTGTGATTCTGTCTTTTTCTATTATGAATTTTTCATATATTGAAATAATATAATAAAGACTAAAAAAATAGAGTTACAGATTATGAAGACTTACTTAATTTCTTTAAGGCATCCGTATCGTTACTTGTCAAAACAGGAATACATTCTGTTATTTTTTGGATATCCCAGTTCCACCATTCTAGTGTATTGAGTAGTTCAATCGTTTCCTCGTCAAACCGATAACGAATTAATTTTGCCGGATTTCCACCTACAATAGAATAAGGCAAGACATCTTTAGTCACCACGGCATTGGATGCGATGATCGCTCCATTTCCTATATGGACTCCAGGCATAATGGTAGCATTGTAGCCTATCCAAACATCGTTCCCAACCACGGTATCCCCTTTGAAACCTCCACTTAAATTGGGTAAACCAACTGCCCACTCTCCACCAAACGCTCCAAAAGGAAAAGTGGTAAATGCATTTGTATTGTGATTTGCACCATTCATAATAAATTTGGCCCGGGTTGCAATTGCGCAAAACTTACCGATTTTTAATTTATCCCCTATAAAATCAAAATGGTAAAGGACGTTTTTTTCAAAATCCAGAGGATTATGTTGGTCGTCATAATAGGTATAATCCCCGATTTCGATATGTGGATTAACCACTACATTTTTCAAAAAACACAGACTTCTAATATTTTTCATCGGGAAAACGCTTCCTGGATCTGGACCACTCATGTAGCAACACCCCTATAATGTTATAGATTCACCTTAAATGAAAAGGCATGTCCAAGTCTAACAGTATGCATACCATTAAACAAATGGAGAAAATAAAAGATATCCCTCGGCCTTGTTACATGGGCTTCGGGATACCTTTTGTGAAAATATGTGATTGGGTTTACCAAATCAGGCTTGCTTATGCAAGGCTGACGGACCTCCAGCCGGGCGTGGACGAATCCGAAGCCCCACAATCCATTTTCCCAGAGGCAGACGTGCCAACAGCCACGTGCCTGCAACGGAAAAGACCATACAAAGGACGAACGAAGCCAGCGTGCGAAGAATCAGGCTCCAGTCTGCAAACAACGCCTCGTCAAAAGAGTACGTGACACGCAGCATAAAGGCGTGCATCAGATACGCTCCATAGGACAACTTCCCGATGGCAGTCAGCAACCCCGCCACACGCCCGCCCTTATGAGCGATCCACGTCGCCACACGGTAAGCAACAAAAATAGACGTGACACAATATACAGCCATGACCGGACGCAGCAGAGACAAGTAGTTAAAGGAAAGAACCGTGCCTCTCGGCGTCTGAAACAGACCGATCATCTCATACAGCAAGTAGCCTGTAATTACAATAAACAACGGCCAGTATATGATTTGAGCCTTGGTTACCCAAGCATTCCAGCGCCGGACATTCATCCCGGCTGCCGCGCCTAGCACAAAATAAAAGAAAAAGTAAATCACATTACGGTCAGCATAGATGGTGAACCAGGAAGTAACCACCGGAAGCTGGAGCCCATCCATCAACCGGTACATCGGACCCACCGCAAACATGAGCATGATGTACAGCACGCCGACTCCAGCCAATGCAGCGGGTCGCCATGTTGACGGCAATACCGCTGACAAACGGCGGACGGCATAACGAAACACTGGAAATAGCACATAACACTGGATAATCATCACGATATACCACAGATGATAGCTGCTTTTCCCATTCAAAAGCTTCTGGAAAAAATCTAGCGGGTGAAGCTGCCCTCCACTTTGGACAAGCTGATTTCCCAATTCGTATAAAAGAGACCATATGATATAAGGCACGATGATGTCCATGAACCTTTTACGTAAAAACGTTCCGTACTTTAAAGCTCCATCATAATTGTAAAATAGCACCATCCCGGTGATAAACACAAACACGGGAACCGCAAATTTGGAACACAGCAGTAAAAGTGTCATCAAAACTCCGTCCTGGATGCGCGCCCCCTGTGCAACCGCATAATGTGCGACAGAATGCTGAAGAACAACGGCGGCAAAGGCCAGCCCTCTTAGCAAAGCGACTTCGGAAATTCTCTCTTTTTGACTCATGTCACTCTCCTGTTACATCTAGCAATATATAAGTCTATTATAACGACAATTCTGTAAAAATACATAGAAGGATAAACGTGCCAATGCAAGCAAGCTTCACTTATCTCCGGTTTATCAACGAGCATACATATGGAAAAGCAGCAGCCTTCCCTTTCGGGGAGACTGCTGCTTTAAGCGTAAGCTATAAAGTTACAGGTTTCTTCTGGTATCTGTGTACGCATCTGTCCGGGTATCCGCTACCGTAGCATCATACGTTCTGTAACGATCCGCATTCAGAGAACGGTTGGTGCGGAAAATATCATACACATCCCTGCGATGATCAGCGGAGTCCACCAGCACTAAAATCTTGCCCTGATCGACGTAGGTCTCGTATTGACGCGCATCATCTTCAGGGATGCCCAGCCCGACCAGTCCACCGACCAAGCCACCTGCTCCCGCTCCGACAGCCGCTCCGGTAAGGGTAGCCGCGATAGGTCCAGCAGCGACAATAGGTCCGATGCCCGGAATAGCCAAGGCCCCGATGCCTGCCAGCAAGCCAGCGACCCCGCCTACAACACCGCCTGTAGCCGCGCCTGTCGCTACACCCTCCGGTGCTTTGGTGCCTGTCTCTTCACTAATCGTCCTCAGCTCGTCACGGTCACGTGTGATAACAGAAATTTCACTGCTTGGAATGCCTCTGCTTTGCAATTGTCCAATCGCATGAGATGCTTCCTGCTCTGTATCAAAAACACCGACAATTTTCTTTTCGTTATAATCGTTTAAGTTATTAGCCATGGTAGTTACCTCCCAATATTTTGGTGTTGAGTGGTTCGTCCTTCATTACCCCGCTGTTCTGACGTTTAAACGATTTTACGAAAATTCAAAAAGCCGATGAACGAAAACAGAGCTTCATTTCAAACCAAAAATTCGCATAAAAAAGCTGCTGTTCAACGCTTGGGCTTCGTTCTGTTGGTCGCCACAGCTTCCAGTGGATCATCCGGCCAATAATGCTTGGGATATCTGCCCTTTAGATCCTTTTTGACCTCAAAATAAGCCTCGCTCCAGAAGCTGGACAAGTCGGAGGTCACTTGCACAGGTCGCTGTGCAGGTGACAGCAGATGCAGCACGATTGGCACGCGTCCGCGTCCAATACGCGGCGTATCACGCATACCAAACAACTCTTGTAACCGCACCGCCAGCGCAGGCGCCTCGGGATTCGTATAATCGACAGGAATACGGGAACCGCTGGGCACACGGATATGCGTCGGCGCTTCCTGCTCAAGCTGCTGTCGTTGTTCCCAATCCAGTCTGCCCAACAGCAATGCAGCACCGTCCAGCCGTTGCAGATCGGATACATTTTTGGCTCCAAGGGCAAAAGGCAGCAGCCACGAGTCCAGTGAATCCAGTAACGCTGGCTCGGTGCTGTCTGGCCAATCCTCGGGTGCCGAGAAGTGCATAAAAATCAAACGCGCCTGCAACTGGAGGGTTTGCCGATTCCAGGACAGCAGCTTTAGACCGCGTTCACAGACACCCTGCATCAAGGCAGCAGCGATTTCCTCTGTCGGAGGACGCTCATAGGACGTTTCCTTTAAAACGAGCGAGCCCAATTGTAATACCTTACGGGCTCTTACTGCTGACGCTGAGTTGTCCCAGTATACGTTCGCTTTCTCCAGCAGCAATTCGCTGCAATGCTCGATCAGCTCTTGCAGTTCAATCGGTGCCGCCAGCTGAATGGCACCGTCCGCTCCCTCGTCGTCCACTTCGGCGGCGACGAGATAGGACGAACGCGACATCCACTCCACTTGTCGGAGTCGCGCACCCCGGCCGCCGCTAAGCAGAAAGCGGCCATCCCCCCGGCCCTGCGCGATCCGGTCCGGATACGCAAAGGCCAGTAGCAGCCCGCAGGCCCCGGAGCCGTCAGGCTCGTCCTGCCCTGCGGCTGCTTTCGGCAGCGTAGCAAGTAGCTGCCGACTCTCCTGCACGATACGGCGAATCACCGTATCGTCTGCCGCCCGCAACAGGCTGTGCGTGCTGCGGGCGTGAGCCGCCTCGCGCAGGGCGTCCAGCCGCGGGCGCAAATCCGTTCCGCCATGAGCGCGGAACGGATCCCGCTCTTGCAGCAGCGCAGCGAGGCGGCTGGCGGTCGGCGCCAGGCCGAGGGCGGTCGCGCGCAGCAGCATGTGCCCGAGGCGCGGATGCGCGCCCAGGGCAGACACCTCGCGCCCGTGCGCGGTAATGCCGCCTGCCCTGCCATCGGCTGTGGCATCCAGGCAGCCGAGCTGTCGCAGCAGGCCCGTGGCCTGGCGGTACGCCGCCTCAGGCGGGGCATCCAGCCAGCCCAGCTCGGCTGGCTCACGGACGCCCCAGGCGGCCAGCTCCAGCGCGAGCGTGGCCAGATCTGCCGCCGCGATTTCCGGGCGGCTGGCATCGGGGAGCGCGGCGTGTTCCTGCGCGCTCCACAGCCGGTAGCACACGCCCGGCTGAAGGCGGCCCGCCCGACCGCGCCGCTGATCGGCGGAAGCCTTGGACACCTTAACGGTGGTCAAACGGCTCATGCCGGTTCGCGCGGAAAATACGGATTCCCGCGACAAGCCGCTATCTATCACTACCGTAATCCCGGCTATCGTCAAGCTGGACTCGGCAATAGAGGTTGCCAATACGACCTTACGGCTACCCAAAGCCGACGGTCGTATCGCCTCATCCTGCTGCTCCAGCTTCATACTGCCGTACAGCGGAATAACCTTGACGTGTGCAGGCAAATTCCTTGACGCCAGCTCACGTTCTGTTCTATGAATTTCTCTGGCCCCCGGGAGAAATACCAGCAGATCGCCTTCATGAGCATGAAGGGCCTTGTCTACCGTCTCTGCCGTAAAGGACTCTAATGGGGTCGATGAAGGCTTGGACAAATGAAACGTCTCTACCGGAAATACCGTGCCGGGACATTCCAGCAATGGAGCGTCCCCCAATAGACGGCATACAGGCTCAGCCTCCAGTGTCGCGGACATGATCAATATTTTTAAATCAGGCCGCAACAGTGCCTGACTTTGCAGCGCAAGCGCCAAGCCCAAATCTGCATGCAGGCTACGTTCATGAAACTCATCAAAAATGATCAGGCCGATCCCCTCCAACGCCTGATCATTTTGCAGCATCCGGATCAGCACGCCCTCCGTAACCACTTCAATCCGCGTATTCGGCCCTACTTTTGTATCCATGCGAACCCGGTAGCCCACCGTCTGCCCGGTTTGTTCTCCCAGCGCTTTCGCCATTTGCGCCGCCGCTGCACGTGCCGCCAAGCGCCTTGGCTCCAGCATCAATATTTTTTGCCCCGCCAGCCACGGCTCGTGCAGCAGTTCCAGCGGCGTAACTGTCGTCTTGCCCGCGCCCGGCTGTGCAATCAATACGGCAGCCGAATGGGATTGCAGCGCATTTTTAAGCTCGGGAATAATTTGAATGATGGGCAGTTGTTTATCTGTATCTGTCAATGAAATCTCTCCAATGATACGCGGATGCGTAGAATCTAAGTGTTGTTTCTATATGAACAACGAATTTGCTTTTGTTATTGTGAATTTTTCACTACCTGTAATTATTATGGTTTGAATGACGAACCTTGAGTTTGCCTCATAGAGGCTTCTTCCTGCCCTGCAATGCTTTATTCTGAATCTATTATACAGATATTTTACTTTTCCGTCCGACCGCCACTGGTAGGGCAAATGAATCCGTGTCCGCTTCTGTACATGCCGGGATGCACTCGCGACATTATCGTTTTATAATATGAATAATATGGTTTCGCAGAAAAAGGGATATAGAAACGAGGTAACTTTCGTATGGAACTACAGGCCAAACCCATCAGAGGGCGGTTTGCCCCAACACCATCGGGATGGATACACCTAGGAAACGCCCGCACCGCATTATTATCATGGCTTCATGTTCGTTCCATGGGCGGAACCTATGTTTTGCGTATGGAGGACATTGATATGACCCGGGCTCGCGGCCAGTTGGCTCAAGAGATTATGAAAGATTTGCGCTGGATCGGGCTGGAATGGGATGAAGGACCAGATGTAGGTGGTCCCTATGGTTCCTACACCCAAAGTCAACGGTTGGAACGCTACCAATCCGCGCTGGACAAACTACATGGGCAGGATTTGCTGTATCCCTGTTTTTGCAGCCGGGCAGACATTTTGGCCGCTGCCCGTGCTCCACACGGACTGTCTGGTGAAGGACCAGCTTATTCGGGGGTGTGCCGCAACCTTAGCCGTCAAGAAGCCGTATCCAAGGCACAGCACAAAACTCCTTCACTTCGCTTTAAAGTGCCGCAAAACCCTGACTGCGTTATTCCGTTTTATGATCAGGTAGCAGGCCATGTTGCCTTCGGCGCTGCGGAGGGGGGCGATTTTATCGTCAAACGGGCAGATGGGATGTTTTCTTATCAGCTTGCCGTCATTGTTGATGATGCTGATATGCACATTACCGACGTGCTGCGAGGGTATGATCTTCTGGATTCCACTCCCCGCCAGCTATTGCTATATAAAGCTCTGGGCTTGCAGCCGCCACGTTTCGCACACGTTCCTCTCGTCTTGGGAGCAGACGGAAGGCGGTTGGCCAAACGGCACGGCGGAGTGGCACTCCGGGCAATGCGTCGACAGGGGATAACAGCGGAAACTGTAATTGGCTGGCTCGTCTATTTTTCCGGACTGCTGGATTCCCCAGAGCCTGTGAAGGCGGCTGATTTGATAAACGGCTTCCGCCTGGACAAGCTGCCCAAGGAGCCAGTTATTCTTACGAAGCAATTCCTCAAGAAACTATCTGCACTTCAACGTTAATCACCGCCTCTATTCCTCCAACCGCTTACGCACAGCCGGCTCATATTCATAAAATACAGGCGAAGTATTCAGCCCTCTTTCCTCCAGCAGCATACGAAGACGAAGCGATTTTTCAGTCAGCTTGCGACTAATGCGCTGTTGCTCTCCCGCCTCACGACAAGCATGGAGCAAATCGCGTAGCTGGACGCACTCCTTCTGTAATTGAAGCTCCTCCGGTAAAATGCCTGCATTTTTTAATAGCTTGTAGGACATACGCAGCTCCTCCGGCACATGTGATAAATCCTCAATAACCAGCGGCTTGCCTGCTCCTGCCAGATTATCAAACTCGCCTTTCGCCATCGCTTCGGCAATTTTTTGCTCGGCCATTCTGGAGAACATTCCCATAGGTCAACTCAACTCCTGTATAAACATATGTACAACCATATTGGATCATAAAAATGGGGTCTTTCGTCACTGTAGCATAAATCTCCAGAAGATGTCCTGCATTCATGGGGAAAAGGGGAAAGAGGGGAGGGATTACTCTTCTATTCCAAGCAATTGGGATACTTGTGTTCTATGTTTCTTGGCCCTACGTGTTCCGTGAATGAGATTGGACAATCGGCTAGGTGGTATATGATATGTCTCACAAAATGTTTTCTGGTCAATTTGTTTCTCAACCAGCTTTTGTTTGATTTTCCACCCAAAAGGGGTTACAGCATTGCGTTTATTCAACTTTATGACCTCCAGGTTAAGTTTTACTCTAATTATAAGTTCGTTAAGATTTTAATTTGCACGTTTGGTATTGATTCAAAAGATCATCCAGTTTCTTGGATTGTTCAATCACTTTGGGATGCGTTAAAAATCCGTATTTTTTCTGGACTTGGTACAGTCTTTTTCTGGCTCTCTCGACACGAAGTAAAGTCACACCTTGATTCATCATCAGCATGATTCCCCCTTCTGTGTCATATCCTAATGCAAAACGTCAACTTTTGGATTTTTTAATCATACGCTCAACAAAAAAAGTGCTTCTGGAACACTCCAGAGGCACTTTATGTGGATCTATGTTCATTTTGTAAAGGTTACGAAACTCCCTCAACAAACAAACCCGCCAGCCGTAAGGTTAGCGGGTGTTGTTTGTTATTTTTCCGTTTAATAACCTCCATGTTGGTCATTAGGCTGAATACTGAGGTAGTGGTTATGAGCTTGATCCGGCACAATCAGAATAAACAAAAAGCTAGTTACGACGATCAAAAGGAGCATTTTTTTCAACATTGTCTAACCACACCTTTTCAATAAAATTTAGGAATTGTGTCTTCCCTTCAGGAGCTAAGTTCATTCTGAAATGCAAGAACAGACCCATGCAGTTTATAATATAAGTCTCATTATTTAGTGTATGACACTTTAGAATGGAATACCACAAATGTTTAAGTCCATCATTATACATACCCCGATACAAAAAATAATAGGCCAACTCATAGCTCAAACGTGCGGACTGCTCTGGGATTACTTGTTGAGTATACATATCAGCAGATGACGGTTGCTGTGAAATAGAGTCAATCTCGATTTCGAAACGCTGGAGTATGTCATCCACATCGACCTGATATCGGTTAGCCACCATCATAATGTTCAGTAGTTGGGTAACCCTATCTTCAGCAGTTGTATTTGACGACGCACCCATATATTCAACATAATCATTTAATACATTGATATCTCCGGATAAAAGCTTATTCACTCTAGCATTGGCTTGTGACCAATGCTTGAACAAGTTAACCCAGTGTTGAGTACCCTCGTCCGTCTCTATGACCCAATCCAAATCTGCGTAGGCGTATGTAAATTGTAGAGCTTGTTGGTAATCGCCTTGAGCTTCACAGACACTGGCACACAATAAATCCGCATAAGCAATGTATCCGAATAGCGGGTTTCTTGCTTTCTTTTTAGACTCCTCACGTTTTCGTTTCTTCTGCCGATGCTTCATCTTATATTGAATTTCCGCTTTATCTCTCATTTTTCGAGCTGTTGCATCCAGCCTGTCCCACTGACGCAAAGAACGATACACATTCGCCAAATCCTTCAATGCATCAAGCTGAACTATTTCATCCAACCGTTCAATAAAGGGTTCAAATAGCGTAGCTGCCTTGAGATTTCGGTTCTGATCGTCTCCAACCTGAATTGTGAATATACGATATTGACAGATTGCCAAGCGTTCAGAATGTTGATATTTTTCCACTTCTGCTACATTCTCATAGAGCAGCAACGCAGCAGCATGTCGTCCCTGTGCAAATAGCGCTTCCGCAATGTCATATAGTCTGGGCGAATACAACGGACTGTCCATAATATGTCCAACCATTCGACGGATCGCATCCAGCTTGTCCAGCTCTCCACAACGATATAATAGTGGCTCGATTCGCCGCCAATTCGGGGGAAGGTCGATGATGTAATTTTCTATGTATAGTTCGTAAAAATAGCCCTCCGGTAATCCCATAGCCAACGTGATTCGGTCAAGCTGTTGTACTGAAACAGGACGATGTTGAGTAATCCAATTACTAAGTGTTCTTTGATGAACACCTGAAAATTCCGCAAATTGAGCCAATGTCAAGTTGTTTTGTTTTAGATACTCTTCAAACTCCGCTAAAATCGTAGGTGTATGCTTCAAGTCATAACCACCCTTCACATAAAAATTCCATAATTTTAAAGATCAATTTCTATTTTTGTCCAAAAATTAACAACTGTCAACATTTTTTTTGCAACTCATATGAAAAAACTACTTTTGGCATAAGTTGTCCAAAAAGGACATGGTGACACGAACGAGAGGAGTGGAATTTAATAGACCATGGAAAAATTTCACACGGGTTTTGAATACTATACAAACAACCCCCGCATTCCTTGGCCAGGCTCGCGAGGGTCAATGGTGAGAGGAAAGCGATAATGGGGAAGAGAAGAAAAAACAACTTACAACTGACTTTTAACATTCTGCCGATTGATGAGAAAGCCACCCGCCTTGCGGTGGAGGAATATCTGGAGATAGTTCGGCAGTATCGACAGATTAATTTTGTGCGGCGCGAGGCGGCAATTACGCAAGCCTATTCATATAGAGAACATCAGTCTACCAATGCAATCAGTAAGCAGACGGAGGACATCGCCATTTACAACGTGGATAGAGATGCAAAGCTTCAGGCTAAAGATCGGCTGTTGGAGCTTGCAATGAGCAAATTGTCCAGTATACAAAGAGAGGTTATTCAGCGGAGCTATTTAGACAATGAGGCTGAATTTGATTATATAAGTTGCGGGGAGATGGGAATGAGCGAGAGTACGTTTAGGAGGATCAAGATCGAGGCATTAAGCATTTTAGCTGCTGCATTGAGACTGGAAGTGATTAAAGAACAAACAAACTATGGAAGTGAAGTTGTTTGTTAAGCCAGGTTACCATAACAAACAAGGGTGGAGTTGATAAAATATATCAACTCCACCCTTGTTCTATGTTTGATGATTTCAGTCTTTTTTCTTGGTACCGCTTTTTACTACAAAAAACAACAATGATAAGAAAAATAGAGCCTGTGAAGTTTTAACCATCAACCTGATTCCTTCACCTGAATCTTTTATATCGAACAGAATATCAGCAATGGATACCAAACCTGTAGTAATAAGTATAATCAATGCGAGTATGTACACGTTTAGTCCCCCTTTTGTTCGGTTTTACAGCAGGAAGAAGACAATTGCTCTCGATGCGGGTTCGGCCAACCATGCAGGCAATCCAACATATTTTAAGGCGTAAGCAAGACCATCCTCTGCTGTGCCTGTGAAATCTACCATGATATCCAAAGCTTGCATTATTACTTGATAGCCAAGATAATATTTCAAAGTTTCTTTTGCACCGTCGGTCAAAAGCGGTATCTTATCTACATAAATTTTTATCTGTTCATTCCAAGCACGTGATCCAATATTCTTTAGTTTAGAAATTAATTCTAACGCTACTTCTTTTGCGAACTTTGATCTCCAGCCTTGTGTACTTACTTCTCCAGATGGACGTTGAGTATCGACCAGTCCAAGATTAGTGCCTACAGTTTTGAAAAGGTCATCATAATCAACTTGTCTTAATTCTTGCTCTACTCTTTCATCAACAATTCCATTTTCCAAGTCAATCTTAGTCTCTGAAGTTATAGAAGATTCTACGTTGTTTGCAGCTTGAGCATTGGCGAAAGCAGGAAGTGTAAACGATGACAACATAAGAGCTGATAATGACGCGATACCCAATTGCTTAAACTTTTGCATAAAATCAATCCTCTCTTCATAAATTTGGTATATTCATCAATATACTAACATGAATTATATGTTTTTGTAAAATAGAGGGATATAGTAGATGATTTTTGTTGTAAGAATAGCTATTTATAGCATTTGAATAATAAATGGTTATTATAGTCTATGAAAAGTGACTGTTTATTGAATGACTTATGACCGAATGATGGCCGTTCGTTAGACTTTAGCTGTGGTAAATTTGTATCATGGAAAATCAAATAAGGAACACACCGCATCTTTCGAGCCTTGGTGATCAGGTCGGCCAATGTGCCGGCCTTTTTGATTTTTCGAAATACCATATTAGGAGGACATGAACCATGTCTACTACACTACCACCTTTCGCATTTTTGGATTCAGAAGGCATCCTGCATCTTCACGATGAGAAACATGCCAAGCAGCACTGGCAAACATGTACAAACTTCACTAACTGATGACATGAGCGGCTATCCAGTTGTTGAGGGTCAAGGCGTTGTTTACTATACCCGCGAGGTCAAGGCTTATGTTAAAGGCAACAGGTCGAAAGGCCCGCTCATCGCTACGCCCCCAGTGCTCAAGTAGCTCGCAGCAGCAGAGCTTCTGTAACCAAGCTTCACCAGAGTCATTCCACACTCTCATATAGAGTGCGACGATTCTGCTACTAATTTTTTATAACCCAATATGAAATTTCAATCCACGCACTCCATACAGAGTGCGACTTCACCTGAAAGGATGATGAATATGAATACTTAATTTCAATCCACGCACTCCATACAGAGTGCGACCGACACCAACAAGCCAGATATACTGGATGAGGTATTTCAATCCACGCACTCCATACAGAGTGCGACATGCTATTCTCCGATTTCTTGCCAATCAGCTAGAACATTTCAATCCACGCACTCCATACAGAGTGCGACTGGCGCCAACTAGCCGAGACTACTGCCACCTACCTATTTCAATCCACGCACTCCATACAGAGTGCGACCCGACGAACTTTCTCTGTAAGTAAAGGCTTTAAAATTTCAATCCACGCACTCCATACAGAGTGCGACAAGTGCAACTCATGACATTCTAGCCGCTGTTCAAGCTATTTCAATCCACGCACTCCATACAGAGTGCGACTGATGTTTTAGTGTTAGAGGTTGACTTTAACTCATTTCAATCCACGCACTCCATACAGAGTGCGACTCTCGTATTTCCTCTTCCCCCATACCGATATCGCTACTATTTCAATCCACGCACTCCATACAGAGTGCGACGAATAACAATTAGGCCGATCCATGCTATCGCATAATGATTTCAATCCACGCACTCCATACAGAGTGCGACGTAAGGGTATCTTCTTTGTCGTCAGCCACCACCGATTTCAATCCACGCACTCCATACAGAGTGCGACCCCTTAGTGGGTGCAGGTGTTACCTACACCCTGTTTAATTTCAATCCACGCACTCCATACAGAGTGCGACTATAGGACGGGCTTAACCAATACTACCTTCCATTTCATTTCAATCCACGCACTCCATACAGAGTGCGACAGCGAAAATGCAGCAATTCATACCTTATTGATATCAATTTCACACATTTCCGCAAAAAACGATGTCAAAAAAGCTTGAATCCACCCTTGACTTTTACCGAATTGAACTGATTACATTTCTTTTCGACAAATTTCGAGGTGCGAAGGATCCGGGGTTTTTATGTGAGCTTCACATTCGCACCTTACAGAATCAGCAGGCTTTCCATATCGAAAGACTCTTTTTCCCTCACATACTCTACTTTCTTTTTTTTAGTTATCTCCTAAATTGCGGTATCGAAGGCTGACTTCTTTTGAATCGATCAACTCTTCTAATTTATACGTAATTAAAATTACAAGATCATGGTTCATATCGACCCTATTTAAGCATTATTTAGCGTACCTCAATCGACATGTTTTCGACAAATCTGGGGTACGAAGCTCGCAGGATTTTCATGTGAGCTTCACATTCTCACCTCGAAATATATTGACTATCTCCTAGTATTATAGTCGTTTTTACTACGTTTTGTCTTTTATTTTACCTTTATCTTTTTTAGCCAATTAGATGCTTCATTAGCCGACATTTCTTCTTGTATAGTGGGTAGAACTTTCTTATCACGCTTCGCGTTCTCAGTAAACCATCTATGTGAAGCCTCTTCATTTACATTGTTTTGCTGTTCTCTAGGCTCTGTCGTTCTCTCCAATCTTATTTGTGGATACGAAATTGTAGCCGTGGGTTTGCTCTCCCAACCTGTAATAAGCTTCAAATCTTTCATAGCATCACTTTCAGGCAACTCCTCACGACATGTATCAGGGAATTGTTTCATGAACCATTCTCCTGTTTGTAAATCAATAGTTCGTTGCATGACTTGTTCAATTTTTAACTGTATACTTCCAAAACCCAAGGGTTTACCTCGCCCAATCTTGTGTGAACAAGCCGAATCATTAAAATCAAGGCTCCACTTTAATTGATTCAATTCATCCCATGTCAGATGTTCATAGTACACCTTAAATTGAAAAGCTGGACACTTTTCATGATTAAGAGGGCGAACGCCGGCAGTCATATTTGTATTTATATTTTCTTTCAGAAATTCAGTCGATATACCATGTAATTTGTCTTTGTACTGTTTCCAATTCTCACTATGCCAATAGAATTTCCGTCCGCGAATACCAAATGCTGAATCTTTTATTGGTGTCCTTGTTTTCCCTTCCTTCTTAACCCAATAATCATATGTCCAAAATAGCGCTCCCTCTTGATAATCCGACGGTTTTTTTGTATAAAACTCCACGGCCCCAGGTTTGGGTTCTCCCATCGCTGGCAAACGAATATCCCCGCGATAGTAATCTTTTCTTTCTTTCAACAGACTCGACTCCAATAGGGTTGCATCTGTAAATCTAACTCTTGAGCCTAGAGCCTGCCTAGCCGTACGGCTCCTTGTGTTCTGCTCATCTGGAGGGATCATACCGAACAGCGCACAAGCCGGACACACACAATGACGATCTTCACACGGTTCATAACCACCATTTTTAGTCAGCATTTCTTTGATTTTTGTATAATATACTTGTTGTGAGATCATAGAGGGTGATAGATATTGAGCTTGATTTCCATTTGCTGCTGAATAGAACACAAGGATATCTTCTTTATTCTTTATTTTGGATAACGTTTGCTTTTTATAGGCTGCATATCCGGTATGAGGTGAACCCTCTTTTTTTCTTTATTATTTTCCTCATAAAGATTCAGGACAGCCAGAAAATTGTCTAATGTCTTCTCATCCACCGTCAGCCTCTTGCTAATATTCTTTGTTTCAAAATAAAACACGGACTCGTGATGCTTTTTCGTTCCAAAAGGTTCACCCTTGTGTAAATATCCCTCCTGCCATAAATTATCCATGTCCTGGGTGGGTTCCCCTACAAAAAAATCATCAACTACATAAGGCATATAATATTTATTGTCATACTCATTATCAGACTTTTTAAAATAAATTTTTTGACCTTCATCATAACCATTATATTCCTCATTGCTCATAAATTTGCCGTGTTTATGTTTATCTTTTTTGTCGAGTTTATCAAACCGCCTGTTCAACATGATTCGATCACACGAATAAACGAACCATTTTTCTTGATCTGTGTCATATCTTAATATACCAGGCTTTTTAACATCATTTGCCGCTGAACGCCGGTGCAGGACTCGCCCAGTATCTATGGTAGATAGACACCCATTAAACGCTGCCTCAAATACGCTTCTCACCACACCACGAATCTCTGAACCAGGAATGACAGGTACGCTATATACTTCCTTTCGATCTCCTGGCTTACAATGGCTTAAATCATCATAAGAAAAGAAATCATAGCTCTTTTCATATTTATCATCATTTTTGCTCTTCATATTACTTAAGACACATTCTCCTGAAGAATTTGGAATGAATATAGGCGTTTTCAGATGCATTGAGCAATCTATATAACCCGAGTAAAGTTCCTTTCCCTCTTTGTAGGCATTTATAGGTTGTCGCTCACATTGAGCTTCTAAAGGAACAAAATTATAGGGATTAATAAATCGCTCTTCTGGAGCTACTCCCTGATACTGATTTGACTTCATTTCACTTCTCTCCTCTCAATCACAATCAACGAAATCAACAAAACGTTCATCTACGAACCGATAAATTGGCGTATAGGCTCCAAGCTTATTAGCAACCGGATTAAAATCAATGTAATTCCGAATCTGAACTGCTTTTTGTGCACCTTGCTTAAGTTCTCCTGGAAAATACAGCCTGGTTCCCCGCGCGGCAACCAAAGGTGTCCATTTGTGTTCTTGTATGTCGTTGAGCTTTGATTTGGAAACATCCGCCGAACCCCAAAGTTTATGTTTTTCGTCGAGGCTACTCCAAATCCGTGGGCCTGACTGTTCAAAATCACCTGATAACTCGACCTGATCTGATAGATTTACTTGATCATCCTGATCGTCAGAAGCAGAAGCGTGACTATGATTGTCTTGTAGCAACCGCAAACGGAATTGTTGACCCACACGAAGGGCTCGAAGCTCCTGATCCACATTGAAAATTCTCAACTCACGTAATTGCTTCACATCTTCTATTGATTTTAACTCCTTAACGTCCCAAGACTGAGCATGACCCATCCATAGTTGCTGATTATAATACCGACCTATAGCTACCTGATCATTCATGACCCCATATACATAAGTTTCTGAGGTATCGCTTGGCATGACAAACCACTGCTTTAACAATTCAAGAAGATTACTTTCTTCTACTGTCTTGTAAGATACAAAGGTTCTTTGTTCCATGATGGTTAATGTACTCATGTATTCGCTCCTTGCTCTATATGTTCAGCTTGACACCACTTCAAGGCAGCAAGATAGTAAGGGCTATATGCTGATTCTAGTAAAGGCTGTCCGTCCAGGGTAATCGGTTTAGTGCTATCTTTTGAAAATAATCCACGTCCAATTGCTGTTTCCCCACCGACTGCAAGCAAGCCTTCTTCCAAGTCACGCACAATCCACAGTAGTAATCCACAAATAGCCGCATCTGAAATCAGGTAGCTTGCTCTTTCCCAACGTAGCACTAGCTCTGTAGCTCCACCCACCCAAGGTATAGACGTGAACAAAGCACCTTCAACCGTTCCTCCGGTGAATCGATCAATTTTGTTCCTCGTCATGGTCAGTGGGTGCCCACCCGCTACGACGGATTCCTCTACTCGAATGAGTGATGCGATAAGAGAGTTGGAATGGGTTCTACCATTGTCATTTCTTTCAGCACCGATACGAGTCCCAAATAATTTCTCCAGCTTCCCTCGTCTCATTTGCCCATCTGTCACACCCACTTCTTCGAGCAGAACATTAAGGCGTTCTCTGATGGCACCCATCCAACTGGTTCCGGGGATCACTGCTGGATTCTCCTGTCCGTTCCCTGCTTGGCTACTCTTACGAAGTTGCTCAAAAACTGGAACCCCATTTTCCTGAAAGCCTTTTGTCAAATAACTGCGAATCATAAGGGTATGACGAATTCGCAATGGCACCACCAGCTTGCAGTACCTTGAAATATCGTGATCTCCCACACGTACAAAACCTGGAAGCTTACTGCTACCTGCTTGCCACTGCTTGATTTCCGTTTGTTTGTCAAAAGCATCCTTATGTCGCCAATTCCATACAAGCCATTTCGTTGCTTGGCTTCGGTCGGTGTAATCAAATCGGCGCATATGTACCTGGTTAATCTGTAATTTACCAAACCCCCGGCGACCTTTGGCTCCAATTGTAAGATCACCGCTTACCAAACCATCTATTAATTTCATTAAAAGATTGGCCACTGATACAGCAATATCTACATGTCCGGACTGTTGTCCAAGATGAAGGCTGTCGGTATCTCGTCGCAGCCATTCCAATCGCAATATAAAGCCTGCGCCCGCTTCAACCATTTGTACTTCGTATTTCCCTTCATCTTCTGCTGACTTATAGGAATCAAGCTTAACTCCATCACGGATTCCTATCACTGCGCTCTCATCTTCCAAAGACATATCATAAATGATCAACCGGCTTTGTTGTCCAGCATCCGTAAGACCCGTTGGAGTGGATATTGCTGAAGATCCGCCGAATAGAAAATGAAGAACCTGCTGAACAACAGATTTGTTGTCTGCCCCTTGTACATTCTCTTGCAAAAAATGACGGAATGCGCCCGCTAATGCACTTCCAGGTACGAAAGGACGACCCGTATAATCGACAATGACGTCACTATCTGTATTCCGGTCATCACCCGAGCCTGCAAGTAAGGGGGACCCCAGACGACCTGTTAATTGGATGCAATATCGCTCGGTAATCTTACCCGTTAGTTTGAGATGCTCTGTAGGCTTTGATTGCTTATTCATTCTTTTCTCCCCTCACCTTCCATATCAGCGTTCTAAAGTACCCCTCTTTAAAGGCTTTGCTATTCAAATTCCCTTTTTGAAAAATTTCAACGACCCCCTTATACCGGGACTTCACTTCTTCAACAGTCATTTTTTGGAGTTCTTTCTCTAAGGTTTCTTTAGTGGTCAAGCTTTGGAATAAGTCCCGTAGCTGATGAAGCTTGGTCAATCCAAGCCCCTCGGTTTTCACTTTTCCAGCACATTCCCGTCCTTTTGCATAATCGCGATCATACGTGCTGATTCGCTTTTCCAGCTTTTCATACGCAGAATCTGATTGAAGCTCGTCTTGTATGGAAAGACCTTCACCTTGTTGATGATCATCAGCATAAATAGTAGTGACATTCCATGCTTCTGCTGCTGTTGGAGCAGCTATTACCTTAACTTGCCCACAGCCTTCCTCGGTCAACTCTCCCCAGCGTATTTGCTCAATTTGTTCAGGCCCTACCGTTAGTGTATCTTCCAGTGTGATCGTGAACACCGAACCGACGTCCAGCATTGGACGTTGCGGTTTGGGCATACGCCATTTCGAGTTGTAACCCGAGACTGTACCAAATTTCAGTTGGAGTTCTGTAGTCTTAATGTCAAGAGCAAGCCTTGTCTTCAATTCTTCCAGGAAGAAAGCAGGATTCGCCTCCACGCGCCCACTTGCATCAGCCAGAACTAGTGGTGTGAGCAGGCTAATTGTAAAACAATTCAAAGGATTCCGCTGCCCACCCACGGACATCAATAGATTAGGCTGTGAAGCTACAGAATCTGCCTTAAAAGTGACATTCCCATACTCTGCTGTACGAGAGCGCCCTAGCCGAAGCTGGTTACCGTTTTGCTTAATACATGATAATAGTTTATTTAAATCTGCTATATTTCCACGAAGCGTCCCTGAGAAGGATTGATCCTTTTTCAGTGCTACATACTGATAGAATTGCCCCATATTAGGGCCATGATCAGAACCCAGTGCATGTCCATATGACCGATCAAGTGGTCGTGCATGATGCATACGCACTTCTTTTTCCGGCTCGTATTTCAGTAGTTGTGTAGTTTCTGAACTTCCTTCTGTTGAAAGTTGATCCAGATAGACATAGGAGTTAATGCCTCTAAACTCCATATTATTCAAATTTTCATTACTAGAGTTCCAGTTCGCTATATTTGCCTTATCGTAAGCTGCTTCTTCGTTTTTAACACCTTGCCAGCTAACTGGACAAGGAATGAATACTCTGTCAGCTACGGTTGGAAAAGCATATCCGAACTGCACGCCTCCATTCAGAAAGATTCGAGCAAAATCTTCATTCGTATGGGCTTTTCCACCCAGCCCCTGCTGGTTTATATACATCCCTGCCAGTGCCCCCAACATAGCCGAGCCTGGAATGCAATTCGCACTACTGTAATATAGCCCGCCTTGACCAGGGATTAATACCGGCTGGTCCAGGTGCAATGTATACGGCAGTTCCGTGATTTTCTCTGGAGGACCGGAAAGAATGGGTGTTATTTGCTGTTCTTGTTGCATCTCATCATGTGATTCATTGATCCAGATTAGCTGACAACTGACCTCACCTAGCCCTCTTGTATTCCCTAGCCCTATTCCACGTAAGCCATTGACACAATCTGTTAGTAATTTTACATAGTTTTTAGTTTTATTCGACCGATTTTTCTTGTCGCTCTCTTTACCGTTACCAAGACTTTCTTGAATGATAACTTGACTTCTGAGCACTATCCCCTTATGCAACACACGTATTGTACGTAATGAATGGGGTTGTGCTGTTCCGCTAATCGGGTCCATTGCAGTGCGAGTACGTAATTCCGTTAGTTCATTGAGAATATTCTGCTGTTCCTGTTGGGACTTACTTTGAGCCTGACTTAAAAATCGGTCATAATCTTCAATTCGGACGACGTCACCTCCTGAATCTTTGTCGGGGATTTCGTAGAGATGAGCGTCATGAACTTGTAGTAATCCACCATGCTGTTGCCCAATTGTTCCAAAAAGAGCGTTCATCTCAGAAGAACCAGCTATCCCCCAATCGAGCAAATTCTGCCCAACGGCGCGTAGACAGCCTTTAATTCGCTTGGATGGAATGATAGGCAATCCCGCTTCAGTCGCTATATCTGTATCCACCATCCCAGCGATACTATCACCTGTAGCCGCACATAATTCACTATGAAGTGTAATTTCTAACCATGCTTGTATCATTGAGTCTCCCCCCGCTCCGTCCAAACTAAACACCGCTGACTTATACAAATCTATCAACTCAAGTGCATCAAAAATAGTCGCATGTGGGTGGTCAGACAGTTTCTCTTCAGCATAGTCCAATTGCCCAACATTATTTTGCTCCTTAGTTTGATAAAGCTGCTTAAGATGCAGGTTTCGAGAACGCAATTCGTCGATTAAAATATCCAGTTTCTCCCCATTAGCAAGATACTCACGATAGAGTCTGTTCAACCACGTACTCGGCCAAGTACTCTCCTGATCGCTATGCCCCTGAATATGTTCCAAGCATGTATGCAGCAAGTTAAATGAATCGGCTGCCATTGGATCTGTTGATAATTTTGGAGCCGACACGAGATACGGGCGACCGTACTGTTCATCTTTTTTAAAGGTGAGATTGTTACGAATGTCCTTCAACTGTTGTACATAGCTTCCCCGAACCAAATGAAAGTCCAAATAGCTATCACTTTCCCGGTGACAGTCCTTCTCTTTGTGTCTCTTCTTTTTTGCTTCTTTACAGCATTCTTCGGCAATATCATAGGCAATGCTGAACGGAAAGTGACTATGTACTATCGCAATTCCAGCACAGGCAGACAACGAAATGCGTTTATCTTGTTTATCCAACTTAAGCTTCGTTGATTCCAAATCCTGTAGAAACGCCGCCGCCATCGGAACCGCCAAATCAGCTCGGCAAATAAATGTTAAATCGTCACCATCCATAATCAAGGGTCGAATGGGTAACATATTTTCCTTTAAGATTGAATCAACACATGCAATATGTTTGATGACTCGGTAGAAATTCTCACGGTACCCCTCGGATATCTCCAACGAAAGTTTCCTCATTTCTACAACAGCTTGTGCATACGAAACATTATCATTTTGCAATACTTCCATCTTATTCTTAAGCTGCTGCCCCATCCCATTACCATCAATATGTACAACGGCTACATAACCATCCTCTCCAGTTGAGCGAACCATATCTTTCATTTCAAAACCCCACTTCAAACCCTTCAATTCTTTAGGCAAAGGGAATATTTCATTGAAGTGGCTGCTAGCATCACCCACTTTTAGACGTTCATCATCCGCCGCCTGACGTTTTAGAGTCTGGACTGTCGAAATCCCTTCTCCGCTCTTCCTGTCATGAGAGGTGACCGGTAATCCGCCAAAGCTCTCTTGCTCGGATATGGGAAAAGCACCCGCCGGACGTTGACGCAGCATACCCGCTTTAACCCGCTCCAACTCCCCCTCCAGTCGCATTCGGTCAGTACCGAACTGATCAGATTTACCAAAGTTAGTCTCGATATGCGCCACTGCCATGGAAAGTGTGTATGTTGTCTCAATGATCCGCTTCGCAAACTCAATATTCACCTGTTGAAAGTAATTCCGATCTCTGTATGCAACAATGGCACTCCCCCCACCGATATATACAATTTCAGCCGCTAATATAGAATCCTTATGTGCAATATCAAAAGATTCCTCGGCTTCTCGTTTACTTTCTCCTACCCTCTGATACCATTCGAGTTTCACTTGGGCTTGGGTTTGGTCAGCAACAGTTTGCATGACTTCCGGCAAGTCATTTTTCAGGATTTCCCCTACAATACGAGATGCCCCAACATTCTCGCGCAGTCGATTGGAGGCAAAAATATATTCCTGAATACCACTGATGTCATAGATCGCAAGCAGTCCTTGTGTGGAGGCTGTCATCGTTTCGTTTCACCCTTTTCTTTATTTTTTTTGTTCCTTCTTTTGTTCTTTTTCCTGTACTATTTTTTTGTACTTGGCATAGTTTTCGTTGAACATTGTCGCATAAGCTTGATGTGGAAACGGGATGGGATTGTTGATCAACATAAGTAGTTGGTTCAGCTGGAAGGTTAGAGACAGAAGAACGTTTTCTACTTTTTCATCAGTGTCACTCACTTTTAATGAGGATAATTTCTTGCCCATCGGCTTGATCGCGTTCTCATTCACAAGTTTTTTATATTTTTCCTCATCCACTTCCCCATAGCGATCAAGACCGTAATGATTCAAATCTTTATACCACTCGCTGTAGTCTTTATCTTCGTTTTTTATTGTTTTTTGTAGGGCATTCTTCTCACCCACATTTAACACGATGTCAAATTTCTCATAAGTAGCTTTAGTAATATTTGCACCTTCTACAGATGTACAGAGAATCAGGATTGGGCGTGTCGAGGTCTGCCCCTTAGGTGGTGTTGATTGCTCCAGTCCATTGTCACACAAGCCACCGATTATGCGATAGACAGAGTCAAGGGATGTTTTCAGTGGCTTTATCGTCCCTGCCCAGTCACTAGCATTGCTAGTAGATTTACTCTTACATTGAATTGCTACCGCAACTGCCTCAATAGGGATAAACTTTATATTTCCAAAACAAAAAATATACGGGGTGTACTGTTCATCAAAAATAGCTAAATCTACTTCCGCCGAAATGTTGCCAAATGAATCAATAATAAACACACCCTGGTCAATACAAAACTTTTTGGGGATCATAGATCTAAACAATTCGCCCCATACTAGTTCACGAGTAGTCCCAGTGGTTAGATTATGATTAGGGATTTTGAGCTTTAATTGTCTAACAATCGCTGCCTCCTGATCAGTATAATTTTCTGTAATAGCTTGAATTGTTTCTACAGGTGATACATGCGATTCAGTTGAATCTTTTTGATCTGTTGTTTGTGTTAGCTTACTCATTTTCAGCTTCCCTCTTCCTAATTATAATTCACCTGATAGTGCCCGAATCCAATCGTGGCGTTTTTCCCAATATGAAGTTGTTCGCCAGCTTTAAGAATTGGTGTAAAAGGTGTTAAATCCCCCTCGTACTGCGCCCAGCCTTTGATGGCTGGAAGAGGCAGTTTTCCCCCTCTGGTCATAGAATAACGTTCAAAATCCACCTGTTTCCAATCTGCTGCAACGGTTCTAATTTTGTTCGCTTCATTCAACATCGCCTGCTCATCCCATTGCAGGATGTGACCTGTATAGGCGTGCGAAAGCAACGCAATCCTCCGCGTAAGAGAATGAATCATCTCCGCAAAAGTTAATTGCCTGCGCAATTGCTTACTTACCAATATGCGAACCGGGCTATCAAAGCGGACGACGGCAGTATGAGCACGACGTTGCTCACAACTTAGTGGACGTGGTAGACAATTCCTCATCCATAATTTACTTGAACTCCAAATCAGAGCCTGACGTTCAGGGTCTATGATCTGCTGAAGTCGAAAGGGTAGTCTAGCCGATCCCCAACCTTTATTTTCCATTTCTAGTAGTGCATCAATAAAAAGACCTGCATGTTCCGTTGCATCACCAATTAGCGTGATATCGAATTGGCACTCATCCTGTGGTTCCCATCGTAGCTTGTCTCTGGTAAGTGAGTGAATCACATAAGGATTTACAGCACCTGCTTCATTTCCTGGTGAACAAAAGTTTTTAGCATAAGCACAGTCTGGCGACAGTTCACATTTATGACATTGTACATTAGGTCGCGTGCACACAAATTCCCGGATACAATGACCCATAATCCCACGTAACGTAGAACCCAGGTAGAGAGGTAATTCTCCTTTGCCCTCAGCGGTAAAAACCACTCGAAGTGTTAAAGTATTGATGTGTTCAAACATGTTGATCTCCCAACTGTATTTTTTTCAGAGAAATTCTTCGTACCCTTTTGATCCCTTGAAATGCCTCTGCATAAGCATAGTGAGAGAATAACATGGGATTATTAAGCAGCATTAGGAGCTGGCTCATAGACTTAGTAGATTTGTTCTCCTACCCTTGCTTCTTCAACAAATAATATCCCACTAAGAAATACGACTTCAAACCTAGTTCCATACAAATCCTATTAGATGAATATACAAGCCTAAAGTACCAGTAATATGAAATATTATACCTTCAAAAGACAATAATAGACATATTATTCTTCGTAATTCTACATTTTCATATTTACTAGATTTTCATCAATCATAAAAAGCCCATTCCAACCGTATTTTCGTACAGTCTCGAATGAGCTCTTCATATAATTCTTATAATTTCTCTACTAATGCTTGGACTTCATCGTGGCAAGATAAATCACTATGTTTATTATGAAAAAATTGGTTCCACAATCGACAGCCTGTGAAATAGCGTAAGGTACCACACGATATGTTCATGTCAATACTTGAGACACTACACTGATTATACCAATGCTGAACTGACAGTAATTTCAATCTACGCAACTCATATGGAGTGCGACTTTATTAATTATCTCTGCTGACATTAGTCGAGCGGAATTTCAATCCACGCACTCATATGGAGTGCGACACGGCTATCCAACAGCCAGATCCGCAGCAAGCCATTTCAATCCACGCACTCATATGGAGTGCGACCGCAGATATGTACGCGAGCTGCTTAACGGCGAACATTTCAATCCACGCACTCATATGGAGTGCGACGTCGGACGTGAGGGGGATGATACTGCCATGACGAAAATTTCAATCCACGCACTCATATGGAGTGCGACCATGGTCACCTCCTGAACACATACTACAACTCTAAAATTTCAATCCACGCACTCATATGGAGTGCGACGATCATGTCGCACCCCCTCAGTACAAATTAAGTTCGATTTCAATCCACGCACTCATATGGAGTGGGACTATAAATGACTCTCATTGTATCTCTCCTTTGGTATAGGATTTCAATCCACGCACTCATATGGAGTGCGACGGTACAGGCGATTCACAAGGAATCTTGGGACGTAGAATTTCAATCCACGCACTCATATGGAGTGCGACAGCAGTATGGGCAGATGGAATGATCCATGACAAAATTTCAATCCACGCACTCATATGGAGTGCGACTTCTTCTCTTTTATTATCTTCATCATTTATTTTTAATTTCAATCCACGCACTCATATGGAGTGCGACCCAAAAGTTAGAATAATCTCATGATCGGAACAAGATTTCAATCCACGCACTCATATGGAGTGCGACTTATCCCAAATCTGTTCCCCGTCCGAACTAGCGAAATTTCAATCCACGCACTCATATGGAGTGCGACAAAAGGACCTTATCATGCAGCCTGCAGCCATAGAAGATTTCAATCCACGCACTCATATGGAGTGCGACTTAAGCCTATACAGGGTACAGGGAGGGATATATCAGTATTTCAATCCACGCACTCATATGGAGTGCGACCTGGAGTATTTCAAAGATCGCTTTCCATCACAGGGCAAATTTCAATCCACGCACTCATATGGAGTGCGACGCGGTGCTCAGTGGTGGTAATTTGGGAGGTTAGTAGGATTTCAATCCACGCACTCATATGGAGTGCGACAGCGAAAAAGGGTCAAAACAAACCCGTTTCAATTCATTTTAGCGTAATTTTGACCATAAGGCATCAAAAAAAGCATGTTCCCTTTATGATGCATTCACAAATCATTCACATTCGACAGAATTTCGACAAAATCTGAGGTGCGAAGGACCCGGGGAATTCATGTGAGCTTCACATTCGCACTGAGTATGCTACACAAAAAGAAGAAGCATACACAGTAATCTCTCACTGGAGATGCTTCTTCTCAACCTCTCATATCTATCAGTCTAGGTTCATTTCACCTTGGCCAGTCCTGCCACCTGAGATGGAGGAAGCGCCCCTGCGAATATACTTAACTCATCAATAGCGCCTTTAAAGGCAGGGTCCCACCAGTTAACACCCAAGCTGAACGTTCCTGCTTTGGATGTAAATACGTCTGGAAGTCCTGCGCCTGTAAACTGAGGTTTGCCGTTCACGTACACGGATAACACTCCTTTGTCTACAGTGAAGGCGAGATGTGTCCACTCATTAGTTTTGATTTTCATACCGGTGCTACCGTTATACCAAGATGAGCTACCGGACCAAAGCATCGTGTTGTCTCCCTCGGGACCTTTGGGCAGCAAGCTAATCCAGTGATTACTATCCATAGCTCCGAAAAAAGTGGGGGTATACAGCGTCAGCTCACTCGGATGAACCCACAGGGACACGGAATATGCAGAACTGGATATAATCCCTTGGGGCAGCTTAATTCCAGATTTTCCATCCAACAGGACCGCTTGACCACTTGTACCCTCCGTGTAGGTGACAGTTCCTCCTTCACGATCAATCCGGTCACCGATGACCTCACCATTCGCAAAAGCAGCTTCACTGTCCTCAAGATTATTTTCAAATTTATATTGTGCGGTCAGCGTTGCCATCTCATAAGGAGATACTGTGATTTGAAAGGTTTTGTTCTTACTGCTCTCCCCTTTGGAAATCGTGGCGGTCAGAGTGGCTGATACAGCCTTTTCTCCGATTTCAGGACGTTTAACCTCACCTGTCGCAGAAATGACGCTCGGGCCTGAACTTTTCCAAGTAATCGAGGTTTGCCGACTTCCTTGCTTTGGAAGGGATACATTGGCTACTAACCGACTTGTATCACCAAGGTCCAAATCGCCATATACACTTTCAACCACTGTTGCATCCGTGGAAGGAGCGAACTGACTCCCCCAGGCCATTTCCCCTGTTTTGGATACAACCGTAAATGTCATTACATATTGCTTGGTATAGTCATCCCATTGTCTAATGAAAACTCCGTCATATACGGTGCCTTCCAGCGTCAGTTGAACACTCGCGTCTCCCACCTTACGCCACGTTCCTTGTAGCTCACCTGTGACGGTGTGATCTGCTTTTAGCTGAATAAACTGCGCTTGCTTGATCGCCGCCGACGTATCACTGCCATGATTGGTATACTGATAATCTCCAACGACTTGATCCTCATCCAGTTCTGTAAGAGTCTCACCACCATAACGGTAAGGAGCTACTACAGGCCAGCCTTCCTGGTTCATGAACATCTGGTGTATGCGCAATTCATGCTTCTCTCCCTGCTGAGGAAAGCGGGTATGAAAGACAACAAACATTTGCCCGTTATCAGGATCGGTATAAGCAGAGTTGTGGCCAGAGGATACGTAGCCATAGCCAATTCCTTCGCCTGGATCACCAATTTTACTGTTGAACAAAAAGTTACCTATCAGCTTGTTGCCAAAAGCCGCATTCTTGGTGTTGACAGGTAAAACGGCGTTCTGCCCCTTGGCATCCTTATAAGGTCCTGCCGGATTTTTGGAACGGAATAACCTCATGTTATATCCACCGTCCGAGGCAAGTCCGCCATAGGTTACAAATAAATAGTAGTAGCCTGTCTCTTTATTGTATTCAATGTAAGGGCCCTCTCCTGATTCCCCATATCCGCCAGCAATTCTGGTGCCAAAATAACGATCAATCAGCCGACCATCTTTCGTCGTTCCATCTCGACCTGGATAGATAGGCTTTCCTGTTGCTTTATCCAGCTCTAGTAAAAAAATCCCCCCAGACCATGATCCATATGTCATCCATAAACGCCCTTCTGTATCATAAAAGATAGCTGGATCAATCGCATTCGGAAACATTTTATTTGCGTAAGAACCATCTGCGTTGAACCATCCCGCTCTTGGACCTTGCAGTTTGCCTTGATCAACCAACTGTTGGATTGGCGTGTTGGTCCATTTTTTATCCACTTTGCTGTCCTTGTCGTAGGCAGTCTCTTTCGTAAAGCCGGAATACACAATCGTATCCACATATTGATAAGGACCTTCGATTTGGGGTGCAACAGCAACACCGATCGCGGAACGAATGTAGGTAGAAGACGCACTATAATAAATCATATAGGCCCCTTTTGTCCCATCGTCATTGACATAATGCTCATTCCAAAATACATCCGGCGCCCAGACCGAGAATCCTCCCTTGCTGTCCGAATCATTTTCCCCTGCCCAAGCAAAGGAACCTGCGAGATTCTTCGATAAATCCCCAAAAAGCGTGTTTCCCGGAGTTGTGTAACCGTTTGCAAAAGAAGTCCAGTTTTTAAGATCCTTGCTCTTCGCCGCTGAAATATGTGAACCAAACACATAATAAGTATCGCCGTCTTTGACGATGGAGGGATCATGAACGGATACCTCGGAAAAAGCGGGCGCATCCTGCTTATCCTTCTGCTCAGATAGTGCAGCGGAAGCATCACTCATTCCCAATGAAGACCCTGCAATCATTAGTAATAATGCTAACGTTATTAAAAAACCTCTCTTGATTCCATTTGCTGCAACCCGCCTTTTCATCCTCATCTGCCCCTCTCTGGAATTGGAGTACAGCGATATATATTCTACATTGATCAGTAAATACCTTTATGTTTTCAAGAATCATAAAGGTATTTGTAAAATATATTTTGAGTAGATAAGAGGATAGTTTGCTTAAAATGGACGCAGTGTGTGATGGAAAGGTCGCACTCTATACAGAGTGCGACTAGCTTTATTGTACTCTGCAATTGAACCCTGAATGTTATTTCAATCCACGCACTCCATACAGAGTGCGACCCTATTCCATCAGTATAAAAAACTAAATCCAGAATTATTTCAATCCACGCACTCCATACAGAGTGCGACCAAAATCAGATTCGGTTATTACATAGAAGACAAATTTCAATCCACGCACTCCATACAGAGTGCGACCAGCGAGTTTCTGGATGGTCACGGCTGGTCGGACGATTTCAATCCACGCACTCCATACAGAGTGCGACTGAAATGGCGGTCAATATCGCTAACAAAGTAGCAATTTCAATCCACGCACTCCATACAGAGTGCGACCGGTTCCAAGAAGGTTCTATTCCAACAAATAAAGATTTCAATCCACGCACTCCATACAGAGTGCGACGTATAACTACGATGAGGTTATGGCTGATGGGTTGATATTTCAATCCACGCACTCCATACAGAGTGCGACTTAAGACAACCAAAAAAAGACGTAAACGGGAAGGAAGTATTTCAATCCACGCACTCCATACAGAGTGCGACTGAGTAATTCCGATATAATATAAGCAATGTGTTGTAATTTCAATCCACGCACTCCATACAGAGTGCGACGTGACGGTACAGGCAGCTAGTAATGACGCAGCTGATTTCAATCCACGCACTCCATACAGAGTGCGACGCCTGCATGAGTTGATCTATTAGGTTCTGTTTCATATTTCAATCCACGCACTCCATACAGAGTGCGACGTGATTGCTAAGTAAGTGTAATCCTGAACAGGAGATTTCAATCCACGCACTCCATACAGAGTGCGACTATATGGAGTCAGTTAATTATAAATAACTCAAGAAATTTCAATCCACGCACTCCATACAGAGTGCGACACGAGTACGCAACTCGTCGGACAATACTTTTGTGATTTCAATCCACGCACTCCATACAGAGTGCGACCCAAATTACCTTGTAACAAAAATCATCGCGTTGAGAATTTCAATCCACGCACTCCATACAGAGTGCGACATTCAAAGTCCTTGCGGATGATCTACGAAGCACAATATTTCAATCCACGCACTCCATACAGAGTGCGACTGGCTGTTAGTTTGCCGTTGATGGTATTCGTTAAACTCATTTCAATCCACGCACTCCATACAGAGTGCGACAGCGAAAATACAGCAATTGATACCCTAATGGTATCAATTGCACACATTTTCGCACAAAATAATGCTAAAAAAGACTGAATTAACTATTGACTTCTATTATAGGAAGTGGATTCTAATCCTTTTCGACAAATTTCGAGGTGCGAAGGATCCGGAGTTTTTATGTGAGCTTCACATTCGCACCTTACAGAATCAGCGGGCTTTCCATATCGTAAGCTTCTTTTGCACCCATATGCTCTACCTTCTTTTTATAGTTATCTCCTAAATTGTAGAAACGCAGGCTGTCTTCTTTTTTGTCTATCAATTCTTCTAATTCATACTTCAAACGGCGAAACTGGGTCGAATCCAAAATGCACTCAAACACGGAATTTTGTACCCTTTGTCCGTGATCTACACACTTTTTTGCAACCTTGGCCAATCTTTTTCTGCCTTCCCTGTCTACTGTGCTTACATCATACGTAATTAGAATTAACAAGATCACACCTACTTCCACAAAAATGGAGGGTACTCGTCCAGATCTCCCCGAATATGTCTAGCCAAGAGCAAAGCCTGTGAATAGGGCACAAGCCCCCAAGACATTTTCTCATTCAAATAAGGATGAATAATCTTTTCCTGTTTGCGTTCCTGCCATGCCTTCAATACTATCTTTCTCGTGTCATCGTCCATAATCACAGCGCCATTTTCTTTCCTGTAAAATCCTTTGCCATGAATCAACTTTTTGTTAATCAATGTAAGGACAAAACGATCTGCATATACTCCACGAAGCTCTTCCATAACATCCAGTGCCAATGAAGCTCGCCCCGGACGATCTCTATGCAGAAAACCTACATAAGCATCCAAACCGACAGCTTCCAGTGCAGATTTCATATCGTTGGACAGAAGTGTGTAGGCAAAAGATAATAAAGCATTGACATTATCCAACGGCGGGCGTTTATTGCGTCCATGGAAGTAAAAATCCTTCTTTTGCTGCAAAATCAGTTCATCAAAAACCGAATTGTACTGTACAGCCGCCGCACCCTCCAAACCACGCAAAATGTCCAGATCCTCCACTTCACGGACTTGCTGCATGGCCCCTGCTAAAGAAGCAGTCACCTTTTTCATTCGATCAGCGTCAATACGTAGGGGATAGTCCCTTGTCGCTCGCTCCAAAATCCATTTATTATTATATATCTTGCCTATAATCATATTTCTGGCTACAAGAGCACTTCTTTTGTCATCATCGGAAATCCGATACTGTTCTTTTCGGAGTACCACATTTCCACGACTCTCTCCGATCACACGTGCCAGGAAACGTCCAGTTCGCGTCATAAAGGTTAAATCTATATTGCGTGATGCACAAGCACCCATCAGTCCCGGACTTACCCCTGCATAGCCAAAAGTACATACAGCTTCCAGGTTATGCAACGGGTAGCGTGCCAAAATGGCCTCTTCTTGTTTGATAACGATATTGTCCCCATCCAGTGACAAGTACGTATCCGGCAAGGTAACAAACAACGTATTCAGTAATTTTTTCATTCAGCTATCCTGCTTTCAATGAAACTGGAAACAGACCTTTTATTCAAAATTTCCGGCACACATATATGTTGAAGCGAGCAGCTTTGGCAATGTGGCCCCGCTTTAGCTTTAGGGGTGTGATTGCGCTCAAAATAATGCCGCATTTCCTGAATACTTGCTCGCACCCGTTCACGGTCAGCAGCAGTGATCATGACCTCTACCCGATGCTTGATCTCATCGTAATAAAAGTAACCTTTTGCAATATCACACACGAGCATTTCTTCAAGACACATCACTTGTGCAACTAACTGAGAATGATCTGAATCATTTCGTTTGGGTTTGCCGCGCTTGTATTCCACAGGAAAAGGAAGGTACATACCTTCCTCCCCTGCCAGCGGAACCCCATGAGCATCCCGTACAAACTCTACGACGTCACAGATTCCGGTAATCCCAAGTTCTCTGGAATGTATAGGCAACGCGCGTACGATGAGTTTATCTCCTCTTTTCTCACGAATCATCGGCTGATCCGCTTTTCGGTGTAAATGATCCCCCTCAATCGTCCGCACATTTTCTTCCCATTGCTGCTCAATGTGAATAAGCGCCCACTGTCTTCTACAAAAATTAAAATGCTGTATACCGGATAATAGCAAATAATCTTCTTCGTTATAGCCCTGCATACTCTTGGACCTCTAAGCCTTCGAGCGGTGTTACTATACATTCATAATGGGTGTCAAAAGATTTGTCGATTGCACTTACATCTTCTTTCGGTTTCACTTCCAAAGAACGATGTACTTTAGCAGATGAGTATTTTCCAAGCTTGGAAGGATGCTCCCACCAATAGACCTTATGAACCTCCATACTGCCGTCAGGACGGGCCGATGATACGTCATTTTCAAACAAGCTAATCAGCGCTTCCCCGATCTTCGCCGCGTCTTCGTGTGTAAATCCTGTTTTTTCAGCTAGCTGTGTATTGATGCTTCCCTTAAAAACGTACACACCAAAATCCACCCGATGCTTCATCCCCATCGTATCGGAGCCTCTTTCTTTGCCGGGTTCGGAGTTTACACTTTTGGTAATTTGCATACTTGTAATATCAATAGGATCTATACTGGTTGCTGTATGTATAGATACAGGCCCTCTTACCCCAACAGACACTCCTGCTCCCTTACTTGCCGCCTTGAACGCAAACACTTGACCGAAGCTACGAACATCTATCCATTCCTGACAAGCAATTCTAGCAAATTCATCACTTGAGCTTTCCTTGCCCTTAAAGAATTTTTCCAATTCAGGGTTGGCATCTGCACGTTCTCTTAAACTATGAAAAGCATCTGACTTCCGATCATTCGATTGAACAAAAATAGACTCGCCCATATCTTGCAGACGATTTCTTATTTTCCGTTTCAGAGCCACATCTGAAATTTCGCCATAACCATCGTAATTTTGCCGTGGGCGATTGCCATTCAACGGATCGCCATTGGGATTGGCTTTTGTGACAGACATTACAACCGCAAAATCAATTTTATGATCCAAAATAGACATGTTAGGATTCTCCTTTTAATGTTGCTCTGTATTTATAACGATTGCTATGATTACTGCTATTCATTCACATACCTGAGCTACTGTCTTCCTTATGGTCTTCATCTCCTGCATGATTACCCTCATCCTGCTTTTTCTCCGTCTTCTGATAGAGCTTGTAGCGCTGGCTGTAGAATCCAAGCAAATATTTCCCGGTCAGCGGCTCGTTATTAAATTCATCAAACGGGATTTGTGAAGCAACCTCATCAATCATACTGGAATAATAGTTTAGTTGTTTGCCGAATTTGGCTTGATACGGCTGCAAAGCATTCTGAATGGTTCTCCAGGTTCTTTCCGGATGCTGTGAAAATACACTCATATATCGAATTGCATTCGTAGATCGCTTCTCATCCTTGTCTAATGCGTTTCGTTCCATCACATCAGCTATCGCCAACAATCTGCCAAATAAATAACTGCGATCCGTATTTTCTTTATCTAATGCCACATCGTATCCCTCCCGTTCGTTAATCAATGCACATGTTATACTCAGTGTCTTTTCCCATTCCCATTTATCCATAGCTACCGGATTAGAGGCACGGTGAGTAGCACTCCTTACAATATCCTGCGGAATTCTTCGACCATCTACAATACAGGGAAGCATTCGTTCCATCAGCCCTTTAACAAGCTTGTCATTCGCCTTCGAACCGTAGGCCGCAAAAGCAATGTCCTTCGTCGCCGGCGCTCCCCAAAATTGTAGCAGATCACCTTGCCCGTCCTTTTGATAACGGTGCAGCCAGGCACATTTAGAATGCCAGTCTATTAGCTTGTCAAAATACAATTTTTTATCCAAGTTTCGATAATACAGAACCGCCATGCGTCCCGTTGTCGCTGAGTCAAGCACAAGAATATTGACGTTTGCTTTGGACGCCGATTTGATAGCCAATTTATTACGATAACCCGATAGCGCTTTGGCCAGATCAAAAGCAAACTCTTGGTTAGTATGGGCTTTGAGGGTTATCGGCCGCGATGATTCAGAACCAAATTCCATTGCAAAGATGTTGTCATTGTCCGTAAGGCATGGCACTTCCGGGGAATCATTCCCCCAGACGAGAAAGACACGATTTTCCATGATTTTTCCTTGACGTTGAATCAGCCACTTTAAGGCATTATGAGCTTTTTGAGATACCTCGTAGCTGATGGTTGCTGCTTCATGACTGTGAGTAAACCTTCCCCTGAACGTGAAGCCGCTCGTATCATTGGCGGAAATCAGCTTGGCTTTATCTCCGGAATTTCTGATTTTATTCGCGTGTTTATCTGTACCGGGAAGCTTCTCCCCGGTTACATAACATATGTCTTCCTCGCCCAATAGCTGGCTGTAGTAACCAATAAATGAATCATATAGTTCTGTATCCTTCCAGACTTTAGTTAACGCTTTATCTGGTGAATACACGTTAAAACGAATAAATACGCTATCCACTTCACCGGGAACTGCCGTAAATATACGTGGTTTTTCTCCATGTAAAGGTTCGTACTTCTTGTCCCATGTAGTTATTAATTTCTGATCCGCATCCAGATATAAAACAGGCTCTCCAACTACCAAGTCTTGAATCAGTCGGCGCTTGCTCAAGTAACGATAGATGCTTTTCAGCTTGGGCGTAGCAAACTCCGAATTAGCCCAACCCTCTAACTGTTGGATATAAGCCGCAAAAGGCTCTTCTTTTTTGATCTTTCCACCATAAGCGACAAAATCTCCGGCTACATAACTTAATTTATCATGCAGTGGATAAGGTGCTACGACAGAGCCAGCCCGGCTGGCCGACTTTTCTGTACAAGGAATTAATGTACTAAACTCGGTTTTGTCCAACACTCTGGCTGAATGAAAATCACCTTGTTCGGTAATTTCCACTTCAATTTGTGCATTTTGGGTTGTATGAGCGATGGGTAGGAGCGTGTATTCGCGATCATTATACTTTTTTTCAATCACGCCGACACATTTGTCGTTGGAATTATATGTTTCATATAGATTTAACAGCCAGCTCATTTCATGCCCCACCCCTCCCACTCTGCAAGCAGCTCATCAGCGGCCTGAACGTTATTTTCATCAAACCGTTTGGGCTGCATCTCTGCTATGACGCGAACCTTGGTGCATTCCTCTGGTTTAATAAATTCTATGACTCCATCCTTCATCACAGGCTCCCACAAGCGTACCTCCAACTGATTCCTGCCTGTCTCATCCGGGTAGTTAATCCCATGTACCATGTTTCCCAAATGAATGTCGCCATAGTTATCATAGAACCCGGGTGCCTCACCAAAAACACATGGCTCTATATAAGCCTGACATTCACGTGTACCCAGAAAAATATCTCGGCGTCCACCCGCAAGCAGCGAGCGTTTAAGAATGTTATGATGTTTATTCTCATTACGATCATATTCCATCTCGGGACGATGCGGATTAAAAATAAAATGAGCCTGAACCTCATAGCAAGGGTCTTTGAGATAGGTATAATTAGCAAGCGTATTACCGCCGCTATATTCAATGGGCCGAATCCCCTTCGATTCCATTCGTATAGCATTTAGGACACGAACCTTGTCTATTACCATCGTAATGGTAGGCTTCCAATAAATACTTTCTACGATCCCTTTTAATGCCTGATAGGTGGGGACACTGTAGGTTAGTTTCTCACCACCCAGCTTGGTTAGCGGGTCAGTGAACAGTGCATAATCTCCATACACTCTAAATTCGATTGCGTTTCTCAACTGGAATCTTCCTCCTTTCTAGGTCTTTTTATCTAAACATAGTACCAGAATATTACTTTTGGCATGGTCAGTCAATGCAAAATATAGGCTCTTTATCTCCCATAAAGGCATTCTTAGAGAATAAAACCATCATGCAAACTATCATTGTGAAGATTCAGCCCAAATAAATCATCATAGGCCCTCTCAGTCAAAGCCCATATCTTTCCATCCAAATAAGGAATCAGCGCCTTATTGTGATCCAGTTCTTCTTTCTCATGGTGCAATATATTAATGGTGAATTGCTGTGCTTTGCGCAGCAGACTACTGAGATCCTCTATGCTTTGCTGTCCGTTGAGATCAGCGATAATCTCTTTTCCTTCCTTCTCTCCATCTCCATATGGAACGATAACTGCTGTTGTATGATCTTTAATGACCTGAAAGTATTCTGCTGCGGTCTTATAGCTATTCGCTAAAAATAAAGGAAGAATCGTGCCCTTTTCATCGTAATAAGAGCGATAGTACGTATTTTCACTGCGACTAACAGTTAATAGCTCAGTCATGTTTTTTCTTAGCTTAGGTATAAAATAGTTCAAGTCGGTTGCCAGCTCGGTATAATATTTTTGGAAATATATTTCCATAGCCTGTGCGGATAATACGTTACCACCGTAGCAGGTTTTGTCACGTTTTAAGTCAATGAGTATTTTTCTGGTAATTTCTTTGCCGATTTTAATTTCTTTGAGCCGCTTGAGATTCTCTTCTTCATGATCAATGACATACACCTGCTTTGTTTCATCTCTTCCGTGGCGATTACATCGGCCTGCCGCTTGTGCAATCGAATCCAGACCAGCCAAGGATCGAATGACACAGGTAAAGCTAATATCCACTCCTGCCTCGATGAGTTGTGTGCTGATACAAACGACAGGTTCCTTATCATTTAAATGTTGTTTTACTTTCTCCAATATGCGATTGCGATGAGCCGGACACATGGAAGTACTTAGGTGGTAAACCGGGATTGCACTGTTTCCTTCTGTTAGTCGAAGATATAAATTTTTGACCACCGCTTTTGTATTGAGAATAACGAGTACGCTTGGCTCATCAGCGAGCTTTTGCTCAACAAAATCGGCAAGCTTTTCCGTATTTACAGTGCCGTTCGTCGCCTTGTCAACAATTTCAACCCGCTTAAACTTCTCTATGACATGATCGAGATCATGCACTATTTCCGCATCCGGCTCAATGTCCAGCTTGTTATGTACAAAATCCAATTCCGGTTGGGTAGCAGTGCAAAGAACAATACTTGAACTGGCATACATTTTCAAAAAATTCAGCGCTTGATTAAACAATGAAATGCAGTGAATGGGGACTTTTTGAACCTCATCAAAAATGATGACAGACTCACTCAAATTGTGAAGTCTGCGGACATTTCTGCTGCCATCTGCGTAAAGTACATTTAAAAATTGCACCATGGTCGTGAAAATGATGGGCGAATCCCAATTATCCTTAGCCAGCTTTAATTTTTGATGTGTATTCACAACAACATCTTCAAGCTCATGCTCCTGCCGATCTATATCTTCTACCTCGTTCATGACCACATTCGAGTGATGCTCCAGAATGTTAGCGTCATCCCGTATAATTTTGCGAACCTCCTGAGCGTTTTGTTCAATAATCGTCGTGAATGGAACGACGTAGATGATATGCTTCTTTTTGAATGTGACCGCATGCTTGAGGGCATAACGCAGACTAGCCAGCGTTTTTCCACCCCCAGTGGGTATGGAGAGCGTATGTATCCCCGAAGGCTTGTCTGCAAATTGCTCACATTGCTCGGACATTTGTTTTCTAAGCAGATTAATGGTTGTCTCGGCGTTCTCTCCTGATTGCAGAGCGTTAATACGCTCCATTAATCTTTCGTAATACGTTTGAAATAGCTGTTGGCGATTCATCGGTTCATTGTCATTCTTTTCGCCTTTAATATTAATTTCTTCAAAACAACGGGTATTCGTGCGATCCGCATCAATCAAAGCGCTAAAAACAAACTTGGATAAGAACATCATTTTGAGTTCAACGTCTGGATTATGATCCCGTTTCATATAATGAGCCAACTCGGCCCCTGCTAGATTCACATAATGGTAAAATGTAGATTTCTCCATCACCTGCTCATAAAAAAGACCGACTGCATGATCAAATCCTTCCAGCTCTCGATCACGCACCCGATCCAAAAATTTTGATTCCAGGTCGGGGTCTAAAAAATCCTGCAGATATGCATGGTGTGAAATAATCGCATTCCCTACAACTTCGGATAATAAAGCTTTGTTCATGAAATCCTGCTTATCAAATGTCCCTTGAGGTTGAATGTGAAAAAGATTGTACAATAACTTTCCACCAGCGGTAGAATGATCTACGCTTCCTCGTTTCGGTGGATTGTCAGGATTTTGCACCGCCAAACGTATGTAATCTTGAAAATTTTCTGTGTATTTGCCCAAATCATGCAGCATACCAGCGAGTCCAGTAATATGTCGGATACCTATTTTGTCTCCATAAGATTCTGCTAGCTGTTGAGTTTCCAACAGGTGGTCTGCTACCGTCTGAATCTCTTGGTCACTTTCCCGTATGTGGGCGATATATTGCATGTTTTAATCTCCTTATTCAATGGTTGGGGTGTTCGTCTGAATATGCCTATACTTTTGTTCAATGTTGGCTTTACGTTCTGCTGAACGATGCTTATGAACTAAGATCTGTTTACCAATATGTTGATAAAAAGGAACAAAGATATATTTACTTTTACTCTTTTGACATTTATTTACCTTTTCCTCCAAAAAAATAAATTAAAAGAAAAATTCAATAGTTAAGCTGAATCAAGCATTTAAGAATCCCCAGAGGCTTCCCTCTGAGGATTCTTGGCGTATACCCAAATTAAATGAAACTGCCTATCCCATTTTCAACTCACGAACTCTCTATACAACAGAGAATGGGACCTAAGTTCCTATCCCTCGCTTACACCCTCCACGATTTCAATCCACACACTCATATAGGTGCGACTTAATATTCAAAATTTAACAGTAACTATAACAGTTAATTTCAATCCACGCACTCATATAGAGTGCGACTTCTTCCGCTGTTTCCAGGTTCGACAGGTAATAATAATTTCAATCCACGCACTCATATAGAGTGCGACGTTAGATTCAGACGGTAAGAAAAACACTCGAGGTGGCGATTTCAATCCACGCACTCATATAGAGTGCGACACGAGCAATTCCAAAAGATGTGCGACGAGCAAGAAATTTCAATCCACGCACTCATATAGAGTGCGACCAAAATAGTCAATAACAGGCGGCACATCCAAGATATTTCAATCCACGCACTCATATAGAGTGCGACTCTATCTTTCTTGTCATTGCGATATTGTTCATCTATTTCAATCCACGCACTCATATAGAGTGCGACAAATAATTTCGTCGTCTTCTATAAAGTGAAAATATTTCAATCCACGCACTCATATAGAGTGCGACGAAAATGTGGCCTACTCCACAAGCATCAGACAACCGATTTCAATCCACGCACTCATATAGAGTGCGACCCAGCTCCCCTGCACGTACCTGGAGCGCTCCGAGCTATTTCAATCCACGCACTCATATAGAGTGCGACGATCGTAAAACGAATAGGCGGCTTTTGGAGCGCTGATATTTCAATCCACGCACTCATATAGAGTGCGACGTTCGTAAAAGACGAATTTTATTTAGAGTTATTTCTAATTTCAATCCACGCACTCATATAGAGTGCGACATTAGTTCCGCGACGTGGGGTCTGGATCGTTGGGAATTTCAATCCACGCACTCATATAGAGTGCGACTATACGAGCCGCTGGATCCGGTTTCAGCTCGTAGGCAATTTCAATCCACGCACTCATATAGAGTGCGACGGAGGCACGCCTCATATTCTCAAACGAAAACTTATTTCAATCCACGCACTCATATAGAGTGCGACCTGCTCTCCGAATAGCTTGGAGCATATCCAGTAGCATTTCAATCCACGCACTCATATAGAGTGCGACTTTTATTTATTTAATTAAATTAATTATTTTTCTATTTCAATCCACGCACTCATATAGAGTGCGACCTGAACGGTAGGTCCTGCGGCTCCTGATCCTGCTTGTTATTTCAATCCACGCACTCATATAGAGTGCGACCCGAAACCATGCGGGATACAACCGAGAGGAACAAATTTCAATCCACGCACTCATATAGAGTGCGACATATGTCGGCGTATACGTTACGTAGATTATGCAAAATTTCAATCCACGCACTCATATAGAGTGCGACGACACAATCGAGGTCACTTATCTGCGGGGGCAAGAAATTTCAATCCACGCACTCATATAGAGTGCGACCACGTTATCCGGTACACTCACATTGACCGTTGATATTTCAATCCACGCACTCATATAGAGTGCGACCATTGACAACCTTTCGCAAAAATTACAGTGGAGGCGAATTTCAATCCACGCACTCATATAGAGTGCGACAGCGAAAATACAGCAATTGATACTCTAATGATATCAATTCCATACATTTCCGCAAAAAACGATGCTAAAAAAGCTTGAATCCACCCTTGACTTCTATTATAGAAAGTGGATTATAATCCTTTTCGACAAATTTCGAGGTGCGAAGGATCCGGGGTTTTTATGTGAGCTTCACATTCGCACCTTAACCAAGACGTTACACTCAGGATACCACAAAACATTTTTCCCTCACAGAGAATTCTTTAGCACTAAAACAATAAGGATTCCGCCCCGTCAATCACAATTTGCGCACCAGTAATATGACGCGAATGATCGGAAGCCAAGAATGTCACCAAATCAGCTACCTGCTCGGGTTGACCGGGCCCATCAGCCAACGGCTGCCCTCCTTCGGGAAACTGAACGGGGATGGTAATCTGCTTTAACCTTTCGGATTTCTCCGTTGTTTCATCAATATTCGTCGAAATAGCTCCCGGATAGATGACATTGACACGAATACGGAACTTGGCTAGCTCCAGCGCAGCCATTTTAGCAAAACCGGTTTGACCTGCCTTGGACGTACTGTAGGCTGACATTCCAAAGCTGGTAAAGCGCTGATTTCCATTAATAGAGCTTGTAATGATAATGCTGCCGCCACCGTTTTTTTTCAAATGCGGTACGGTATACTTCACCGTCAGGAAAGTGCCGTCCAGATTCGTAGACAGCGTCTGCCGCCAATCCTCGATGCTCAAATCCTCAATCGGTCCGACCACCCCGTTAATCCCCGCATTGGCAAAAATGATATGCAGTCCGCCAAACAGTTCAACTGCTTCCAAAACTGCTTTTTCCACACGCACCGGATCGGCAATATCCACGTCAAAAGCCCGAGCGGCACCTTCACGTATAGCATTAATCTCTCTCTCCGTCTCTACAATCCGTTCATTACTGACATCAAAAAGAGCAACATTTGCTCCCTCTCTGGCCATTTGAATAGCTGTTGCCTTGCCAATACCAGAACCAGCCCCCGTGATCAGAGCCGTTTTGCCTTCAAAGCGCGCGCCTCCTGCCAATGTGTAGCTCATATGTATCGCTCCCTTTCAGTATCCTGTATAATCACAAGATTACCCAAAAAGGTATACTTTATAATCACCATTTTTGCGCATTTTTTGCTATTCCTTTGCGATATTCAAGAAAAGGACCAATCATACACCCATTATCGCACCTTTTCTTCTCCTTTCTTGTTGACCTTTAGTTTCTTTCTATGTATTCATCAAAAAAGGACGTTATGCAGCCATCAGTATGGATGCATACGTCCTTTTCTTATTCCATTTACCACTGCAATTCAATAAATGCCGCATCATCATCAAGCCCTCCGGTATGGGAGGCATCCAGCAAAACCTGTATCTGCTCATCAGGGACAGGCTCACGAATAGGGTCCAAATCGGATAATCCGTCACTATATACCTGTAATCTCATCGGCATATCTGCGGGTATACTTCTTTCGTACCAATGAGGCTTACCTCCAATCGGCCCGCGGTTTGTGGACCAGCGTTCCGCTGTGGAAAAGGTATGATCAAACAATTCGCTGATCTCCTCCGTCCCGTTCCACAGCCGCAATCGTGAATCTCCTTGCCAGGCAAGTCTGAGACGCCCGCGGGTGCCGCGCTTTGGCAGTTCGATTTTACCGCAAATATACATCGACTGGCTTCCCTGACGACGTTTATCCTCCAGCACCGAACGCATCAAGCCCGATTCATGGTGTAAAGGCTGCCGATCCAGTTCCTCCGCAGCTGTACCCGCCAAGCGTTCGAGGTACAGCCCCAGCTTATCGGCAGACAGATCCTGCCCCTGTTCCATCCAATCCAGCAAAGAGGAACCCAAATAGCGGGCTGCAAAATCTCCCTGGTAACTAAGCCCGACACCATCACACAGAACAAAACAACAGACGGATTTATGAATACGCACTGCGGCGAAATCCTGTCCGCTTTCACCCATACTGGCAGATTCGGCAGACCTTCCGTAACCATAACGGCACATAAATCGGCTATGATGCGTCGATAGTGGCTGATCGCCCGTCTGAGAGCTGATGTAGGCAAAACGCTGCGCCAGCCGTGCATTTATTCCCTTCCTTTTGCTCGTGGGGAGCAGAGACAGCAGTGGATTCATGCGTTTTCCTCCTTACCGTACAGGCGTTGCGGCCGACATTTGAAAACCGATGGACACCAGTTCCGGACAGGTTCCAGGCAGCATCATAACTGCTCCCTCACCTAGCTGATAATCTGCCTCAAACAGCATTTCCCGATAGCTTTCAGGAAGTACAGAAGACATATTACGCAATTTCACAGCATGTTCATCCTGTAACGGCGTATTATGCGTAAGACCTTTCCAGCGGCGTGGGTCCTGAATAGGCGTTTCCAGTAGTCTGTCCGATAAAAATATGTTTTCCACCAGTACATTGCCGTCCGGTACGCTCATGCTCATAATACGCTTCGCAATCGGTTCTGGATCATCACCTGTGGAAACACCATCTGTCATATGACAAACCAAAGGCGCAGGGCAATCCTGCATCCCCGGCAGCTCTGCCTGTAAAATTCGTTCGGCTTGCAAGAAAGCTTTTGCCGAATCTGAAAACCGTTTGGGCGTCAAATCGGGCAAAGAACCAATCGCTGCGATTTCATCAATCCCCTTCACACCGTTGAGCAGATCATATACGTCGTCACTATAAGCCAAAATCGCAATCCGGTAGCGTGCAGTCAGCCGATTCCCTTTCGTCGAACGGAAAACCATCTGCCGGATCGCCAGTGATATAGCTTCATATACGACATCAATTCGCCGCCGCCCCTCCATAAGCATGTTCATTGACGCGCTAATGTCAATCAGGTAAATGATCAGGGCGGGGGTACGTTGTGAAGCCTGTATCGTATAATTCATCGTTTACACATGCTCCCCTCAGTTACCTTCTAAACTACTTCTGTCATTCAATCCATATCTGAAAATATGAATAATTAAATTTTAGGCAGTCTGAAATTCGTATCGCTCAAAAAGTTATAGATAGAGGAAGCGCGATAACCAACTTCGCCTACCGAACGATAATAGGAAGAATTACTTTCGTACAACGCTCTAAAACGATTGGCAAAACCCTTCGCCTTCGCCGTGCTTCCGCCCTCCTGAGAAGCATAAGCCTTGTTATACAGGGAAATAAGCTGGAGAACATTTTGTTTGTTACTTGCATGAATTGATGCTTTTTGCTTTTGCTTCGCCTCTGCCGCCGCCTTACGTGCTGCCTCTTCCTGCGCTGCGCGGGCAGCCTCGTTCTTTTTCCAGGCTAAATATTTTTCGTATTTCGCCTGCTGATCATACGCTTTCTGCTTTGCCAGCTTGGCGGCCGCCTGCTTGTTTTGTTCCTTTTGAGCAAGGTAGGCTTCATATTTAACTTGCTGAGCTACAAGGGCCTGTTGTTTTTTCTGCTCTTCCTGCTGCTTTTGGGCAGCAAGAGCCTGTTGTTTGGCCTGCTGCTCAGCTTCCTGCCGCTGCTTCTCCGTCAGTGCCTTTTGAGAGGCCTCCTGCTCGGCAGCCAGCTTCGCTTTCGCCGCCTTTGCGGCTTCTTCCTGCTTGGTTGCCTCGATTTGCCGCTGATTGGACTGATCAGCCAGAATATTCACGGCTGGAATGCCAACAGCCAGCAGAACGACAGCCGCCGCCGTTGTCACAATGAACGTTTTGGAGCGGTACCAGGCTGCTGATTTTTCAGGCTGCTCAGGCGGCTTGGGGTTCAACTGCTCCTCCAGCCCCATAATGGCAGCCGATACCTCCACATGCAGAGGGCTGCCGTCTTCTACAAAATGATACAACGACCGATATACCTCTAGGGCCGCAGCAGGCTTGTTTTGCTTCTCCAGTTCACGTGCCTGTCGGAACAGCTTGTCCGTCACCCCACGCTCCCCTTGCTCCTCAATCGCCTGGTTCAGTATCGCAGCTTGTTCCGCTTGGAGCGGTGCAACCAAGGAGGATGCAGCTTCCCCGGACTCGCCAGTAGCTAATGCTGCTGCCTCTGTCGCCTCGGTTTCCACCGTCTCTACTTCAACAGGAATCTCTTGCTCAGTAAGTGCATTGAGTACAACCAGCCATTCACCAAAGGTAGGGCAACTGCTCAGATCCTGGCTGTCCCAGGCACGGCTAAACAGCTCCACCACTTTGCTTCCCCAACGGGCTTCCAGCGACTTGCGTAAAATATAATAACGTTCGCAAGGCGTCTGCATTTCATGCTGGTCAAAATAACTTTCGCCCCACGCTTTATCGACCACCACACGGTCTGACCATCCCAGCATTTCGCCGATAATAACGGCCCCTGCAAAACGATCCGCATACGCGCTCCATAATCCGCTGTGAACGGTACGGTGCGCAGCATACCCCGGCGAACCCGCTAATAGAGCATCCGGACGATCCATTTTGGTACTGTACATTTGTTCCACATCGACCAATTCTACAGCTGATGTGCCTTCAGGCAGTTCCACTTCAGAAAAAAACGGAAGCATGACATTCGGCGCAGATAAATCACAGTGTGCCAGTCCTTTTTGCTCCATAGCTGAGCCGATCCCTGCCAGCGCTCTGGCCAAAGCCAGACTATCGGAAGCCTCAAGCTGCTGCTGAGCTGTGAGGCAATCGAACCATGTTGTCCCATGAATCCATGGCATCAGCACTGCATATAGCAAATCAGGCTGCTCGGCGATCAGACTTCCGTTTCTTTCTGGAGTGAGCACATCACGCTTGCATACCTGCAACCCGGGGATATCCCCATACGCTTCCATATGCTCTGATTGATAAACCATAGCCGGGATACGGAACTTTGGAAAAAACACTTTAAGGGCTTTAGCCTCATGCGGCACTCCGCTTTTGGCATTCAACTGGTATACGATCCCCTGCCGCCCTGCTTGAGCATAAGCCAAACCGGGTGCAGCAGGATGTCGCCCAACCACATAGGCTGTGCCGTTTATGATCAATTCGTCTCCCGGATTCGGTTGAAAAGACATGGAACATCCCTCTCCTTACATCGTTCAGTATGCTAGTTTCCACACCCTATTATATACAATCTGTGGATGGCAAGAAAACCGGGTATCCGAAGATCGCCCGGTTTCTCCTGATAACCACTATACCAAATGTACAAACCACAAGAAATGGTTCATATATATTGCTTCCTCATAGAGTGGTATATTATAAGGTGATGCCTATCTCGCATCTTACTTCGTTTGGTCAACAGTACGGAATTTATTAGCGATAGCCGTCAGTTCCTGGCTGATGCTGTTCAAAGTCGTTACGAAAGCTTGCATTTGTTTGCTGGCTTCCTGAAACTCTTGAAAGAAACGTTGTTTGGTCATACCTTCCCATTGACCTTCCATGCCTGAGATGGATTGTGTCAAGCTGGAAACGATCTGCTGGCTTTGTTCACCGCTTTGTTTAAATTGGTTGGCTACCTGATCGACCTGTTCCGGGGTAATTAAAATACGTCCTGCCATATTATGAGTCCTCCTTGATGATATTAAATGTTTTGTTTAACTGGTTCAAATTGTACTATGTTTATTTAATTTCCTACAAAAGGCGAAGGTCCTAATTGTAATAACCCCACTTTTTGACTATAAAACAGCATCTAACAATATAATATCAATAGAATTAGTACCTAATAAGTCCCAAAAAATCAGGATTCCATGAACTGAATTTATATGGCCTCATGTGACCAGGCAGGAGAGTCCCGAGAATCTACTAAGCGACAGGCTGATCCCTAACTATAGCCGGGTCAACAAAATACCATTCCTGCGGATTGCTGGAGGACGCCTGCTTCAAAATATCCTGATTCAGCGTACCTGCATCCGACGACTGTACACCAGCAATAGCATTCACGACAGACTGCGGGTCCGAAATCGGACCGCTTCCTTCTGAAGGTTGCCCGGGCAAAATAGACGATGACTGCTGATTCGACCAATCCAGCATTGTAACTGGTCGTCCTAATGGTTGGCTGGCAGATGACAGAATCGTATGATAGTTGTGGTCAACAGACTGGAACTGTTCTGCCTTTTGATTCAATTGTGCACCTGATGTATGGAGGTAAGCATGAATTTGCTCCGACATTCGCTTGGCCTGCATCCAATGATTCAAGACAGTCTCACGTGTAGATACATCCCAATCCATCGATTGTAACGCCTGCTCCAACCCTGCTGTTAACTGTTGAATTTGCTCCGCCGCATGCTGTAGCTGCCCGCTAAGCCCCCCGAAGCACATCCGGTTCAACTCGAATGCGCATATCCATCACCCTTCTTCTGTCGCTTCTTCAGTTTCTGCCGACTGTCGCAGCCAATTTAATAATAAATCCACAAACTGATCTCTTGATGCCATGGCTGCAATAAGCCAATCTCCGTTGCCATTAGAGCTCATACGAAATATCCAGTTCATCGTTGGACACAGGACAAACGCAACCCGCTGTGATTCCCACTCCCTGCCGTTCCAGACCAGCAATTGCAGTTCTCCTTCAGCTATACGGGAACTCAATGACCGGGCAAGTCTCGCAGACCCCTCTGCATCTCCGCTAGCCTCGGTCAGTTTACTGCTGATTAGAGACACACTCTCTCCTGCTGATTGCTCGTAAATTTTATTAAATGCCTGCTTGGAGAACATGAGCGCAGGAGATTCAGGCACAAGCCGATCTACCCAGCCCATTTTATCAATCAATGTCTCGCAAGCCTTCTCCACATTACCCAGATCATACAGACGGTACTCATCGGGTTCATCAACGGATTTTACTAGCTCCACGACACGCTCGTTCGTGCAATGGAGGTAACCTTCGAACTGCTTACCGCCCCGCGAATAGCGTATGCGGCAAGCCCGGCTAGATAATCCCGCGATAGCAACCCTCGAAAAAACCGTAGGGGGCATTGCCAACTCAGTACCCTCATCTACCCGCTTTAAATACCCCTTTTCCAGAAGAGAGGCTTTTACCTGCTCCCACTCTTCCGCCAACTCTTCTGCCAGATAGCCCTTAAACGGATCTTCCACCCCAAGCAGTCTGTCAGAACCCAGAACGCCTGCCAGGAAAAACAATTCCTTCGACTTGAGGGTTATTAACTTCTGCTTGGAAGCTTGAAACGTTAACATTATGAGCCACCTCCCTTCAAACTACAACATGCCATCGGTCACGAATTTCCGTTATCCAATCCTCACAGCTCACTTGCTCTGAGAAGGGAATTGCCGCTTTTATCCTGGTAAATTTGCGTCGTACGTAGTATCCCTGCCCAGGGGGCAGGACTTTTAGGCCACCAGCGGCGGCATTCGCTTCTGAATAGGGGATACGAAAGAACGATAAATCATTCGAATCCAGTGTTCCGAAAAGCATACCGCTTTGACTCGCCTTAACATCATTAAACCAGTCTACGCCAAAGGTTGGGAAATCAGATGGCACGCCCGACAGCACGACATGCACATTGCGATCACGCCCCAACCGTACAATGGCGGAGAGCTGATCCTTTATCGTAAAATCGTTCAATTGCTTGCTTAGCATATCCGCATCATCAATGACCAGCAGCAATTCGGGATCATTCCCCTCCTTGTTCCGCTGTTGAACGATATCATACATTTGCTGTACCAATGGACCAAGCTCTTCCTCGCTTTCAGCAGCAGCCTTGACATGAGGAAGATGCCGCAATCGTGATAGTCCCCCGCCTCCATAGCGGGTATCGACCGTATAGACTTCCAATTGACTCGGCGATGTGTAATAAGCCAGCGATATGATCCAGCTCATCAGGAAAGAGGTTTTTCCTCCCTCCATAGGACTACCAACGATAAAATTAGGACCTTCCTTGAGGTTCAGTAAGAAAGGCTCCAGATCGTCACTCTGTAGCCCTACAGGCACCTCATAAGGAAGCGCGCCCGAAGGCCCGCTCGTCCGGTCCCATTGCTGAAGCAGTTCCGCCAACGGGATTCGCTCGGGCAACGGAAGAATGGCTGGGGCGTTTTTGCCCTTCCATTCCTGTACGATGCCAGCTATGTTGCGGCGCAACCGTGCTGAACGCTCCGTTTCATCTTCTCCGGGTGAAGGCAATGCCGTCTGGAACTCCAGCGGCGGGATATGCCCTTTGACCAAAGCCCGACCCGGAATTAAAGGCCCCGGTGTTTTGGCTGGTCGTCCTACCGCATAATAATAATCACTTGGGTCAGACATTTCAAAAGAAACAGCGTTCGGAATATTACTGCGGAACTTCTCAAACACATCGGTAATCCGATTCGCTGTAATGATAAATGTAATACCGAGACTGCCACCTTCACGCAAAAGAGATTCCAGCAGCTCATTTTCATCTGGATAAGCATTACGGAAATTAAGGTAGCCATCAATGACTACGATTATTTGTGGCACATCCTCAACAGCAGAACGTCGATAAGAGCTTATCGTTTTGACACCAGCTTCGGAAATCATTTCCTTACGTACAGCTACCTGCTTGAACAGATAACGGAACAACCGCTTGATCCGGTCGTCCTCCTCTGCCATCATAACAGCACCGATCTGGGGAAGTTCCCCAAAGTCGCGCATCGTTCGACCCATATCAATGATGTAACCGTTCCAACGGTTCGCATGAAAGCGCTGAGCCACCGACATTAGCATTGTTTGCAAAAAGGTCGTTTTACCCATGCCCGGCATACCGTACACTGCCCAATGACCATGATCCAGTGATGCATAAATCGGCTCCTGTCGCTGGTTCGGCAAATCATCAACCAGACCCATGACCGCCTTCAGCTCTTGAGGAGATGCTGGACTGCCCGTTTCGGCGCATGGAGGCAAGTCAGTTAAATCCAGCAATTCAGGCAGCGGCGGAAGCCACGGTCCCTGAAGCCGTTCGATCCCTGCCTTGGCAGCTTCTTCTGCAATATAATCAATGAATATCTGAAGCTGTTTGGGAGCTTCTTCCCCTTTTAAGCCTGAGTTTGCCCGTTCGCCCCCCAGTCAGCAGCGCTTCACGCTTCCCGTTCAGTCTCACCTCATGAACAGGCAGTGCGGAAGAAATATCGCTGTTGCCTACATACGGGGCACCGCTCCAGGCAAACTGCATTTCTTCAAATACCTCATCACTGCCGACCTGAAAATACCCTCGTCCCGGCTTCGTGATCCACGCAGCATTCGGTATTTTCAACATATCACGGCTGTCGCCTTCGCTCTGCACCCGTAAGCAGATACGGAACCTGGAGTTACTCCAGATTTTATCATCCACAACGCCAGCAGGCTTTTGGGTCGCCAAAATCAGATGGACACCCAATGTCCGTCCAATGGCGGCAATACTGATTAGCTCATCCATGAACTCGGGTTGATCCCGTTTTAATTGTGCAAATTCATCAATAATTATAACCAGATGAGGCAGCGGTTGTGCGTGCCGCTGCCGGAGCAATCTGTAATATTCATCAATATGCTGCAAATTGCCCGCATCGTTTAATATTTTCTGTCGGCGGACCAGTTCTGCTTTTAGTGATATTTTGGCGCGTTCGATCAGGTTATTGTCCAAATTCGTAATCGTGCCCACCACATGCGGCAAATTGACGAACGTATTGGACATACCGCCACCCTTGTAGTCAATCAGCATAAACGCAAGATCATGCGGGTGAAACTCAGCAGCAAGGGAAGCTACGATGGACTGAATAACCTCACTCTTCCCTGAACCTGTCGTACCGGCGATCAAACCGTGGGGGCCGTGTCCCTGGCGCTCGATTTTATCATGCAGATTAATCATGATCTTCTTGCCACCTGCCCGGACACCCATAGGTACAGGTAATGTATCAGGATAGCGGTTGCGCCGCCACCGTTCTGACACGTCCAGTTCTTCCACACCCGCTACACTCATCATATCGAACAGTGGCAGCACAGAGGGAATATCCGAAGCCGAGGAACGCTTCAAGCGAATAGGAGCCATATACCGCGCCAATGCATCTGCTTCCTCTCTCGACAGACGATCCGGTTTAAAACTTTGCTGTTCAACCTCCGATGACTCCGATTTGCGGGCATATACGCCCTGCTCCTTGGAAGCCTCCACGATAAGCTGACATTGCATCGGCAAAGCTTCCTTTCGGGAAGCCAGAACGATGGTACACGCATCAATTGCCCGTCCGTCCTCCAACAGCAACGGAAGCAGCGGTTCTTCCTCAATTAGCTGGCTATCTGATAAAACAACCACATAACACGGGACCTCCATCCCTTTTCCATGACGTTCGTTACGGTTGTTTTTACGGCGGTTCAATCTGGCAAACAGAAAGTCGGCCAATTGATGGGCGCTACTGCTGCGGTCTGACATCATCCGCCCAGTTCTGTCATCGTCCCACACATGCGGAAGCCAACGCATCCAATTCCATTCACTTTCCTCACGCTCATCATAAAAGGAAGCGATTTTCACTTCATCCGGCGAGTGACGGACAGTCACCTGTGCCAGAATCACTCTTAATGCTGCAAGAGTATGCTCTCGCTCTCCAACCAGTCCAACCACCTTGGATTGAAACAGCGGCAAGGCAATGGAAGCAGCATCCACCAGACGAAACTCTTCCCCCAATTCATCCGCAGCTCCCAGCAACGGGTCTCGGTCATAGCCGTCCGGGCGTGGGATTTGCAGCTTGATATGAAACGGAACTTGTCCGGTTCCAATACGCACTTGCAAAAAATCCTCATCCTCTGGCGAACGCTCCCAGAGAGAGCTGTTACGGTTTTTGACGATTTGAGCGCAGATTTGCGGGTCACCGTGAATTTCATATAGCGTGCGAATTTGCTCTTCGCGTTTCAATTCAAGCTCTTCCCGATGCTTCTGGAGCTGTTCCCGATACATCCGGTCACGTTCCTCCAGCTTGCGCTTGTAGTCCTTCTTATTGTTCAAATACACGAAAAAAGGAATGGTATAGGATGTAAGCATCATGACCACAGTAACCATCTGGAACATCAGGTAGTTACTGTTGCCCATCTTGCCTGTTTTGCTCATATATACGTAAAAACCAATAGTTACCAACGTCATCATTAACGGAATAAGTATAGATATAATGGAAAAAGACGGCTTGCTCGGCTCAGCCGGAGGCCGTAAAATCTCCAGCTTCTCCTCTCGGAGCGCCGGTCTTAATCTCGGGGAGCGCTGGTATAATACATTCAAGACAAAAGTCCCCCTTTTTGCTTACTATTTCATTTTACCAAGGTTTCATATAATTTCATGTGTGTATTTACCCATTTTTTTCACTTTGAAACAGCGAACGCCGTCCATATACAGGAGCTTCGTCCCGGGTTGTCGAAAAAGCACGCTGAATACGCACCGTACAGCCTTCCCGCAGACCCGCTCCTATCAGCAGTTGGTCGTCATCCACTCTGAACCAAAGCCCCTCCGGGAATTTTGCTTCCATAATATATTGCATTCCTTCCGCCGGAGGCTCACCAAAAATACGCACACCCAACATCAGCTTCAAATGATCTACCGAGTATTCATCAGCCACCTCGATGTCAAACCACTCTGTTTCCTGTCGTCCCGAAAGCACGGTCAGGATCATCTGTCATCCCTCCCGATCCTTAATATATACAGTAAAACTCACACAAAGAGCCTATTTTCTATGAAAATATGGCTATCGTAACTGTAGCATCCGCCTATTAGACTGTCAATTTGTTACAAACTACCCACTCGCACTATAAAATCATGACTTTAGTTGTATTTTTATATCTTAAAAGAGTCATATGAATCAATAAACTATATTTTCAAAGTTTTGTAGAATTCGCATATACGTCATTTTGTCGATGGGTTAAACTAAATTTGATTGTTTACCAGAGTATTGTGAACACTTTGTAAATTTTTCAGACCTTTATGTTTTTATAAGGTGTTTTTAAGGTAATTTTAAGAAACGGGCTCTACAATAAAGTCATGAAATAACTCAAGCGAGGTGATTTTTGTGAGAACATTAATTACATTTCAAAACAAACGTATTCCCGTATACTTCAACCAAGAAAACAAACAACCTGTACAAAAAACATTAAAACTTCTAAGCAACACTTTGGAGAACAAAATCTCCAGAGGCAAGCGTGCCCTTCAAAAATGTCTTAACTCTTTGATCAGTATAGAAATTGTCGGTTGTGAAGCCATCCTGCATAGCGTTAGTGAAAATGATTCATTGGCACTGTCCCTCTACTAAGAGGGACTTTTTTTTGTTCCGAAATCATAGCAAAAAAGAGAGAGTGACTATGCACCCTCTCCGTATCAGCGGCCTTGAAACATGATACATGTAACTAGCCGAACCTATCATTTTATAGCAAACTGCTTATAGTATTCTTTTGCGATAACCTTTTTTTCCGCCTCGTTCCAACTTCTGCGCCTTCTCAATTCGTATTCTAAACAGCTCCACTAAATTAGCGCGTGTATGCTCTTCCCGGCAGTTGTCCAGCTTTTTCAGGATAAAACGGTCAATGGACATATGGCTCAGGCTCCTTTACAACATGCTGCCCCTGCATTCCAAGGGGATGACCAGACTATCCATTTTTAACCATTCCGCTTGTGGTTTAAACATGTAAGCAACCTGTTGGATAAAGTAGGCTGGATTACATAACCTTTATAAAGGGTAAATACATAAAGTTTCAAAGAATTGACCGCTTTAAATCTGGAAGCTATGAACAAGGAGCGTGCAGAAACTATGGAAAAGCACAGATTGGCTAAAATAGTCTGGATATTTTTATACACTTTGTTGTTACTGACAATTCTGTCTGCATGCAGCAGGGAAAAAGCCTCTACCCGCAGTATGGCCCAACATGAGGCTGAGGCCCGCGCCTACACCGTTACCGGCAACCCGAATCAGAATACGTCCTCCCTGGATGAACGAGCTGCCAATCGCACCCCTGTACATCAACAAGGCAGCAGTTATGTCGAAATATCAGGCAATGTAAATATAGACAGAAAAACCGTAAAGGTCACAGGGCGCTCCAACCTCCCCGCCGGAGCGCGGATTAAGGGTAATCTCGCGGTCAAAAACTCCCTGCTCACCGGGTACACGGACGAAGCAACTGTTCAAAAGGACGGAAGCTTTGTACTTCGTGTGCAACGGCCAGGCATACAGGGCAGCATGGATCTGACGGTTTTGTTCCGTCCGGCTGACCAAGACGACCCGATACGCAATCTTTACAGCAGCGGTGGTGAGAAATTGGAAGGGCCCTATGTATATCAATACGAAGAAAAGGAGCAGCTTCGGCAAGAAGTCCGAATTGGCGCCGAGTTTGATCCTGAGCAGGAACAAAGCACCCCGCTGGTTAAGCCTGTCTGGAACAAACCAAAGGATTACGGTAGCCCCAAAGTGTGGATCAAGCCGGATGTGAAGCAGGAAGGCAACTATTATCATGTGTATGCGCGCAGTAATTTACTGGAAGGATCAGATGTCAAGCTTACCATTGATTTCCCGGGACGCTGGCAGTTTGGCTATGACGATCAAACCAAAGTCATGCCTGACGGCTCTATCAGTATGAGGGTCAAAAAACCGAGCCTGGCTAATCGTTACACCATGGTTATAAGCTTCGAACCTAACGAAGACATATGGGCGAATGCGAAACGAGTGTATGGAGCAGGCGGAGAGCATCTTTCCGGCACACTAGTTAAATCCGCGGACGACAAAGAGGGCTCCAAACGGGTTGAAGCCCGTATCCCTATTCAACCCAAATCATAATTGGACAGCACATGGCTTGCAGGGTATTGTAACTTGTCGGTCACTAAGGCTGTATGGTGACCGGCGTGCCAATGCTCACCTTTTCCTGAAGCTCCAGCACATCCTTGTTCTGCATACGTATGCAACCATGCGACACCAGCTTGCCAATGGACCAAGGCGCATTGGTGCCGTGGATGCCATAATGCGGCTTGGACAGCCCCATCCAGAACGCTCCGAAGGGGCCGCCGGGATTGGGCTGTTTGTTGATGATGGTAAATTGTCCGTACGGCGTCTGTGTAGCAATTTTACCAATACCGACCGGATAACTAAGTACAGTCTGATCTCCATCTTTTAAATACAGACGACGATCCGACAAACTCACCACAATACTATAATTCGGCATATACTCACCCCTCTACAGGATATGCCGACCACACCGCAGATTCTCTTGTGATTTTTACAAATAACCTTTCTTCATCTCACCACTCCACATCACGTCTCCAGCCCCTTCGATTACCGACTCGGCCCTGATTTGTGCTTGAACGTTGATCCTTTTTCCGCCGATCTGCTTCTTTACGTGCCTGATACTCCAGCTCCCGCTGCATTTTGCGATAGTTGTTCACTCTGGATTCAGATAGCTCACCACGCTGCACAGCTTCCTCTACCGCACATCCCGCTTCTCCTTGATGCTTGCAGTCTGCAAAACGGCAATTTTGTGCCATTTCCGTAATATCCGCGAAGGTATTGGCGACCCCAGTGGAATCATCCCACAGATTCAGTTCACGCATTCCCGGCGTATCCAGCAGAACGGCTTGCCTCAATATGGGGAACAACTGTCGGTGAGTTGTCGTATGGCGACCCCGGCTGTCCTCTTCCCTCACATCCTGTGTAAGCTGAACTTCGGCCCCGGACAGCCAGTTCACAATTGTTGATTTGCCGCTGCCGGAGGAGCCTGTCAAGGCAACTGTGCGTCCGGGTTGAAGAAACGCCTCCAACTGCTCTCTCCCTTCATTCTGCAAAGCGGAAATAACGATGACAGGCACACCGGGGGCAACCCCCTCCGCTTCTGCCACCCGCTCTTCCACATCGAAACAAAGATCGCTTTTGCTCAACACAACGACCGGATCGACCCCACTGTTCCACGCCATAATTAGATACCGTTCCAGCCTGCGCACATTAAAATCGTGATTCAGTGCATTGACGAGAAAGAGCGTATCTACATTTGTCGCAATCAGCTGCTCCTTCGTCTCAAAGCCGGCAGCCTGCCGGGATATCCGACTTTTACGTGGCAGCACGGCATGAATGACTGCATCCGAGGTTCCATCTGGCACGGTGACAGCCACCCAATCCCCCACAGCCGGCATTTCTGCCGGATCGACAATAGCATGTCTCAGCTTGCCGGAAGCAGCTCCCCAGCGTTCTCCATCCATAGTCATAAGCTTTACTTTTTGACCATAATCGGCAATCAGACGGGCAGGGCGTACCTGTGTATTTTCTGCTCGTTCTTCAAAGCTTTGTTTCCATTGATCCCAAAAGCCGTTCCAGTAATCAGACCAGCCGTATTCATGTATACTCATTGTTTTCCTCCTGTGAATCATCGTTTATTGCTGATGTTTAAAGTTGATGTTTTTTTATTTCCGTGTTACTCGGTGCTTGTAAATGTTCTCTCCCGCGAGCAAAAAACGCAAAAAATCCGCAGGGAAAACCCCTGCGGAGGGTGTATGATTCAGGCCGAGGCTATCCCAAGACCCTAATCATAAAAAAATCCGCAGGGAATCACTCCCTGCGGATTTCATCGGTTCTACTGCTCAACCGAATGCCATGTAAAAACTATACTTATTTCATATAGTCTTCAACTATGCATCATCCGTGCGGGAGACAACGTCATACTGCTGCTGAACCAATCCATTCATGTTCGTACGCATATAACATCGCCTCCTCCTAAAATTTCCTTAATCATACAAGTCCTGAAATCGTCTGTCAAGTCTGCTGCAAACCTTTTTTTAAATCTTTTTCAAGTTGCTTTTAGCGCACTTGATCCCAGCGTGTCCACATCTCACGTGGATTCAATTCATACATTTCACGTTCCCTGTACATAAACTGATGCATAATCAGCTCACGCCGAATCGTCGCAAAGTCCTCATGGTACTGCTTAATCCACTCGTTTAGCTCACGTTCAGGATACACGCGACCCGGCTCCAGCTTTTCTGCCAGCAATTGAAGCACGATCAGCTTCTTCTTGTATTGCGAGGGAATTTGACGCAACTTGCCGTCCTTGGAAAAAAAATTACGCAAGACTGTCGCTTCCAGCGTTTCATTAACCTCTGACATTTCTTCCTCCCCCTCTCCTTTTTCAAAAATAAACCGCACTGTCGCCTCGGCATGCTGCCGGATCAGTTCAGGATTCAGTGTGAAATATACCGTATTCTTATCACGTCGCTCCTTGATTAACCCCGCCTCACGAAGCTTGGAAGCATGATGCGTGACAGTCGGTTGGGATAAATTCAGTTTTTCTGCCAAAGCCTGACCATGCATCTCTCCACGTGACAAGAGCAGCAATATACGCATACGCGTTGGATCAGCAAGCGCTTTATGATAATTGACCATTTTATCCAGTTGCATCGTTAACCCCTCTTTTCATCACTACATACTTTCCGTATATTTACCGTAAAAAATAAACACATCATAATAGATACACATCTAATTATATGTACGTTAAAAATGTATGTCAATCGTATCATTCTTTTACTTCTTTCTGAAAACGGCTGGATATTGTGTACGCATTGCGGTAGGATGATATTACTTGACTTTTGTGCAGAGATTGCATATATTCAATTGTTTCGCCTTTTCAATTTTTTGTGAATTAGCGCATTGAAACTTCTTACATACTACTGCAAAACTGGCGCAACAGACCAATACAACGGGAGGTTCATCGAGATGCACGACGTAGTCATTATCGGAGGCGGGCCTTGCGGGCTGTCCGCTGCAATCGAATGCAGTCGCAGAGGCTTGCAAACCGTCATTATCGAAAAAAGTAACATTGTTCACTCCATTTTTCTGTACCCGACAAACATGCAGTTTTTCAGCACGGCTGAACTGCTGGAAATTGGCGATGTTCCGTTCAGTACGCCTAATGACAAACCTTACCGTCATGAAGCACTGGCGTATTACCGCAAGGTAGCGACACATTATAACCTGAACGTCCGTCATTACGAGGAAGCAAAAACAATCACACGACAGGATGACGCTACATTTACTGTACATACAGTGAGCAAGCAGGGAATAGCCAAAACGTATTCGTCACGCTATGTCGTCGTGGCTACAGGATATTTTGATCATCCGAACTATTTGGGCATTCCCGGGGAACAATTAGATAAAGTTACTCATTATTTCAGTGAAGCCCATCCCTATACCGGTACGCGGGTCGCAATCATCGGCGGCAGCAACTCTGCGGTGGATGCAGCGATGGAACTCGTACGTGTCGGAGCTACAATTGACATGGTGTATCGCAGAACCGAACTGTCTGAATACATTAAGCCGTGGGTTCGTCCACTGTTCGACAGTATGGTGCAAAAAGGGAAAATCACGCTCCATCTGGGCGCCCGCATCACTGAGATTCATCCGGATTATGTAGTGGTCACCCCGTTGGAGACAGCAGCTTTCCGACTCGAAAATGATTTTGTACTGGCACTCACCGGGTTTCACCCGGAACGGAAGCTGCTGGAGTCTGTGGGTGTCCACATGGCCGAGGATCTGGACAAACCGGAATATGATCCTTCCACGATGGAGACCAATATACCGGGTATATATGTGGCGGGTGTCATCGCTTCAGGCAGCAACGCCAATGAGGTGTTCATTGAAACAGGCCGCTGGCACGGTCGCCAAATCGCTGAGCATATTCAAAGCTAAATGAACTAAGGAGAACGCATATATGGATTACAGTTCACTCATACTGCTGGTACTGGCTGGTCTTGGAATTGTCAGCGGCAATTCCACCGTCACCATTGCCATGGTAGTACTACTGCTACTTCGGGTAACCCATTTTCATACTGCTTTCCCCTGGCTTGAAAAGTATGGATTGACGATCGGGATCATCATTCTAACCATTGGTGTGATGACCCCACTGGCCAGCGGTAAAATCAGCATTAGCCAGGTGATGGAGTCCTTCCTTCACTGGAAGTCGCTGCTCGCTATTGCCATTGGCATCCTGGTAGCCTACCTTGGCGGCCGCGGAGTAACCCTGATGTCCGGGCAGCCCATCATTGTGACGGGTTTGCTTATCGGAACTGTAATTGGTGTCGCCTTCTTCAAAGGCGTTCCTGTAGGACCGCTCATCGCCGCTGGGCTGCTGTCGCTGTTAATTGGACGCACTTAGGCTTTCCCACGTATCCTTTGTCTGGCCGCTGGCAGATGCTATCTATAAAAAAACGTATTTGACCAGCGGCAGACATAAGATTGAAAAAGGCAGTCAACGTAAAAAACGAATGAACCGGAGCAATCTGCATGAAGGGCTGAATTCAGTCCCGCTTTGTGTTATACTCTTATCGCATAATTTGGTAAATGCAGGAGGCTTGACCGATGTCCCGACAATTTGTAACGGAAGCTGTAATGGTTGCCATATATGGCCAACTGCTTACAACTCCCGCCCCTGTGGAATATATAGTGCCTTACACATCGTTGCTGGAGCTATACGAATTTCAGGATAGCACGGAACCGCTCATGGAAAATGCTGTTGACGATCAGCATGTGAAGCGAAAGGTAAGCGAACTGATCAGCTATTTTGAGGAGCCTTTGAATCAGAAAAAAATTCGGCGCGCGCTTCAGATGCCTTGGGCCAAAAGCTTGCCCATCCTGTTCGACGCCAACACCTCGCTGATCGTCATTAATGCCGTCGATACTGCGCATTACGGAGAATATTTTGATCCAATCGAGACTGAATTGGTACTAACAGCCCAGCGTGAAGAATTACCCATTTTGACTGATCAACTGGACTGGATTCACCGCATTATTGAAGCTTCCGTTCCTGTACATGTGTACGACATAGATGATTTTGATTTTGCAGTGGATGGTCCGATGCCTAACAACCCTTAACATGCAGCACGCGCGCCCCAAGGACAACAAAACGGCGGAGTATCACATACAGGTTAATCCCCTGTAATGCGATACTCCGCCGCTTTTTCATGTCCCTAAACGGTTAACCTGCACGCTATTTCTAACGTTAGAGCTTTAAGACTGCTCTTCCTCGGCATACGTGTAAATAATGTCGTCATGTTCCTCCAGATACTTCACTTCCAGATGATGACCCTTCAAATACCAGTAATCCTGATCCTCCATATAAAACGTAATGCCAGCCGCTTCATGTTGTAATACGGGGTGCTGCGGAGGCTCTACGGCAATTCCCAGAGAAAAGCCCGGATGTAACCCACCGCCGGAACTATAGCGGGCAAAAAAACGGATCGTATCTCCACGGTTCAGACCAAGCTCCTTGATGTACCACTGTGCCGCTGGTTCAGTTACCTGTATGCTCATGCGTTAGCTCATCTCCTTGTACAATTACATCCTGTTAACTATATCATAGCATGATTTAGAATGACCACCAACCGCCCCTTACTCAAGTGAAAATCTCCAGCGAGCGATATACATTTTTTTGAAAAAGGTTTGACAATTCGCAAAAGACGGTGTTAAGATTCAACCATACGAGATCCATTTTGAAATTAATTACCAAATTGAACGATTACTCATGTTCAGAATGAATCCAATTCGAAGAAGAAAGGAGTGTTACCGGTGCTAAACATTCATCTCGCCTTTTACCCAACTCTACAAACACAACAACTTCATACCGGAGCATCTCCCCTGACGCATCCTTCAGAATTGGGCCATTCACGTTGTATGGTTTAATACGAGTGGCTGCCTGCGTTTGAGCAGTTTTTCAGTGGTGAGTGTGCTGAAAACATCTGCGCGCCATATGATATTGAGATTTAAGGCATATCGTCTGCGGACGGTATGCCTTTTTTGCGCCTGTTACCGGATTGAAGCTAGTGGTAGCAAGCCTTATTGTTTATTCAAAATGGCACAACAACTCTCGCATGAGCTTTTCATGAAAGGATGGGATTCCTCTTGTTTTCGGTACTCAAAAATTTAAGCTGGTTTTTTAAAAGAGAACGAAGCCGGTACTCGATTGGGCTGTTTTTGCTGATCGCCGTTGGCGTGCTGGAGCTTGCTCCGCCTCGGCTGCTAGGTAGCGCTATTGATGAGATCGTACGCGGTTCAATTTCATGGTCCTCGCTCTGGCATTATATTTTTTATATTTTAGGCATTCTTGCCGTCATCTACTACATTACGTACATATGGATGCACAAGCTGTTTGGGGGTGCCAATCTGGTGGAGCGCCTGTTGCGCACACGCTTTATGAACCATCTGCTGCGGATGACACCTCCATTTTTTGAACGCAATCGTACTGGTGACCTGATGGCTCGTGCTACGAACGACCTTCGCTCTGTCGCTAGTACTGCGGGCTTTGGCATGCTGACGCTAACTGACTCTACAGTTTACCTGAGCGTCGTGCTGGTCGCCATGGGTACCCTGATTAGCTGGAAGCTGACACTGGCGGCGGTCCTGCCGCTGCCATTCATCGCACTGGCAATGAGCATTTATGGCAAAGCCGTTCACGAGCGCTACACGCTGGCACAGGATGCATTTGGCGATATGAACGACCAGGTGCTGGAATCCGTGGCAGGTATCCGGGTTATTCGCGCCTATGTACAGGAAAGGATGGATGAAAAACGGTTCGCCGATATTACCGATGACGTATTTCGCAAAAATCTGGCGGTCGCCCGGATGGACGCTCTCTTCGAACCGACGATTCGCTTATGCGTAGGACTTAGCTATGTTATCGGGCTCGGATATGGTATTTATCTGGTATTTCATAACGATATCACACTGGGCGAGCTGGTATCCTTTAACATGTATCTGGGGATGATGATTTGGCCGATGTTTGCCATTGGCGAACTGATCAACATTATGCAGCGCGGTAGCGCTTCCCTCGATCGGGTAAACGAAACTCTCCATGTGGAGCCGGACGTACAAGATGCAGCTCAGCCTGTAACGGTTAACCACCCCGAGTCCATTACGATGAAAGATGTTACCTTCCGTTATCCAACCTCATCTGTTGACAATCTGTTACATGTGAATTTGGAGCTGAAACGTGGAGAAACGCTAGGTGTCGTCGGCCGAACAGGCAGCGGGAAATCCACCCTGCTCAAACAGCTACTGCATGAATACCCGACGGGTAGCGGTGACATTTTAATCTCTGGCACTCGGCTGGAGGACATTGCTGTTGAACAACTGCACAGCTGGATCGGCTACGTGCCACAGGAGCAAATTCTGTTCTCCAAATCAGTGCGTGAGAACATTCAGTTCGGTAAACCGCGTGCAGATGATGACGATATCATGGAAGCGATCCGTACCGCAGCTTTCGATCAGGATTTAGGCACCCTGTCCGATGGACTGGACACACTCGTCGGAGAAAAAGGCATAGCCCTGTCCGGCGGGCAGAAGCAACGTGTTTCGCTGGCACGCGCCTTTATCGGCGATCCGGATATTCTGGTGCTAGACGATGCACTGTCCGCGGTTGATGCTCGAACAGAAGCACGTATTATTGATAATATCCGGCGTAAACGCTCGGGTAAAACAACTCTGATCTCCACTCACCGTCTCTCGGCTGTAGAACATGCAGACCGGATCGTCGTGCTGGAGCAAGGACGCATTATTGAGGAAGGAACCCACAACGAGCTGCTTCAGACGGACGGATGGTACCGTCAACAGTATGAACGGCAGCAAGTGGAATCTGTTCTGACCTCAGGGGAGGTATCCTAATGAAACCCAATATCGGCAAAAGGCTATTCCAGTATGCGCTGACGAGCAAAGCTGGCTTTATCGCGGCACTCATCGCATTGACTATCGGGGTAGCCGCCGAGCTGGCCGGACCCTTCATCGCCAAAACGATGATCGACGACCATATGCTCGCTATTGAAAAACCATTTTACGAGACAACTAGCGTGGACGGCACCGTAAGTTATGCCGGAACCCATTTTAAGCGTGAAGACCGCTTTGAGGCCGGGGAGCCCAAAGGGCGTGAAGCAAGGATTTTACAAGTTGGAAAATCCTTCGTATTTATTGATGGTTCGGTGCAGGTGGCTGACGGTAACCGCTCCTTTGCAAACGGCACGCTGACGGTGACACGCGGCTCCGACACCTTTCGCTATGATGCCAAGGCTTTGACAGCCGATGAGCTGTATAGCTTTTACAAGCCGGAAATGCCCGGTATCTTTCAACTGATTGGCTGGTATTGCTTCTTTCTGGTCATTTCGATCTTTGCTGAATTTGGCAAAACCTACTGGCTGCAATCCTCGGCCAACAAGGTCATTCAAAAACTTCGGCTTGACCTCTATGCACACATTCAACGGTTGCCAGTTTACTTTTTTGACAATCTGCCCGCAGGCAAGGTCGTATCCCGTGTTACGAATGACACAGAAGCGGTAAAAGATTTATTCGTGGCCGTACTGTCGAACTTCACTTCAGGTATTGTCACGATGGCCGGTGTATATGTCGCACTCTTTTTGCTGGACTTCAGACTGGGTCTGATCTCTCTGTTCATTGTACCACTACTGATCTTGTGGATTGTACTGTATCGCAAAGTCGCCACCCGCTTTAATACGATCATTCGGTCCCGGCTCAGTGAGATTAATGCGATTATCAATGAATCTATTCAAGGGATGTCCATTATTCGTGTGTTCCGGCACCAGAAACAAACGCAACATGAGTTTGAAGAACTGAACGATGATTATATGAAGCATCAGAATAAAATGCTGAATTTGAACGCCTTCACTTCACACAATCTGGTCAATGTGCTGAGAAATCTTGCCTTTGCCGTCGTGTTGTGGTATTTCGGAGCAGAGGCGCTTGGCACGACAGGCAGTGCTGTATCACTAGGCGTACTATACGCCTTCGTCGATGTACTGGGACGACTGTTCCAACCGATGACTGGTATGGTCAACCAGCTTGCGGTGCTGGATACATCAATCGTATCCTCTGGACGGGTATTTGAACTGATGGATGAAACCGGAGAACAGGTAACAGACGGCACGATGCCGCGTTACAAAGGTCTGGTGAAGTTCGACGACGTAACCTTTGCCTACAAAAAGGATGCTGTCCTTAAGCATATTTCCTTTACTGCACATCCCGGCCAAACGGTTGCACTCGTCGGACATACCGGATCCGGAAAAAGCTCAATTATTAACCTGCTGTTCCGGTTTTATGATCCGCAAAAAGGAACGATCACCATTGACGGAACCTCTGTCAAGGACATTCCAAAGCAGTGGCTACGCCATCATATGGGTATCGTTCTTCAAGATCCATATTTGTTTACAGGTACAGTAGCCTCCAATGTCAGTCTGGGAGACAGCCGGATTACCAGAGAACAGGTGAACAAAGCACTGTGTGATGTCGGGGCTGACAAACTGCTGGCCCATTTGCCGCAAGGCTTTGACGAGCCAGTGATCGAAAAAGGAAGTACTTTATCAGCCGGGCAGCGTCAGCTCATTTCCTTCGCCCGTGCGTTGGCCTTTGATCCGGCGATTCTGATTCTCGATGAAGCTACCGCCAATATTGATACCGAAACCGAGGCGCTTATCCAATCTGCGCTGGAGGTGCTCAAGAAAGGGCGTACTACCTTCATCATTGCTCACCGTTTGTCGACCATCCGCAGTGCGGACCAAATTCTGGTGCTGCATCGGGGCGAGATTGTCGAACGCGGTAACCATGACGAACTCATGGCTCAGGGCGGTCGTTACTTCCAGATGTATCAGCTCCAGTCAGGAACGGCGGGAACAGATACAAATCCATCCTCTAGTGCATCGTCGGAACAAGAAACTTTACTTGCAGAGAAAACTGCTGTAGCAGCAGGAGCTGCCACTTCTGGAAAAGCCGATACCCGAGCAGGTACCAGCTCCTTGCAGAAACCGGGCACAGGTCAAAACGGACCCGGCTTGGCTGGAGGAAGCGCATAAAGTAAGCACACAAAGCATGCATAAAAAAACAGCAAGTCTCCGGATAAATACAATGGAGACTTGCTGTTTTTCTTTTTCTAAATATATGTTTCGTGTGTACGCTACAAGTATTATTGGGCTACCGAGGTGCCTGATCCTGTAGGAGGAAAAACAGTTCCCTCTACCGCCTTAATCGTAACTTTATACTTGCTGTCCACCAGTGTACTTGTGTGGGTATCCGTAATGACCTGGATATTCATTTCCCCCGGCTTTGGACTTGTCAACTTGTAGTAAATCACTGCAGTGGCGTCATCTACGTAGTCGATATGATCCACTTCAATGCCGTAACCGGGATTGGGTGCCTGCAAACGGGTTAATGTTACCTTGTTCTGCTGGTCATTCACCTTCTCTACACTCATACTAATACCATTTTGCTGGCCCGGATCTGAAGGCTCAGCCGGATTTTCTGGAGTGGATTCAATCGGTTTATGATTTTGCACAAATTCGGATGCATTATAGACCATCTCTGCTGCCTCCATTCGGGTTACTTTACGTTCCGGATTAAAGTTGCTCTTTTCATCTAATTTAGCAATTTTGGTCAACAACAGGAACTGAACCCCTTCGCTTGAATCTTGGTCCAGCTTCTTGCCATCCGCAACATTAATGTACATGCGGACTGTTGGATATTCTCCGGTTGCACTAACCGCTTTGTACAGTATATTCGCGAATTGTTCTCTTGTCATCTGAGTACTTGGATCAATATCCGGTGACAAAGGAATTTGGTGTTGAGCCGCAATCCGGTAAGACTTGGCATACCATGCCGAAGACGGAATATTGGCGAATGAACCCGTCGTGAAATCCGGCATAACTTGAAGATCCATCGCATTAACGACCATATGCACCCCTTGTGCATACGTAAGTGATTGATCAGGCGCAAACTTATCCTTCGTGATGCCCTGAATAATACCTTTGTTCTGAAGCGAACTTACAATCTTCTCCTGCTCTGTTCCTTTTATATCACGAAATGCCGAAGCTGACGTAGCCACTGCCAACGAACAGATCACCAGCAAAGCTGCTGTCACGCTTTTGTTTTTTTTCATGAGATGCACCTCCATATTTACTATGTTTCTTCTATACTTATCGACGCAATACTATCAACAAATGTTTCAGATACTCAAAAATTGATTGTAAAAAAAGCCTACGATACTTACAGTTAGTGTAACCCGTTTAACTCTTTTCTGCTCACGTCCTAGGCTATATTCTAAGGATACTCACTTTGCGGGCACTCTTCCTCAGGCCATTTGGCTACATCCGATAGGGTGCTTTCAGGCCAAGAAGATGCAGCGTATGTGCCAAAATATCAGCAGTTTGTCCAGCCAACTGAATGCGCCACGGCCCACCATCGACAATCCGCTCCTTGGCGTAAAAGCGGTTGAACGCCTGCGCCGTATCCAGCGCAAACCTCGCGATAACCGAAGGTTCCAGTTGCCGAGCCGCACGTTCCAGTTGTCCCTGATAACGAACCAGTTGCTTAAGCAGTGCCCAGCCTGCATCCCCCAGCATTTCATCCGATGCATCGGTGAAATCAGATACTGGATGTTCCCTCATAGGAACGTCGATACCAGAACCATCCACCGTACCGGCGCCAGCATAAGCTTTTTCCAAAAGACTGCGTATACGTGCATGTGTGTATTGTACATAAGGACCTGTCTCACCTTCAAAGGTTAACGCGTCTTCCAGTGAGAAATCCACTTCGTTCAGGCGGTTATTTTTTAAGTCGCCAAAAATGATCGCCCCGATGCCGACGTCCTCGGCTATTTCCTGTTGATCCTGTAAATTGGGATTCTTCTGGGTGATGATAGTTAGAGCGCGGGCCACCGCTTCATCCAGCACCTCCTCCAGCTTCACGACCTTGCCGCGTCTTGTGGACATTTTTTTACCTGCAAAACGCATCAGACCAAACGGCACGTGCTCACACTGCTCCGCCCACGTCTCCCCTGCACGCTTTAGCACCTCAAACACCTGCCGGAAATGCAACTGCTGCTCTCCACCTACCACGTACAGCAACCGATCAGCTTTCATCACCTCATGACGGTAGAACGCCGTAGCCAAATCACGGGTCGGATAGATGGTAGTCCCATCCTTTTTCAAAATCAGACAAGGCGGCAGCCCTTCATCCTCCAGACGCACCACAAGCGCACCGTCACTTTCTTCCAGCAAACCTTTCGTCCTTAATCGGGCAACAACCGCCTGCATTTTATTATTGTAAAAGCTCTCTCCCAGTACATGATCAAATGTAAGGTTCAGACGCTGGTACATGCGATCAAATTCACGCAGGCTGACTTCAACAAAAAACTCCCATAGCTGCTGAGCCTCGGTATCTCCATGCTCCAGACGGCGGAACCATTCTCGACCTTCGTCCTCCAAAGATGGGTCATGCTCGGCTTCCTCATGAAAACGCACGTACAGCTTAAGTGACTCTCCAATCGGATCTTGCTGTAGCTGCTCTTCATTTCCCCATCTTTTATAAGCCGCAATTTGCTTACCAAACTGTGTTCCCCAATCCCCCAAATGATTCACACTAACCGGAACATACCCCGTTTCCCCGAGAATGCGGTACAGTGCAGCACCGATGACAGTAGAACGAAGATGGCCGATACCAAACGGTTTGGCAATATTGGGCGAAGACATATCAATCACTACCCGCTGTCCGTGTCCGAGATCTGGCTTGAAAAATTCGGGTTTGCTCAATTCAGCCAGCATCAGTGGAATATGAATGGAACGCCCCAGTGTTATATTGACATAGGCTCCTGATGCCGAAGCAGTCAGTCCTTCCTTACGGGTTATGGCCTCCGCCAGTTCCAACGCAATTTGCTGCGGAGCCTTCCTAAACTTTTTAGCCAGCAAAAAACAGGGAAACGCTACATCCCCCCATTCCGGTTGTGGCGGTACCTCCAATAAAGAGGAAATCTCCTTTTCCTCCAAGCCCGTATGGGCAGAAATAGCCTGAGTAGCGATCGATAACAGCATGGCTTTCTCTCCTTTTTTTCATTAGAATCTAACAAAAAAAGCTCCCGCCTCTTGAATTATTCAAGAGACGAGAACTTCAATATCCCCGCGGTACCACTCTTCGTAAATCGGATTGTGCAATGAACTATGCATAATCGCCGATTTCACTCCAATGACAAATAACGGTGTCTGCCGGGCTGAACTACTAACGGAACTCCGTGTTGGAACAACCGTCTCCCGGGTGCGCTTCACGTTGGGCCTCATACCGGCTTCCACCTTTTCCGGCTCGCTGTAATGATATGGCTCCCCTGCTACTCTCCCGTTCCAAGACGTTAATTCCCATCATTATACAAACCTATCCTGTAGAAAGCAATGTTTTATTTTCTGTTCAGGCGCTGGCTCGATTATATGTAATTACACAGCCACCATTTGGCGGCATGCCTGAACACAACGGCGGCAGGCTGCTGCACATTGTTTGCAATGCTCATGAGCGTGCTTACCGCATTCAGCAGCACATACTTCACAGGCTTTGGCACACAGCTCACAAATTTGCTCGGCAAATTCCGTTCCGCGTTCCAACATTTGAGCAGCAAACCCGCATATTTCTGCACATTCCCGGCTCACTCGAATACACTCGCGCAGCATAGCCAAATCATATTCCTTCAAGCTCGCCACGTAACAGACGTTGCAAGCGTTCATACATTCCAGGCAAGCATCCACGCATTGTTGGTATGAATGTTTCATAATACATTACCTCCCTGTTGTTGACCCTGCTGTATTATTACCCGTCGACAATTGAGATTAATCAACCGTTGTTCACGCTTTCAACTTGACCAAACAAAAAATCCCGGCTTATGTAAGGAAGTGTACTATATTCCATCCCATCCGTGCAAGGGGATAAATCACACAACTCCCTAATGCCTGCTCCTGACTTGCACACCGACAATCATTCCTCTATTGTAAAAAGAGTATGTCTAACCATAGATCGAGGAGTGAGCATTGCAAATGAATATATCTTCTGTAGAGGAGCATCGACGGGAGGCCCCACAGCAGGTTAGCTGCATGGTTGTAACCGTCTCCGACACCCGCACCGTGGAAACAGATACCGGAGGACGTCTACTGGTGGATCTGTTGGAAACGAACGGCTATCAGGTGGCCCGATATGTTATCGTCAAAGACGACTATGATGGCATCCGGCAACTGGTATCCGAAGCCGCGGAACGCGATGACATTGAGGCTGTTCTTCTGACAGGCGGCACCGGTATTTCCCCGCGTGATACAACGTATGAAGCCGTATCCTCTCTGCTGGATAAGGAACTGCCCGGATTCGGGGAAATCTTCCGTTATTTAAGCTTTGCCGAGGATATTGGTTCTGCAGCGATATTGAGTCGTGCTGTAGCTGGCACTGTCGACCGGACAGCCGTATTTTCTATGCCAGGCTCACGTGGAGCCGTCCGTTTGGCGATGGAGCGCATTATTATACCTGAGCTGCGGCATGTCATGAGGGAAATTTACAAATAACACACAGATTTTCCTCTTATGCTCTGAAACACAAAGAGGCACCCCATTATTTGCAGGGTGCCTCTTAAAACTATTCCTTTTCTTCCACTTCTGGCTGCATATAGCTGTCGATCAGCTTTTGTTTCAGCCCCCATACCTTTTCACTGAGATTTACACGGTAAATTTCCGGGTTCATTTTCCGCAAATATTCCGGCCAGAACAGTTGCAGCTGGGAAGTATGGTATGCGCGAATTTCATCCAGCCCGGGAAGTTCATACACTTTCTGCCCATTTACGAAAATAGGCTCCAGCATCGGAACTGCCTCGTAATTTTCCACATACTTCTTCATGTACGGATGCAACGGGTTAAAGAGTTTCAGCCGCTTTCCATTGCGCGGACGGTCTTCGTCCGGAAAAGAAATATAATCGGCGACAGCTCTCCCTTTCTTCTTATCTATAATACGATATACATCCTTCTTACCCGGTGTGGATACCTTTTCCGGGTTGCCCGAAATTTTAATCGTCGGCAGCATTTCTCCTTCTACTTCCCGTTCGACTAGCTTGTAAACCCCGCCCAATGAAGGTTGATCCGAAGCTGTAATGAGCTGTGTCCCCACACCCCATACATCGATACGCGCGCCTTGGGCCTTTAAGTTAAAAATTGTATTTTCATCCAAATCATTAGAGGCTACAATTTGTACGTAATCCAGCCCTTCGGCATCTAGCATTTCCCGAGCCTGAATGGATAAATAAGCCAAGTCACCACTATCCAGCCGGATCGAATTCATCCGTTTACCCTGACTCTCCAGCATCTTCGCTGTCCGAATCGCATGGGGAACGCCGCTCTCCAGCGTATCAAAGGTATCTACCAGCAGTGTGACCTGATCCGGTAAAACCTTCGCATACACGTCAAAAGCCTCCTGCTCGCTCATAAAGGTCTGCACCCATGAATGAGCATGTGTTCCCTTCGTCGGAATACCAAAATGCTCACCTGCCAGCATATTAGATGTCGCGTCAAAGCCCGCTACATAAGCAGCCCGTGCTCCCCAAATCGCCGCATCTGCTTCCTGCGCCCGTCGTGTGCCAAATTCCAGCAGCGTATCGCCGCTTGCCACCTGCTTGATGCGAGACGCCTTTGTCGCAATCAGTGTCTGGTAGTTCATAAAATTCAGCAATGCTGTCTCGACCAGCTGTGTTTCCATAATCGTTCCTTCGACACGTACCAGAGGCTCATTCGGGAAAACAAGTGCCCCTTCTTTCATTGAATGAACGGTTCCACCAAACCTAAACTGGCGCAATGCCTCCAGAAACATAGGATCATACTTCTCCTCTTGCTCTGAAAGGTAACGGATATCCTCTTCTGTAAAGCGCAGATTTGCAATGTAATTCACAATGCGTTCCAGACCTGCAAACACCGCATATCCGTTGCCAAAGGGCAACTTGCGAAAATATGCCTCAAACACAGCTTTTCGCTGGTGACTTCCGTTCACCCAATGGGCATACATCATATTAATCTGATATTTATCTGTATGTAATGCGAGGCTCGTTGACTGCATCATAATCATCCTCTCTGACTGTCCCCGGTTTTGCAGCGACGTACCGCCTCATCCATCTGGATTCAGCAATATCCGACTCCATTCTGTTATCGGATATGGGTGCACAATCGTTAAGTTATTTACTTCTTCTGGCGTAAAATCGTATCCTCAGCCGACCATACGGCGGCTCCAAGACTGCCCTGAAAATGACCCAAAGCCCAATCATGTCCGGCCTGATTAAAGCTGGCCACAGCGTCCTTGTATACCGTAATCGCAAATCCTTTGTTATAAGCGTCTACAGCCGTATGCAGTACACAAATATCCGTGCATACACCGATCAAATGAACTTCTGTAATACTACGTTCGCGCAGCCTGAGTTCCAGGTCCGTGCCAGCGAAGGCGCTGTATCGTGTTTTATCCATCCAATAGATGGAATCACTCTGATTGGCATAGAGGTTATGGAGCTTGCCATACAAATCTCGTCCCCCGGTTCCACGAATATTATGCGGAGGAAACAGTTTGCTTTCCGGGTGATAAAGATCATTTTCCTCATGCCGATCCACTGCCATTACGACAAAGTCCCCTTGATCCACATACGCCTGCGTAATGGCTGCCATCCGTTCATCCAGCTCTATTGCCGGTGGTCCAACAGGCAGATTGCCGTCCACAAAATCATTCGTGTAATCAATAACAATCAATGCCTCCATCGTTCAGTCAGCTCCTTCATCCTCAAGTTGGGGAGTGTGCGTTCTTTACGTGACCTACTACAATACATTAGGTGTAGATAGACAACCGCGGCACCCTGTCACTAAAGCGATAAAGCTGTGCCGGTCTCTGTGAATACTGGTTGGAGCTGAGCGGTTTGCCATTCTCGTCCCGTACCTCTTCCAATATTCCCTGTCTGCTGCGAGTCGACGTTATTTTGCGAATAAAGTTCGGCTCTTCGAAATCCGGTACGACACTTTGAATGACCTGATACAGCTCGCCCAATGTAAAATGCAGAGGTAAAAACTGCTTGGCTATCGTCGTCTGGAGCATTTGCAACTGAATCTTCCGGTAGGCATCCACAATAATGTCCCGATGGTCAAACGCCAGCTCCAATTCCTCCAGCGCTTCACGGATCGTGAACAGCCCAACCTCGGAAGCATCATCCGCCGCTTGCCGCTGCTCCAGCATCCATTCCTCTACCAGTGCAAAAAACGCATGCGATATAATCCACCCGCGCGGATCACGCCCAGGTCCACTATACACACCTAGGTACTCCAGATGACCGCCGTCCACGCCGGTTTCCTCTAACAGCTCGCGCTTGGCAGCTCCGTAAATGGATTCATCTTCCTGACAAAAGCCCCCCGGCAACGCCCAACGTCCGGCAAACGGCCAACTACGACGCTTGATAAGCATTACCTTCAGCTCACGGATCGGCAACGTCTTTGTCACCGTCTTGCGCTCCCGCTTGGTTAAGGTGAACATGACGATATCTGCCGGAGCACCATCCGGGGTGCGATATTTCTTAATGTTATACGACGCCTTCTGCGTCTCTTCGTTTATACGTTCGTTATCCATTGGCATCACCACATTATATCGTTTTGATAAATTCATTATGACATAATAAAAAGTTTTGTCAAGCGTCAGGCCTTATCCAAATGATCTGGTTGTTTACGCAATACCCGGAATGTCGCTGTAGCCATGCAGCCGAGTATCCCTTCACTATCCTTTACTTCCGCCTCAGTCGTTATGGTACGCCCCCCTTGATGGAGAATTCGTGCCTTAACCTCCAATCGCCCTTGTTTCATCGCTGACAGAAAATGAACGTTCAGATTCGTCGTCACACATAATTCCATATTGCGTGAAACCATACTAACCATCCCCATCGCCTGATCCATCAATGTTGTGAGCACGCCCCCATGAACAATTCCCACCACATTGGTATGCTGCGGTCCAGCCTGTAAAGCGATATGTACCTCATTTGCATCAGCTTCGATTAATTCACATCCTAAATACTCCCAAAATGTGTTTACTTCACCCTCTACCAAACTACGCAAGATATCCATTCCTTGTTTTCATCCTTTCTATGATGCCCCATTTCCTCTTGAGGTCTGATACAGTACATATGATTACAAGTTGCTCCTGAAAAAAAGGCGTGGAGGCTGAGCCTCCACACCATACATCATTCTAGTCACTGCAATTGGAGGAAGAAGTACTTTTTCCCTCTTCTACATTCACCTTTTCGGCAACTGTATCACGAATTGCCATGATAACCATTTGCAGCAGCTCATTAATTTCTACCTGGCTTTGCTGAAACTCCGTTACAATCGGAATACCGTCAAGCTCTTCCTGAAGCTCCTGCAGCTCTGCCTCTATTTTGGAAATCATCGTCTGATTCTTCAAGGATTCGAAAGCCACAATTTCCTTTTGCTTTTTCTTCATTGCTGCAATCAGAAGCTGGATGCGCTCATGATCGCGGATTTTATCTTCTGCTTTCCGAAATACCTGCACTTCTTCACTGTTGCCCAAAATACCCGCCAACTCTTGGGCTTTCGCCAATATCATATCGCGATTGACCAAATGATCATGCTGGCGCGCCGCCGGTTGAAGCTCTGACTGTTGCAACCGCTCCTCTGTCACTGTCCATCGCTCCTTTGCTCACTTAATAAGGTCGTACATACAGTTCATATTTGATCCACATGCAAACCTTGCTATGATATTTTGTTAACCGTTAACCGCCACAGCGGTTTGAACCAAATCGCCCTTGATGTAAAAGGTCATAGGCTCCGTAATTTTCACCTGCACAAAGGTCCCGATCAGATCCTTGGAGCCTTCAAAATGCACCAGCTTATTGGAACGGGTCCGGCCGGCAAGCACCTCACTGTTATTTTTGCTCTCGCCTTCTACCAGCACTTCAACCACCTCGCCACGCAGTCTACCGTTAAAACGAAGGCTGTTTTGGTTCACCACATTGTTCAGACGCTGTAGACGCTCTTTTTTGACTGACATAGGCACATTATCTTCCATAGACGCGGCTGGCGTACCTTCACGTGGTGAATAAATAAAGGTGTAGGCAAAGTCATAACCGACCTCGCGCACGAGAGAAATGGTATCTTCAAACTGTTCGTCCGTTTCGCCCGGGAAACCTACGATAATATCCGTTGTGAGCGAAGCATGCGGAACAGCCGCTTTGATCTTCGCCGCCAGTTCCAGAACGCGCTCACGTGTATATTTTCGGTTCATTTTCTTCAATATATCCGTATTGCCGGATTGAACAGGCAGATGGATATGCTCCACCAAATTGCCGCCCTTACCAAGCACTTCAACCAAGTGGTCATCAAAATCACGCGGATGTGATGTTGTAAAACGTATACGCGGGATATCTATCTTACGCATATCGTCCATCAGATCCCCGAATCTATAATTCATATCCTTCAAATCCTTGCCATAGGCATTGACATTCTGACCGAGCAAGGTAATTTCCTTAAAGCCCTGACGTGCCAAATCCCGTACCTCAGCAATAACATCCTCGGGACGACGGCTTCTTTCCTTACCGCGTGTGAAGGGAACAATGCAATAGGTGCAAAATTTATCGCAGCCGTACATAATGTTCACCCAAGCCCGCATACCCTCGCGCTTCTTCGGCAGGTTCTCGATAATGTCGCCTTCCTTGGACCACACCTCGACCACCATTTCTTTGCTGAAGAGTGCTTCCTTGACAAGCTGCGGCAGGCGGTGGATATTATGGGTACCAAAAATCATGTCGACAAAACCGTGCTTTTGCAAAATCCGGTTGACGACACTCTCTTCCTGCGACATGCAACCACATACGCCAAGTAGCATGCCCGGCTTCTCTGTCTTGAGATGCTTGAGGTGACCCAGCTCACCAAATACTTTGTCCTCCGCATTTTCACGGATCGCACATGTATTCAGCAAGATAATGTCCGCTTCCTTACGATCCTCTGTCGCCTGATAACCCATTTGCTCCAGCAATCCTTTAATCGTTTCGGAATCATGCTCGTTCATCTGGCAACCGAATGTGTACACGATGTAATACTTTCCCTCGCCGATATGCTTCAGCTCATCCGGAACTGCATTATCGTACAATACCTGTACGTCTTCTTTACCGCGTTGCTTTTCTTTTCTATGATTCGGCTCCGCCATAATATTGATTTCACGTCCGCGAATGCGGATCTTCTTGCTATGCTCATCCTGAGAAATGATCTTTGCATCCGAGAAATCAAAATATTTGGAGTAATCTTTCGTTTCCTTGGCCATTCCTTTGGTCACTCCTTACACCATCTATTTCACGCCAATTACGCTTTTACTATATCTTTGCATATGGGTACATCTCTTTTTAGCCCGTAAAAACTCCTTTGAAAAAGGCATTACACTAAATTATAGCATGATTTATAAGCCATCGCCATATATCCCCGTGAACGCAAAAGGGGTACACTGAGAATCTAATGTCCATATTTTTATAGATGACCATTTTGAGAATCCTTAGTATGTAAAAAAGCCCGACTCTTTAGCAAGAATCGGACCCTTTGCCTTTCGGCATTATATACGTATATTAGTCAACGATTTCAGCGTTGTCACCGTTTTTCACGCCGGCTCCGTTCGCTTCATCTGTATCAATGTGCATATCCAAAGCAAAAGAATCGGACACACGCGCAAGAACATTTTCAAATACAAGACCACGTTCGCCGCCGACACGTACTTTCAGCAACTGCTTGTCCTTAATGTCCCATTTCGCTGCATCAGACGTATGGAAATGAATATGACGGGCAGCTACGATTACACCCTCTTGCAGTTCCACTTCTCCAGCTGGTCCTTTTACTGTGATTCCTGGTGTTCCGTCAATGCTGCCAGATTCGCGTACAGGCGCTTTTACACCGATGGCAAAGGAATCTGTGCGAGAGATTTCAAGCTGGGAAGCTGGACGAGCTGGTCCCAAAATACGAACCTTATCAAATTGGCCCTTAGAACCAATTACAGCTACCGTTTCATTTGCGGCGAATTGTCCTGGTTGGGACAATGGTTTAAATTCAGTCAGTTGATATCCTGCTCCAAACAAAATTTCAATATGCTCTTGAGTCAGGTGAATATGGCGTGCGGAAACGCCGACAGGTACGATTTTACTCATCGTATGGTCACTCCTTTTTCTCTATACAATACTTTACACATCTATACTATTATACTCCTACTTTGCCAAGAAAGAAAAGGAAAGCGGGACAAAGTTCCGTTTTTCGCCCTATTCAGCCTTTAATATCGTGAACTGTCATTTTAGCGAACAGGATAAAGAACAGCATGATTTCAGCTACGATAAGATGAGAGGGAACAACAATAAATATGTTAAGGATAAACAAGACACAGAGGACTCCAGTTAAGAAAAAAATGACTCTAAGGCTTGGTTTAAGATGACTTAATCTGTAGCGATGGAATACCAGCAAAACCGACAAAAAGTAAATAAGTACAGAAGCAAAGGTAAAGCAAAGAACAAAGATATAGGCTACTTGTCCCAAAAACAAGAGCTGTATCGAAGCTGCTAGCATGCTAAGTGAAAGATAAATAAACAAATGACCATAAATAATAGTCTGTCCTGCTGTTTGTTTTGATTTATCTACGTGCTTCTCCATATTCTCAAAGTATTGCCACCAGATTGCGATGACTAATACAAAAGCCAAGGCAGCAAATACAACGGAAGAGACCGTAAAATGATCAGATTGTAAAACAGAAAGCATACTTATCACCGATTCGCCAAGCAGGATTAAGGTGAACTGTGCAAAGCGCTCTAATAAATGCTCCGTATGGATAGGTGTGATCACCAATTTTTTACGACCCATCAAAGGAACGAGGATATCAACAGCAATGCCGACATATAAAATCAAATATCGAACCCAGGACTCAAAAAAGAGGGAGAAACTGGAGATGACTATTCCGATCCAAAAATAGGTACCGAAAAAACGAGCTGTTTCCTGTTTATGACCCGCTTCTTTGGGTGCCGAAAGTAAATATTGAACGGCAGTCAAGCCTCTTAAACCAATATAGCCAGCAAAAAAGGATACATAATACGCGTCAAAATCTATATTCAGGCTGGCGGTCATAATTAACACGAAAAACAATTGCAGGATCATAAAGATTCGATGCGTCATACTGTCTTGACCAAAACGGTTGTTGTAGACAGTTTGTCCCACCCAAGCCCACCATATCGGAATAAAAATCAAAATAAACTTTTCCAGATTCTCCAAAGAAATACTATCATGTTCAACATGTAGTAAAACATGAGTGGCCTTGGAGACAGCGGCTACGAACAATAAGTCATAAAAGAGTTCAAGCCAGGTAACCTTTTTTATCAACATTATGTAATGGAGCTCCCCTCTGATATGGCGGTACAGCATGGTAACTCGTCAAGCTCGCTCCAAATGTCTGTCATATTTCAGCAAGCGTTATTTTAGCACCATACCATTCTAGGATGCTCCAATTATTTCGTAATATATCTCGCATTGTCAAGGGTATTAAGTAACCAAAAATAACTGCTATTAAATAGCTATTTAAGAAGACATTTTGGAAGGCAGATTCGTTTGCAGATATTCCAGCGCATGTCCTCCCAGCCACCCCTTGACCAGTTCCTCAGGATAATGCTTCATCAGCAGTTCCGCAAAACGTGGATATTTCCCTGAATGCTCCAGCCCCTGCACATGATGCTCAATACCGTCAAAATCAGATCCGAACATCAAATGACGTTCGCCACCTAGTGAACAAATATGTTCAATGTGTGGCAACAAATCCTCAGCGGTCACCGTACCCTGCTCTTTGAGAAACATCGTGACGAAAGTCAAACCAATCCGTCCGTTACGCGCGATCAACGCACGAATCTGTTCATCCCGAAGATTACGTGGGTGAGGACATACCGCGAAGGCGTTGGAGTGCGAAGCAATCGGCGGTTGAGCTGCCTCCTCCAACACCTCCCAGAAGCCTTGTTCAGACAAATGCGATACATCTAGTAGCAAACCTAATTCATTACAGCGCTTGACCAACTCATGCCCCTTGCGAGTCAGCCCGCCACCCCTCTGCTCCATAATGCCGTCAGCCGCCCAATTTGCATAATTCCACGTCAGCCCGATCAATCGGATTCCCAAGGCATAGCACAGTTCAGCATAAAACGGATTTCCTTCCAGCGCTTCCACTCCCTCCAGCGATAGCAGAGCCCACGGTGATCCTTGATGTTGTTTTATTTCATTCCCTTCCAGATGTCCCACTGATGTATCCTTACGTTCTTCCAAGTCTTCTCTCCACAATAGCGACTTCAACCCGACAGATGGGGATATCATATGCTGTCTGAAGAGTTCAACCTGACGAATTACATGCTCAAATCTTGGCGTACCCAGCACCTGGGAAATATATATTGCGAATGTCTGCAAGTTCACATGGCCTTCTAACAAACGCTCTCTTGTAACATCAAGCGAGGGATGACTGAAATCCACCTGCGGGTTAAGCTGCATCTTACACAACACATCACAATGCAAATCGGCAACCGACCATTTCATGTGTGGTTTACTGTTCATGCATCTTACCTCCATTCATAGATTACAGCGTGATGAAGTTATCTTACAATCTATGTAATAAAGGGCGACTTCCATGCAAAAAAGCCCGTTTACACCATCGTAAACAGGCTCAACAACTAACATTTATTATCTTGGCTCTACAATCAACTTGATTGCAGTCCGGTCTTCTCCGTCAATAACAATATCCGTAAAAGCAGGAATACAAATCAAATCCACTCCGCTTGGTGCGACAAATCCCCGGGCAATGGCTACAGCTTTAATGGCTTGGTTCAGTGCACCCGCTCCAATCGCCTGCAATTCGGCATTTCCGCGTTCACGCAGTACTCCTGCGAGTGCGCCTGCAACTGAATTAGGATTGGATTTTGCTGATACTTTTAATACATCCATAGTAAGTACCTCCCCTGGGAATGATGATGGTTTGATTCCACTATTAGATGTTATTCGAGGGTCAGCAAAAAATTCCTGCTTTTTGGTGACAGTTTTCCTTATTCTTTCCTTAAGCAGTTTCCAAAAAGGTTAATCCATCCGCCATTCATCTTCTTTGAGTCTAATTTTCTGAATTTTACGTGCCATACCGTCGTTGTCATTCAACTCTACGCTAACTGCGTGAAAATGCCATTTTCCGTTGTCCGGTTGAAAACGTACCGGAAGCTGAGTCTGAAATTTCTGCAACACGGCTTCTCTCTGCATGCCAAGTACTCCTTCATAGGGACCTACCATGCCCACATCTGTCTGATACGCAGTTCCTTGCGGTAAAATCGTATCATCGTTGCTCTGCACGTGGGTGTGTGTACCAACAACAATTGAAGCACGGCCATCTAGATGCCAACCCATAGCGATTTTTTCCGATGTCGCTTCGGCATGAAAATCAACCAGAATGTGCTTATGCTTCTTGCGCAATTCATCTACGATCTCATCTGCTGCGCGGAACGGGCAATCGATGGGTGGCAGAAAGGTTCTGCCCTGCAAGTTAACGATCGCCAGCTCCTTGCCTCCACCTTTCACCACGGTATAGCCTCGCCCCGGCGTTCCTGGCGGGAAGTTTGCCGGACGTATGATACGCGGCTCATCATCTATAAAATCAAATATATCCTTATTGTCCCAAGTATGATTACCCATTGTAATACCATGTACGCCCCAATCAAAAAATTCTCTGGCGATGGCTGGAGTAATGCCTCTTCCTGAAGCTGAATTTTCCCCGTTCACGATAATGATATGCGGGTTGTATTTTGATTTTAGCGAAGGGAGATTTTCCCTTAATGCCTTTCTGCCTACACTACCGAAAATATCTCCAATAAATAGTACGTTGATAGAAAACCCTCCCTGGTATGCCTTACATAATGAAAAGTGGCCCTACAAACAGCGGCCACTTTTCGTTAAATTACTTTATTTTGCGTATTCTACCGCGCGGGTCTCACGAATGACGGTAACCTTGATATGTCCCGGATAATCCAGTTCATTCTCAATCGTTTTCGTTATATCACGAGCCAGTCGGAATGCTTCCGCATCATCAATTTTCTCTGGCTGCACCATGACGCGGACTTCGCGTCCAGCTTGAATAGCGTACGATTTTTCCACGCCTTCAAAAGACTCGGAAATGCGTTCCAGCTTCTCAAGACGACGGATGTACGTCTCCAGTGTTTCACGCCGCGCTCCTGGTCTTGCTGCCGACAGGGCGTCTGCCGCCCCAACCAGCATAGCAATCACTGAAGTCGCTTCGCAGTCGCCGTGATGTGAAGCAATACTGTTGATGACGACCGGGTGTTCCTTGTACTTCTTCGCCAGTTCCACGCCAATTTCAACGTGTGATCCTTCCACTTCGTGATCCAGCGCCTTCCCGATGTCATGCAGCAACCCTGCCCGTCTTGCCAGTGTAACGTCCTCGCCCAGTTCTCCGGCCATCAGACCTGTCAAGTATGCAACTTCCATCGAGTGCTTCAATACGTTCTGTCCGTAGCTTGTACGGAACTTGAGACGTCCCAGGATCTTGATTAAATCCGGATGCAGGCTATGCACGCCCACCTCGAAGGTGGCTTGTTCGCCATACTCGCGGATTCGTTCATCCACTTCTTTACGGGATTTTTCCACCATTTCTTCAATACGAGCCGGATGTATCCGTCCGTCCGCTACGAGCTTCTCAAGCGCAGTACGCGCTATCTCTCTGCGAATCGGATCAAATCCGGACAAAATAACCGCTTCCGGCGTATCATCAATAATGAGGTCAATTCCCGTAAGGGTTTCAAGCGCACGGATATTACGGCCTTCACGTCCGATAATCCGGCCTTTCATTTCTTCGTTCGGCAACGTGACAACGGAAACCGTCGTTTCCGCCACATGGTCCGCCGCACAGCGTTGGATGGCCAGTGTGATAATTTCACGAGACTTTTTGTCCGCTTCCTCTTTGGCCTGTTGCTCAATTTCCTTAATCATCTGAGCGGTTTCATGACGAACTTCCTGCTCTACGTTGGACAGAATAATACTTCTGGCATCTTCCGTCGTCAGATTGGAAATACGCTCCAGCTCAGTTACCTGACTCTTGTAAATCAAATCAATCTGCTGCTGGGTTTCATCGATTCGTTTCTCTTTGTTGGCCACTTGTTCTTCTTTACGTTCCAGCGATTCCAATTTTTTATCCAGCGATTCTTCTTTTTGCAGCAATCTTCGTTCCTGTCGTTGAATTTCATTCCGACGCTCACGAGTTTCTTTTTCAGCTTCGGCACGGATGCGGTGAATTTCATCTTTCGCTTCCAATACCGTTTCCTTCTTCAGCGCTTCTGCCTCTTTTTTCGCGTTCTCCACGATTTGCGCGGCAGCTTCTTCCGCACTGGAGATTTTAGCTTCTGCAATAGATTTGCGAATAAAATAACCAATCCCGAACCCAAAGAATAACGCGGCTACAGCAACGAGAACGAACCAGATCGCAGTCATCATCATACTGTTCACCTCCCCGTTGGTTCCTCCAAGGCATTCCTTGGGACTTTTTGCAATTGTCACATTAGCTTTGATCGTCAAACTAAGATAACGGCACGCGGCCGTTTCATTTCATATGCACATGCTTTCACATGTACAATTCCGCCTGGCATAGCGGCATCACTTGTTATTTGGCGATGAGAACGTACCCATGGACTCCACTTTTTTGGAAGGAAAAAGGGTGTTCCACAAGCATCGTTTCATATATATTTTATTATTTGACAAATGGCATTGTCAAGGGAATGCAAACTTTAGTAGATTACCATGTGGCTTTCCATGTGATAACCAGCTCATCCTGTTCGCTTATGCCAGCTAATGGATGCCCGGCTGTTTAACAGCTATTCATCCCACAGCGATAATTCCTCGTCATCGGAAGCCCCGTCTTGCTCGGCCATCGTGAGATGATTGACTACGCGGCGTGTCATATCCCCCGAATATCCGCGTCTCATGAGAAAGGGGTACGTTTTCCGTTTCTTCTCCATTATATCTCCACGCACCTGATTCCATTTCCTGCGTCCGACTATCAAAGCGCTCTCCCATTCCTCCTGATCGCTGACCTCACCTAAAGCTTCCCCGATAGAGGCTTTAGAGATGCCCTTTTGACGCAGTTCCTGCCTTACCCACATCTTCCCCTTCCGCTGGCTCGTTATGCGCTGCCTTGCCCACTGACGGGCGTATAGATCGTCATCCACAAGTTGCTCCCGCTCCAGACGGTTCAACACTTCATCAATAACAGCTTGACCCATTTCCTTTTGCGTCAAACGCTGCTCAATCTCCTGACGTGTACGTGGCTTTAGTCCCAAATAACGAAGCGCGTGCACGTATGCCTGTTGCTTTTCGTCCGCCAGAACGATTTCTTCCAGTTCCCTTTTGACGAAAGTCGTTCCTTTGAACATATTGTACTTGATCATTACATCTTCCAGTACGGACAATGAATACAGGCCAAAATGAATCGTGTATCTTCCGCGTTGCCTACCCTGCCCCTGTTCCACCCTCGTAACCATCAATTCCTCATGATCAGGAAAAAGGGAAATTCCTTGCTGCTCATTTTCCTTCGAAGTGTGTTCACCTTCATCTTCCAATTGCAATGTGCTTCCCTCACTTTGATATTCACGAAAGCAAGCTGAAAACGCCCGCCACGCAAAAGTAAAATGTAGCCGACACGCAGGCCACATTCGATGCAAAAATACCCTGCACAACTGTGCAGGGCATCAGAATCATGCTATTCAAACGGCTGTGCCATAACCCCTGGCTCCAGTTCACGAACCAGGATTCACCAAGCTTTATTCAAGCTCCAGCAATTCCTGTTCTTCCTTGGCTTGCTGTGCCAACTCTTCTTCTGTCGGCGGAGCTACCGTCGTAATCAAATTGCTGGCCACCCGAATTTTTTGTTCGATCGTACTAGCAATGTTCGGATTTTCCTTCAAAAATTGCTTCGCATTTTCACGTCCCTGACCTAGTCGTTCACCTTCATAGGAATACCAGGCTCCGCTCTTATCGACAATGTCATACTCCGTACCAATGTCGATCAAACTGCCTTCCTTGGAGATGCCTTCGCCGTACATAATGTCCACTTCCGCCTGACGGAAAGGAGGTGCGACTTTGTTCTTCACCACTTTAATACGTGTGCGGTTACCTACAACGTCATTACCGCTTTTCAAGCTTTCAATGCGGCGGACATCCAAACGAACTGTAGAATAAAATTTCAGAGCACGTCCACCTGGTGTAGTTTCAGGGTTACCGAACATAACACCTATTTTTTCACGTAATTGGTTAATAAAGATAGCAATGGTATTCGACTTGTTAATAGCACCGGACAGCTTACGCAATGCCTGCGACATTAAACGGGCTTGAAGACCAACATGGGAATCCCCCATTTCACCTTCAATCTCCGCTTTTGGCACAAGTGCCGCTACAGAGTCAACAACAACAATGTCTACCGCTCCACTACGTACAAGCGCTTCGGCAATCTCAAGTGCTTGCTCTCCTGTATCTGGCTGCGATAGCAACAACTCATCAATATTGACACCCAGCTTGCTGGCATACGATGGATCAAGCGCATGCTCGGCGTCGATAAAAGCGGCTTGTCCGCCTGTTTTTTGTACCTCTGCTATAGCGTGAAGAGCTACTGTTGTTTTACCAGATGATTCTGGTCCATATACTTCAATAATTCGGCCTCTCGGGAAGCCGCCCGTTCCTAACGCAATATCCAAAGCAATCGAACCACTGGGAATCGTTTCCACTTGCATGTGGGTGGACTCACCCAACTTCATAATGGAACCTTTACCGAATTGCTTTTCTATTTGACGGAGCGCCATATCCAGCGCAGCACGACGATCTGACAATAAACTCACATCCTTCGTTGTTTGTACTTTAATAATACCTTGTTTTGACACGCTTGCCAAGCATTTTTTCGAACATACATTCGTTTTTTTTGTTTAGACAGTTCTCTTCTATACTTCCATCTGTCTCTTAAATCAAAAAAGAACCGCAGGCAAAAAGGCTTTTGCAACGGTTCTTCCGATAGTATGATTATATCATTAATCGTTTACCTAAAACAACTCTATGAAAACTCGCGTCGGATACAGATCATTAAGAGAGCTTCTCATTTTCCACCAGTCTGCGCCATAATCTGTACAGGATTGCTTTAACAGACCGCAGACGAATCGCTTCACGATTCCCGCTCAGCTTCAGCTCGTATACCTCAGTCTCCTTATCACGCTCAGCAATACCGATATAAACCAGACCAACCGGCTTCCGCTCAGAATATCCGGGTCCAGCTACACCTGTAACCGAGAGTCCGAAATCACTGTCCGTGACCATTCTCGCCTGCTCTGCAAGCACAAGGGCTACTTCCTCGCTTACTGCGCCGGGCGCATTGTCCCCCTCCAAATAATCATGAGGCACGTTGAGCAGCTTCTTCTTCATTTCATTGGAATAACACACGATACCGCCCTGAAACATAACTGAGCTGCCCGGAACGGAAGTGATGTGCTCCATCAGCATTCCACCTGTGCAGCTTTCTGCCGCGCTAACAGTCAGTCCGCGATTGGACATCAAATCCACAATAACCTTCTCCAGCGTGACGTCCTCGCTCGCATACATGTATTCCGAAAGACGCTGCTGAATTTCTGCTTCCGTAGCCCCCAGCTTGACCAGTGCCTCGCTCTCGCTGGCCGCCTTGGTGGATATACGGATTGTGACCTCTCCCTCCTTGGCATAAGGAGCAATGGTCGGGTCTGTCTGTGATTTTATCAGATCCAATAAGCGGGTTTCGAGAGCTGACTCGCCGATTCCTGCAAACTTTAGCATTTTCGAATAAATCGGCAGTTCCTCACCACTCAGTGCTTGCTGGAGCAACCAAGGTTTCGCCTGATTCTCAAACATCGGTTTGAGTTCCTTCGGCGGTCCAGGCAAAACTACATAATATTTACCATCCTGTGCAATCGCATCGCCCACAGCCAGACCTGTCTCATTTTCAAGAGGAGTAGCCCCTTCAATGGAAAGCGCCTGACGCCGATTATTTTCGGTCATTTCCACCCCGCGATTATGGAAAAACTGTTCCAGCTTATCCATAGCGAGACGGTCTATATGTAATTTACGCCCCAGCACAGCGGCGATTGCATCTTTCGTCAAATCATCCTGAGTCGGTCCCAGACCACCGGAGAACAAAATAATATCCGCACGCTTCTGAGCCAGACGTACCGCTTCCTGAAGTCGATCCATGTTATCGCCAACAACCGTCTGAAAATATACATCAATCCCAACCGTAGCCAACTCTTGTGACAAATATTGGGCATTTGTATTCACAATTTGTCCGAGCAATAATTCAGTTCCTACTGCGATGATTTCAGCTTTCATCGTTTCTGCCTCCTGTAGAGCGAATGTTGTGGGAATTATGCAAAGAAACAGCAATAAGCAAACTCCCTATCGCTGTTCCCATGAAACTTATCCTGTTAAACCTTGGAGGAGCGAAGTAAATGGCTGTTCTTTACAAAATAGTCAATTCCCGAGTAAATAGTAATAAACGCAGCCGCCCATATCGTTATTAAATCAAACGGAATACCCAGAAAGACAAACGGAAAATTATTAATGAGCAACGCTACAATGGCAACGATCTGGATGATGGTCTTTAATTTGCCCCAGTTGCTTGCAGCGACCACAGAGCCATCCAATAAAGCAATCTGACGCAGACCAGTAACCGCAAACTCACGGCTAACAATGACAACAACAATCCACGAATCAATCTTGCCCATTTCCACCAAAGAAACCAAAATAGCAGTTACCAGAAGCTTATCCGCAAGAGGGTCCAGTAATTTCCCCAAGTTGGTGACCATGTTATTTTTACGGGCCAAGTATCCGTCAAGACCATCCGTGCTGGCGGCTATGAGGAAAATGATAGCCGCCATCAACTGATTATACGGCAGCTCGAAAGCTCCGATCTCAATCGGCGGCGGATAGAAATCAAAATCCACCAGCAAGGCCAGCATCATCACCGGGATGAGGCAAATCCGCGTTATTGTAATTCTGTTGGGTAAATTCACAACACACTCTCCCCTGATTATCGTACTTGATTAAAAATGGCAGTTTTCGGATTGGATTCAATCCTATGTAAATCGTTTTGACTACCGCTATACACCTGATCATCTGCATTTTCGTTACAAGTATAATATGGTGCAAAACGCATGTCAAAATAACCTGCCGCGCATCAAGCATCATTTTTTCTTACAATCTGCATGAGGGAAAACGGCTTTATTTCATATTCGTAAATTGAAGTTCCAATGGTAGATCAGCTTTGCGCAATAACTGAATGACTGCTTGTAAATCATCCCTGTTTTTTCCGGTCACGCGGATCTGATCACCTTGAATCTGACTTTTAACTTTCAGCTTGGAGTCCCGGATAAGAATGTTAATTTTTTTGGCATTATCCTGATCAATTCCCTGCTTGAGAGCAAGACGCTGGCGTACTGAACCCAAAGACGCTGGCTCCAGCTTCCCGTATTCTACGTTTTTAAGGGATAAACCACGCTTGGCCATTTTAGATTGCAAAATATCAATTACCGCGTTGAGCTTGTATTCGTCCTCCGATGCAATTGTAAGAGCTTCCTTTTCAAGCTTAAGGCTGCTTTTGCTCCCCTTAAAATCAAACCGTGTTTCAATTTCACGCTCCGTCTGATGAACCGCATTGGTCAATTCCTGCATATCCATTTTGGAGACGATATCAAATGAATTTTCTGAAGCCATCGTTTCACTTTCCTTTCCACAACAAAGTTCAATAACTAATTATAGGCTAGTCATTTACAAAAATCCAATAATCCGATCACTAAAAAGGCGCTCTTGCCAGTTAATGACAAAAACGCCTTTATTTCATTCCACGGTCAACATATCTAACTGTGGCTGCGGGTCGGATTCCGGAACATATCCAGAAGTCCCAGCACAATGTGAGCAAGACCAAAGCCCAGTATGCCATAGCCCCATGCACTTGGGGTCAGATAATAGCCAAGCAGGCTGACAATTATACCAAGCCCTGTCACAATCCAGCTGACAGTCATAATGTATACACCTCACTTTGCGGAAAATGAAATGGGCTTCCCATGAATTACAGTCATTAGTATTTCCGCGCAATAGAGGGTTTATTCACCGCCAGTAGTTGAAGAATCTGTACCGCTCTGTGTTGAATCCGTACTGCCAGTAGTCGAATCCGTAGTAGTACCACTCACCCCGGCACTCGTTCCGGTCGAGGAAGCTTCTCCTTGCTGTATCAAAACACGAGTCGTCGATTTATTATCAGTTATCGGTTGACCTGCTACGGAAATATCCGTGGCAGAAGAACGTCCTGATTTGATATACAAGCCTTCCGGACCGATGTCAAAGGACACGGAATCTCCACTTTTGGTCATGCCATAACTCAGCTTTTCACCACGTGAGTTTTGCCCCTTGTACACCTCAAGCCAGCTTTCCCCCGTTGCCTTAATATCCACCTTGACTGTAGCTCCGGTTGCACTGGAAACTTTGAAAATCGTCGTTTTGCCTTGCTTGCCATCCTGAGCCACGGTTACACCTTGTTGCGGCGTAGTGGTACTCGGCTGCTGGCTACTGTCAGGAGTGGTCATATCCGTTCCTGTACCTGTTCCTTCCGGTGGTTGGGTTTGCCCCGTTTGCCCAGCATCAGGAGTGGTTTGTCCGCCGCCACCATTTGGAGCTGCCGTCTGACCGTTATTCGGCGTTGTTGTCTGAGCGCTTTCCTGAGGAGGGGTTGTCGTCGTATTTTGCGGTGGTGTCGTAGTTCCCTCCTTGGTGCTGTTAGGAATGGACGTACTCGGTGTCGTAATCGGCGTTGTATTCTCGGCTGTTTTTGGAGCTGTATGATTGTTACTCACCCAATATGCATAAATAACCCCAACAATGAGAACCAGAAAAAGCCACATTAAAGCTGTCGGCAACCATTTGAGATTCCCAATCGTAGCCGGACGGCTGGAGCGTTTCTGTGTCACAGGCTCCATGACAGCTTCCGGCTCTGGTTCAGGTACATTGCTTTTATGTCCTTCCAGAATCTCGTCGGGGTTTAAACCGACCGTTTCAGCGTAAGTTTTAATAAAAGCTCTGACATAAAAGCTTCCCGGCAGCACTTTGTAATCGCCCGTCTCAATGGCTTCCAGATAACGTTTGCGTATCTTCGTCATTTCCTGAACATCGTCAAGGCTCAATCCTTTTTGCAGCCGGGCCTCCTTTAATTGCTGACCCAGTTCTGACATGTCATCATCTCCTTGTATAATTACGCTTATTTAAAGATCTTCTGTATAACTGGCTGTAAAGGTATCATAAATAATTTCCTCAGCCGGATTATTGCGAAGTTCAATAATGAAATTGAAATCGTCGAAGCTGTATCCCGATTCACGTACAAAAACGTCAGGATGCTCAATAACCTTCGTACTCGGCATGCTCATTATTTCCTGAAGCAGGTGATAATGTCTTTCATTTGACCGAATTGTACTCACAATGCCGTCAATAATAAATACATTGTTAGGGTTCATTTCCTCTTCGGAGAGCTGACTGCGCACCGTCTGCCGTAATAACGTTGAAGACACAAAAGTCCAGCGCTTCATGGCGCATACGCTGCTGGCAATGATGGATTCGGTTTTTCCCACACGAGGCATTCCGCGAAGTCCAATCACCTGATTTCCATCCCTCTTTAATACTTCACCCAAAAAATCGACCAGTAACCCAAGCTCGTCGCGTGTAAAGCGGAATGTTTTGCGGTCATCCGAATCCCGATCAATGTAACGTCCGTGCCTTACTGCCAATATATCGACCAGCCTTGGAGCGCGTAAGGCGGTAACTGTAATATTGCTGGCCTTTTTTAAAGTATCTCCGAGAATGCGTATCTTCTCGTCATCGTCCGTTTCCAGCAACATCCCCCGTCTTTCGCCTTCAACACCGTTGATCGTCAGTATATTAACCCCCAGAATACCAAGCATGGAAGCAATGTCTCCCAGCAATCCGGGACGATTTTTATGTATCTTGTACTCCATGTACCACTGTTTCAATTCTTCCGTCACATTAGCACCTCATTCACATTCAAAACCGTCAACATTTCCAAATCAAAGCCTTATTGTATCATAAAATAACACCAATCGACAAAATCAATTATTGAGACCACAAAGGCTTCTTGTATTCAACACAATTGCATAAGCCTCGATCACGTTTATGATATATAAATTACAAAGGAATTACAAGAACAGCTCTGTAACCATTACAGAAAAGCCCCCAAAAGGGAGCTTTTCATGTTGGTTCCTGCTTATGCGTTGCTTTTGGCTAATTTGACCATCAGCCGGGCGATAGTGTGACGCTCGTCCTCATCGGCAACTCCCCACAGTTCTTTCAGTGCGCGGTTGGAGTGGTTGGCCGGATCGACCTTCTCATCCAGAAAATCACCGATTTCATAAGCAAGCTCTGAAATGGTATCCTGGCTGATTCCAAGCTTCTCCGCCTGTTCCACACGCTGACCAAGGAACTTCTTCCAGGTATCGAAATTCTGAACAACTGTTGACATACTTAAATCCTCCTTAGATGATTCAGATTTAAAATCAACAGTTATAATATGTTCTTCTCAGGTGCTCTCTATACTGGTGGTTTCCTCCAAACGCTGTACTTCTCGTCAAGTCACCCATCCTCCGTTAGGACTAATGACCTGCCCGTTAATATAACCGGATTCAGGAAGCGCCAGAAAATAAACCAGTGATGAAATTTCATCAGGCCGAGCCAATCGACCGGCAGGAATTTCTTCTTCGAGACTGGAAATTTCCCCTTCGTCCAGATGATCCAGCATAGACGTACCCACTGCACCCGGAGCTACCGCATTTACCGTTACTCCAGAAGGTGCAACTTCTTGAGCCAGTGCTTTAGTGAATGCGTTGATCCCGCCTTTGGTGGTGGAATACAGCACCTCGCACGAAGCGCCGCATATTCCCCATACAGAAGACACATTCACGATACGGCCATAGCGTTGGGAAATCATATGCGGCATAAAAACCTGCGTACACAGAAAGGTTCCCTTCACATTGACGGCCATCACATCATCCCATTCCTCTTCCGACACATCCGTCAGCAATCCGTAATGAGATAATCCAGCGTTATTCACAAGAATATCTGGCTTCATTCCGTGATTCTCCAGCTTCTCACGCATGCGTTCAATCTGCTCCTTGCTCCGCAGGTCCGCTGAGACGGTCATCACCTTGCCTGAATAAGCCATACAACGGCGGGCAACTTCATTCGCTTTTTCATGGGACTTCATGTAGTGAATGACCACATTCATCCCAACAGCCGCAAAACGCTCCGCAATAGCCGCTCCAATCCCGCCGCTTGCTCCTGTGATCAGCACAGTCGTATCGCCAATGGCTTTTAATTCCCCATCCTTGGTGGTTATCGTTTCCCTCTCCCTGGACATTACGGACTCACCACCAGCGATATGCCCATCTGATCCCACTGAATATGATCCTTCAGACGACGGTTAACATCCTCAAGTGTAATACTTTCATAGACCGGAAGCAATTGGAAAAAATCGCCGTCCCGGAAGCGATGTCTCGTAAACTCATGCGCTATATTTTCGGGCGAATTGAGCATACGCAGGTAACCGCCGATTTTCTTTTTACGTGCCCGTTCAAAATGTTCTGCCTTGAAGCCCTGTTTTTGAATGGACCCCACCTCTTCACGTATCCGCGCCAACAGCCCATCCGGGTCCTTTGTATCTCCACCGATAGCAGAGAACGCATACTGCGGTGTACTGTTGTACTCATGGCCGAAGCTATCTGAAATGAGGTCCTCATCGTAGAGCTTTTGATACAGCTGCGTACTGGAGCCAAACAAAAGATCAAGCATCAACTTGGTTTCCAGATCATGACGAAGCAGTTTCTCACCCGTGAGACCTACCTTGGCTTCCTTGAATCCGAACAACAGCTTAGGGAGAGAAACCGCCAGCTTTACCTCACGACGCTTCTCTGCCACAGTAGCAGGCTCTTCGTCAAAAATACGCTCAATCTCTCCTTGAGGCTTGTAATCCTTTTTCGCCTGATTGTTACGCACCAGTTCTATTACTTCCGTCGGGTCCACTCCTCCTACCACAAAAAGAATCATATTGCTCGGGTGGTAAAAAGCCTCATAACAGCTATACAGCGTTTCTTTCGTAATCGTGCTGATGGATTGAACGGTACCCGCAATATCAATATGCACCGGATGGACCTTGTATAGCGCTTCGATCAGGCCAAAGTAACTCCGCCAGTCCGGATTATCCTCATACATATTGATTTCCTGACCGATAATGCCTTTTTCCTTCTCCACATTTTCATCTGTAAAGTAAGGGTGCTGTACAAAATTGACCAATGTGGTCAAATTCTCCTGAATATGCTCGGTTGCGGAAAATAAATATACCGTTTGATCAAAGCTCGTAAATGCATTGGCCGATGCCCCATTGGAGGAAAAAGTAGCGAAAATATCACCTTGAGGCTCTTCAAACATTTTATGCTCCAAAAAATGGGCGATGCCATCCGGAACCTTAACCGGCTGCTGACCTTCCACACGAAAATGATTATCGACTGAGCCGTATTTGGTCGAAAATGTTGCGTATGTCTTCTGAAAGCCCGGTTTGGGCAACACATAAACGTGTAATCCGTTATCCATCACTTCATAGTACAGCGTTTCCTGCAAATGCTCATAAGGTATGTGCTCCACCCGCTATTCCCCCTTCTGGTCTCTCAAGAAATAAATGGTGTCCAGTCGGAACGTCCGGGCGGCATCCTGAACATCCTTCACCTTGACAGCCTCCACCTGGCTCAGCAGCTCATCTACCGTACGCTCTTTGCCGGAAAGCTGTCTGTTAAAATCGTAAGCGATCATTTCAAAAGCGGAATCCTGCATTTCCTTCAATAAATTGCGGATCATCGCCTGTGTCTGGGTCATTTCCAGCTCGGTAATCGCCCCATTTTGCGTATCTTCCAGTTGCTTGCGGATAATGGTAACCGCTTTTTCATAATTGGGTATTTCAATACCGGATTGAATCGTCCCTATGCCCTTGTGCCCGTCATACCGTGATGAGGCGTAATACGCCAAGCTTTCCTTCTCCCGCACGTTGACGAACAGCTTGGAGTGAGGATAACCGCCTAAAATCCCGTTGTACATCAGGGCGGAGGCATATCGATCGTCACCATACGTAATTGGAGTGCGCAATCCCATGTTCAGCTTCCCCTGATTTACATCAAGACGCTCCACCACCGTTTGTACATCACGCTCCACCGCTTTTGGTTGTTCAGGAGCATATCCCTTTTCTTCCGAACGGTTCAGTTGGAAATAGCGGTCTACGAACTTCTCCACTTCCTCCAGCGTCGTATCTCCAACCACATACAAATCCATGCTGGCGTTATCCAGCCATTCTCCATAAGCCTGATACAGGCCTTGCGCATCTATACTATCCAGATCAGACCGCTGACCGAGGGGATGCAGACGATAAGGCTCATTTTTGCACATTTCCTCCATGCAGCGCTCTCCAGCATAACGAATTTTATCATTGACTATAGATTCCAGCTTCTTGCGTACGTTTTCCCGTTCCTGCTGGACGTATCCGGTCTGAAATGCTCCATTCTCCAATGCAGGCTTCGTCAACACCTCTCCGAGAAAAGCAAATGAACGATCCAGCAAGCTGTCCGAGCTGTTTACAAAGCTGTCATTAATCGTATCCATTCGAAATTGCACGATTTGATAATCTCCGCGTTTATATACATCAAATCCAAAGCCCGCGCCATACAATTGCTCTAATTGTTCTCTGAATTGTGTAGTCTGCGGATATGATTCTGTACCCCGTCGTAGTACGAATGGTGTCAGTCCCACTCGGGTTACCGTTTCCTCTCGTAGTGGAGTACCTACATACAATGATATGGCAAACGTCTTGAAGCGTTTGGTTGGCAGTACATGAATCCTTAATTGTCTGCGCGTCCCACGCTCGAAACCTGTTTTGTTCAAGTCCAAAACTCCTTTGTGACGTCAATTTCGTCTAGCCTTTTTAGCATGAGCCGCTGTGAATCATTATCCTGTAAAGAGGTAAAGTGTGCCAATCTTTATTCTAACGATGCAAAAGCCAAGAAGCAACCGGAGACAAGCTCCCGGCTGCTTCGGCGGTTTACATGCAGAAAATATGCTGACCAATCGTCTTCACCTGCGGGCGGCTCCAAATCCATTTGGAGGTGGCTGTTTTTGGATTAAAATAATAGAGGCAGCCTCCGCTTGGGTCCCAGCCGTTCAGTGCCTGGCGAACTGCCTTTGTTGCAGTTTCATTTGGCGTGAGCCAGATTTGACCATCAGCTACAGCTGTAAAGGCCCCCGGCTGAAAAATCACTCCAGACGGTGTGTTTGGAAAGCTGGGGGATTTGACCCGGTTCAAAATAACTGCCGCCACGGCTACCTGTCCTTCAAACGGCTCGCCACGGGATTCACCGTAGACTGCGTTAGCCATAATTTTGAGATCGTTGTCAGACAGTCCCATCGCGTTAGCTGATCCCATTGTTTCATCTTTTTGATCTGTTTTATTATTATCCGCTGTCTTCCCCTGAGCAGAAGCCTCATTTTTACGATGTAAAGGCGTTTCCGTCGGTTTCCAATTAGGGGTTGCATTCACCAGCTTTAGCTTTGTTTTTGCTCCAACCACTCCGTCAGGGGTGATGCCAAACTCTTTTTGAAAGCCCTTAACAGCCTTCAATGTACTACTGCCAAAATGACTGTCCACTTCTGCACCGAAAAAGCCCAACAGCTTCAAACGGGATTGCAGTTCATATACATCCTGACCGTAGGAGCCGTAATTAACCGCCTCTGTGCTAAATGTTGCTTGGGAAGGCTGTGTTGCTTGTACTTCCTGCTGCGTGCTCAGCGGCTCTGCATGCTGCGCAGAGACGTTCGCAATAAGTCCTGTGTACGTGATAGCCGAGGCTGCGAGAATACCCGTGCAAATCCAGACCATTGTCTTTTTCATATGCTGCGCTCTACCTTTCTTTTGTGGGATTAACAGGATGGCTACGTTTATTATGACAAGCTCTGCTTAAAGCTATTCACCCTTTTAATCTTCTTTCATTCGGCTACTCCTCTATTCCTGAAAAAAAGCAAAAAAAAATCGCTGTCTGTACGCATAGTGTTGTCGAATTTAAACAAACACCACACTTACAAACAGCGATTTTGGATGCGATTTCCGGTAAAGCCTATGGTCAGGAACTGACTTTGTTTTGCTGATATTGCTCCATTGAAATAAGCACCTCACGGGGCTTGCTTCCCTCGTAAGGGCCGATGACGCCACGAGCCTCCATAGAGTCAATCAACCGGGCCGCACGTGTATAGCCGATCCTCATTCGGCGCTGAAGCAGAGATACAGATGCTTGCTTGGCCTCTAAAATGATGTTGACAGCCTGATCGTACAGCTCATCCAGCATTTCATCGGCATCAGCAGATACTTCCTCTACCTCCGGTACAAGCGTTTCATCATATTGTGCTTCACCCTGCTCACGCACATAGTTAACGATGTTCTCCACTTCCTGATCGCTCATGAACGCTCCCTGAACGCGAACCGGCTTGGAAGCGCCCATCGGCATGAACAGCATATCCCCGCGTCCAAGCAGCTTCTCGGCTCCGCCCATATCCAGTATTGTACGGGAATCCACCTGCGAGGACACACCAAAGGCAATACGCGAAGGAATATTGGCTTTGATAACCCCGGTAATTACGTCAACCGACGGTCTCTGCGTTGCAATGATAAGATGAATCCCTGCGGCACGCGCCATTTGGGCCAATCGTGCAATCGCATCCTCCACATCCCCCGCAGCTACCATCATCAGATCCGCCAACTCGTCCACAATAACGACGATATAAGGCAGGAACGCAGCAGGATTGTCTTTCATCAAATTATTATAGCCTTCTATGTTACGGGTTCCTGATTTGGAAAATAATTCGTAACGCTTTTCCATTTCTACTACAATTTTTTTCAAAGCGAGTGAAGCGCGCTTCGGATCGGTAACGACCGGTGCCAACAAATGCGGAATACCGTTGTACACGTTTAACTCCACCATTTTGGGATCGACCATGAGAAATTTAACCTCATCTGGCTTCGCCTTGTACAAAATACTCGTAATAATACCGTTAATACACACCGATTTACCTGAACCGGTTGCTCCGGCTACAAGCAAGTGGGGCATTTTGGCCAAATTACCAACAATCGTCTGGCCTGCAATATCACGTCCGAACGCAATGGACAAATTGGATACAGACTCCTGGAAAATGGTCGTCTCCATAACCTCACGCATCGTTACAATAGAAACCTCGTTGTTCGGAACCTCAATACCGATAGCCGATTTGCCTGGAATTGGAGCCTCCATACGAATATCCTTCGCAGCGAGCGCAAGCGCAATGTCATCCGTCAGGCTTACAATACGGCTGACCTTCACACCAATGTCCGGCTGAATTTCATAACGCGTCACCGCAGGTCCACGGACAACCTCCAGTACCTTTGCCCGTACGCCAAAGCTTTCCAATGTGGCCTCCAGCTTGCGTGCCGTTTGCATGTAATCCTTTTGCCCAAGGCCTTTGCCCACGTTTTGTGGCTTGGCAAGCAAACGGAACGACGGGAGCTTGTAAGGCTTGGGTGGCGGTGGAGCAGGAATGGCCGCAGTTGTGCCTGCAGTCTCTTCGCCTGACGTCCCCGTTGCATTCGCTTGGGCCTGTCCATCTGCACTGTCCGGTGTATTATGAACTGTTGTTGCCATACCGTCCGTATCTGTGTTTACAGCGGCATCCATAAAGTTGTCATCCAGCGACTCATCATAAGCTGAATCCGTCTGCTCTGACCCGGCCAAGGATGCCTCTGATTCATCCTCAGGTCTTCTTTCCTCATGCTTCACCTGCTCGAAGAAATCCCGAATGATCGGTGACCTTTTTACCGAAACAGAAGCTTCCTCCTCTATGTGTTCAGCAGTATCGGACAATTCTTCTGCTTGCTTGGCGTTTCTCCACAAGGGCTGTCCTTCCTCAGCTTCATAAGCATGCTCTTGATCATCCTCATCAGCATGAACAGAACGATCATCCTTGTCCTCTCCAGCCGATTTTTTCAGGCCAAACAGCTGAAAGAAAATCGGCTGCTTACGCGCCGGAGGCTGCATTTCATCGAAATCATCATCCATATCTTCCTCATAAGCAGGAATCGACTCGGACTTGATTTTTTTATTCCCGGTACCTCTGCCAGATGCCGAAAGTGGAGTGGCTTTACCAATCCATTTTTTCCGAACGCTACCCCCTGCTGCCAGCATCTTCGTCCGAACAATTCGCACCAGATCCACATAAGACAGCTGGGTCAGCAGCATAAAACAAATCACAAACATTACAATCATAATCAGCTTGGCACCCGTAAGACCAAACAGCCACAACAGCACAGTAAGCTGCAATGCGCCGATGTATCCCCCGCTAATATCCTTGTTCAGCATTGAGATATGGCCTTCCTTGTCAGGCGATAGCAACTGCTCACGCATATCTATATGTATCTGGCTCATCACCCCGCCTGGTTGAAGTGCATTAATCGGCCCCAAACGCTGCTCCATAGATGAAATAGAGCTCATAAGCGTAAAGGCAAATACCAGCAGCAACAGCCCTGTTTTACGTGAGTTCCACTGGTTTGGCCATTTGCGGTGAATCATCACCATCAGACCATAATAAATGCCGATCAGGGGTATGACAAAATAAAATTTCCCCAGTACCAGCCCAAACATCTTGGATAGCGACCGACCGACTGCCGCTTCACCCGACAGCGCAATGACCGCCAAAGTTATCAGCACAATGCCGTAAATTTCGAATTTTAGAACTCCGCCAAACGCGGCTTTCTTTTTCCTTTTCCTTCTTCTGGACATTCAAGGTCACCCCCCAGAAGAATATTATACCACGTCACCCGGTATCCGCACATATGTTCTTTTTCAACATCAAACGACCTATTTTCATCCTATTCGACACCTTCTACGACCATTCGATGACTTGTCCTGGTGCATAACGCGGATTCAGGTAAGTTTCCAGCGGACAATCTAGCAATCGCACGATAATCCCCCTGCGACTTTCGAGCGGCTGCACCTGCATAAGTAAACCGTCAACCCGAATCTCCGCAAACGTCTCCGCCTCCTTCCACATGCCCTCCCACACCATTTCCATTGGCATTACGGTATATAAGGTCATTGAGGCAACTCCCCACTATGCTCATTAGGAAGCGTTCCAGTCGAGGTATCTGTAGCATTTGGGGAAAAAGATACGAACGGAGCCTGCTGCTGAGTCCCTGTAATCCCGTTTTGCTGACGTCGAGATTCAATGATGGTGTTCAGTTGTTTCAATGCTTCTCCGATGCCACCAACCGCGTCCATCAAGCCGTATTTCACTGCATCGGCTCCCCCAACGGCAGTACCAATATCCCGATTCAGTTCACCGGTTTTAAACATAAGCTCCTTGAACCGCTCCTCGGTAATACGCGAATGGGAAACCACAAAACGTACAACACGCTCCTGCATTTTTTCCATATATTCAAACGTTTGTGGAACTCCGATAACCAAGCCATTCATACGAATCGGGTGAATGGTCATCGTCGCGCTCTCAGCAATATAAGAATAGGTGGACGAAACCGCGATAGGTACACCGATACTATGCCCGCCTCCAATGACAATGGTCACCGTCGGTTTACTCATTGAAGCGATCATTTCAGCAATAGCCAGCCCTGCCTCGACATCCCCACCTACTGTATTCAGCAGAATCATTAAGCCTTCAATACGGGGATTTTGCTCCGCTGCTACCAGTTGGGGAATAATGTGCTCGTATTTGGTCGTTTTGTTTTGCGGTGGCAGAATCAGATGCCCTTCAATCTGACCAATTATTGTCATGCAAAAAATATTGGATTCGCTTCCGGGCATGGAGGTTTGTCCCAGTTGCTGCAAGGCCTCCATAGCGGGGGAAATGGGTCTTTGCCCAACTTCAGGCATAGGTTGATCCGGTGCTTCCGTTTCTTGTCTGCCGGATGATAGGTTGCTGTATTGTTCCATGTGGGCGATCTTCCTTTCGCTTTACGCGTCTTTGTGACCCGTATTCACCCTATAGTATGGGATGGAAATGGAATATTTTATACCCGCCCCCCATGTTTTTCCTTCTTTCCTCACCCGAAAAAGCCAAAAAAGCCTCCCCTCCCGCGGAAACCGTCCAATATTTCCTGCGGGAAGAGAGGCGACTGTGTGCCTGTGACTTAAGTTTTTAATTCAGGTTTTTGAGCAAATTTCAATTGACTCACACTTCCATAATGATTGGCAAAATCATCGGTCTGCGACGAGTTTGCTCATACAAGAAGCGACCCAGCGCATCCTTGACATTTGTTTTAAGGGAAGCCCATTCATTTACATTCTCGCTCATGAGCTTATGCAGTGTGCTTGAGACAATACGATTCGCTTCATCCAGCAAACCTTCCGATTCGCGGACATATACGAAACCACGGGAAATGATATCCGGTCCAGACTTGATCGTGCCGTCCTGCTTGCTCAGGGTGACAACAACAACCAAAATACCGTCCTGTGACAGCAATTTGCGGTCGCGTAATACGATATTCCCTACATCTCCTACACCCAGTCCGTCGATTAACACGTTGCCCGCTGTAACCTTACCAGCTCTGCGTGCTCCGCCGTTCTGAATTTCAATAACTTCACCGATATCTGTGATGAAAATGTTGTCCGGCTCTACACCCACCGATTCGGCAAGGAGGGCATGACGACGTTGCATTCTGAACTCACCATGAATTGGCAAGAAGAATTTAGGTTTCATCAGATTCAGCATCAGTTTGAGTTCTTCTTGGCTTCCGTGTCCGGAAACGTGAATTCCCGGATTAGCTGCGCTGTAATAAACATTGGCACCTAAACGGAACAGTTCATCAATCGTGCGACCGACATATTTTTCATTACCCGGTACCGGTGTAGCTGCGATGATAACCGAATCTCCCGGAAGAATATCCACCTTACGATGTGTGGAACGCGCCATTCTTGTTAGAGCAGACATAGGCTCGCCTTGGCTACCTGTGCAGAGAATAACTACGCGATCCGCTGACATTTTGCCAACTTCCTCAGGCTCGATCAGCATTCCATCCGGAATTTCCAAATAGCCTAAATCGGAAGCAATCCCTACGACATTAACCATACTGCGACCGATAACCGTCACTTTGCGTCCTGTCGATTCAGCAGCATTAATAACCTGCTGAATACGGTGTACGTTGGAAGCAAAAGTAGCTACAACTACACGTTGTTTCGACTTACGGAAAATGTCTTCCAGCACGATGCCGACGCTTTTTTCCGATGGAGTAAAGCCTGGTTTTTCCGCATTGGTACTGTCTGACAAAAGAGCCAGTACGCCACGTGTGCCGATTTCAGCCATACGCTGCAAATCTGCATATTGTCCGTTTACCGGAGTATGATCAAACTTGAAGTCACCTGTATGAACAACAGCACCTTCAGGAGTATCAATGCATACACCTACAGAATCCGGAATACTGTGGTTTGTTCTGAAGAATGTTGCTTTCAGTGTGGAACCCAGCTTGATTTCGGAATCAGCATTGATCAAAATACGTTTGGTTTCGCCAAGCAGATTCGCTTCCTTCAGCTTGTTTTCCACCAGCCCCAACGTCAATTTGGTACCGTATACCGGTACATTCAAATGTTTCAGCACGTAAGGCAAACCGCCGATATGGTCCTCATGACCATGAGTCAGCACAATGCCTCTTACCTTGTCGCGGTTCTCCGTAAGGTAGGAAATATCAGGAATAACGATATCAATGCCAAGCATGTCCTCTTCCGGGAATTTCAGACCCGAATCCACCACGACAATGTCATTGCCGTATTGAACGACATACATATTTTTCCCGATTTCACCGACGCCGCCCAAAGCGAAAATCATCAATTTATCGTTGTTTGTTTTTTTAGACAAATGAATCTAAACCTCCTATGGTAGTTGGACGTCGTACCTTGATTTATTTATTTAATTTTCAAAAGAATACCGCACCCAGTCACTTGACCTCATTATACATGATTAAAATAAGAAAAAACAAGTCATCCTGTTCGTTGCGCATAGGTTTCCCACTGCCGTCTAAAACCATTACTCCCTGTTCAATTATCTTGATACATGGTTAAAAGGCACAGCAAAAAGGGCGCCCTATAAGAACGCCCTCATGCCGGAGTACCTTTTCAAGGCTATAAAATCCTCCGGCTTCTTTACTCCCGGCTGCCTTTAACAAGCGTACTCCCCGTATTCATTTAACATTTAAAATTCATTCTTCCCGATTAGCGGGCAAATAACTTCTTAATAAATTCCGCTTCCTCTTCGGTCGGAGGAATAAGCGGCAACCTAACAGAACCTACCGAAACATTCCGTAACTCCAATGCATATTTTACAGCCACCGGATTAGGCAGCGGATGAGGACAGCCGAACAAACCCTTGAAAACCGGAAACAACTGCTGATGCAATTTTGCTGCCTGCTGTGCGTGTCCCCCTACAAGTGCATCAATCATCTGCTTCATTTCTGCGCCTACTACATGACTCGCCACGCTGATAATACCATAAGCCCCTACAGCCATAGCAGGCAACCCGGAAGCGTCATCCCCCGAATAAATGAAGAATCCCTCCGGAGCTGCGGCTGCAATCTGTGTGACCTGCGCCAGCGACGCGCATTCTTTGGTTCCTACAATGTTAGAGATTTGCGCAAGACGCAGCGTCGTTTCCACGGTCAAGCTGGCTGCGGTACGGCTTGGTACATTATACAGTATGACTGGAAGGGATGTGGAATTTGCAATACTTTCAAAATGCTGATACATCCCTTCCTGATTCGGTTTATTGTAATAAGGCACTACCAGCAAAATACCGTCTACCCCCGCCTGCTCCGCAGCACGGGTCAGATGAATGGAGTGACGTGTATTGTTGCTACCGGTACCGGCAATGATTTTACATCGTCCGGCTGCTTTTTCTACAGTAAATGCAAACAACTTGATTTTTTCATCATCGCTCAGGGTAGGAGACTCGCCCGTCGTTCCTGATACGACAAGAGACTCCGAATGTTGTTCTTCTATTAAATAATCAATCAACGAGGACAATGCAGTCCAGTTAATCTCTCCTTGCTGATCAAAAGGTGTCACCATTGCGGTAATCAGTCTGCCGAAGTTCACCATGCTGCCTCCTTTTTTTGCAAGTCCGAGCACGGACATTGCGCCTATTGATGGAGTTCAAATTTATTATGCAATGCGCGTACAGCCTGCACCATATCTTCTTTTTTAACGAGTACCCAAATCGTCGTGTTGGAATCTGCCGATTGAAGAATCTGTACGTCTGATTCTGCCAATGCCTCTACAATCGTCGCCATAATGCCAGGTACCCCATTGATACCGCCGCCTATGACGGATACTTTAGCGCACCCTGCCAAAATTTTAGGCTCCAAGCCCAGACCGTTCAGTACTTCAACCGCTTTGCTTCCATCAGCATCGAACACGGTATAAACCGCTCCGGATGGAGTTACATTAATAAAATCGACGCTGATTCCATGCTCAGCCATGGATTTGAATACTTGTAATTGCAAATGCTCCGAGCCTGGCTTTAATTCTACGGTAATTTGTGTGACGTTGCCGACATACGCAATACCGGTCACGAAACGGTCAACGATGTCTGCCTGTACGTCCTTAAAGCCCTCCGGATGGGTGACCAGCGTTCCTTCCCCTTCGGAAAAGGTAGAGCGAACCCGAACCGGAATATTCGCCTGCATGGCAATTTCAACAGCACGGGGATGGATAACCTTTGCCCCCTGATGAGCCATATTACAAATCTCCGTATAGCTGACATGGGCAAGCGGTTTTGCATTTTCCACGATGCGCGGATCGGCGGTCAAGATGCCGTTCACATCCGTATAAATGTCTACCATGTCCGCTTGTAGAGCGGCACCCAGAGCGGTAGCGGAAGTATCGCTGCCACCACGACCCAAGGTAGTCATATCACCGCTTACAGTCTGACCCTGGAAGCCTGTCACAATGACGACACGGCCCTGGTTCAGCTCTTCCACGATACGGTCTGGCTTTATATCCAAAATACGAGCATTGCCGTATTGATCATCCGTAATAAAGCCCGCCTGTGCCCCAGTCAGCACCGTAGCAGGAATACCTTCATTTTCCATCAGGCTGCATAATGTAGCGGCAGAAATGATTTCACCACAGCACAGCAGTAAATCCCGTTCACGCTTAGGAAGACTGTCGCCGTTAGACGCCGCCCATTCGAGCAGCGTGTCCGTGGCATAAGGCTCTCCTTTCCGCCCCATGGCCGACACAACGACAACCAGTTGAAAATGTTGTTCCAGCTCTCGCTTCACATGTCCTAGCACCAGTTGACGCGCTTCGGGTGTGGACAGCGAGGTTCCCCCAAATTTCTGTACTAAAATACTCATCGCTTTTCCCCCATCTTACTCCCTGCTTCAGGAACGTTATTCCGCATTTGCAGCAATAATCTCCGCGATTTGCACCGCGTTCCATGCTGCTCCCTTGAGCAGGTTGTCGGATACGACCCACAGATTCAATCCACGGCTGTTGCCCAAATCACGACGTACACGTCCAACGAATACGTCAGGTTTCCCTGCGGCTTCGGATGCCAGCGGATAGAGCTGCGCAGCAGGATTGTCTACCAGGGTTACTCCCGGTGCCGAAGCAAGCAGATTGCGGATTTCTTCCAAATCATAATCTTTTTTAAGCTCTACATAGACGGATTCCGAGTGTCCGTATACGACAGGAATACGTACACACGTTGCTGTTACGTCCACGGATTCATCATCCAATATTTTTTTCGTTTCAAGTACCATTTTCATTTCTTCCAGTGTATAGCCGTTGTCCTGGAATTTGTCGATTTGCGGGATAGCATTGAAAGCAATTTGATGCTTCACCGGCAATGAACCGACTGGCAGCAGATCAGGCTGAACTTCTTCACCGTTAAGGATCGCTGCACTTTGACGATTCAGTTCATCAATGGCACGGCTTCCAGCCCCGGACACCGCTTGATATGTGGATACGATGATACGGGAAATGCCATACTGATCATATAATGGTTTCAAAGCAGCTACCATCTGGATGGTGGAGCAGTTCGGGTTGGCAATGATCCCTTGATGCTTGGCAATTTTGTCGCTGTTCACCTCAGGAACGACAAGAGGAGCTGTAGGATCCATCCGGAAGGCGTTTGTGTTGTCAATGCATACTGCGCCATGACGAACAGCATGTGGTGCCAGTTCCTTACTTACGTCTCCGCCTGCGCTGAACAAGGCAATGTCGATTCCTTCAAAGCTGTCGGGGGTTGCAATCTCTACTGGAATTTGCTGACCTTTAAAGCTAATTAAAGTGCCGGCAGAACGAGGCGAAGAAAGAAATTTAATTTTATCCACAGGAAAATCCCGTTTTTCCAGCAGATTTACGATTTGTTCTCCTACGGCGCCTGTCGCTCCAACGACAGCTACATTAAACTTTCTATTGCTCATCTGGTGTATCTCCCCTTCTCGACTAAAAAACCATTTTTTTATTCTGAAAGCATCCACCGCCAACAAGAAATTAGACCCGATGCATCATCGAATCATCTTCTAGGCGAGGGATGCTCAGCAGTTAACTATAGTACTTCATGGAGTCTTGCGTTCCACAATCATCGGTTGAAGCTGTTTGCCCTGCATAGCAGCGTAAGCGGCTTCTGGAATCAGCTCCATGTCAGCCACAAGTGAATTGGGCTTTTTAACTGGATTGTCCTGTCCGAACGGCACAAAAAATATATTTTTGGCTACCAGTAACTTGGCGATATTCGCAGCATTCAAACCAAGCCCATCATTGGTTGATATGGCCAAAAGAAGTGGACGACCGTTGCGCAATTGGGCCTTGGCGGCCATCAGAACCGGACTGTCTGTCATGGCATTCGCCAGCTTACTCATCGAATTCCCCGTCAAGGGTGCAATCACCAGTACATCGAGTATTTGGGAGGGACCCAGTGGCTCAGCCTCCACAATTGTAGAAATGATATCATTCCCTGTTATATCTTTCAACTGTTTTTGCCAACTTTGCGAAGTACCGAAGCGGGTATCCGTTGTTAATACCGTATTGGATATAATGGGAACAACCTTCGCGCCCTCGTCAACAAAACGCTGTATAACAGGCATAACCTCTTCAAATGTGCAGTGTGAACCTGTAATTGCATAACCTACCGTTTTCCCTTGCCAACTCATTACGCATCACCCCGATCAGGATTATCTTCCATTAACAACTGCACCAGCGTATTCGCTATAATGGCACCAGCAGTTTTGGGAGCGACAATACCGGGAAGACCGGGGGCGAGCATGGCCGTAATTCCACGCTTTTCCGCAAAACGAAAATCACACCCGCCCGGGGCGGAAGCAAGGTCAATAATCACGGTAGCCTGTGGCAATTTAGACAGGATTTGCGCTGTGATAATCATAGAGGGTATCGTATTAAAAATCAAGTCAACTCCCTGAGTCTCATCCGCCAAATCCCTTGTCATAAAAGGCTTCCAGCCCATTTCTACCGCTCTCGCCGCATCTTCTGCCCTACGTACCCCGACCTTCACTCTGGCTCCCAATCCTTGTAGCGCCCTGGCCATGGTAAATCCAGTCCGTCCCATGCCCAGAACCATACAATTTGCACCATGAATCGTAAAATCCGTATGCTGAATCGCCATCATCAGTGCGCCTTCCGCCGTAGGTATCGAGTTATATATGGCCACATCGTCTCTTTCCAGCAACTCCACCAGCTTTAAATCATGTCTGGAACAAATTTCTTTTAAGTACGTCCGCGCCATCCCCGTATATACGACGCAGTGGGGCGGAAGAGCAGCGGCGTGCTCATTCAGAAACTGCAGCTTTTGCGATCCAAAAAGTGCGTTCACATTGCCTCCCTCATCACACCCCACAACTGGCAGCACAAGCGCATCTGCCGATTCAAGCAGCTTGACAGACAACGAATCCCGCGATGCTCCTCTGAGCGGCTCTTCAAGCTGGTCAAAGCCGACCACGCTGACGGTAGCATCCATGTCTACACATTTTCGGATTACCTCAAGCTGCCTCGCATCGCCACCCAATACAACGATGCGTATTCCTGTTAGCATCCGGATCACTCCTTTCCGAGACACGATATGTTTTTAGTCTATGCAGCCACCCATAGATAGGTGAAGAAACACAAAAAAACCGCCCCTTTTCGGGACGGCTTTTTATGTGTATCCATATTCATATGCTATTCATGCTCTAGCTTAAAATCGACAATTCAGTTACATTCTCCAAAATGCCGATTAAAGCCGTGACATTCAGTCGTTTGAAGGAAACTGTGGACTCAGCGTCCTGTATGACCGAAGCCTCCAGCACCACGCACAGTTTCAGACAAACGGTCTACCTGCTTCAACTCTACCTCAGGCACAGTCTGAAATACCATTTGTGCAATTCGCTCATTACGTGTAATGGTGAATGGTTCCTCGCCCAAATTGATAAGCAATACCTTAATCTCCCCACGATAATCCGCATCAATTGTGCCCGGTGTGTTGAGACAGGTAATACCATGCTTGAGAGCCAGTCCGCTGCGCGGACGGATTTGTGCCTCCAGCCCTGCCGGCATCGCTATAGCCAATCCGGTTGGAACAAGACAACGCTTGCCGGGTTCCAAAACTAAGTCTTCCTGTACCGCAGCATACAGGTCAAACCCGGATGCAAGCTCTGACATTTTACGGGGCAGCTCAATATCCTCATTGCCCCCAAGTCTGTTAATTTCCACGTAAGTTAACAAAATAGTCCCTCCTCATATCCTTAACCGCTGAATCGCTCGCTCCGACCATCGACAGGGCAAACGGCTCCGAGAACATCCGGTCCAGTACCTTGTTCACATCATCAGCTGTCACTTGCTCAATGTGCTCAATCATTTGATCCAGCGTGTAATGCTGACCTAGCATCAACTCATTTTTTCCAAGACGATTCATCCGACTTCCTGTGCCCTCAAGGCTTAATATCAAGCTTCCTTTTAACTGCTCCTTGCCTTTACGAAGCTCGTTATCATCCAGTCCCTTAACAGCCACATCCTGCAACAGTTCAAGCGCCAGATTCAGCACATCCTTCGTCTGCTTGGGAGCCGTACCGGCATAAATGGTGAACATACCACTGTCCGCATGGGAGCTATGGTAGGAATAGACCGAATAAGCCAGCCCACGCTTCTCCCGAATTTCCTGAAACAGACGTGAGCTCATACCGCCGCCGATCGCGTTGTTCAGCAATACCATAGCATACTGGAGATCGTCACCCGTTGCAAATCCAGGCAGAGACAAGCAAATATGATTCTGTTCCGTTGCCTTTTCATGATACAACAGCTCACCGTTAAACGCAGGAACCGTCAGGGGCGAAGCAGTTCCATGGTTATCAAAGTGCCCAAAGTGACGCTCCAGTAGCTCTACCAGACTATCATCAATATTACCAGCCACACTGATGACCGTATTGTCGATTGTATAGTGTTCTTTCATATAATTGCTGAGATGGGAGCTGTCCATAGCTAATAAATGCTTTTCGGTACCGAGAATGGGATAAGCCAGCGGATGGTCGCCATAAGCGGCCCGTGATAAGAGATCATGCACCATATCGTCTGGTGTGTCCTCGTACATGGAGATTTCCTCCAGGATCACGTTTTTCTCTTTTTCCAGCTCTTCATGATCTAATTTAGAATTAAAAAACATATCGGACAGTACATCAACCGCAATCGGCAGATGCTCATCCAGCACTTTTGCATAATAGCACGTATATTCCTTCGAAGTGAATGCATTAACATTCCCTCCGATGGCGTCAAATTGCTCGGCAATTTCCTTCGCGTCGAAGCGCTCTGTTCCTTTGAAAAGCATGTGTTCAATAAAATGAGAAATACCGCTATTGTCCGGGGTTTCATTTCGGGAGCCGGTTTTAACCCAGATGCCGAAAGAAACGGAACGCACGGTTGGAATTTTTTCAATGACCACTCTTAGGCCGTTTTTGAGTTGAATTCTTTCCACGATTGGCCCTCCTAAACTGAATTGCAAACTTTGCCATAATGTTCAATCCTAACAGAAAAAAGACGTTCACTCAACCGGAGCAGGTAGCTGCCGATCAGGGGAAAGCGTCTGACTGACGGTTCCGGGCACCAGTCCCTTGCTGCGAATGGCATGAATCATGCCTTTGAGAGCCGCCGATGAAGAATCTGTCGGATGCATCAAAATCAGTGATCCCGATTCGACCTTGCTGCTGATTTTAGCAATTACCGTTTCCGGCGAAGGATGTCTCCAGTCCACTGTATCCAGTGTCCACAGCACTGTTTTAAGCCCAAGACCTGCTGCTAAATCAACTGTTTCCTGATTAAAATCGCCCGATGGTGGGGCAAACCAGCCGTTTTTCACACCTAAAATGTCCTGAAGAAGCACTTGTGTCTTCTCTATTTCCTGTGTAGCTCTTTCCCTGCTCAGACGGCTCATATTCGGATGGGAGTAAGCATGGTTCGAAAGCTCATGTCCTCTTTTTTGAATCTCTTTGGCGAGTTCAGGATTTTTTTTCAGCCAGCTACCATCGAAAAAAAACGTAGCCTTGACCTTTTCCTGATCCAGCGTATCCAGTATAGGCGCGATATACTCGTTTCCCCAAGCTACATTGATCATGAAAGAAACCATCGGCTTTTCGGGATTTCCCCGGTAAATCGGGACATTGCCGAGCTGGTTCAAATGTATCTTGGGCGCAAGCTGTCGATACACATATTGTATGGGTTGGTCCGGAGCCGCAATTGCCTTACGATAAGTCGCGTCCAGGTCAACCTCCAAGCCGTTATAGCCGGGAATAGCCTTCCATACCCGGTCGATCTTGGCATCAATCGGCTCTCGTCTTTGTCGGGCAGCCTCTGATCGCAGTCGCTGCATGAGTGCATTATCTGGTAAAGCGGCTATCGCCATCGTTGTTGCAGCCTCGGGCTCACTCGTTTCCGTGCTGTGTCCGGCGCGTAGTTGACTCACATACTCTCGCACCCCGCTAAACTGCCCAATCACCAGCGTAATGACCAGACTGGCTACAACCCACGCTGCTCTCTTTGCCTTTCTCATGATCCCTTCATCCTCCCGCCCGTTTGTCCACATTGTATGCGGGGAGGACAAGAACTATGACGCAGCAAGCCTCTGGAAGCCCACTTCGACACAGCTTGTGCATATGTATGAAAAAAGAGCCAGAAACGTAGCTCTGCCTCTTTCCAAAAGCTTAAAAGATGCTATTCCAATCCCGAGTCTTCTGTAAAAAACGAACAGCACTCCTTTTATAGTGATCCGCTGTACGCAGGTACTAGGACTTTGCAGGAGCTTCAGCCGTCAGAACAGCTTTGCGGGATAAATTGACACGACCTTGTTGATCAATTTCGGTAACTTTCACCGTAATCGTATCTCCAATAGCAACTACATCCTCAACTTTGGCTACACGTTCAGTAGACAGTTGGGAAATATGAACCAGACCGTCCTTGCCCGGTAAAATTTCGACGAATGCACCGAATTTTTCAATCCGCTTCACTGTGCCGATGTAAATCTCTCCAATCACGACTTCTTTCACGATACCTTCAATAATGGAACGCGCCTTCTCATTCATCTCTTGGTTTGTGGAAGCGATGAATACACGACCATCTTGTTCGATATCAATTTTTACGCCGGTTTCTTCGATGATTTTGTTAATGATTTTACCACCCGCACCAATAACATCACGGATTTTATCCGGGTTAATGTGCATCGTCATAATTTTCGGCGCATACGGAGACAATTGCTCACGCGGCGTCTGGATGGCTTCCATCATTTTGCTAAGAATGAACAAGCGTCCTTCTCTGGCTTGTTTGAGCGCATCCTGCAAAATGTTACGATCGATACCGTTAATCTTGATATCCATTTGAATAGCAGTTACGCCTTCTGCTGTACCAGCCACTTTAAAGTCCATGTCGCCCAAGTGATCTTCCATGCCCTGGATATCGGTCAACACGGAAACATGCTCCCCGTCCTTGATCAATCCCATCGCTACACCTGCAACCGGAGCCTTGATCGGTACACCCGCATCCATCATAGCCAGTGTGCTTGCGCAGATACTAGCCTGGGAAGTCGAGCCATTCGATTCCAGCACCTCGGAAACGAGACGAATCGTATATGGAAATTCAGTTTCAGAAGGAATGACTTTGGAAAGCGCACGCTCACCAAGAGCACCATGTCCAATTTCACGACGACCCGGTGCACGCAAAGGACGAGCCTCGCCTACACTGAATGGAGGGAAATTGTAATGATGCATGAAACGCTTCGTTTCTTCCAGATCAATGCCGTCCAAAATTTGCACATCACCCAATGCGCCAAGTGTACAAACGCTAAGCGCTTGCGTTTGACCGCGTGTGAACAAGCCCGAGCCATGCGTACGCGGCAAAATGCTCGTATCGCTTTCGATCGGACGAATCTCGTCAAGCTTACGACCGTCAGGACGCACTTTATCATGCGTAATCAGACGACGGACTTCTTCTTTAACGATATCATAGAGAACTTCGCTCACGTCTTTCAAAAGCTCAGGCGTCTCTATGTACTGTGCTTCAAAATGTGCAACCGTCTCTTCGTTGACTGCATCAATCGCCTCTTGACGGGCATGTTTTTCTATAATTTTGACGGCTTCCACCAAACGTTCAGCCGCATATGCACGAACTTCGCTGTTCACTTTTTCATCGACAGCATGCAGTTTAACCTGCATTTTCTCTTTACCTGCCACTTGAACCAGTTGCTCAATGACTGCCACAATGTTCTTGATCTCGTCATGGCCAAACATGATTGCTTCCAGCATGACTTCTTCCGGAATTTCGTTGCCTTCCGCTTCTACCATCATGATGGCATCTTTCGTCCCGGCTACAACCAGATACAAATCGCTTGCATTCTGTTGCGCAATGTCCGGGTTAATCACGAATTGTCCGTCCACACGGCCTACAGCAACTCCGCCAATCGGTCCGTTAAAAGGTACGTCCGAAATGCTAAGCGCTGCCGAGGTTCCGATCATCGCTGCAATTTCCGGCTCACAATCCTGATCGACACTCATCACCAGGTTTAATACCTGTACATCATTCCGGAAGCCTTCCGGGAACAATGGGCGAATCGGACGATCTGTCAGACGGCTGGACAAAATCGCTTTTTGACTTGGGCGTCCTTCCCGTTTAATAAATCCGCCTGGGATTTTCCCCACAGCATACAATCTTTCTTCATAGTTCACCGTCAGCGGAAAAAAGTCCAAATCTTTCGGCGCATTGGAAGCGGTCACGGTACAGAGAACAACCGTTTCGCCATAGCTTACTTTAACTGCGGCATTGGCCTGTTTCGCAAGACGTCCTGTTTCCAGCACCAGCTTTCTTCCGCCGAGCTGAATTTCCACACGTTGCTCCATGGTATCCCTCCATTTCATTCCATTGTAAAAGTTCTATACATATCCAGTATTTCCTAGACGGGCCTGATTCATAAGAAGCCCTATGCACAATAAGCACCAGAACCTTACTAGACTCGCACTTCTAAAGGATCTGTACGTCAAAAAAATTCCTTACTTCAAAAAAGAACCCGGCTGCTGTCCGCCGTCGCCTTAGCAGGGACAAGCGGTGAACAACCAGGCTTCTTTTCTCATTACATGTCTGAAAATTAACGACGCAGTCCGAGACGCTCGATCAACGCACTGTAACGTCTAACATCAGTCTTCTTCAGGTAAGCCAAAAGTTTACGACGCTGACCGACCATTTTCAACAACCCGCGGCGGGAGTGATGGTCTTTCTTATGCGAACGAAAGTGGCTTTGCAAGTTAACGATATTTTCAGTAAGGATAGCGATTTGTACCTCTGCAGATCCTGTATCGGATTCATGAGTTTTGTACTCCTCGATCAATTGCTGTTTACGCTCTTGAGTCAATGCCATCCTGTTCACCTCCTTCATTATAATCGCCATTAGCCTCGTAGCCGCTGGTGAAAGCGGACAACCAAGCCAAGGTTCATCGTTGTTTACACAACATAAGTCAGTATAACACAGCGCCTGTCTTATGTAAATAAATTAGCCTAACAGCTTTTTAGCCGTTTGTGCGTCGTTGCCAATCTGGGTAATCAGCTCGTCCACCGAAGAGAATTTGCGTTCAGGACGGATGTAATGATGAAGCTCAACCAGCACAGGCTCACCATAAATCTGCTGATCAAAATCAAACAGATGAACCTCAAACGACGGATTCAGCACACCTTCATGAAAAGTAGGCTTAACCCCTACATTCATTACCCCGCTTTTCCAACGCTCACCCACCAGTGCCCGTACGGCATATACGCCCTTGACTGGAATTACGTAAGTATCATCCAGCTTGAGATTGGCTGTTGGGAAGCCGATGGTGCGTCCACGCTTCTCTCCATCCATTACGGTGCCCCGAATGTGGTAAGAGCGCCCCAGCCAGCGAGAGGCATGCGTTAAATCCCCTGTCTGCAAGGCACGGCGGATGCTGGAGCTGCTCACTTTTTCCCCATCCAGCTCGAATGGCGATACGGTGTGGACGGACATACGTTCTCCTCCCAGTTCCCGAAGTGTATGCTCATGTCCGGCTCCCCGGTAGCCAAACCGGAAATCAAAGCCCACTACTGCCGTTTGAATCTGCAATGGAAGCAAGATGTCCGTGATGAACGCCTCAGGGCTGACTTTGGAAAAGTCCTCGTCAAATCTCAAAATATAAAGCACGTCCACACCCATATCGGCCAAAATATCCTGCTTGTCCACAAGCGGGGTCAAATAGCCTTCATAGTCGCCTTTTTTCATGACTTCCTTCGGGTGAGGATGAAATGTCATAACAGATACCGGCACTTTCTGTTCCCGAGCCAGCTCGACAGCCTTGCGTATGACACTTGTGTGTCCGAGATGAAGACCGTCGAACTGACCGATCGCCGTGACCTGTGAACGTCCCCATTGGTGCAAAAGCTCATCGCTCAATGGATAAGATAATGATACAGTAATCATATTATTTCACCTGCATTTCACATCATTTGACTAACTTCGTCAAAATTATAGCACAATTCAAGGTAAAAAAACTTTAATTGGCGCGATAGCCCCTGATTCATCACGTCCATATACGCCCAAAAACGTTCGATCCTCTTTATACAACCGGAAGGGCTGGCTGTCCGTCACAGGCGGAGAAATCATGCTCAGCGACAAGCGCTGACCTTGAAGAGCGGCAGCGGCCTTCACTTCGGCCACCGTATGATCAGGCATATAGTCAATGGCCTCATCAGTGGCAATAAGCCGCTCACCCAGGCTGCCATCCGCTACGTAGCGTTCAATTTCTTCGAATGTTAAACAACGATTCGCAGAAATCCCCGCAGACATGGTTCGTTCCAGCTTGACCATCGTCGAAGGATATCCCAATTCGCGGCCGATATCGACGCAGAGCGTACGGATATAAGTTCCTTTGGAGCATAATGCACGAAAAGAAATATCCACATATGATCCCGACTCCGCGAATCCCGTCATTTCCAGCTCGTAAATAGTCACTTCACGGCTTTTACGCTCCACGGTCTTGCCTTCTCGGGCCAGCTCGTATAGACGTTTGCCATCCACTTTGAGGGCCGAGTACATTGGTGGCACTTGGGAAATCGTACCGACAAAACGCTCCAGAACCGCTTTGGCTTCCTCTTCCGTCACCTCTACTGGATGGTCACACTTCTCGGTAATCGTACCCGTAAGGTCCTCTGTATCAGTGGCAAGTCCCAAGCGTAATGTTGCATGGTATTCCTTAGGTAACTCCTGCATGTATTCAACTACCCGGGTAGCACGTCCCAGACACAACGGCAGCACGCCTGTCACCTGAGGATCAAGTGTTCCGGTATGTCCGATTCGCTTCATTCCCAGCAAACGGCGAGTCTTGGCCACCACATCATGAGAGGTGAATCCAGCGGGTTTGTAGACGGGTAGTACGCCTTCCCAAGTTGCTTGTTCCTGCTTCATCGGTTTCATAGCTCGGCCTTCACCCGCCCTACAACGACCTCAATAATGTCCTCCAGCTTACCCTCCAGACGACAACCTGCAGCACGTACGTGTCCCCCGCCCCCAAACGATTGGGCAAGCGCAGCTACGTTAACGTTACCTGCCGATCTCAGACTGGCTTTGACCGCTTGATCACTAATCACTTTAAAGAAAATGCCTACTTCAACGCCACGAATATTCCTCGGATAATTGACGATGCCTTCCAAATCCTCATTAACAGCTCCGCATTCCTTCATATCGTCAGGGGTTACAACCACCCAGGCGATTTTACCATCCTCCGAAATCTCGAGCGTTTGCAATGCTTTGGTCAGGACCTTCATTTGCGGGAATGTCATTTCTTCCAGCAGGCTCTCGGATAGATAGGGACCGTCTACACCATAGGCAAGCAGCTGTGACACTGTAGACATGACTTTAGGCGAAGTGTTCGAATACCTGAAGCCTCCTGTGTCCGTCAGCAGTCCGGTATATACAGCCGTCGCCACTTCAACGTCCCAGTTGATCGCAAACTTTTCCAGTAGATCAAAAAGAATTTCTGCCGTTGCCGCAGCATCCGACTTAATCACATTAACTGTTCCATACGCATCATTCGTCGGATGATGATCAATATTCAAAATGATGGCATCTTCCGCAAAAAACTGCTCTGTTAGACCAACACGACGAAAATCTGCACAATCTACACAAATAATCCGGTTGTATTTCCGTTCCGGCGGTTGCTGGCTCATATCCATAATCTCATCAGCATGCCATAAAAAATCCATGCGCTTGGGGATAGCCCCCTCATTCAGCATGGTAAATTTCTTCCCCAGACATGAGAGAAGCCAGCCCACCGTTACGGTGGAGCTGACTGCGTCTCCGTCCGGCTGTACATGCGATACGATCAGGTAATCATCATGCTCCAGAATAAATTCCTTCGCTTGTTGAAGCGCCTGTTCATAGGTATGCATTGCCGTCTCCTTTACATTCAGTTCATGGTTCCTTCGGATAAACTAGCTCTTGCTATTTCTCATCCTTGTCGATATCACTTAGCAGCTTTTCAATCCGGCTGCCATAAGCGATAGATTCGTCAATTTTGAAAATCAGCTCGGGAATATGGCGAAGCCGTATCCGTTTGCCAAGTTCAGAACGAAGATAACCGTTCGCTTTGTCCAATGCTTTCAGGGAAGAAGTTTTTTGCTCTTCATCCCCAAGCACGCTCAAGTATATTTTCGCTTGGGACAAATCGTTTGTCAGATCAACACCCGTTACCGTAATAAAACCGATACGGGGATCTTTTAATTCGGTCTGTATGAGTTGGCTTAGCTCTTTCTTAATCTGCTCGCCAACCCGACCTGTACGTATTTTAGCCATGGATGCTCACCTCTCTGCCGTTAGCGCTCCACTGTTTCCATGACGAACGCTTCAATAATGTCGAGTTCCTTAACATCATTATAGCCATCAAGGGTAATACCGCATTCGTAACCTTGGGCAACTTCTTTTGCGTCGTCCTTAAAGCGTTTCAGTGAGTCGATTTTACCTTCAAAAATAACAATGCCATCACGTATCAGGCGCGCTTCTGCTGAACGGGCAATTTTACCGGACGTCACCATACAACCGGCAATCGTACCGACCTTAGTGACCTTAAACACGTTACGAACTTCAGCATGCCCAATCACATTTTCTTTATATTCAGGATCCAGCATGCCTTTCATGGCTTGCTCGATTTCTTCAATGACATTGTAAATGACGCGGTGCAGACGAATGTCCACTTTTTCAGCTTCAGCTGTAGATTTCGCCTGATTATCAGGACGAACGTTAAAACCAATCACAATGGCATTGGAAGCCGCAGCCAAAATAATATCGGATTCGGTAATTGCACCTGCACCGCTGTGAAGAATTTTAACGCGTACACCTTCAACTTCAATCTTGTTCAAGGAACCTTTCAGCGCTTCGACGGAACCTTGCACATCACCCTTGATAATGACGTTCAGATCTTTCATCTCGCCATCCTTGATGTGCTGGAACAGGTCATCCAGCGTTACGCGGGTGTTGCTGCCCAGATCGGACTGACGTTGCGTAATCGAACGTCTGTCAGCGATAGCACGAGCTTTGCGCTCATCCTCGAACACCATGAACGGATCGCCAGCAAGTGGCACTTCTGTCAAACCAGTGATTTCAACTGGTGTGGAAGGACCAGCTTCCTTCAGACGGCGGCCTTTGTCATTGACCATGGCACGTACACGTCCGAAACAGTTACCTGCTACGAAAGCATCGCCAACTTTCAGTGTACCATTCTGAACGAGGATACGGGCTACGGAACCGCGGCCTTTGTCCAGCTCAGCTTCGATGATCGTACCACGTGCCCGTTTGTCCGGGTTCGCTTTGTACTCATTTACTTCAGCTACGAGCAGAATCATTTCGAGCAGATCTTCAAGACCCATTCTCTGTTTCGCGGAAACGTTGACAAAGATCGTATCGCCGCCCCACTCTTCAGGAACCAATTCATACTCAGTCAATTCTTGCTTTACTTTATCCGGATTCGCATCCGGCTTGTCGATCTTATTCACAGCCACGATGATCGGCAGACCAGCTGCCTTCGCATGGTTGATGGCTTCAACTGTCTGTGGCATAACACCGTCATCAGCTGCAACAACAATGATCGTCATATCCGTAACTTGAGCACCACGAGCACGCATTGCCGTAAACGCTTCGTGACCCGGTGTATCCAGGAAAGTTATTTTTTTGCTGTTGATTTCAACTTGATACGCACCGATATGCTGTGTAATACCACCAGCTTCGCCACCCGTTACATTAGTGGAGCGAATAGCATCCAGCAAAGTTGTTTTACCATGATCGACGTGACCCATAATCGTAACAACGGGAGGACGTGCTTTCAGAAGCTCTGGATCATCGTTTTCTTCCACTGTTTCAAAGCGATCCTCTTCGACCGGAATTTTCACTTCTACTTCTACACCGAAATCTCCGGCAAGCAGAAGGATAGTATCCATATCCAGTTCCTGGTTAATGGTCGCCATCGTTCCGAGCGTGATCAGCTTTTTGATAACTTCCGATGCATCCTTGTGGAGAAGCTTCGCTGTTTCGCCTACTGTCATCTCACCACGCACAATGATTTTCTTAGGCGTGTTGTCGATTTTCTCGCGGCGCTCCTGTTGTTGACCTCTGCCACGATTGTTGAATTTTCCACCACGATTGTTACCACCGCGGCTATTACCACCACGACCACCGTTACCACCGCGTCCTCCGCCTTGACGGTTATCGTCGAAACGGCCTTGACCGGAACGATTACCGCCGTTATTGGAGTTGCTGCCTGTACGGTTGCCACCACCGCTACGGTTCGCATTGCTACTTCCCGTGGACGATGCCGTTCTTACTGCCGTACTACCTTGACTGCTCCCTTGTGGACGTGAGTTGGTGCTTTGGCTACCTTGAGGACGTGAACCCGTGTTAGTGCTCGGGCGCTGTTGTCCTCCCTGTTGCTGGCCGCCACTACGGTTCTGGCTGCCTTGCTGTCCACTTGGTCTGCTTGTACTCTGTTGACTGCGGTTTTGACCGCCCTGCTGACTGCCTTGCGCTTTTGGAGCGCTGCTTCGGTTACTGTTTTGGTTGTTGTTTGTCCTATTCATACTTACCTGCTTTTCCTGTTGATTTTTGGTTTGCTCAGTTGAATGATTACTATTCTGGCTTGAACCGGCCTGGTTCGAGCTTACTTGCGCCGTGCCTGCTCCGCCTTGCTTGGCCGCAGCATTGGATTTAATATCCTTAAAAAAATTTTCCACTTTACCCACGGCATCGTGTTCCATGACGCTCATATGGTTGTTCACGGGAATATCCAGCCGTTTAAGAATGGTGATAATTTCTTTGCTGCTCATGTTCAACGATTTGGCGTATTCGTATACCCGCACTTTGTCTTTGCTTTCTTGTTTACTCAATATACTCCACCTCCGACATTATCCCCGCATGTTTCTTGATCAATTTCGCGAATCCTTGATCCGTCACAGCCAGCACAACCCGTTCAGGCTTGCCGATGCTGCTTCCCAAGCTTTCCCGGTCAAATCCTATCAATAAGGGGATTTTGTACGTCCCGCATTTGTCGCGGAATTTCTTTTGAGTATTCATTGAAGCATCTTTCGCAAGAATGACCAGCTTGGCTTCTGAAGACCTGATCGCTTTAAAAACGATCTCATCACCTGTTAGCAGCTTGCCAGCTCTCATGGCAAGGCCCAATCCAGACAGCGCCTTATTCATCATGCACGCTGCCTTGTGCCGCCAGGAATTCTTCCTCGACGGCAGCAAAATCACGACTTAGCTGCTCATAAATATCAGGATGAACCGAGTGCTTCAATGCCCGATCCAGTGCCTTGCTTTTTTGAGCAAGCTTGAAGCAGGCGGCTTTGCCGCACAAGTAAGCGCCGCGTCCCGACTTTTTGCCTGTCAAGTCAATCAGCACTTCGTCTTCAGGGGTTTTGACGACACGGATCAACTGCTTCTTAGGCATCATTTCATGACAGGCCACACACTTGCGCAAAGGTACCTTTCTCTGTTTCATGCATTAACCCCCCTACACTCCCGTTTAATCTACAGAAACGGAATCCTGATGCATTTCATCGGTGGATGTTCTCGGTCTGCCGAGTTCTTCCTCCGCCTGCGTTTCGCTCTTGATATCAATTTTCCAGCCAGTGAGCTTGGCAGCAAGGCGGGCATTTTGCCCTTTGATACCAATGGCCAGAGAAAGCTGGTAATCAGGCACGATGACACGCGCCATTTTTTCTTCTTCAAACACCTGCACCTCAAGCACCTTGGACGGGCTCAGCGCATTAGCCACATATTCGTCAACATTATCGGAATAACGCACAATGTCGATTTTTTCACCACGCAACTCATTCACAATCGTCTGCACCCGCGTTCCTCTCGGTCCTACACAAGAACCGACCGGATCTACCTCGGCATTGCGGGAATGAACTGCGATTTTAGAACGGAAGCCTGCTTCACGCGCTACAGAACGAATCTCAACGACACCGTCAAAAATTTCCGGCACCTCGAGTTCGAACAAACGCTTAAGCAGACCTGGATGTGAGCGGGACAACATGATTTGAGGCCCTTTGGTCGTATTCTCTACCTTGGTAATATAAGCCTTAATCCGGTCCAGATGACTGAATTTCTCATTAGGCATCAACTCGCCCAACGGGAGAACCGCCTCCACCTTACCCAGGTCAATATAAATATTACGCGGGTCCTGACGTTGTACGGTCCCTGTTACAATATCCTCTTCCTTGTCCACAAACTTGTTGTAGATCAATCCCCGCTCCGCTTCACGGATACGTTGGGTTACGACCTGCTTCGCTGTTTGTGCGGCAATCCGTCCAAAATCACGAGGAGTAACTTCAATCTCAGCAATATCCTCCAGCTGAAAATGCGGGTTAATCTCACGGGCTGCTGGCAACGAAATCTCGGTGCGAGGATCCAATACCTCCTCAACGATCAGCTTGCGGGCATATACCTTAATGACACCCGAGTTGCGGTTCATATCGACACGCACGTTTTGTGCGGTGTTGAAATTCCGTTTGTAGCTGGAAATCAAGGCTGCTTCAATGGCCTCAAACAGCACATCCTTGCTGATCCCCTTTTCCCGTTCCAACTCGTTCATTGCTTCAATAAAATCCATACTCATGGATTACTGCTCCCCCTTTCAAATGATGCACCTGCGTCCTGGTCGGCACACGAGGCAAAAAAACATGAAGTACATGTCAAACAGCAACGGTCAAATCCGAATTAAAATATGATCGCGAGCCTAGCTCCAGCCACCTTGTCATAAGGTATGGCATGCTTCTTTTGTCCGCTCTGAACAGTAAGTTCCCCATCTTCAAAAGAAAGCAAACGACCTTCAAATTCCTTCAGGCCGTTGATCGGCTCGTATGTAGTAACGAATACATTTTTGCCTACCGCTTTGGTTACGTCTTCCGCTTTTTTCAGCGGTCTTTCAGCGCCTGGTGAAGACACTTCCAGAAAATACGCTGTAGAAACAGGGTCATTTTCGTCCAGCTTTTGACCCAGGTATTCACTGATCATACTACAGTCGTCCAGATCAATTCCCCCGTCTTTGTCTACAAAAACGCGAAGAAACCAATTGCTGCCCTCTTTGACATACTCGACATCGACCAGTTCAAAACCATGCTCATCGAGGTAAGGTTGGGCCATTTCTTCTACTACTGACTTGATCTTTGGTGTGCTCAAAGATTATAACCTCCAAAAGTAAACTTTCCTGTGGTGAAAAAGAGACGCCCCATTGCCATGGACAATGCTTCTCCATCACCGGCATTTTCCATTTTCATTTGATGTAATGTTCATTTTGGGCTCACTGCAAATAAACCGGCGTACCGGTTCCTGCCCAAAAATCGTCTTTTCACGTTGTAACTGTATATCAAACAGTAAAGAGTGGGTTTCCCCACTCTTTAAGCAACGGTTTTATCTCCATGATTACCAAAAAAATTATAACATAACCGTAGTTATGTGACAAGTGCCAGAGCTTGACTACTGGGATTCCAATTAAAACAGAGACAGCTGATTACTCTCCGGCAGTCCACGGAAACAGCCCATCTGGGACAGCATTTCGACAATCGTTTTACTAGCCTTCGATTTTTGCTGAAAATCCTCGACAGACAAAAATTCACCCTGTTCACGGGAGACTGCGATGTTACGTGCCGCGTTTTCCCCAATCCCCTGAAGCGCTCCGAACGGCGGAATGAGTGAATCTCCGTCTACCTTGAAGCGAGTGCCCTCGGAACGGTACAAATCAATCGTCTTGAAACTGAAGCCGCGAGCCGTCATTTCCAGCGCCATTTCCAGGATCGGAAGCATTCCTTTTTCCTTTGGTGGAGCCTGAAAACCGAGCTGCTCGATTTCGACAATTTTTCGCGCGATGGCATCATACCCCTGACAACACAGTTCAATATCAAAATCGGCTGCGCGTACCGAGAAATAGGTCGCATAATATTCAATCGGATGATACAGCTTGAAATAGGCGGTCCGCACTGCTGAAATAACATAGGCTGCGGCATGGGCCTTTGGAAACATGTACTGGATCTTGAGGCAGGAATCAATGTACCATTGTGGCACCTTGCATTTTTTCATTTCCTCGATCCATTCCGCACTAAGCCCCTTACCTTTACGCACGCTCTCCGTAATTTTAAAGGCCAGACCTGCATCCATCCCCGCCTTATAAATCAGGAATAGCATGATATCATCCCGGCAACCGATTACGGTCTTGATGTTGCAGGTATTGTTTTTGATCAAATCCTGCGCGTTCCCCAACCATACGCCCGTACCATGGGACAGACCCGATATTTGTAGCAAATCGGCAAAAGAACTCGGCTGTGATTCCACTAGCATCTGACGTACAAACTTGGTTCCCATCTCGGGTACACCGTAGGTTGCGACAGGAGTACGGATCTGCTGCGGCGATACGCCAAGCGCCTCCGTGGAATTGAACATACTCATAACCTTCGGATCATTCATCGGAATCGTCGTTGGGTCGACTCCAGTCAAATCCTGAAGCATTCTCATCATGGTCGGATCATCATGGCCCAGAATATCGAGCTTGAGTAAGTTCGCATCAAAAGCATGATAATCAAAATGCGTCGTTTTCCATTCCGAGCTTGTATCATCAGCCGGGAATTGTACCGGCGTAATGTCCTCGACCTCAATATAATCCGGAACGACGACGATCCCGCCCGGATGCTGTCCGGTGCTGCGTTTAACGCCCGTACAGCCGGAAGCCAGCCTGTTTAATTCGGCCCCACGCCATTTTTTATGATGCGCCTCTTCATATTTCTTCGCAAAGCCGAAGGCCGTTTTTTCTGCAACCGTACCGATGGTTCCAGCACGGAATACGCTTTTCTCACCAAACAGTACTTTCGTATAGTTATGTGCGACTGGCTGATATTCCCCGGAGAAGTTCAAGTCAATATCGGGAACTTTATCTCCCTTAAACCCCAGGAACGTTTCAAACGGAATATCCTGTCCCTCACCCTTCAGCTTGCCACCGCATTTCGGACAGTTTTTGTCAGGCAAGTCAAATCCGCTCGGCACACTGCCATCCAAAATCCATTCGCTATGTCTACATTCAGGATTACCACAAATATAATGTGCAGGTAGTGGATTAACCTCGGAAATACCAAGGAAGGTAGCGACCACAGAAGATCCAACAGAACCCCGCGAACCTACCAGGTATCCATCCTGATTGGACTTTTTAACCAGTCGCTCGGAAATGAGATAGTTGGCAGAGAAACCGTATTTAATAATCGGCTCCAGTTCTTTTTCAAGACGGGCTACGACCACCTCGGGTAATTCCTCACCATAAATGGATTTAGCCGTTTCGTAGCAAGTATTGCGGATTTCCTCGTCTGCCCCATCCAGCAAAGGCGTGAACAGCTTGTCAGGGAACAGCTCCAGTTCCTCAAACCGCTCCGCCAACTCGCTGGTATTCTTCACAACGACTTCATAGGCTTTCGCCTCGCCCAGAAACTCGAATTCTGCCAGCATTTCGTCTGTAGTGCGCAAATGCGCATCCGGTTTTCGGATATCTTTTAACGGGCTAAAGCCAGTAATTCCATGTATCGTGATATCACGGTACAGCTTATCACGCGTTTCCAAATAGTGAACATTGCCTGTAGCAATAACGGGCTTATCGAGCCGCCGCCCAATTTCGCATACTTTACGAACTGCCGTTTTCAGAGCATCAGGGCCACTTACCAGTTGTTTTTCCACCAAATGCATGTACATGGTTAAAGGTTGGATCTCCAGCACATCATAAAACTGTGCAATTTCCTCGGCTTCCTCCTCCGATTTGTTCAGAACTGCCTCGAAAAACTCTCCCTTTTCGCAACCTGAAATAATAAGCAGCCCGTCTCTCATCTCTGACAATTTCGATTTAGGAATAGAAGGGACACGCTTAAAATATTCGGTATGTGACATTGAAACCAGCTTGTACAGATTTTTTTTGCCAATCGGATTAAGCGCATAAATGCAGCAGTGGTAAGGACGAACGGTCGATAAATCCTTACCAACATAGTCGTTCAAGCGGTCGAGCACTTTCATACCTTTAATTTGTTCCGCATCATTTAAAAGTCCATTCAACACTTCTGTTAGCGCAACTGTATCATCAATGGCCCGGTGATGGCTTTCGAGCGCAACCTTGTATTTGGTAGTCAATGTGTTCAGACGATGATTTTTCATCGTAGGAAACAGCAAGCGGGCCAATTCCAGTGTATCCAGTACCGGGTTCGTCATCTCAGGCAATCCCATATTCCTAAGCGTAGCCTGGATAAAACCGACATCAAATCGCGCATTATGGGCAACCAGTACAGCATCGCCAGCAAAAGCCACAAACTCCTTCATAACGGGCTCCACATCCGGTGCATCCTTGACCATTTCATCGTTAATGTTGGTCAGTTGCTGGATATTGTATGGTATACGCTCATGCGGATTTACAAAGGTAGCATAACGCTCTACCTCTTTACCCTCATGCATTTTGACAGCAGCAATCTCAATAATTCTGTTTTGTGTGACTGACAGACCAGTGGTTTCAATATCAAAAACGACATAAGTCGCTGTTTTCAAATTAAGTGGCTGTGCCTGCATCACAACCTCAACCGCATCGTTGACCACATTGGCCTCGATACCATAAATCATTTTAATTCCGTTTTTCTTGGCGGCCTTAGCGGCATCGGGATAACATTGCACTCCACCATGATCAGTGACCGCAATCGCCTTGTGCCCCCACTTGGCGGCTGTTTTAACATACTGGTCAATAGAGCTAACAGCATCCATCGCGCTCATCTTTGTGTGAAGGTGAAACTCAACCCGTTTTTCCTCTGCATTATCTTTACGGGAAGGAGGAGCCTGCACCTCTACCAGATCAGAAGGAATCATAACCAGCTCAGGAATTTGCATAAACCGATCATATTCGACGCGGCCACGGACCTTAACCCATTTTCCGTTAGCCAGCAAGCTGAGAATTTTTAGATCTTCTTTTGTTTTGGCAAACATTTTCATTTGCAGCGAATCACTAAAATCGGTCAAATAATAGGTGAACAATGTACTTCCATTGCGCAGCTCTTTACTATCGAGACCGAAAATCGTTCCCTGCAACGTGACTTTCTTCTCTTCATCCTGAATTTCTTGCATCGGAACAGGCGGCTCCTTGATGTCATAGCCAAATTGAAGTCGTACATCTCCTTCCTCTTCATCCAGAGGCGGCATTTCTGATTCCATGCTTTCCATCATCTGCTGAATAACTTCACGTTCTTCCTGCATCTTTTTCTCTTGGAACTGCTGCAAAGCCTCTTGGTTACTTTCTCCCACCTGGATTTTAATGCGCATCGAGAGACCAAAATATTTATCGTAGAATTTGATGATTGCTTGGTCAATCTGCTTTTTGCGTGCCAGCTCCAGTGACATGCTATCGCTCATCGTCAGCAATAACAGGCCGTCTTCCCACTCATGTACAGCCCGGTTCATCCAGCCGTTCACGGATGGGATTTCACGGTGCACCCATTCCAGAAAAAGCTTCCAGTATTCACTGATGATATCCGCAGACTGAACCTGCTCACTATACCGAAACCGAAAGGTAATTTTAGCGATGTGGTTCATTTTCTCCTGCACCTGAATACAGAAGGCCCGATATACCTGAGCGGGAACCAGTGTTTCCTTGGCGATGATAATATTCCAATCCTTATTGGTACGGCTTATTTCCACCTGCTCAATCCAACCGTCCAAGAAATAAGGTTCCACCACTCCCGCCGGCATCACTACCTGCTTCATCAGCAGTTCCAGCCGTTTTCTCTTTTCTTCAGCTCCGCCCATGGCTCTCCCCCCGTTTTCCATTGACTTAACTACTCTAATCGTACCCCGGATTCCAAATCTACAATTCTGAAAACATGAAAAGCTTCTGCGTCTAAAACATCTCCGACCGCAAAAGCTTTTCGTAGCCCCCTCAATCCTCCACCATAGCAACCTCTTACAATTATGCTCGTTAGTGGAGAGAATGAAGTGAGTATAGTAGTATAGCTTTACTTCTTTATTAGTACGCCCGTGCGAACACTACAGTATGCTTGGCTGGTTTGCCGCAGCACAGACATGTGGTCTTTTGCTCGGTAGTTTTGAAAGGTATATTACGGCTTGTAGCGCCTGTCGCTTCTTTGACTTTGTCTTCACATTCTACAGATCCGCACCAGCCTGCCAAAGTAAAGCCACGTTTTTCTTCCATGAGCGCCTTCATTTCATCCAGCGTATCTACGGAATAGAAGTTTTCATCCATAAAGCTCTTGGCACGATCAAACATTTCCTGCTGTACCTGTGCCAGCATCGCATGGACTTCCTCAACAAGGTTATCCTGCTGTACAATCTTTTTCTCGCCACTGATACGGGATACGAGCACGCAAACACCGTTTTCCATATCACGAGGTCCGATTTCAAGACGCACCGGTACACCACGCATTTCGTACTCATTAAACTTCCAACCTGGACTCACATCGCTGCGGTCGTCCATTTTCACACGTACACCCGCTTGTTTCAGTGCAGCGAACAGTTCATCTGCACGGGCAATAACTGCGTCACGCTTCTTAGGCGGCCCGATAGGCACCATAATGACCTGCGTAGGTGCAACTTTAGGAGGCAAGGCCAAACCCCGGTCATCCCCATGGACCATAATCAGTGCACCAATCAGACGCGTACTTGTTCCCCATGAAGTGGTATGAGCGTATTCCAGGTTATTGTCTCGGCTCAAGTATTTAATATCAAAAGCAACGGCAAAATTGGTTCCCATATAGTGAGAAGTCCCCGCTTGCACCGCACGTCCATCCTTCATCATCGCTTCCAGTGAGAATGTATCCTTCGCACCTGCAAATTTTTCAGAAGGCGTTTTTTGTCCGGTAATAACTGGGATAGCCAGTACTTCCTCGATAACCTCGCGGTATACTTCCAGCATTTTCATCGTTTCTTCGCGTGCTTCTTCCTCATTTTCATGAGCAGTATGACCTTCCTGCCACAAAAACTCACTTGTACGCAAGAACGGTAGCGTGCGTTTTTCCCAACGAACCACGTTGGCCCATTGGTTGATAAGCACTGGCAGATCACGATAGGATTGAATCCATTTGGAGTACATATGACCGATCATTGTCTCTGAAGTAGGACGGATCGCAAGGCGCTCCTCCAGCTTTTCCCCGCCAGCCTCGGTTACCCAAGGAAGCTCAGGGTTAAACCCTTCGACATGCTCTTTTTCCTTTTGGAAAAAGCTCTCGGGAATGAACATCGGAAAATAGGCATTGCGATGACCTGTTTCTTTGAAACGCACATCCATGGCTTCCTTGATATGCTCCCAAATTTCAAAACCGTCGGGACGGAACACAATACACCCGCGAACCGGGGAGTAATCCATCAGCTCTGCCTTTTTAATAACATCAATGTACCATCGGGAAAAATCTTCGCTCTGTGGCGTAATTTCCTCGACAAACTGTTTATCGTTCGACATAGAAACGCATGTCCTCCCATACAGACCCTTTTATATAAGTCCGTCTCTAATTAACCGTTAATTAATCGTAAAATATCATTGTACGTGACCGCAATCATGAGCAGGAATAACATAGCAAAACCAACGAAATGGACCATACCTTCCCTGCTCGGATCAACCGGACGTCCTCTTACCGCCTCTACGCCGAGGAAAACAAGTCTGCTTCCATCCAGCGCCGGAATTGGCAATAGATTAAATATCCCCAAATAAAGACTCATTATAGCAGTCCAATACGTAAGCTGCTCAATGCCCTGTTTGGCAATTTGTCCTGTCACTTCAAAGGTACGTACCGGACCTCCCAGATCATTAATGGAGAAGCGTTGGATAAGCTGACTAAACCCCTGGAAAATAATATCGGTCGTTCGTACCATGGATTGTCCAGCAAATTTAAATGTTTCCCCGACTCCGGCTTGCCGTGTCGGAAGTTCAGGCACGATGCCCACTTTACCACCCTTTTGTCCTTCCATTGCACGAGGTGTAATCGTCAGATCAAAAGTTTTGTTATCACGACGAACAACCCATTTCATCGGCTTGTCTTGGGAATCGGCAATCAGTTTGATCATATTTTCAACGTTCGCACCAATCGCAACCCCGTTCACGGATTCAATGATATCGCCCTTATGCAAATCAGCTTCAGCAGCTGGCATACCCGCTGTAATGTCATTAATCTGGACATAAGTCGGGTTGTCCACTTGTACGCCGACCATCTGGATATGCAGACCAAACAGAACAAAGGCAAGGATAAAATTCATCAGCGGTCCAGCAAAAATAGCCATCGCACGCTGTCCTACTGTTTTGCTGCCATACTGTCGATCCTTAGGCGCAATCTGGATGGATTGCCCTTTGGTTACCATCATCGCTTGCGGGTGTACAGTATATTGCTGATCCTCGCCATCCACATCCAATTTTACAGTTAGTGCCTGCTCCAGATCAATGTGCTGCACTTCGCCGCGCACCACATTTTTGCGGTTATCCAATTGGTCCAAATAAATGGTTTTGACGATACCGTCCGTTACGCGTACAGCAATTGTTTGTCCGGCTTCAATTTCATTGATTTCCGGATCTTCTCCTGCCATGCGGGCAAAACCACCGAACGGCAGCAAACGTAGTGTAAATCGCGTCTCGTTTCTTTTATAAGAAAACAGTTTCGGACCGAAACCGATCGCAAACTCCCGTACCAGAATCCCGGCGCGTTTGGCAAAATAATAATGCCCCCATTCATGCACCGTCACTATGACGAAAAACATGAGCACCGTCATCAAAACTATTCGAATCGTTTCCAATCGTTTCCGTTCCCCTTTCAATGAGATCGAGTTTGTCTTCCTAGATTATCATTATTCTCCGATCCCACACAAGAGAATCACAATTCGCTTCTCGAACCCAAATTCAGCTTATATCCCGGCAGCTACGCTGCGAACCTCACGGTCACAGGCTTCAATCGCAGCCAGATCAGGGTTAGTGACATTGACATGCCGTTCCAGTACTCGCTCAATAACGGCTTCGATATGCAGAAAAGGAATTTCTCCACGCAGAAAACGGGCAACAGCAATCTCATTAGCCGCATTAAATGCAGTTGGTGCTGTACCACCCATTTTACCACATTCAAAGGCAAGCCTTAAACAAGGAAAACGATTAAAGTCCATTTTCTTAAAATGGAGCTTACCCACCTCAGCCAGTGACAGCGGCTTGGCCGGAGACTTCATCCGTTTAGGATAGGTTAAAGCGTATTGAATAGGCACTCTCATATCAGGGTTGCCCAGTTGGGCGACAATACTGGTATCCACAAATTCTACATAGGAATGAATGATGCTTTCAGGATGCAATAGTACGTGAATCTGCTCATAATCAAGTCCGAACAACCAGTGCGCCTCAATGACCTCTAGCCCTTTGTTTACCATCGTTGCCGAATCAATCGTAATTTTGGCACCCATCGACCAATTGGGGTGCTTCAATGCATCTTCTACCGTAACCTCCAGAAGCTGTTCCCTTGTCAAATCACGAAAAGAACCACCCGATGCCGTGAGAGTAATATGTGCCACATCTTTCATACCCTCACCATTCAAGCATTGGAAAATAGCCGAATGCTCACTGTCAATCGGCAGCAACGGCACTCCTTTCGCCCGTGCCCGTTCTGTGACCAGATGACCGGCGGTAACCAGTGTTTCCTTATTGGCCAAACCGATCTGTTTTCCAGCCTCAATCGCGGCCAGCGTGGAGTGCAATCCGACACTGCCCATTACAGCTGTCACAACCATATCTGCATCTGTATTCGCAGCCAGCTCGACGAGTCCTTCATCCCCCCAATGCAGTTCCATTCCGGAAGGCAACAAAGGACGGATTTCCTCCGCCAGTTGCTTGGTGCCGACGGATACCTTCTTGGGTTGGTATAGATGCGCCTGCTCGGCAAGCAACTTTATATTTGAGCCACCTGCTAAAGCCTCTACGGCAAACTGATCCGGGTGCATAGATACGACATCCAGCGTCTGTGTTCCAATAGACCCGGTTGAACCGAGTACCGTAATTCTTTTCATGAAGCACCTTCCTATCTTGAAAATAACCGTTACTCTGCGGCTAACTTTGACCTGAGCATAAACTGTAAGCACCAGGTAAGGGTCATGGAAGCAGCAGCATCATATGTACAATTGGAAAAACGACAATCCAGCTGTCGCAGCGGTCTAATATACCACCGTGCCCTGGCAGCAGATTACCGGAATCTTTAATGTCGTACACCCGCTTGTACGCAGATTGCACTAAATCGCCGAGTTGACCCACAACTGCACAAGATAAACCGATAGCGAAAGCTTTATCCCACGGCAGCAGCCCTTCTGACAATCCGGCAAACACCAGTGCTGTAGCTAACGCTAAAACAATCCCGCCAATAGACCCTTCGACTGTTTTGTTTGGACTGATCGCAGGCCATAGCTTTCTCTTCCCCGCCATTTTGCCTACAAAATAAGCCCCTGCATCACTTGCCCAAATGCAAGCCAGCAACAAAAAGGTCCATAAAAGCCCATGTTCCATATGGCGTGATTCCGCCATATAGGAAAATCCAAAGCCTATATAAACGGTACCGAGAAATAGTATGGACACCGTTTGAATTGTGATTTTATTTTTCGTTCCCACCGTAATGATCATAAAAATAATCATCAGCAGCCAAAGCAGACTTATAGACGGTAATGGTGAGTGCAGACCCAAGGGCTGATAAGGAAATACAAAAGCTAATATTCCTGCATAGCCAACTAACGCTGTACCGCCGAAAGGAGATACCCTGGTCATTCGCGCGAATTCATAGAATCCAATTAAGGCCATAGCCAAAATGAGCAAATGGTAGGCTAAGCCGCCCCACAGGACCATCGCCAAAAAAAATACGCCTGCTACAATACCGGTAATCAATCTCTGTCTCAACGGCTTTCATCCTCCATTTACTTCAGTCCGCCGTACCGCCGTGATCTTCGCTGATATTCGACTACTGCTTCGTATAAATGCTCTTTCTTAAACTCAGGCCAATAAATATCAGTAAACCATAGCTCACTGTAAGCAAGTTGCCATAGCATAAAATTGCTGAGTCTTAGCTCACCACTTGTTCGAATCAGCAGGTCAGGGTCCGGCATACCACTTGAGAGCAAAGAATTCTCAATCAGTTCAGGCGTAATATCTCCGGATTTAAGCTTTCCATCCTCAATTTCACGACCCAACGCTTGCATACATTCAGTGATTTCCAGCCGGCTTCCATAATTTAATGCAAAATTAAGAACAAGTCCGGTATTATTTTCGGTTCGCCGAGTCGCTTCAGTCAACGCATCAACGGTATGAGATGGCAAATGCTCCTTATTTCCCATCATACGCACTTGTACATTTTTTTCAATCAGCTCATCAAGCTCAATAGCCAGAAACTCTTGCGGCAGCCGCATCAAAAAATCGACTTCATCCTTGGGACGCGACCAATTTTCAGTTGAAAAAGCAAATAAGGTCAAATATTTAATGCCTAGTTCATCCGCAGCAATCGCTGTGCGCTTCACTGCCTTCATTCCATTTTGATGCCCTACAATACGCGGCATTCCAATCCGTTTGGCCCATCTGCCGTTCCCATCCATAATAACAGCAACATGCTGCGGAATATTGTCTTTTGAAATGGCCGGTGTTTGCTGTTTTTGTTCCCCGTTCCACCAAGACCGAACCCGTTTGATCATTCCAGTTCCTCCAGCATTCTCTGAAAATGTGCCTCTGGCTTGAAAAGAGACAAACCCCACCGTAAGGGAGGGGCTACCAGTCTCTTATACTTCCATAATTTCTTTTTCTTTTGCAGCCAAAACTCTATCCACTTCGGCGATAAATTTATCTGTCGTTTTCTGGATTTCTTCCTGATATTTACGGGATTCATCCTCGGATATATCAGTTTTCTCCATTTTTTTAATATCATCGTTCGCATCGCGACGAATGTTACGAATGGCGACCTTCGCTTCTTCGCCGTTCTTTTTCGTCAGCTTCACTAGATCCGTTCTGCGTTCTTCTGTCAATGCAGGAATACTCAGGCGAATGGTGTTTCCGTCATTGGAAGGGGTCAAACCCAGATCGGATTTTTGGATAGCACGCTCAATGTCGGCCAGGGAGGATTTATCCCAAGGCTGAATCATTAGAGTCCGGCTGTCCGGTGTATTTACATTAGCCAACTGATTGACTGGAGTCATTGCACCGTAATACTCAACCTGAACGCGATCCAGTAGAGCTGGTGTCGCTCGACCAGCGCGCAAAGATGCAAGGTCACGTTGCAACGACTGAATTGCTTTATGCATGCGCTCTTCAGCGCTCTTTTTCACAGATTGTGGCATTATTTTACACTCCCTTTGACGATCGTGCCAATTTTCTCACCCAACACGACACGTTTAATGTTACCTTGCTCTGTAATAGCAAAGACAATCAACGGAATATTGTTATCCATGCACAGCGAGGAAGCCGTGGAGTCCATGACACCGAGATTTTTGTTGAGCACATCCAAATACGTAAGTTGCTCATACTTCTCGGCTGTGCTGTCTTTAAATGGATCAGCTGAATACACGCCGTCCACTTTATTTTTAGCCATCAGAATCACTTCAGCCTCAATTTCGGCAGCACGCAGGGCAGCCGTAGTATCGGTCGAGAAGAACGGATTCCCTGTACCTGCTGCAAAAATAACAACCCGGCCTTTTTCCAGATGGCGGATAGCTCTACGACGAATGTAAGGCTCAGCAATTTGCTGCATTGCGATAGATGTCTGTACACGCGTAGGAACTTTAATTTGTTCCAAAGCATCCTGCAGTGCCAGTGAGTTCATCACCGTTGCCAGCATACCCATGTAATCGGCTGTTGCCCGGTCAATTCCGTTGGCGCTTCCGGCAATACCCCGCCAAATGTTGCCGCCTCCGCACACGATAGCAACTTCTACTCCCAGTTCGACAACGTCCTTGACCTGCTCAGCGATCGACGCAATTGTATCCGCATCAATACCGTAACCGTTCGGGCCTGACAGCGACTCTCCGCTGACTTTCAGAACAACACGCTTAAACACAGGTTTTTCCAAATGATCACCCTCCAATATCGACTATATATTATGTACAGGATAGATGTCCTGTTGCAAGAAAAGGAACACTGATGTGTTCCAATTCTTTGCTCTTTCCGTATGCAATTACCGTTCGTTGGTAATTATTGTTTCACTTGAGACATAACTTCTTCGTAGAAGTTATCTTCTTTTTTCTCCAAACCTTCGCCCAGTTCAAAGCGAACAAAACGACGCAGGGAAATGTTCTCACCAATGGTACTGATTTTCTCGTTGATGAGTGTAGAGATTGTTTTGTCCGGATCTTTAATGAAAGATTGCTCCAACAGGCAGAACTCTTCATAGAATTTACCGATGCGGCCTTCAACCATTTTCTCAACGATTTTTTCTGGTTTGCCTTCGTTCAAAGCTTGTGCTTTCAGGATTTCTTTTTCTTTTTCGATCTCTTCCTGTGGCACTTCTTCGCGACGAACATAACGAGGGTTCGATGCAGCGATATGCATAGCGATGTCACGCACAAAATCTCTGAACTGGTCTGTTTTAGCTACGAAGTCTGTTTCGCAGTTTACTTCTACCAGTACGCCGATACGGCCACCAGCATGGATGTAGGATTCAACAACGCCTTCAGTAGCGATACGGCCTGCTTTGTTCGCTGCAGCTGCAAGTCCTTTTTCACGCAGCACTTCAACTGCTTTTGTCAAATCACCGTTTGCTTCTTCAAGCGCTTTTTTACAATCCAGCATTCCTGCGCCTGTTTTTTCACGAAGCTCTTTTACCGCGCTAGCATTAACTGCCATATTATTTCCCTCCAAATTTGATTTTCAGTGGTGTACACAAGCTTTATTCCTTAAAAAAAGGGTAGTGAGAGGTTATACACCTGCCAACCACCCTTTTCATTTAATTCTTATAGGTATTTCCGTAAGGAAATATTATGCTGTAGTTTCTTCGCCTTGGTTTGCTTCCATAACTGCATCAGCCATTTTACCTGTCAGCAATTTAACAGCGCGGATCGCGTCGTCATTACCTGGGATAACATAGTCAATTTCGTCTGGATCGCAGTTTGTATCAACGATACCCACGATTGGGATACCCAATTTGCGAGCTTCAGCAACCGCGATGCGTTCTTTGCGTGGATCAATGATGAACAGAGCGCTTGGAAGGCCCTTCATGTTTTTGATACCGCCCAAGAATTTTTCAAGACGATCTTTCTCTTTACGGAGAATGATAACTTCTTTTTTAGGAAGTACAGCGAATGTACCGTCTTCTTCCCAAGCTTCCAGTTGTTTCAAACGATCAATACGTTTTTGAATGGTTTGGAAGTTAGTCAGCGTACCGCCCAACCAACGTTGGTTGATATAGAATTGACCAGCGCGTGCTGCTTCTTCTTTAACGGAATCTTGTGCTTGTTTCTTCGTGCCTACGAACAGAATTGTACCATTCTCAGCTGCAATGCTTTTTACGAAGTTGTAAGCTTCCTCAACCTTTTTCACTGTCTTTTGCAAGTCAATGATGTAAATACCGTTTCTTTCAGTGAAGATATAACGATCCATTTTCGGGTTCCAGCGACGTGTTTGGTGACCAAAGTGAACCCCAGCTTCCAAAAGCTGTTTCATGGAGATTACTGCCATCTTCACACACCTCCTAAGTTTGGTTTTTTGTGTGTCCTCCGCCGACATCATTTCTCGCAAAGACTTTCCATTTGGAAAGCACCCTTTACAAAATTAATCGACGTGCGTTTTTAACACCGTCAATTAATATACCATAACACCCGCAGCGTTGCAACCAACTTTTCGACAATAGCAGGATAAGCGCGAAATGTGACTGATTATTCCCGCCTATAGAGCTTTCTAGCGAAAAATAAAAGCCGCCCACTCTCCCGATCACGGTCAGTTGGACGGCTTCTTTGTAATTTTAGTAATGATAGAACCAAAATCCTCACCCTTGGCAAACTCATAGGTACCGGTACGGATTTTGGTATTGATTTTTTGAGCCTTAGCCTCAGCCTCAAACGCACTGGCATCCGATACGATGCCTGCCTTCTGCAAACCAGATGCCACACTCCTCAGATTGCTTCCCGATGCAATGCTATATTGCACTTGCGGAGTGGCCGGCTGTTTAGGGGTATCTGGAGTAGTCGTAACACTCGAACCTTTAGTTTGCGGCTTATCCGGACTTTGGAGTGCAGACATGCTTGCTGAAGGCTTAGCAGTAGCCGAAGGCGTTCTGCTGGCAGGTGTCTTTGGTGTCGACGGAATTTGCGCCGCTTCTGCCTTTTTGGGGGCAACCGGTGTTTTATTGCCTTCCTTGATCACCTTGTTACGCCATTCCTCTTCTGTCATCTTCGGATCAGAACTCTCACTGATTTGAAGATTCAGTCTGGCTGCCGCCTCCTCCAATTGCTCACGAGTCATGTTTTTCGGGTCCGCTGAAGACGGCTGCGATTGACCCTGACCGATCATCGCCAATTGCAGCAGTAGTGCGCCTGTAACAAGCCCGGTGCCCATGCCCAGCATGAATGAACGATTTTTGATCACGTCAGGTCCTCCCTTTCCGCCAATTGTAATATGAGCTGTACCTCGCCCCGTTGGATGCCTGATTGCTTAGCAATGTAATCCACCGATTTGCCCTGCTCATACAGCTCGAACAGTTCCTGATAACGCTCACGGATAGATTCCTGATGAGCTTCAGGCTCAGCCTCTTGCAACGGGGTCTGGTCTTCCACAGCTACAATAGAGTCGTCAGACTGCTCTGCCTGTATGGGAATAACAGTCTGCGTATTGCGGAACTGAGCATAAGCTGCCACCGCCTGATGCGGGGTGCCTGTATGTAGCAGTACCTCAGATCCAGGCACTGTCTGTGTAGAAACTGAAGCAATCGCAGCCTGGCGTTCAAGCTCTACAATCCGGTTCCGAAGCTCAGCCACTTGCTCCTGCAATGAGGCCTGTTTAACCGCATGTTCCTGCTTTATGCCGGATACGAGCTCAATCAGCTCATCATTGCCGTTTTCAATATCGGCCATATATTGCTCCAAGGTGGCCTCGACCTTTTGGACGACGGCCTCTTCTGTTCCCCGGCCTGCCTGCCGCTTCGGCAGCAGCCAGGCGTAGACAACAGCTGCGGCGCCCAGCAGAACAATATATATCCATGGTTGATCCACTGCCCATCGTCTCCTTTTATAACGCTTCTCCACCTGTCGGATCAGAGCGAAAAATCTATATGATGTCCCTTGTATGGATGCTCTGCAGGATGCTCCTTTGGCAGTATATTCTCACCGGACCGAGATCGGCTCTGGCCGGAAGTATCACTGCCTTGCCCTCCATTTTCCCTCTCACTGACGAATGTTTCCGCAGATTCATCCACCGCACTGCTTCGCTGGCGAATCTTTTCCGTCTCCTGCTCGGTCTTTTGCCCTAACAGCGCTTGCTCATTCATCGGACGTTGCTGGTATTCGCTTTGATACTTACCCGCTTCACTGGTACGAGGTACGGCGATTTGTAATTCAACAGCTTTCAGGCTCATTGGACCACACCCTTTCCGATTGGGCATCCGTATCTGTTTTCCGAGGAATAAGGAAACTCGTTATCCCTGTGCCAGATTACACGGAGGAGGACATACTGATATCACCCTCATGATAATAAAACGCCATTCTTTCCACCGAATCTTTAATAAATTTTGTATATCTGCCGATAACTATTTTAGAGCCGCCGTAAATAACGTTTTTGACTTCTACCCGTGCGCGGCTAGTATCTTCCAAGGTTCGTTCGATCTCAAGCATTCTTGATTTGGTTTCCAGAAGCTCGTTGTCATTTGATTTTTTAGTAGATGTCAGCTTGATTCGCATCGCCATTCTTTCAGGGGCAAGCTGTCCGGCAGCAGCAAGCTGGTCCAATATGGTGAGGGCCTTATTGGTCTTATCCTGGCTGTCTGTCTGTTGCTTCAAACGTGCCCGGAGTTCAGTCAACTCATCGCGCAGCTCTGGCAGTACACCTACTTCGATTATAGTGGCTGTGGACATCGTATTACCGATTGTACGTGCCACTACCTTTTCACCAGCTTGTACACTACCACCTACGATGAGTCCTTTAGCCCCTCCGCAAAGTACATTCTTACTGGCTTTGATCTGGGAATGCATGATGCTTTGGGATACAAGTATATCGCCCCCCGCAATCACGTTACCATCCTGTATAAAAGAGCATTTCACATTTTGTGCAGCTTTCACATACCCCTTATGGTATCCGATAATACCACCACTGATGTCGACTGAGCCTTCCGCATCCAATTCAGCACCTTCCACACCGCCGATGACACGAATGTCGCCAGCCGCCCGAATACGAAAACCTGTCAGGACATTACCACGAATGACGACGGTTCCAACAAAATCAATGTTGCCGACGCTATAATCCACATCCCCGTTCACTTCATATACGGGAAACACATTGAGCTTACCCTTTTCAGTCGTAGTCACCAGTCCGTCGATAGCTGCGTACATTGCAACGCCTTCTGGATGAACAACTACGTTTTTCCCTACTTTAAAACGTGCCTCTTTGCCTGGAAGATAAGGAATTTCCTCTCCCGTGACGGCAATACCAGGTACACCCGGCAATGGATCAATCCGCTCGGCAATCAGTTGTCCACGCTTTACATTTTTTAAACGGGTTAATTCTTTATAGTCCACTCGTCCGTCCAAGGTTTCGAGCGGCTTACGTGCATCTTCACCAGTCACAACTTCAGCCAAATTAATTTTTCCGTCCGTACCATGAATCGGCGGTGTTCCCTTAGCAATCAGCAATTTGGTGAAGAAATAATCTTCCGATCTTGCCACAAACGTATGAATCTCATCAGTAATCAAACCATGGCTTATTTTTTGGTTACTCAGGAAACGCTCCAATTCTTCCACAGAACAGGAAAAGCCTTCTTCACGTTTGGCAAACTCCAAATAAGCGCTAAGTTTATCGGGTGAGACGACCACTTTTAAATACTGGTCCAAAGCATATTGCTTCTCCACAGGGGTGCTCCTTCCGTCTAACTGTTACTGTAACCTCCCGTACGTTTAATCTTTACGCATTAGCAGATCCCGCTGTTTGTCCAGTGTCGCCCTCAGCCGCAATATGGCTTTGGAATGTAGTTGTGAAATACGCGAAGGGGAAAGCGACATGACCTCAGCAATTTCACTGAGAGACAAATCCTCGTAATACAATAAAGAAACAACGATACGTTCTTTTTCAGTCAATTTGTCAATGCCTTGTGCAAGGGCATCACGAAGTGTAAATTCATTGACCTTGTGATCCGGATTTTTCGCCTTTTCATCCACTAAAAGGGAAAGTCGTGTCTCCGATTCTTCTTCGCGGATCGGGTCCTCCAGTGAAACGATCGACATAACAGCGACCTCCTGGATCATATTTTGAAACTCTTTTTCGGAGACGTCCAAATAATGGCTCATCTCTTCGTCACTTACCGTGCGTAAGTATCTCTGCTCCAGATGCTGGTAGGCATCCTCAATTTTTTTCGCTTTTTCCCTGACCGAACGTGGAACCCAATCTCCTTGGCGAAGACCATCCAAAATCGCTCCTCGAACGCGCCAGGAAGCATAAGTCTCAAACTGCAAACCACGTTCATAGTCAAACTTTTCAAGAGCATCAATCAAGCCCATGACACCATTGCTGGCCAGGTCATCCTTAGATACATTTTTAGGCAAACCTACTGCAAGGCGTCCCGACACATATTCCACAATATGGAGGTACTTTTCAATTAGCTGCTTTTTTGCTTCCTTGTCACCGTGTTCTTTCCATTGCTCCCACAGTTCGGAATGGTTTAAATGAGCGGCTTTTCGCTCGTTCATCGGCTTCACCCTCCTTGTTTGTCTGTCAGGTGACGAACGGCCTTGGCCAATTCTTCAGGGTCCTTGTTTGAAACCAGCTTAGGCGGGTTTAAAGGCGCAAAACCGGTGTTTTTCCCGTCCGTCTGCTCTGGTTTCGGCTTCAACAATTCATTCAGGTTTTCATCTTCGTCTGGTGTCGTCAGGTCCAGATTCCCCCCTACGCCATCCACCTGAGAGCTTGCCCGGCTTTGGGCATTACCCAGATCTGGCCGCGCTACGACACCCAGTGTCCAGCGCAGCACAAATGCAAGCAGGAACCAAAAAACGAAAGCGACCAAGCCACGAATTAAGCTCGTGGTCAGCAGATTGCTGCCAGTGGACAACACAAAAGTCAGAATAAATCCGACTACTCCAGACCAAAGATTAATGCGTAAGCTGCCAAATAACATGGTTATAATTCCTTTACACCTTTTTGTACGCTTCGAATATTCAAAACGCCAGTTTCACAGTCCAGCTCAATCGTTCGGCCATAACTACCACCTGTATCCTCCGCAAGCAGAGGAATACCGAGATCTACGAGCATTTCCTTGCATGACTCCACATTGCGCGGACCAATTCGCATGGTGTCCCCGCTGCCGGCAAAGGCGAACATTTGCGCTCCCCCTGCCATTTTGGCGACCAGTCTGCGGCGCTCGGCTCCCAATTTCAGCATCCGCTCAAATAGCTCCGGCAACGCGGTATCGGCATATTTGGCGATGTTAAGTTGCCCTTCACGCGCAATGTCTGAGGACGGTAGCATTACATGTGCCATACCAGCCAGTTTTAAATGAGGATCGTAAAGGGTCAATCCGACGCAGGAACCAAGTCCTGTCGTGCGAATCGAGTTTGGATTGCTGGTTACGTTCAAGTCTGCCATGCCCACTTTGATGATGCTTTTATCCTCAATCATCGTTCATCGGGACTCCTAACGACCTGAATATTTTACCAAACGATTCCGGATCCGGAATCAGGAAAAATTGACCCTCAATCTGATTCTGCCCCTCCAGAAACGTTGTGTCAATCAACAGGGCTGCATCCCCCATCTGACCAAACTGCAACAATCCGTAGCTGAGAATGGCCCCGGCCATATCCAAAGCTAGTGCGGGAACCGTCGGATACATGGACAACCGGGTGAAATCGGCCAACGAGGACAAGTATGAACCCGCTAAAATATTCCCGATTTCAGACAGAGCCGAATGCTCCATTTCGTTAAAGCTGTCCTCATCATCCGAGGGAATATTCGCAAGCCGGGAAAGCAGACTTTTTGCCGCATGGGGTTGCAATATGAAAAAGAGATTACCTGGAGCTTCGCCCTCGACTCTGAAAAATATAGCAACGACAAGTTGCTCATTCCCGCCGACCTTTTCGGCAATTTCCTCAAAAGGCAGCATTTGTACTTTAGGTACGCCCATATCAACCGGTTTATTCAGAAGTCGGGAGAGCGCTGTAGCAGCGTTCCCCGAACCAATGTTACCGACTTCCTTCAAAACATCCAACTTGAAATCTTCGAGATTTTCAAGATTTTCCATAAATTAATCCTCTAAGCCTTCCAGTTGGTTCATTTCACTCCGATTCAGCACCTCAGACAAATTCAGCATGATGAGCAAGCGCTCTTCACCGATTTTAGCGACTCCACGCAAATATTTAGCCTTGACTCCGCCAACGACTTCTGGTGGTGTCTCAATGTTGTCGGTATTCAGGTCGATTACGTCGTTCGCCGAATCAACGATAAAGCCGACTTGCATCTCACCCACTGCAACGATGATAATTCGGGTTTGATCGGTATACTCCGCCTCAGACAATCCAAAACGACCACGCAGATCAATAACGGGAATGACCACGCCTCTCATATTGAATACGCCTTTGACAAAATCGTATGTTCTTGGAACACGTGTAATCGGCACCATGCGCTCAATGGATTGGACTTTTTCTACTTCGACACCGTATTCCTCTTCACCAAGTTTAAATACGATAACTTTAATTTCTTCTCCCATGTCTAAAAACCCTCCTTATGGATGTCAGCAATTTCACATTTCTTTCATTTTTAATGAAGACATTATTTAATGAAAACATTAGGGTCAATGATCAAAGCAACCTGACCGTCACCCAGAATCGTGGCGCCTGAAATTCCTTGGATGTTCGGAAGGTATTTGCCCAGGTTTTTAAGGACAATTTCACTTTGTCCCAAAAAGTCCTGAACAGAAAGAGCTGCCAGACGGTCACCCTTGCGGATAACAACAACCTCTGTCTCTTCTTCTTCATCCTCATTGAAGTCTGGTACTTCAAACAGCTGACTCAAGGAGATAAGCGGAATATGGGATTCGCGGAAAGCGATCATTTTGTTGCCGTGTACAGAACGGATTTGTGTCCGTTTGACGATCGCAGTCTCCACAATAGAAGACAACGGAATCGCATATTTTTCGGAACCGATCTGTATCATCATGGCCGCAATAATGGATAGTGTCAGTGGCAACTGCACAGAAAAATTGGTGCCTTTTCCCAGAACAGAATGAATCGTAACGTTACCACCAAGGGAAGTGATTTTAGATTTAACTACATCGAGTCCAACGCCGCGTCCTGAAACGTCCGAAATGACCTCAGCTGTACTGAATCCCGGAGCGAAAAGTACCTGATGGGCCTCTTCATCGCTCATTGCAGCTGCTTGTTCCTCCGTCATAATCCCTTTGGAAATGGCACTTTTCAGTACCTTCTCACGATTAATGCCGCTTCCATCGTCTTCAATCTCGATGAACACGTTATTGCCACTGTGGAAAGCACGTAAATGAACTGTTCCTGTCTCCGGTTTGCCTGCCGCAATACGGGTCGCTACTGGCTCAATGCCGTGATCCACAGAGTTGCGCAGTAAATGCACTAACGGATCACCGATTTCGTCGATAACGGTACGGTCCATTTCAGTGTCCGCGCCAGTAATGACCAAATCCAGCTTTTTATCCAGCGATTTGGCTAGATCACGCACCATACGCGGGAAACGATTGAAAACCGTGTCCACGGGTACCATCCGCAATTTAAGCACAACATTTTGCAGGTCACTGCTTACGCGGCTCATATGTTCTACCGTTTCAGTCAGCGCCGGATTAGAAGCCTCACTCGCCAGCTGCTCCAGCCTTACACGGTCAATAAGCAATTCACTGAACAAATTCATCAATACGTCCAGGCGTTCAATATCTACACGAATCGTACGATTGTGCGTAGGTGCTGCAGGCTTGGCTACTTGAGCTTTACCATCAGCTGGCTTCGCACCGGAGGCCGCAGTTGGAGACTGCGGCTGAGATGCAGCGGACTGTTGTTGTACAGCTACCGGGGCTTCCTGCACCGCAGCAGACTCTGCCAGCCCAGCCTTGACTTCGCTCATTTGCTTAAGCGATTCCTGATCCAGCTGTACAACGGAGACGGATTCGATTTCGGAAATACCAGCGATTTCCTTCTCCAGCTCTCCTACCTCTTTCTGCGTTATGTAATATAACGAGAAATTTTGTTCGAATTTCTCCTGCTCAATATCCTGTACAGACGGATAAGCTTTTACGATTTCACCGGAGTTCTCCAGCGTATTAAATACCATAAAGGCACGTGCAGCCTTCAGCTGGCTTTCTGAGCTAATCGTTACCTGTATATAGTGAACCCGATGCCCTTCAGAAATAGATTGCTCCAGTACAGAATACTGGAATTGATCCAGCACAAGACCCGCGCTTTCGCTATCCGCCGCTTTTTTCGGCGTAACCGCCTCAGTAACAGCATCTGTTCCAGATTTTTGGAAATCGCCACGCACGATGGATTGCAGTGAAGCTACAATAGAGGATACATCCGCTTTTCCATCGCCACCCTCTGTAATGTTCTGTACCATGGACTCCAACGCATCCAACCCTTTAAAAAAGGTATCGAATATAAATTCCTGCATCGCAAGCTTGTTGTTTCGTACCAGATCAAGAACGTTTTCCATTTGGTGAGTGAGCGATGCCAGGTCTTCAAAACCCATTGTAGCAGCCATTCCTTTGAGGGTATGGGCAGACCGGAAAATCACCTGAACGATGCCCAGATCGGTAGGACTACTTTCCAGTTGAAGCATTTTTTCGTTAAGAGATTGCAGATGATCATTCGACTCATCAATAAACATGTTTAAATATTGGTTCATGTCCATTGTGAGACACCTCCTCCATGAGTTACACTCCGATTATTTCACAACTTGTACAAGCTTGGGGGCGATCTCCTGCATCGGCAGAAGGTGGCGCACACATTTTAACTCTACAGCCGAGCGGGGCATTCCGTACACTACGCAAGTTTCCTCATTTTCAGCAAATGTGGATTGTACCCCTGCATCATAAAGCTTTTTCATCATCTTAGCCCCGTCGCTTCCCATGCCAGTCAGCAACACCAGATGCCGTTCCAGAGAGGTTAACGGGAGTAACGATTCGAACATCGTGTCAACAGAAGGACGGTGACCGTTACGAGCTTCTTCCGTCTTCAGTGATACGGTGTATTTACCACTGGCTCCCGGCACAATTCTCAATTGATATCCTCCCGGAGCAATATAAGCTGTTCCGGTCTCCAACGTCATCCCCTGCTCAGCTTCAACCACCCGGAGCGGACTCAACGTATTCAGACGCTGTGCCAGCGAACGGGTAAAGTTTGGCGGCATATGCTGCACGATGACAATCGGAGCGGGAAAATCCCCGGGAATGTGTTCCAGCAACGTCTTGAGCGCACGCGGCCCCCCCGTAGAACATCCGACCGCCACCAGCTTGCGAAAGTTGGGCGAATATACTCCGCCTTTTTTAAGAGAGAACCCCTTAGGCGCTGCTGGAACTATTGGTGCCGTCACTGGGGGCGTAGCAGCCATAGAAGCAACTGGAGCCGAAGGAACCGGCGTAGACACCGTTTTTCGAGGCTCCGGCTTGATTAGCCCTCCCTTATCCGTGGCGTGCAGCGATTTGGCTGCAGCCGTATCGGAAATATTCAGTTGCCCTGGCGTACGTTCAGCTGCCTTAGGTGGCTCCTCCTTCTTCTGCGTAGCAGGTGCTTGCGCCGTCTTCCGTGGCTGGGCGACCGGCTTACTTAAACGGCTGTCAGGCACAGAGCTGCCCGTCTGCGGCCGTTTCTGTTCCGGCTTGGCTGCCGGAGCAGACTTGCCAGTATCCCGCTTCGGCGGAACCGGTGCAGCAGTTGCAGAAGCAATCGGTGCAATAAGAGCCTTACCTTCCGCTCCCTTGTCAGCCACAGCTTGTCCTTCTGGAGTCTGCTCTAGCGGCGTTTTTTTCGCTTGTTCCAGCGCCGCTTTTCGTTCGTTAGCTTCCTTGCGCTCCAATCGGCTGCGGACTGCTTGCATAGCAGTGTGCATCTGCTCCAATAGCGCCTTGCCCACCTGCTGGATATCCTGAGCATGGGAGACGGAGGGCTTCCGTATAAAATCGAAAGCTCCTGCTTCCAGAGCCATAATGGTCTCCTTCATACCTTGTTCATTAATACCAGAGAGCATAATGACCGGAAGCGGATGGGCCGCCATAATCAGAGGGAGCGCTTCAAGACCATTCATTTCAGGCATCTCGACATCCATTGTGACCAGGTCAGGCTGTAGCTCCTTCACTTTCTCTACAGCCTCTTTGCCGTTGGCGGCTGTACCTGCGATGTCAAACGAATCATCCCTTACAATTAAATCTGAAACAATTTTGCGCATAAAGGCCGAATCATCCACAACCAGCACCCGGTAAGCACACATGTTAAACACCTCTGTTTCCTTTCATCAAAATCATTGCGCCGAACGCCGCAACCATTTTTGCATAAACCCTTTGATTCCGCTTAAAGCACCTGAATGTGGAGCCTGTGGCATCGCTGCAAAACGGTGCGCCAGATTCAACACATCTCTGGATGCCGTACATCCCGGATAAGCAATTGAAAAAGGCACCTGCCTTTTGACTGCCTGCATGACATGAGTGTCATCACTGATATGTCCCAGCAACGGAATGTCGATCTCCAAAAAGCGTCGCGCAACCAGCGCTATCTTATCGGCAACTTGACGGGCCTCATTATCGTTATCGGCACGATTGACTATAATTTTGAATACTGTATCCTTTTGCAATCCACTGACGACTTTGATCAGCGCATAAGCATCCGTTAAAGACGTAGGCTCTGGCGTAGTTACGACCATACATTCGTCAGCGGATGTGATAAATTTAAGGTTTTCTTTAGATAACCCCGCACCGGTGTCAAACAAAACATAATCCATATCTGCGGCAATTTTCTCCACCTCATCGGCAAAATAGTTCAAATCGTCATCGGATAACGTAAACAGCTCGCTCAAGCCAGATCCTCCAGCAATATAAGGCAAGCCTCCTACGCCCGTTTGAACAATTTCGGCCATTGATTTTTCACGTTTTAACAGGTGAAGAAGATTGTATCTTGAATTGGCACCCATCAACACATCAATATTGGCCATACCGATATCTGCATCAAATACGAGTACCTTTCGGCCAAGCGATTGCAAGGCCAAAGCAAAATTAAGGGTGAAATTAGATTTGCCCACACCACCCTTACCACTGGTGACTGTCACTATTTTCGCATGACGATTACGTGCAGGCAGTCGATACTTATCTAGGGCTGAAGCCATTTGTCTAAGAGATTGGGCTTGGTCACTCATACAGAATCCTCAGTATCTCCTGACGATTCTGTGGTTCCGAACAGCAGGTTTGTCACCATTTCTGTATCTGGATGTAGTAGATCGTCAGGTACATTTTGACCGTTCGTAATATAGGCCAGTTGCATAGGAAACTGGTGCAACAGATTAAACATACCACCACAACTACCTGTCTCATCCATTTTGGTAAATACAACCTTACCAAGGCCAAACTTACTGAAATGTCCGGTTATGTTGAGCATATCCTTGCTTTTGGACGTTAGGCTAAGCACCAGATACGTCTCACTTTCCTTAATAGGTGAAAGCAGACTTTGCAATTCCGAAACGAGCAGCTCATTACGGTAATTTCGTCCTGCAGTATCCATCAGGATCAAGTCACAATGATCCAGACGCTGAATAGCTCTGTGAACATCTCCGGGAGATTGCACGACTTCAAGCGGAACATTCAAAATCGTAGCGTATGTACGCAACTGTTCGACAGCCGAGATACGGTACGTGTCAGAGGTAATAAATCCGACTTTGCGTTGATGCTTAAACAGCTGTTCTGCTGCCAGCTTGGCAATGGTCGTCGTTTTTCCCACTCCGGTTGGACCTGCCACATACACAATTTTGGTATCTTTTGAGATGCCCTTGTCCAGCCTTTCCCGAATGAAACCGGCCACTTCTGCACGAAGAGCATGTTCCCAATCAAAAGATTCAGGATCAGACGGATGCTCACTTCGGCGCTCATATACCCGTTCAAGCCAATGCTCCAGCAAATCGCGTTCCACTTCCTGCTCCAGCATACGCTCACAAATCTTTTGTAACGGTTCCGGCCAAGTATTTTCCATCACAGAATTGCGGGAAAATCGAGTCATCATAGCTTTCATTTCCCGTAATTCATTAAGCAGGGCTTGATTTTCCTCTGCCCCTATCTTGTCTGGAACGCTTGCCTCCGAAGGTAGCTTAAACAATTCGTCGGATGTCTCCTTTTTCGGAACCGCTGCTTTGTTGTTCAAAGCTTCATTTTCTGTTTCCACACTATAACCAGCCCCGTATGAAGAACGCTCCATGCTTGAGGCAGCTTGTTCGGAGCCAGCCAGCAAATCAGCCAACCCCTTTTTGGAACTGTTCGTCATCTGCGTTACCCGTCGATAGGCTTCAGGAGCGGCTTGTCTGGGAACCACTGGTGACGATGGTACTTCCTGCTGCTCAGGAGCATTTATGGGTGGAAAAGCCTCAACCGACTGCTGCTGTGACGGTTGAACCCGTCGTGGTTTTTGAAGCTGCTGCTCCTCTACCGCAGCGACGACTTCGATTTTCTTTTTTCCGAACATACCCATGAATCCGCCGATCTTCATTTCCTTGGTGCTCAAAATGACGGCATCCGTTCCGAAGTCGCCTCTGATTTGCATCATGGCCTCCGGCATTGTATCCACTACATATCGTTTCACTCTCATAAGTTCACCACCCCGACACTTTGAATTTCAACGTTCGGCTCCAGCTCACTGTACGACAGTACCGGGACATCCTGCATCGTACGTTCCATCACTTGCCGCAAATACATACGAATCGTTGGTGATGTTAATACGATAGGCTGCTGCCCGGATTGAATGAGACGATTGATTTGCTCCATCATCCTTTGATACACCGTCTGCGTTGATACCGGATCAAGTGCCAGATAGCTGCCCTGCTCCGACTGTTGCACGCTTTCGGCAATTTTCTTCTCCAGCCCTGGTCCCACGGTAATGACACGTAGCGTCTCTCCCTGCTGGGCGAACTGTTGTGTAATCTGGCGAGATAACGCCTGGCGAACATATTCAGTCAGCACGTCCGGATCTTTTGTATAAGTGCCGTAATCAGCCAGCGTTTCGAAAATGGTCACCATATCGCGGATGGAGATTTTTTCTTTTAACAGCTTGGCCAGCACTTTTTGTACATCTCCAATCGCCAACACGGAAGGAATAAGATCGTCCACAAGCACCGGATAATTTTCCTTGAGATTGTCGACCAGCGACCGCGTTTCCTGTCTACCAAGCAACTCGTGGGCATGTTTCTTGATCGTTTCCGTCAAATGAGTAGCTACAACCGAAGGAGGGTCCACAACCGTATAACCGGACAGCTCCGCAACATCCTTGGTATTCTCATCAATCCAGAGCGCAGGCAATCCGAAGGCTGGTTCTGTCGTTTCGATGCCTGTAATGGAATCGTCGTCGTATCCCGGGCTCATTGCCAGATAATGGTTTAACAGCAATTCCCCGCCGCCTACCGTATTGCCTTTAATCTTGATTACATACTCGTTCGGCTTGAGCTGGATATTGTCCCGTATACGAATGACCGGCACAACCAAGCCCAGTTCCAGCGCACATTGACGACGGATCATAATAATCCGGTCTAGCAAATCCCCGCCCTGCTGCGTATCAGCCAGCGGAATCAGCCCGTATCCAAACTCGAATTCGATCGGATCGACCTGAAGCAAATTAATGACACTTTCCGGACTGCGCACCTCTTCAATCTGCTGCTCTTCTTCCATCTGTTCATCAGCAATCTGCTTACGTTCCATATTGCCCTGCATTCTTCGGGCCGCAAAAAACAGCAGAACAGCCAGTGGAAGGGTCGTAATGATATGAATAGGAGTAAACAAGCCCAACAAAGCAATCGTGGCAGCCACGATGTAAATCAGTTTTGGATATGAAAAGAGCTGCTCCGTCAAATCATCCGCCAAGTTTCCATCAGATGTTGCTCGTGTAACGATCAGACCTGACGCTGTGGATATGAGCAACGCGGGGATCTGGCTAACCAGTCCATCACCAATGGTCAGAACGGAGTAAGTCGACAGCGCCTCCTGAAACCCTTTACCCTGAACAGCCATACCGATAATAAAACCGCCGACCAGGTTGATAATCAAAATGATAATACTGGCAATGGCGTCACCTTTAACAAATTTGCTGGCACCATCCATTGCTCCGTAAAAATCCGCTTCTCGTTCGATTTTACTGCGCCGTTCACGGGCTTGCTGTTCGTTGATCAGACCTGCATTCAGGTCGGCATCAATACTCATTTGTTTACCCGGCATCGCGTCCAGTGTAAACCGTGCGCCTACCTCAGCAACCCGCTCGGAGCCCTTGGTGATCACGATAAACTGCACAACCACGAGAATTAGGAAGACAACAAAACCGACCGCAATTTGTCCACCTGCAATCCAACTACCAAACGTAGCCACTACTTCCCCGGCATGTCCCTCACCTAAAATGAGCTTGGTCGTAGAAATATTAAGCGCCAGACGAAATAACGTTGTGATGAGCAGTAATGAAGGAAAAATAGAGAACTGTAAAGCTTCCTTTGTGTTCATGGACACAAGTAGAATCATCAAAGCAATCGATATGTTGATCACGAGCAAAATGTCGAGCAACCATGAAGGGATCGGTAGAATCATCATAAGGACGATGCCGATGACGCCTGCAAGGACGGTTATTTCTTTTATTTTCACGGGTCTCTTGGCCTCCGATCCCTTTATTTCACTTTACCTTTTAATTTATATACATACGCCAGCACTTCGGCAACAGCCTGGAACAGATCAGCTGGAATGGCATCCCCGATTTCGGCTCTTTGAAACAGCGCCCGTGCCAGCGGCTTGTTTTCCATCGTTATAACGCCGTTTTGCTTGGCAATTTCCTTAATTCGGAGCGCTACGTAATCTTGCCCTTTCGCAATAATCTGCGGCGCATCCATCTCCGAACCGTCATATTTCAAAGCCACAGCAAAGTGCGTAGGGTTGGTAATGATGACATCTGCATTGGGAACTTCCTGCATCATGCGCTGCATAGCCATTCGGCGCTGTCGTTCACGAATTTTCCCTTTGATCAGCGGGTCACCCTCCATTTTCTTATATTCATCCTTGATGTCCTGTTTGGACATTTTCAGATTTTTCTCATGCTCATAGCGTTGATACATATAATCCAATATTGCTAAAACGAACAGCACCACACCAATTTTGAGTCCCAGCTCCATGGTTAATGATGCCGTAAAGCTCAACATCTGGTCACCGGACATTTCGGCCAGCTTGGGTAAGTCTGCTTTTGTTTTCCAGAGCACGCCGTACACCAGATAGCCGATCACGGACATTTTTAAAACAGATTTGAGGAATTCGACCAGTGACCGCATGGAAAAAATATTTTTAAATCCTTTAATCGGGTCAATCTTGCTAAACTTGGGCGTAATCCCCTCTCCAGTTAACAAGAAACCGATCTGCATGTAATTTGCCACGATCCCGATGACAATGGCCCCAACAAAAATAGGAGCCAGCATAATCATGATTTGCACGCCATACTCACCCATCATCAGCATTGTAGTGTTCGGCGTTACTTCCATCGTTAACCGATTTACAAAAATATCCCGAAACAAGCGAACCGCATGATCCTTGAAATACCCGCCGAAAATCATAAGGCAGAAAAACGTTACCAGCAGGACGCCCGCCCCGGGCAACTCCATACTTTTGGCAACCTGCCCCTTTTGCCTAGCATCCTGTTTCTTTTTGGGTGTGGCTTTTTCCGTTTTTTCCCCTGAGAACAACTGCAGGTTCATAGCATATTTAAATGACAAACTACGTTCCTCCAAACCAGATATTAAGGACGGTTGCCCATAATATCCAACAAGTTGCGCATGGATTCGAACATCACAGTAAACAATTTTTCGAAGATAAAAGCAAAACTCGGCATCAGAAGCAGTAACATGAACAGCCCGACAATAATTTTGAGCGGCACGCCAATAACAAAAATGTTAAACTGCGGAGCCGTTTTAGCCAAAAATCCGAGTCCCACATCCGTTAAAAAAGTAGCTACTACTATAGGAGCCGCAATTTGAAAAGCCAGCAAAAAGGATTCAGCAAAGGAACGTACCAGAAACTCTGTAACACTACCTCCATACAGCTTTACAAAAAAATCATTTGTCAGCGGCACCCAATCATAACTGTATAAAATAGCGGTTATCAGGTGGTGATGCCCATTTAAACTTAAAAAGAGCAACACGGCTATGGCAAACTTGAAATTCCCCGTTAGAGGCGACGAAGCTCCTGTCATCGGGTCGAACACACTTGCCATCCCGAAACCCACCTGAAGATCAATAAAGGAACCTGCGGTTTGGATCGCTGTCATGAATAAATAAGCGGTGAAACCCAGCAACAATCCAATCAGCACCTCGCGACCTACCAACAGCACATACGCTGCATCCGTCGGTACTTGCTGATGCGTACCATAAGTGAGATACACAATCAATGCGAGAAATCCGGAAATCCCGACCTTAAAGGTACTAGGTACTCCTCGGGTTGAAAATATAGGCGCTACTACAAAAAACGAGGTAATCCGACAAAAAATCAGCAAAAAAACAGGAAAACTCTGTAACAACATGTCCATAACTTCAGCCTAACCTATATATTTGTACAGATTGTCCAGAATGTTAAACGTAAAATCCACTAATGTCGTCAATATCCAAGGTCCGAACAAGAGCAATGCCAGTAATACGGCGACAATCTTCGGAACAAATGCCAAAGTCTGCTCCTGAATTTGGGTTGTCGCCTGAAAAATACTGATAATCAAACCGACGACCAGTCCCAAAATCAGCATCGGAGCGCTAACTTTAAGCACTGTGTACACCGCTTGTCCGGCAAGGGAAATAATAAACTCCGAAGTCATTGCCGTCCTCCTTGATTGCTGTCCCTGCGGGAAATATTCATGTGTTAAAGCTCAGAAGCAATGATTTGACGACCAGATACCAACCATCTACGAGCACAAACAGCAGTATTTTAAAAGGAAGCGAAATCATCACCGGCGGCAGCATCATCATCCCCATAGCCATGAGCGTACTCGCCACCACAATGTCAATAACCAAAAATGGTATAAAGATCATGAAGCCCATCTGAAATGCTGTCTTTAACTCACTAATGGCATAAGCCGGAACCATCACCGTTAATGGAATATCCTGGTAGTTTTTCGGTTTTTCCATCTTGGTGTATTTCATAAAGAGCAGTAGATCCTTCTCCCGTGTATGAGAGAACATAAAGGTCTTGATGGGTACCGCAGCCTTGTCCAGCGCCTGAGACTGTGTCAAATCCCCCTTGAGATACGGCTGGAGGGCAGTTTCGTTCATAGCTGAGAACGTCGGTGCCATAATGAATAAGGTAAGAAACAGAGCCAGCCCGACAAGCACCTGGTTAGGCGGCATCTGCTGAGTCCCCAGCGAGGTGCGAACAAAGCCCAGCACGATCACAATTCGCGTAAAGCTCGTCATAAGCACAAGCAACGCGGGCGCTACACTGATGACAGTAATAAGTAAAATAATAGACAGCGAGGTGGCACCGGGCTGTCCTTTATCCGAGTTGCCGACTTGAATATCAATGTTCGGAATCGGTTCCGCAGAGGCCGCCGTCACCGAAATGAAGCTGAACAAGACAAGCAGCAAACATGCAAGTATAATCTTTTTTCTCATGAATCTCCCGACCGATCTGTAGTATTCTCCTCATTGCGCAGCTTTTCGAGTTTATCCTTACGATTCGGCATCTGCCGAAGCTTGGATTCGAACATCTCGTGAAAAGACGTTTCCTCTTCAGACTGCTGCTGTGCCGCGGTGTTCCGGCGAAGCTTATCCGCAATTTTAGCGAATAGCGGGGCAATCGGGCCGCGCTGCAGAGAAGCTTCCTGCTCCAGTGCGGCCAAAATTTGCTCCACTTCTTCAGGATCGGATACTTTGTCAACAAGCCGGATATCTTCTCCCACACCAATGAGGTACACACTGCTGCCAACTTCAACAAGCTGAAGGGATTTGTTAGGGCCCAGCCCCACGCCTCCCAGTATGCGAACGGAGCGGTTGCTGAACCAGCTCTGATTTCTTTTACTCAAAAACCGTATCAAGTACACGATCAGTACGATGATAAAGATCAGCACGAAAAGGACCCAGGCAATGTTGCCTATATTGCTAGATGTACTCAATGCGTCAGAGGCACCCTGTTGTGTATCCATACCGGATGCGCCTTACACACCCAGTGTTTTGTTGATGGCTTCGATAACCCGATCCGATTGGAAAGGCTTAACAATAAAATCTTTTGCGCCTGCTTGGATAGCATCAATAACCATCGCTTGCTGACCCATCGCGGAACACATAATGACCTTTGCGTTCGCGTCAATTTTTTTGATTTCCTTCAGAGCGGCAATGCCGTCCATTTCGGGCATCGTAATATCCATCGTAATCAGGTCCGGACGAAGTTCCTTGAATTTTTCAATAGCCTGTGATCCATCCTGGGCCTCTCCTACTACTTCATATCCATTTTTGGACAGGATGTCCCGAATCATCATTCTCATAAATGCAGCATCGTCCACGATCAAAATACGGTTTGCCATCTGAAATAAATCCTCCCTAAATTATGCTATTATTGTAATTTTTGAATACGGTCCCATTGGCTTACAATATCCGTCACACGCACGCCGAAGTTCTCATCGATTACGACAACCTCGCCTTTGGCAATCAGTTTGTTGTTAACCAGAATGTCTACTGGCTCCCCAGCAAGCTTGTCCAGTTCAATAATTGAACCTTGTGAGAGCTCTAGAATATCTTTAATTTGCTTTTGGGTCCTTCCTAATTCTACGGTGACTCTAAGGGGAATGTCCATCAATAAATTTAAATTGTTTTCATCCACTTGCGCAAATGCACCGGACTGCAAGTTTGAAAATTGTACAGGCTGCACATTTACATTTCGTCCCGGTATCGAACCATAATGATGAGGCGCTCCATAAGGGGCCTGCGGTGGGACACCTCCAGGCATTCCATAACCTGGCGCTCCCTGCTGACCGTATCCAGGGTCTTGAGGGTACATAGGCGGTTGCTGTCCATAACCTGCATCCTGCGGCGTCTGGACAGGCACCTGTGCGGCTACAGGCGGCTGTTGATACGTTGGTGCGGGTTGCTGTTGCGGAATCTCGGTTTGTTGCGGCACTTCTGGAGCAGTCGTTGCAGCTACTTGCTGTGCCGACGCTTGCGGTTGCTCATCTTCCTCTCCGCCATTCATCAGAATGCTCACCATCTTTTTAGCGAAATGCACAGGCAACAGTTGCATCAATGTAGAGTCAATCAGGTCACCGATCAACAAACGGAAGGATACTGTAATCAACGTCTGTTCGTCTGGCAGGCTGGATACTCCATCACCATGCATGGGATCCAAAATATCAATTCCAGGTGGAGAAATATTAACAAATCGGTTAAACATAGTAGACATTGAGGTTGCCGACGAACCCATCATCTGGTTCATCGCTTCCTGCACAGCGCTGATGTGAATTTCATTCAATTCTTCATCTACCGGATTTCCTTCACCGCCAAGCATCAAATCCGCTATGACCTGCGCATCACGCTTTTTGATCACGAGCGAGTTAATACCCTCAAATCCATCTACATAATTCACATGTACCGCTACGTGCGGCTTAGGAAAAGTTGTTTCGAATTCAGAACGGGTAATAATTGAAACTTTAGGGGTTGTAATATCAACCTTTTGACCGAGCAGTGTGGAAAGAGCTGTCGCTGCGCTGCCGAACGTAATATTACCGATCTCTCCGAGAGCATCCTGCTCCAGAGGAGTCAGAAAATCGTCAACGGTCTTGTTGGCGGGAGTAGAATCCGTGCCCGCTTCAGACTGTTTCAGCAGGGCATCAATTTCCTCCTGGGACAAATAGTCTTTACTCGTCAATTTCTTCAACTCCTTCGCTGACAATTTCATCAATCTGTACGGCAACACGATCTTTTACCATGCCGGGACTTCCCAAGAATTTCAGTTTTTCGCCCACCCGGATGGAGAGCCCTTCCTTGACGGGTTTGTTCAATGAAATGACATCCCCCACCGAAAGGCCCAAAAACTCGGCCACATTTATTCGGGATTCACCTAGCTCGGCAATAATGGGAAGTTGCGCTTTCGTGACCCGTAATCTCAAGGCGTCAATCTCTTCAGGCGCCCTTGATTTCTTTTCGGATGTAAACCACTGGTGCGTGGACAGTCTAGCCATAATCGGCTCCAATACCACGTGCGGGATACAAAGGTTAATCATCCCTGTGGTATCACCAATTTTGGTACTAAGTGAGATCAGGGCAATCGTTTCATTTGGTGAAACAATCTGCATAAACTGCGGATTGGTTTCCATTGCCTCCAAACGCGGTTCAATATCCAATACCGTTTTCCAAGCCTCTTGCAGGCTGTCAAAGGTACGACTAAAAATCCGCTCCATGATTGTCGTCTCAATTTCTGTCAACGCGTTAACCTTGGACGGCGCTGATCCGGTTCCTCCGAGAAGCCTGTCCAGCATTGCAAAAGCTACGTTCGGGTGAACCTCAAGCACCATGCGTCCTTCCAGCGGCTCGGCTTCAAAAATGTTCAAAATGGTCATTTTTGGAATGGAGCGAATGAATTCATCATAAGGAAGCTGCTCCACCTGAACGACATTAATTTGGACAAACGTCCGGAGCTGTGCTGAAAAATAAGTGGTCAGATACCGCGCAAAATTTTCGTGTATCCGCGTCAAACTCCGAATATGATCCTTGGAAAACCGAAGCGCTCTTTTGAAGTCATAAGCGCGAACTTTCTTTTGGGTATCTTCCTTTTTAAGTTCTTCCGCATCCATTTCACCGGACGATAGAGCTGCTAAAAGGGCATCAATTTCCCCTTGCGACATTACATCCACCAATGTTATTCACCCCCTTACATGTTCTGACAAGTTCACCTGGAATCAAATGGCTGCCAGCAAAAAGTCTGTAATTTTGGCGTTCCCCAGGTGACCTTCAGGGAGCGACTTGTTGATGAGATCCGTCAGCTTGTCACTGAATTGGTCCCGGCCTTTAGCTGTTCTGAGCTCATCAGGCTTGGTGTCTGCAAGTAATTGAATAACGATTGGCTTGATACTGATGTCCTTGATTTTTTCAAAAGATTCCTTTGCTTTAGCATCGTTTAATTGAAAGGAAAGGTTCATTTGGACAATATAATCAGCGTCTGCCAAATTTGTTTTGATACCAGTAATTTCAGAACTCACTTCCACTAATTCATCTGCTGACAGTCGGGGAAGCTGTTCTGCTTGAGCGGCTTGCGCATTTGGAGTGGCTTCCGACTTCTTCCCACTAAGCGCTGGTATAAGTACAAAGGCCGCACCTGCAATCAAAGTAATCGCGAGTAAAATTGTAATGAGCCATGGCAGCATCTTTTTCATTCGTCTTCCTCCATTTGTTGCACTTTTATCGTGGCGGCATGTATGCCGATTTCACGGCTGTAACCCTTGATCAAGGAGACGACATCTGCCGCTTTTTCCAATACAATCAACCGTTTCCCCGTCACTAAAGTGACGTATGTATCCGGCGTTTCCTCCACAGTCTCAATGAGCAGAGCATTAAGCCACATAGGCGAGCCGTTCAGCCGCGTTAACGGGATCATCGTAACACCAACCTCCTGATAGGAGCGGGGAAGCCTTTACTTCCCCGCGTTTAGATGCGATTATCGTTTCAAGTTTACAACTTCCTGAAGCACTTCATCCGAGGTCGTAATGATACGCGAGTTCGCCTGGAAGCCGCGCTGCGCCACGATCATTTCGGTAAATTCACCTGTCAAATCGACGTTGGACATTTCCAGCTGGCCCGCAATGATAGCGCCCCGGCCCTCCGAATTAGCTACTCCAGGCTCAAGTGCATCAATGTTGGAGTTAACAGTGGTACGGTACAAGCTACCTCCGATTTTCTCCAAGCCTTCGGGGTTTGTCACTCTGGCTATACCAATTTGCGTGCCATTGTCCACGGTGCCATCATCCAATTGTTGTACAATCGTACCGTCCTGCGAGATAGAGAACGATGTAACATTGTCAGCAAGTGTGATCGGATCCCCACCCGCGTCTCCTACGAAAAAGCCATCTGAGGTAACCAAATTTCGGTTCGCATCCACGTGAAAATCACCCGCGCGAGTCAGATAAGGAACTTCCTGTGCATCATTCATTTTGACCAGGAAAAATCCGTCACCGTTAATCCGCAAATCTGTCGGATTGTTCGTAGTCATAGCACTACCTGGAAGATGAAGTGTATCAATCGAACTGACCGATACCCCTAAACCGACCTGCTTGGCATTTTGTCCCGCAGTAGTCGTTCCGTCCGGCGCACTTGCACCCGAACTTGTTTGGCTCAAAATATCCTTGAACATGACACGGCTGGACTTGAAGCCTGTTGTATTTACGTTTGCAATGTTGTTACCGATAACGTCCAGCTTTGTTTGAAAGCCCTTCATACCCGATACACCCGAATACATTGATCTCAACATTGAGTATAAATCCTCCTCTGAATGCTTGCTCGATTAACCGCATCAGTCGATCCGCGGCTTCTTCATGGCTTTCCTGCTCGGGCCAGCCACTTCTTGCTAAATTTTCTATGAAATAATAACGGCACTATCAATTTGCGTAAATACGTTATCCTGCATGGATTGCTTATCCATCGCGGTAACTACTGTCCGGTTGGGCACACTTACAATCAACGCCATATCCTGCATTAAAATCAATGATTCTTTGGCGCCTTTGGCAGCTGCTTTATCCACAGCGGAGTTAATCTTCGCCATCTGGTCACTTCTCAGCTCTATCCCCCGCTGCTCCAAACGCTTTGCTGCATGGTTGCTCAGCTTGAGTACTTGATCCTGCAACACCTGTCCGAATGGTCTACCATCCTTAGGTACCGTATTTACCCGGTTCTGCGAGATTGCTGCCGGAGGGACATTGGCGGGAAAAAGACATCCGACCGTTATTCGGTCATTCACGTGTCTCACCACTTCCAGTAGAGGAAGAAGTTGTAGTATCCGTTGTCCCTGCCGAGGAAGCCGTTGTTTGAGCCTGGCTTACCGATGTCACATCTTTCAGGGCTACCTCTGACTTTCCGATTTTGGCATACTGTACACCGTCACGAATAACGATGGAATCCACGATTCCACTTTTCACCGCACCTGCACCCGTTTCACCCGTAAGCGAATCCTTTTTACCAGCCTCAATCCAACTGACTTCTTTTCCAATCAAACCGGAGGATATTCCTAAAGACTGTCCCAACGTATTCAACTGGGTAGAAATGTTCATCAACTGCTCCACGGAAGAAAATTGCGCCATTTGCGCGATAAATTCCTTATCTTCCAGAGGCTGCATTGGGTCCTGGTTTTGGAGCTGGGTAATCAAAATTTTCAAAAATTGATCCTTACCCATCGTTTTGGTATCCTTGGCGCTTGCCGTTTTGACGTTATTCACGTTGTAGTTTGGCCAGACGTTACTGGTGGATACATTATTGTCCGCAGTCGTCATTGTGTTCTCACCTCCATGCTACGCTTGTGCTGTAAAGGAGCCTGTCCGATTTACATCATCTGTGCGTTGTTCTGCTGTCCAATTGCGGAGTTCCTCCGCCATTTCAGCTACCTTTAGAGCATCCTCGGCTTCTTCTCTACTCCGCGACTTGGAACGTTGCTCGGATTGTTGCTGCTGATTTGCACCTGATCCACGGCCATCCTGATACATGTGGGAAGAGAGTGATTCATTTTGCGTCACTTCCACTTTATCTACCTGAATACCCTGGCTTTGAAGACTTGCACGCAGCTGTGACATTTGCTGTTCAAGCAAATCCTTAGCTCCACTGTGCTCAGTCATGAACTGGGCGACCAAGTGCCCATTCTGCATCGTCAGTTTAACTTCCAGCTGTCCCAAATGATCTGGGCGAAGCATGATAGTCGCTTCCGTTAACCCAGAATGTTTCACGATATCAAGCTTTTGCACTACAAATTCCGTCATTTCCTTAGCAAATTGTCGTACATGTACAACAGGCTGCGCCGGAGCGGAAGGAGTTGTGCCTTGCGTCTGCACCGAAAGCTGGCCTGCGGTCGTAATCACAGAAGTTTGACTGTCGGTCGCTGCCGGATCAGACTGCTCGGTTACGTCTACTACTGCACCAGTTTCATCCGTTGGAGTGGCTTTAACAGCGGCTTGAACATGAATATTAGCTGATGAACGTTGTCCTTCTGTACCTTGCTGGCTTGTCCCACCTTGACTCGTCTGCTGCTCAGTAGCAACAACCTGTTTGTCTGTAGAAACAGCCGTTAATGTCTGAGTGCCATTCGCCCGATTCGCGGAAGGCTGAACTGCTTGTGAATCTGCGCCATCAGCAAGCTCCACAGCTTTTAGTACGCCGGTCCACTGCTCATCGGAAATAGCTCCCGTACCAGCCGTCGTATTTTGAAGCGATTGTAACAGCTGTGTAATCTGGGACTTTTGGTCTCCCGTAGCCTGATTCGCTACATTTGCAAGCTGTGACAAAGCATCCTGTAATGCAAACCGAATGGTAGCCGGATGAGCTGCCAAAGCCGTTAAGCCTGTCGCCTCATTCGTTCCTGCCCCGTCTGTTTGCTGCTCCGCTCCACCGCCTAAAAGCTGCTGTACTTGCTGAACCCACGACTGGAGAGCTGCAAACAAGGCTGGATCAGCTGTTACCTGATCATCCAGCTTTTCAAGATTTTGCAGTAATGGAGCCAATGTCTCAACAAGCGGTTCTGCTGAAGCTTCTGTCGATTCTCCGGCAGCAATCAACGGCAGCACCATAACTAATGGAGATTTCCCAGCATCTGTGCTTGTAGAACCCGTTTGCCCGCCAGTCATCATTTGCGTAAGCGTCTGATTAAAAGCACCGCCTGTGGCTCCTGCTGCTGCCGTCCCTGCTGTTGAAGTTGTCGCTGTACTAGCTGTGCTACCAGCCGTCTGACTGGAACTGCTGAGAGATACACTTTGAGAAATAAGTGTCATTTATTTTTTCACCTCCCTTCATTCAAATCACTTGCTGCCCATCAGCTTGTTCAAAATTTTCGCCGTCTGTGCAGCATCCTTCGCAGACATATTTTGCAGTAAAGAGGCACGTGTCGAATCATCTACTGTATTTAATATGTTCAATGCCTTGTCCGGACTGATTTTGTAAGTTTGTAAAATAAGCTCGGCACCACTTTTCTTGTCCATGGAAGCGAATGTACTGCTAATTTGAGTGTTTTGCAGGCTTTTACTCGTTGTTCCCGCTGCCGTGCTTTGGTCCTTTTTCAAGCGGGACTGCAACGCAGCCAACGACAAATCGGTAGATGGCGTTACGTTTTTCAGAGCCATCGTGATATCGGCTGCTTTTTTAGCATCCATCTTTTGTAAAATCTTCGCACTGTTCGCAGGGTCCATGTAGCTTAGCAGTTGTACCGTTTCTTCGGTGGTCAAGTTTTCCATAATCGGTGCTGCCTTACTTGCCGTCATTCCTTCATACATGGAAGCAAGGTCTCTGGCCTGTTTTACATATGGGTCTTCATTCGCTGTTCCGTCTGCCGCTTGCGTACCTGTCTGTGTCTGTCCCTGCTGACTGGACTGCGGCTGTTGTTCCTGTTGCGTTTGCAACGTACTAACCTGATTTTGCAGTTCTGTAACCTTTTTATCCTGAGTCGTTTTGGCATCACTAGCCTTTTTAAGTTCTTCTGTCTGCTTGGCCAAATCTGCCTTAAGCTGCTGGATAGTGGCTTCGGAGCTTTGGGACTGGGCTTTCTGATCAGCCTCTTTGCTCTTGGCAACCTTGTCTTTCGGTTCAGGAATCCAATTCTTCACAATCGGAATCTTGTTTCCCAATGAAATCATTTCACTTCTGAAATCCATGTTGAACAGCGTAAGCAGGACCCCGACCAGAACGATTGTAAAAACAATCGGAATCAGGAAAAACATAAACCGTTCAAATCCCCCGCCTGACTCTTTTTCCAAATCCATATCCAGTTCATTTTCTGCTAAATTCCGTGCCATCGTCTTCCTCCTCAGGCAGCTGATATGCGTATCCTGTGACTTTCCGCTTACCGGGCTTTCATGGCAAATCTCACGGAAGCCATTTCATCCAGCTCGTTCTGCTCGCGCAGGAGCATTTCCTGTTGGAATTTCACGTTGGCCTTCTCTCTCGCTTTCAGCCAAACTTGTTCATCCAGCATTTTATCGGTCAAAACGGTTTGTTTGCTTTGCACATTTTGCTGCGCATATTGAACGTCCCTATGCTTGCGTGTGATACATTGATCCAGATGATTGACGTAAGTCTGTAATTCCTGAATGGTAGAGAGCGGCGCGCAATCCTCGGCAGCCTTTTGAATGGCTGATATGACCCGATTCCTTTCGCCTAATAGCTGTATCAATGTCTGCTCCTCAGCCTGCAATTGTCCGACAGCACTGGAAAGCAACCATTCGGCCTGTGACTTTTCGTTGGTTTTCAAGTCTACAACTTTCTGAAAGGAATACTGAAATCTCATCGTTCAACCTTCATCTCCTCGTAAATTCAGAAATCAAACGCTCACGAACCTCGTCCAGCTCAACCTTTTCATCCGTTCTTTGCCTTGTAAAATCCCATATATCCCGTATGCGATCCATGGATTCGTCAATTTCTGCATTCGAACCCTGCTGATAAGCCCCAATGTTAATCAGGTCCTCTGAATCTTTATAAACCGCCATCAGGCGCTTAATATTCTCGGCAGCGTCAATCTGGTCACGTGGTGCAATATCCTTCATGACCCGGCTAATGCTGGCTAACACATCAATTGCAGGAAAATGTCCTTTATTCGCTATCCCCCGGTTGAGCACAATATGCCCATCCAAGATCCCGCGCACCGCATCCGCGATGGGTTCATTCATGTCGTCACCATCGACCAGCACCGTATAAAAAGCGGTTATGGAACCTGTAGGCCCGGTTCCCGCACGCTCCAGCAACTTGGGCAAACTGGCGAATACAGAAGGGGTATAACCCCTCATCGCCGGTGGCTCACCGACTGCCAATCCTACTTCACGTTGCGCCATCGCATACCGGGTTACCGAGTCCATCATCAGCATGACGTTCAATCCGCGATCACGAAAGTATTCAGCGATCGTCGTTGCAATGAGCGCACCCTTAATACGGATCAACGCGGGTTGGTCGGAAGTTGCCACGATGACTACTGAACGTTCAAGCCCTTCCGGACCCAAATCCCGTTCAATAAAGTCCAGCACTTCGCGTCCACGTTCCCCGATCAGAGCAATTACGTTCACATCTGCTTCCGTATTACGGGCAATCATTCCCATTAGGGTACTCTTACCTACACCGGAGCCTGCGAAAATACCGACCCGCTGTCCTTTACCGATGGTAAGCAATCCGTCAATGGCTCGTACACCGATACTGATCGGCTCCTGCACACGCGGGCGACTCAGCGGATTCGATGGAATGTTGAAGGTCGAGTATCTCGCCATCCGTGAGGGAATCAACGAACCGTCCAAAGGTTGGCCCAAACCGTCCAGCACTTTGCCTAACAGCTCCGATCCCACCTGCACGTTCAATGGCTTTCCTGTTCCTACGACATCACAGCCGGGACCAATGGATTGCAGTTCTCCGAGCGGCATCAAAAGTACCTTGTTGTCTCTAAAGCCTACAACTTCCGCTTGCAGTGGCTTAGCCGTTTTACCCGGATAAATGTAACAAACATCCCCAATACTGGCGTCCGGACCTTCCGATTCCACCATCAAACCGATAACCTGTGTCACTTTGCCGTTTACCCGAACCGGGTCTAATTGTCGCAAATGATCCATGTAGCGCTGCGCATTAAGCCCCTTCATGTCTTCGCTCCTCGTTCTCATGTGCCAGACGCAGCAGTTCCTTTTTGATCTCAGCCAGTTGTGTATCTATCCGTGCATCCACACTTCCAAAGGAAGAACGAATAACACAGCCGCGATCCTTCACAGTTCCATCAGGAATAATTTGCAGTTCTGCCTGCGAATCGACAGTTAATGACAATTCTTCGCGTGCACCTTGCACAAATGCGAAATGCTGAGGCGACACACACAGTGTAATTGTTCCTTTTTCCCGCTTACGAGCCAAGTTTTTACGAATGAGCTCAATGGTATATTCAGGCTCAATACTAAGCTGTTTTTCAATAACTTTCTCAGCAATAGAACTACTCAGCTCGACCAGAAAAGGCTCAGCCTCCTGAATCAATTGCTCCTTGGTCTCATAGGCCTGACGCAAAATATCCTGCGCTTCTGCCATCATCTGTTCCGATTTCACCTGAAGCTCGGCCTCAGCCAACTTTTGGCCTTCCTCATAGCCTTGCTGAAACCCGTCAGCCTTTAAGGACTCTGTTAACTGCTCGTCCTGCTCACGGCGTTCCTGCCACCAGGTTTCAATCTGCTGCTGCGCCTCCTGAAGCATCCGTTCCGCTTCTTCAGCCGCCTCACGAACCTGCCGTTCGGCAAAATCCTTGGCATCATTCAGCATTTCATCCCGGAGCCGTTCAGTCTCGTAATCTCTCTGTGGTTCCGGCTCCATATGTTCAGTTGTGACTTCCTCGTCCGACGTTTCTGGCGCATACGTATGTGCCACATCAATGGTTTTCAAAGCTTCAACAGGCACATATTGGAAAGATTTGATCAAGTTAGACAATGATGTCATCTCCTCCGCCGCGTGCGATTATAATCTCACCGGCCTCTTCCAATCTGCGGATCGTCGATACGATGCGAGTCTGCGCTTCTTCCACATCACGCAGCCGTACCGGTCCCATATATTCCATTTCCTCTTTGAAGGTTTCTGCCATCCGTTTCGACATATTTCGGAAAATCACATCGCGTACTTCTTCGCTGGACACTTTAAGCGCCAACTGCAAATCGGCATTGTCGATATCGCGGATAATACGTTGAATGGAACGGTTGTCCACATTGACGATATCCTCGAATACGAACATTCTTTTCTTGATTTCCTCGGCCAGTTCAGGGTCCTGAATTTCAAGCGAGTCGAGGATCGTGCGTTCGGTCCCTCGGTCTACCCCATTCAAAATCTGAACAATGGACTCGATACCACCTGCATTCGTGTAATCCTGCGTCGCGGTTGCTGACAGCTTTTGCTCCAGCACACGTTCCACTTGTGAAATGACTTCCGGCGAAGTGCTGTCCATTACAGCGACACGCCGAGCCACCTCAGCCTGCTTTTCCTGTGGCAGGGACGACAGAATCGCCGCCGCCTGCTCAAATTGCAAGTACGAGAGCACGAGAGCAATCGTCTGTGGATTTTCGTTCTGTATAAAGTTCAAAATCTGGTTTGGATCAGCCTTGCGGGCAAAATCGAACGGTCTCACCTGCAACGTCGCCGTCAGACGGTTAATGACCTCAACTGCTTTTTGCGACCCGAGTGCCTTTTCCAATATCTCTTTGGCATAATTGATGCCGCCTTGGGAAATGTACTCCTGAGCCAAACAAATTTGATGAAACTCAGCCATAATCGAATCTTTTTCCGTTGCATCGACCTTCCGCACATTGGCGATTTCCAATGTAAGTTGCTCAATCTCTTCGTCACGCAAATGCTTGAATATTTGAGCAGATACTTCCGGCCCCATCGTGATTAGCAGAATTGCCGCTTTTTGTCTTCCCGTTAAACCTTGACTGCTTGCTTTTGCCAATGAACTCACCTCTATTCGTCAGCCAGCCATGTACGAAGCAGATTGACGAATTCGTCGGGTTTCTTTTTCGCCAGACTCTCAAGCTGTTTACGCACTTGACTTTCATTTGTCACACTTTCCATGGTAATGGACGGGAACTCCGTCGGTGTTGGCATAAGTTGCAGATCTTCATCTAATTCTTCTTCCTGCTGCTTACGACGACCGCGTACAATCAGGAAGATTACGCCTGCCAACAGTGCCAGTACAGCAGCCCCGATGCCCCATACCCAAGGGTTGGAAGCTGAAAAAAACGTGTTGGTGTTCGCTGGCGCCGGTACGGTTTGAGAGAACACTGAAACTTTTTTGGCTAAATCAGCGTCTGTAATAGTAATACCGGAATTCGCTAATGAAGCTCTTACAATATTAACCAAAATATTTTGGATTGCGGCCTGAGTTGCTGCATCCAAAGTTTGCTGCCCCGTTGGTGGTTCAACTGCTACATTAATGGTTAAATCTTTTACAGTGTACGGACTTTGGATAATATCCTTCGCAATTCGGTTAACTTCGTAGTTAATTGTGCTTGAGCTCTTATCTGAGCTTGTGTTGCCCGAATTGCTTCCTCCAGGGTAACCAGGTACATCCTGCGTTCCTGTTCCTGCGACTCCTCCGGTTTGTCCACTACTGCCAGTGTAGCTTTCCTGAATTTGCTGGGCGCTGATTTCAATGCCCTTCATTTTCGTTTGATCAACTGGTGTGACCATCTGCTCTTTCGACGTTACTTTGTCGAAATTTAGCTGTGACATAACCAGCACATTCACTTTGTCTTCGCCAACAATTTTCGACAAAAATTGTTGGACATTATTCCTTACATCGCTCTCAAACTTCTTCTGCAGAGCCATGTTTTCCTCAACACCACTGGAGAGACCTCCTTGACCGCCCTTGGCCGTTGGAATCAGTTCATACTCCTTATTGGTGATCGTAATGTTTTCTACAGGCAAATTCGGCACAGCCGTCTTTACCAGATTAAAGTATCCGTCGATGGCTTGCTGATTTGGCGTAAAGCCAGGTTCGAATTCCATTTGAACCGAAGCAGAAGCTTTGTCTTTTTCTTCAAGCCCAGCAAAAATGTTTTCCTTCGGCATATTTATGACAGCTTTGGAGCTTTGGACACCATCCATCCGTTCCAACAATTGCTGCACTTCGCCGTTCAAGGCGTTATTGTATTTCACATTGAACTCGTTCTCCGTCATACCAATTGCCGAGGAGGACTGGTCAAAGGCACTCATGCCGATTGAACCCTTTTGAATTAGGCCCTGAGACCCAACATCTACCTTTGCCTTATCCGCGTTTGCGGTTGGAACTGCGATTTGCGTCCCGCCAGCATTGAGCTGATACGGAATACCCGCAGAATCGAGATATTTAATGACCCCGGCAGCATCGTTTGCGTTTAAATCCCGGAAAGCCACTTCATACTCGGTTTTGGTAAACTGCATCGTTAGCACTACAATGGCAATGATGATGAATGCCAATGTCGAAACAAGTAATATCTTCTGTTTTTTGCTGAAATTATTCCAATACCCGGAAATCTTATCCCGATATTGGGCGATTCTCTCGTTCACTCCGTCACCCCATCCGAAACTTTGCTAGATCCTCTTTACATCTGTGTACGCATGATCTCCTGATAGGCTTCAATCGCTTTGTTTCGGACTTGAGTAGTAAGCTGCAGAGAAAGCAGCGCTTGTTGGGAAGTGATCAAGACCTGATCAACATCAACTTTTCCTGCCATGAACTGGTCGGACATCGTGTGTGTAGCGGCTTCCTGCTGCCCCACTTCATTGAGCGCATCCTTTAGGAACGAACCAAAATCCTTCAAGGATTCGGAAGGCGTCGCTTTCGTCAACTCATTGTTAGGCGATTGAATTTGCTGTATTGCCGGTGTCTGTACATTAAACATGGCGTTCTGGATCATGTTTTACTCTCCCTATTCTGTAGTTAGTAGTCCTGGAACTTAGCGACCGATTTCAAGTGCCTTGGAAACCATTGCCTTGGATGCATTCAGAGCTGTTACATTGGCTTCGTAAGAGCGTGTTGCGGAAATCATGTCTACCATTTCTTTCATAATGTCTACATTAGGCATATATACATAGCCATCTTTATCAGCATCCGGGTGACCCGGATTGTACACAGGCTTCAAAGGTGACTGATCTTCCTGTATTTGCGAAACCTTGACGCCAGCGGCGCCTGTTCCATTTCCTTCCATTTGAGCCTGCAAAACATCGGCAAACCGAGATTGGTTAGGCTCCAAAACAACCGTTTTTCTCCGATATGGAACCGCTTGTCCATTCTCCACTTTTGCCCGGGTTGTCTCTGCATTGGCAATGTTGCTTGATATGACATCCATCCGCAACCTTTGGGCCGTAAGAGCAGAGGCACTGATATCAAAGCCGTTGTTAATCTTCACCTGGTCCTATCTCCCTTCTACCGCTGTTCTCATCATTTTGATGCGTTCACTAATTTCTTGGATGTAGGTATTATATCTCAGTTGATTCTCAGCCATAAGGCTCATTTCTCTGTCGATATCCACGTTATTCATATTGTTGTTCATGACAGAATACCCATCTTTGGTGACCACAGCATCTGGAATGGAGTTCGCAGGTCCTATCTGAAAATGTTTCGCATTGGTTACTTTTCCACGTAATGGTGTCACGTCGCCACCCATTTGCTGCTGAAGCAATTCTTCAAATGAAACCTCTGAACGCTTAAAATACGGGGTATCCTCATTGGAAATGTTGTTGGCTATCACACGTTGTCTCGTATTTGCCGCCTGAACACCTGCCTGAAGTTTTTGAAAGCTCATATCACCCAGCAGATTCATTTAGCTCCTCCTTCCAGCGTCTACTCCAAAGTAAGATTCAATAAAACAAGATTTTTCACTTTTTTTCGACAATAAAATTTCATAATTATACATTTCTCTTAGGTCTTAAGTAGAAAATAATTGCTTTGTGTCATATATTCTAAGTTTCGTAGAGTTGGGACCTAATTACAATAAGAAAAAAGCCCTATCTTTTTTAAAAAAAGAGGGCTTTCGATGCATAAAATGTTAAATTTTTCAGGTTTTTTTCAATGAAATGAATGTTTTCTTAGCACTTTGCACCTGTAAAAGATTATACGTCCTACTTTTGGAATAGACAGAAAAATCATCTAAGGGACACTCATCTAGGTCTATGTGACGGTGCAAGATAGTGTTATTCTAGACAACGCATCCTATTTTAAAAGCTCCCGCTCATAAAATATACTGACTAAGGTCCCTGTTTTGGGCAATATCACCCAGCTTCTCCCGAACATATTCCGGGGTAATGATCATGCGGTCCAAAGTAAGCTCCGGAGCCTCGAAGGACAAATCCTCCAACAACTTCTCCAAAATCGTATGCAATCGGCGCGCACCGATGTTTTCCGTGTTCCGGTTTACAGACTCGGCAATGCTGGCAATTTCACGGATGGCTTCCGCCGAAAATTCTACTTCAATCTCTTCGGTACGAAGCAAATCCGTGTATTGCTTGGTCAACGCATTTTTAGGCTCTGTCAGTATGGACACAAATTCATCCAATGTGAGACTGCTCAGTTCAACACGGATTGGAAAACGTCCCTGCAGCTCAGGGATCAGATCAGAAGGCTTAGCAACATGAAAAGCTCCAGCGGCGATAAAAAGAATATAATCTGTCCTTACCGGGCCGTATTTAGTCATAATGGTAGAACCCTCGACAATAGGCAAAATATCGCGCTGGACACCTTCTCTAGATACATCAGGACCACTGCCCTTGCCCTGGCTGGCAATTTTGTCGATTTCATCAATAAAAATGATACCGGATTGTTCAGCACGTTTCACGGACTCCTGAATGACATCATCCATGTCGATCAGCTTGGCAGCCTCATCCTGAATTAGCACCTTGCGGGCTTCCTTCACCGGCAACTTGCGCTTTTTGGTCCGCTTTGGCAGAAAGCTTCCGAACATTTCCTGCATGTTCATGCCCATTTGCTCATTTCCCTGCCCAGCAAACATATCCAGCATATTTGGTGCGGTATCCTCCACATCAATCTCAATAACTTCATCCTCAAGCTTGCCGGACAACAGATCGAATTTAGCCTTACGCCGTTTCTCTGCCAAGGATGCGTCCTGTTGTGGGGGTTCTTCCTCTACCGAATTCCCAGTGTTATTGCCAAACAGCATTTCAAAAGGGTTACGTTGGGATTTATTCGATTTCTCCGCAGGTACAAGAATGCTGACAATCCGTTCATTCGCCATGTCCTCGGCTTTGTCCTTCACATTCTCCGTCCGCTCCGCTTTAACGATGCGAATCGAGGTTTCCATCAAGTCACGCACCATGGATTCCACATCCCGGCCGACATAACCCACTTCTGTGAATTTAGTCGCCTCTACCTTAACAAAAGGAGCTCCCACGAGCCGGGCCAGTCTGCGTGCAATTTCGGTTTTACCCACGCCCGTCGGACCGATCATCAAAATATTTTTGGGCACAATTTCATCCCGGATATCGTCCGGCAGCTTGCTGCGCCGATAACGGTTGCGCAAGGCAACGGCAACGGATTTTTTAGCCTGCTTTTGTCCGACAATATATTTATCCAGCTCGGATACAACTTGTCTGGGCGTCAACGATTGATTATTCATTTTGCACTCCTCCACCCTTGAATACTCAGAGCCGATTTACAGTTCTTCCACGATAATCTGATTGTTCGTATACACGCATATCTCCGAGGCAACCTCCAGCGCTTCCCGGGCCATATCCTTTGCCTCCATACCGGAGCCATGACGCTTGAATGCGCGCGCCGCCGCCAATGCAAAATTACCGCCTGAGCCGATCGCAAGCACATCATCGTCCGGCTCAATAATTTCACCGCCCCCGGAAATGAGTAGCATTCCGGATTGATCCATAACAATCATCAAAGCCTCCAGCTTACGCAGGATACGGTCCTGCCGCCAGTCCTTAGCCAGCTCCACCGCAGCCCGCTGAAGGTTGCCGTGATGTTCCTCCAGCTTGTTTTCAAACTTTTCAAACAATGTGATGGCATCCGCCACTGAGCCGGCAAAACCTGCAACCACCTGACCACGGTATAATCTGCGTACTTTTTTTGCCGTCTGCTTCATGACGACACTGTTACCAAACGTTACCTGACCATCACCGGCAATAGCTCCCTTGCCATTGTGGCGTACAGCACAGATGGTGGTAGCATGAAAGGATATATCCATAACGCGCTCCTCCTTTTCCTTCATCCTTATGCCTGTACTTCGGCTGACATAACTTCCGCTTCGTTGATGTAACCACGCAAGCTTTCCAGCGCACGGTTAGCAAGCGCTTCGTTCTTTTCCTTCTTGTTGCGAATACGCGTTTCCAGCTTTGGCAGCAGACCGAAGTTCGCATTCATCGGCTGAAAATGTTTGAAATCAGCGGTTGTGATGTAACGAGCCATACTGCCGAGTGTCGTTTCCGCAGGGAACACAAACATTTCTTGTCCACGCGCCGCACGCGCTGCATTCATTCCCGCCAGCAATCCTGAGGCCGCGGATTCCACGTACCCTTCTACTCCAGTCATTTGTCCGGCAAAGAACAGATTACTTCTGCCTTTGAACTGATAGGTCGGATGAAGCTGCTGTGGAGAATTAATAAAGGTGTTGCGATGCATTACACCATAACGTACAAACTCTGCATTCTCCAGGCCCGGTATCATGGAAAATACGCGCTTTTGCTCTCCCCATTTCAGATGAGTCTGGAAGCCAACCAGGTTGTACAGTGTACCCGCCGCATTATCCTGACGAAGCTGCACAACGGCATATGGCAACTCTCCTGTATGTGGGTTCACGAGACCGACTGGTTTCATCGGCCCAAACAATGCCGTCTGCTTACCGCGCTGCATCATCACTTCAATGGGCATACAGCCTTCGAAATAAATTTCTTTTTCGAATTCCTTAACTTGTGCCACCTCAGCCGTAATCAGCGCCTCATAAAAAGCGTCAAATTCCGCTTCATTCATCGGACAGTTCAAGTAGGCTGCTTCTCCCTTATCATAACGGGAAGCCAGATAAACCTTACTCATGTCGATAGAGTCCTTCTCCACAATCGGGGCCGCCGCATCGTAAAAGTAAAAATACTCTTCTCCCATCAGCGATTTAATCTGTTCCGACAAAGCCGGAGAAGTTAAAGGCCCGGTAGCAATGACCACGATCCCATCCTGTGGAATTTCCTGAAGTTCCTCATTGACAACCTCAATAAGCGGATGTTGATGAAGGGTATCTGTAATATGGCCGGAAAATCCATCTCGATCCACCGCCAGCGCACCACCAGCCGGAACAGCATGACGATCTGCGGCATTCAAAATCAAGGAGTTCAATATTCTCATTTCTTCCTTCAGCACACCTACCGCGTTAGTCAAGCCGTTAGCCCGTAAAGAATTGCTGCACACCAGCTCGGCAAATTTATCTGTATGATGTGCCGGTGTTTTAACAACCGGTCTCATTTCATATAACTTCACAGGCACACCACGGCTTGCAATCTGCCAGGCAGCTTCGCTGCCCGCCAAACCTGCTCCGATGACCGTTACCTTTAGTGGTTCACTCACGTTTAAATCCCCCTGCTATTGTTGTTCTTATGAAGTCTCTACGCCCTCGTCGCTATCTTCCAGCATTTCACTGTGATCACAGACGGTACAGTTGAGCTTCGTTCCCTGTTTTGTACGTTTTTCAACCATTAGGCCATCACAGCTTGGACAAGGCTTAATGGATGGTTTATCCCAGGATACAAAATCGCATTCCGGATAACGGTCACACCCATAAAAGATACGTCCTTTTTTACTCCGCCGTTCCACAACATGGCCCTCACCACATGTAGGACAATTGATCCCGATATCCTTGACAATCGGCTTCGTATTGCGACAATCTGGGAACGCAGAGCAGGCTAGAAATTTACCAAAGCGGCCGAGCTTATACACCATCGGGCTGCCACATTTGTCACAAATGACATCGGATTCTTCATCCTTTATCTCAATTTCCTTCATTTCTTCCTCTGCCACTTCCAGACGTTTCTCAAACGACTCATAAAAGTCACTCAAGACCTTGACCCAGTCTCCTTCGCCTTCTTCTACGTGATCAAGGTCACCTTCCATATTGGCCGTGAATTCCACGTTCAGAATTTCAGGAAAGAATTCCTCCATCTGCTCGATGACCAGTTCTCCCAGCTCTGTAGGGAAGAACTTCTTCTCTTCAATGGCGACATAGCCACGCTTCTGAATAGTTTCCAGTGTCGGTGCATACGTACTCGGACGTCCGATACCCAGTTCTTCCAACGTTTTCACCAGCCGTGCTTCTGTATAACGAGGAGGCGGTTGCGTGAAATGCTGCTTCGGCTCAACCGATTCCTTTTTCAGCTTGTCGCCCGGTTTAAGCGGCGGCAGCAGCTTATCTTCTTCGGTTTTGCCGTCGTCATTCCCCTCCACATACACTTTCATGAAGCCTGAAAAACGAACCTTCGAGCCAGCTGCACGGAATATGGTCTCACCCGCTTCAATATCAACGGACAAGGTATCCATAATAGCTGAAGCCATCTGACTGGCCATAAAACGCTCCCATACCAGTTTGTACAAACGGAACTGGTCCCGACTCATAAACGGCTTAACCGTTTCCGGATCACGCAGCGCAGAGGTTGGACGAATCGCTTCATGTGCATCCTGGGCGTTGGCCGCTTTTTTGGAATATTGACGAGGACTTTCAGGTACAAAAGCTTCACCATATTTCTGAATAATGAATTCCTTCGCTTCCTCTTGGGCCGAGACGGCGATTCGTGTGGAATCCGTACGCATATACGTAATCAGACCCACGGTTCCTTCCTTGCCCAAGTCCACACCCTCATACAGCTGCTGGGCCACGGACATTGTTTTGGATGCACGGAAGTTGAGTTTCCGAGCCGCCTCTTGCTGCAAGGAGCTAGTCGTGAATGGTGGAGAAGGATTGCGCAAACGCTCTTTCTCTTTCACATCACGGACCTTGTAAGACGACTTGCCGATAGCCTCCAGCACTTCTTGTACATCCGCTTCGCTGGAGAGCTCTTTCTTTTCGCCACGAAGCTGATGGAATTTCGCTTCAAAGGTACTGTCCTTAATCGCTAGTTTAGCTGTGATCGTCCAATACTCTTCAGGCACAAACTCATTAATCTCGTTTTCCCGGTCTAGGATAATTTTCACGGCAACCGACTGCACGCGCCCTGCAGACAAGCCCTTCTTTACCTTTTTCCAAAGCAATGGACTGATTTTGTAGCCGACAAGCCGATCAAGAATCCGCCGTGCTTGTTGGGCATTGACCAAATCCATATTGATTTTGCGTGGTGTTTTAAAAGCATCCTTGACGGCCTGCTTTGTGATCTCATTAAATACAACGCGGCAGTCTGCTGTATCGTCCAAATCCAGCGCATGCGCCAAATGCCAAGCAATAGCTTCGCCTTCGCGATCCGGGTCAGCCGCCAGATATACTTTTTTCACTTTTTTTCTGGCATCCTTTAATTCTTTCAAAATCGAGCCTTTACCTCGAATGGTAATGTATTTGGGATTAAAATCATTTTCGACCTCTACGCCGATCTGACTCTTTGGCAAATCCCTGATATGACCCATGGAAGCCTTGACGATATATTTGCTGCCCAAGTATTTGCCGATCGTCTTCGCCTTGGAAGGCGATTCCACGATGACGAGTGAATCCGCCATAGGCTCTTCCTCCTCTCAATTACGTACAATTAGGATAGACTTCCTGAAATGTGGTGAGTTATAGCGCGGAGGCGCTCCGAGCTATAAAGTCAACACATTTCAGGAAGTGGGGAGGGAGCAGGAATCCGCTGTGCGGATAAATATCTAAACTCCCATCCCTGGATGTTTAATACTGAATTTATACAATTACTACATTAAGGATTTGCAAAATCAACTATTAAATAAGTTTGTATTTTGTACCCGCAAGCTGGGTGATCCTTTTTTTTATGATTAACGATAACAGAACTGAGTGTAAAAGTCCAAAATCCCATGCAGTCGCTTCAAGCAGTTCATCCAGTGTAAGTGTTCCCTGCTCCAGTAACAGCACGACATGTTTTTCCTCGGCAGTCTCACTCACTGGTACTTTGGAGACACCATTCACATCCAGACTCTGCTCTCTATTGTATGAAGAAACATCCCTTGTACGCAAATTAGCTACGTACTCCTCTACAATATCCGAAGCTTCGGTGACCGTTTTAGCCCCTTGCTTAATCAAACTTAACGTACCTCTGCTCTTCGGTGATGTAATCGGTCCGGGAACGGCGAACACATCTCGATCCGCCTCCAACGCAGCATCAGCTGTAATTAGGGAACCGCTTCTTACATCTGCTTCCACCACAACGGTTCCCTGTGTCAGACCAGCAATGATCCGGTTACGCTGCGGAAACATTCCCGGATGCGATCTGGTGCCAGGTGGATATTCCGATACAATCAAGCCTTTGCTCGCCATCTCTGCAAATAAAGATGCATTTTGAGGCGGGTAAATTTGATCAATCGCCGTTCCAAGAACCCCTATCGTATTGCCTCCCCGGCGCAGGGCAGCTTCGTGGCAAATACTGTCGATCCCTCTCGCCAGTCCACTGACTACTGTAATGCCCGCATCACACAATCCCTCTGTCAGCATTTCGGCCGCTCTGCGTCCATAAGCCGTAGGAATGCGAGTCCCCACCATAGCTATAGAGCATGTATGCAAAAGTGAAATGTCCCCTTTCGTATACAATACCCAAGGCGCGTCAACCGTTTCTTTCATTAATAGGGGATAATCCTCATCCACATAAGTAATCACTCCGATATCGCCGGATCGAACCCGCTCATATCTTTCATGTACCCAATCTTCATCGTAACACTGCGCCGCTATACGGGCCTGAGTGGGATTTAATCCTACCTCAAGCCATTTCTGCTCGCTAAAATGCAGCAGTTCATGCAGTCGGTAGTCACTCGACCAAATACGCTGAATTGTTTTTCTACCGATACCCTCTAATTCATGCAAACCCAGCAAAAGCCATCTTTCTTCCAAACTGTGGTTCCCCCATTCTCGGGGAGAGTGAACCCTCCCTTATTTTGTGGCACAACGTATCATTTTGCAAGCGTTTCCCTGATAAGCCTGTCCTAACGCAAAAAAAGCAACCTTTTCATCCCCTGTTTAAGAAGACAAAAAGGTTGCTTACCTTTCTTTCATTATACACTAGCAAGCGGCAAATTTCGATGCCATTTTACAGCTTGTATATTAATGAAGAAACACGATTTAATGTGTTGTACATAAATTCAAAATACCACGCGCTTCCAGCACACTGACCAGCGTCGAGCCCATCTCCGAAGGAGTCGGTGCCACCTTGATACCACAGGCTTCAAGCGTAGCGATTTTTTCCTTGGCTGTTCCTTTTCCGCCGGAAATGATAGCGCCTGCATGCCCCATCCGTTTGCCCGGAGGCGCAGTCACACCGCCGATAAAACCGACCACCGGTTTCGTCATATTGTCCCGAATCCACTCTGCTGCTTCCTCCTCGGCTGTACCGCCGATTTCTCCGATCAGAATGACAGCATGCGTGTTAGAATCTTCATTGAAGCGATGCAAAATATCAATAAATTCCGAACCTTTAACTGGGTCCCCTCCGATACCAACCGCGGAAGATTGTCCGATGCCCCGGGTAGTCAGCTGATGTACCGCTTCATAGGTTAGCGTGCCGCTACGCGACACAACGCCTACATGGCCCGGCAGATGAATGTAACCTGGCATGATGCCAATTTTGCACTCTCCAGGTGTAATTACGCCTGGACAGTTAGGACCGATCAGAACGGTCTTTTTACCTTCCATAAAACGCTTTACCCTGATCATATCAAGCACCGGAATGCCCTCGGTTATACAAATCACGAGGTCTAACTCTGCATCCACAGCCTCCAAAATGGAATCCGCAGCAAAAGCAGGCGGCACATAAATAACACTCGCTGTCGCGCCTGTAGCAGTCTTCGCTTCGCTCACTGTATTAAACACGGGCAACTTGACCTGCTGTCCGTTCTCCAGCGTAATTTCCACCTCGGTGCCGCCCTTGCCTGGAGAGGTGCCTCCTACCATCTGTGTGCCATAATCAAGCGCACCCTTGGCGTGGAATAACGCCGTTTTTCCCGTAATCCCCTGTGTAATCACCTTTGTATGCTTATCGACCAAAATACTCACGATCTTCACATCCCCTATCGTTTATTCGGCATATCGGAATGCAAACAGGCTATTGAACAAGTTCGACGATTTTCTGGGCACCATCCGCCATGGAATCAGCCGCCACGATGTTCAAACCGGATTCCGCCAAAATCTGTTTACCCAACTCGACATTCGTACCTTCGAGACGGACAACAAGCGGACGTGTCAGCCCCAATTGCTTGGCAGCCTCCACCACACCGTTCGCAATGATGTCACACTGCATGATTCCGCCGAAAATGTTCACAAAAATGCCCTTTACCTTCGGATCGGACAAAATGATTTTGAACGCTTCGGTTACCTTTTCTGTCGTCGCACCGCCCCCTACGTCCAGGAAGTTGGCCGGATCGCCACCGTAATATTTGATAATGTCCATCGTCGCCATTGCAAGACCTGCGCCGTTGACCATACACCCAATATTTCCGTCCAATGCAATGTAGCTCAGATCGTATTTGGAAGCTTCGATTTCTTTCTCGTCCTCTTCGTCCAAATCACGCAGCTCCAAAATATCCTTGTGGCGGAACAACGCATTAGAGTCAAAATTCAGTTTGGCATCCAACGCCAGCACATTCCCGTCACCTGTGACGACCAACGGATTGATCTCTGCAATCGAACAATCCTTGTCCACAAAAGCTTCATAGAGCGCCTGCATGAACTTAACCGCCTTGTTTACCAGCTCATTCGGGATGTTAATGTCATACGCCAGTTTGCGCGCCTGATATACCTGAAGCCCAATCGCCGGATCAACAACCGCTTTAAAAATTTTCTCCGGAGTAGCCGCAGCTACCTCTTCGATTTCCGTACCGCCTTCTTCCGAGGCCATGATCACGACACGTCCGGTCGCACGATCCACGACAACACCGACGTAATACTCTTTACGAATATCGCAGCCTTCCTCTACCAAAAGGCGTTTAACCTCTTTGCCTTCAGGCCCGGTCTGATGTGTCACCAGCACCTTACCCAAAATTTCAGAAGCATAGGTACGCACTTCATCCAAGCTTTTGGCCACCTTCACACCGCCCGCTTTACCACGTCCACCGGCATGAATTTGCGCCTTGACCACCGTAACAGCGCTTCCAAGCGATTCTGCTGCAGCAACGGCTTCCTCCACCGTATAGGCAACCTTACCGTTCGGTACAGCCACTCCGTACTGCTTCAATACTTCTTTACCCTGATATTCATGGATATTCATTCTGGAATCCTCCTATCAACATGACTGCAACAAGGGCGGTTCACAAGGAAATCTATACTAAACCTACATCATTGTAACATGTTTTTAAAACGCTTTCCTTATAATTTAACCTTATGAATTACAGTATTTTGATATCATTATCATTCCCAAAATCGAATGCTTGGATATTAATGGATATTCATTTTAATAGAATACAAAAAAAGCACCTCTTCAAGTTCGGGATTTATTAAATCCGTATGAGAGGTACTTTACATTGGGGCATTCCTTCATCCAGCTACGGGCGGCTACATAACAAGAGATTCGTAATGTAGCCGGAAATACCGATTATGATTTTTCAACCTGCACATTCGCTTCATGAACTCGATCCAGCAGATCGTTGAACTGAAACAGGAGCGAGCCGAATTGATCGTGGGTCATGCTTGTTTTTTCCTGAATACATCCCGGTACAGATTGCGCTTTTTCCCGCAATGCACTTCCTTCAGGAGTCAAAGAAATCAGCACCTTACGTTCATCTTGAGTCGAACGCTTTCGGTCAATGAGTCCGGCATTCTGTAATCTTTTCAATAACGGGGTCAGTGTGCCTGAGTCCAGATACAACGCCTCGCCTAATTCCTTCACTGTACATTCCTCGCGCTCCCACAACACAATGAGTACCAAATACTGTGAGTATGTCACACCAAGCTTTTCCAGATAAGGCTGGTATAGCTTCGTAATCTCTCTGGAGCACGCATATATGGCAAAGCATAACTGATTATCAAGTTTTAATGCTGTACCTTCATTATGTTTGTTGTTGTCCATGCTGTCAGATCACCTACTTTCGTCATTATTTTATCACATTATATAACAAAAAGCATGCTAATTGCACAAAATACTTTACAAATAATAATTATTTTGATAAATTAAATTGTGTAAAATATAAACTGAGCGAGAGGCAGTGATTGAATTATGATGACCATTCAACAAAAAATGTATGAAACAACAGTGAAAGCAGTTGGAGGACGTAATGGTTATGTCGAGTCTTCTTCCCCTGAACTTCGTTTAAATATTGATACACCCAAAGAAATGGGCGGTGCAGGCGGCGCGGGTACGAATCCGGAGCAATTGTTCGCAGCAGGCTATTCAGCGTGTTTTGACAGTGCTTTGAATATGGTTGCCCGCATGCAACGTATTAAACATGAAGGTACCGAAGTAACAGCAACGGTCAATTTCGGTAAAGTTGAAGACGGCGGCTTTGGAATCGGAGTAAACCTCGATGTAGTGGTGAAAGGCGTTGACCATGAAACAGCGGTAAAACTGGTAGAAGGCGCACATGAACAGTGTCCTTACTCCCGCGCTACCCGCGGCAACATTGAAGTCAAGTTGAACGTGCTCTAATCCGAATTTTACAATAAAGCCTCCGAGCTGTTTCTGGTTCGGAGGCTTTGTATACTTTCAGCTACACCTTCTCAACAAAGGATTGATAGATGGTTTTTCTTCCATCAAGTAACATGGGAGATGATGCATAATCGTATATACGAAATTGATATACTTATTGTATAATAACGTTGTCATAATCTTTTTTCTTCTCCAGAACTTAAGCGTCTGGAGCTTTTTTTGTCTTACATGAGGATTTTGCAAAATCCTGACATAAAAAATATGGACATGGAGTTACTTCTATGCCGCTTTATTCTTCTGAAAAACTGGCATGTGCTCTGTCCATATTCAGATATTGAATGGCTTCAGCTACATGCGACACGGTGATCTTCTCTGATTGACTCAAGTCCGCAATAGTGCGTGACAGCTTGAGAATTCGATCATACGCACGCATGCTTAAACCGAGTGCATCCATCGTCTGATCAAGCAGTTCTGCCGCATTGAGTTCTAATACCGCATATTTCCGAAGCATTTGACCGGATAGTTCGCTATTCCATGAAAAAGGAAGCTTGCTGTACCTATCGATTTGTATCGCTTGAGCAGCTAGTACCTGTCTTCGCATTTCAGCGGATGACAGTGACTCCTTTTCCTCACGCCAGTCCTTCGGTTGCGATACCTCAAGCTGAAGATCGATCCGGTCCAGTAATGGACCAGAAATACGCGAACGATAGCGGGCTACCGCAGCAGGTGAACAGGTACAGCGCTGATGTTGCGTATCACTTCCGAAAAAGCCGCAGTGACACGGGTTCATAGAAGCTGCAAGTAAAAAGTGTGCCGGGTACTTAAAAACTGCACGTGAACGGCTAATTGTTACATTGCGATCTTCCAACGGCTGCCTCAGCACCTCTAGCACATGACGACTAAACTCAGGCAACTCATCCAGAAATAAAATCCCCCGATGGGCAAGGCTAATTTCTCCCGGCTTGGGAATGCCGCCGCCGCCCACCAGTCCAGCAGCGGAAATCGTATGATGAGGTGAACGGAAGGGGCGAATGTTCATCAAATGAGGCGACGACTCCTTCCACTTCCCGGCGGCGCTGTAAATTTTGGTAACCTCCAATGCCTCTTTTTCGGTCAAGGGCGGCAGAATGGATGGCAGCCTGCGGATAAGCATCGTTTTTCCGGCACCTGGCGGCCCGATAAGGACAATATTGTGCATCCCGGCAGCAGCGATAACCAGCGCTCGTTTGGCGTGTAGCTGGCCCAATACATCGCTGTAATCCTCCATAACGTCAATCATCTCTTTGACCTCACACATGGGTATCTGATCTACCGAAAGCAAATGCTCATAAGAATGGATAATGACCTGCTGTCTAGCAGTAATACGCATACCATGGTCATGATTTTCGACTTGATTCGAGACGGGGTTAGGATCTGGATCAATAGCTTGCTTAATATCTTGATTAATTATTTGATTACCTGTTTGATTAGTTCCTTCACCATCCGTTTGATCAGGTAAGTAGTTAGAATTCCGATCTTTTGATTGTCCTTCAATAATGTATTGTGCGTGATCTTTTGCTGGAATGAGATCCATCAGATGGCGAACAGCGTAAATACGTATACCCGTGATCAGGCGTGCTTCCCCTGCATTTTCCTCAGGAAGCAGCACCGAATGAAATCCTTCTCGCTTGGCCAAATCAACCATAGACAATACCCCGTTCACGGGGCGAATACTGCCGTCCAACGCTAGTTCACCGATGAATAACGTCCGTTTCCCCGCAGGTAAAACGACTTGTCCGCTGGTTGTCAGCAGTCCCAAAGCGATTGCAAAGTCAAAGGATGAGCCTTCCTTACGTAAATCAGCAGGAGCCAAATTTATGGTTACACGCTGGGACGGATATTTGAAACCGCAGTTTTTGATCGCTGCTCTTACGCGCTCTACGGCTTCTCGAATTGCTGAATCCGGCAATCCGATGATCGCAGTTTGAGGTAACCCATTAGACAAATCAGTCTCAACTTCAATCAGAACACCGTCTATTCCATAAAGACAAGCTCCATGTAGTTTTCCATACATAACAAAAAAACACCTCTCCTCATATTGAAATGTCTCCTCCCGGGGGAGCATTGCATGTATGAAAAAAGGTGCTTCCAAATTTTCATCTGTTGCAAATGTAATGTTACATCTTTAATTCACAAACTGTCTAATCAAGGTTATTCGACAAAAGATTATTTGTCAAAAAGGGTTAGCTTATCCGCTGCTGGAATACGTGGTCTTGGTTCTGGAATGACTTCAGGATAACCTGCATACACCATTCCGATGACCTTCTCACCAGGCTGGATTCCCAAATGCTTGCGGAATTTCGGCGAATAAAGAAAAGGCTTTGTGACCCAGAACGTTCCGATTCCTTTACTCCATGCGGCAAGCATAAAGTTTTGTACAAGGGCACTAACCGCTGCAAAATCCTCATCCCAAACTGACTGACGAGGGTCTTCCTCCAACACAACTAAAAGTTGAATCGGATTGTGTAAAATGCCGCTTTCGAATTTGTTATCCTTGCCAATATCGGCTTCAATAGCTTCAGCGAGCTTTTTCCGTCCGTCGCCAGCAAACAAGAAAAAACGCCATGGCTCACGCATTTTATGATTAGGAGCCCATACAGCAACGTCCAGCAGTTCTTTAATGGTATCTACCGAAATGGGGTCGGATTTGAAGCGTTTAATGGTCCGTCGTTCCTGAATTACATCTATGACATGTTCACTAAAGGTATGCTCTGTCACGTATATCCTCCTTCACAGGTATAGCTCGTGGATATCACTATAACTATATATTCAAAATGATAACCATTCTCAATAAAATATACCTTTAGCATTCCTTCCTGTCAACCTGTACATATGAAATTCAATCCAGTGTACTTTACTGCTCTTTTAAAATGCCTCAATTATATGCTCCGTGACGACTGCGGTTTCGTCAATCAATCGTACAGAAATCATATCAAAACGGATTGGAACATCTCCAATCCCGTTCATATGCAAATAAACAGCAGCTGTCTGGCGAACCTGGGTTATTTTACGTGCAGTGATTGATTCTGCGGGCGTTCCATAATTGGAGCTACTTCGGCTGCGTACTTCAATAAACACGAGAATATCCTCCCGGGAGGCAATCAGATCCATTTCACCACTACGACATCGCCAGTTACGCTCTATGATACGATACCCCAGATTTTCCAAAAACGAAGCCGCCGCCTGTTCACCCAAAGCTCCTTTGGCTTTTCGTTGATCCTTGCTTCCGGTCCTCATATCGTTCCTCATCAGCTATCATCCCTTGGAGCAAGCTTATCCATTTGATATATATAGGTGAGCACCTCTGCCACCAATTGATATAGCTCAGCAGGAATTTGTTCATCCAAGTCAAGCTTGGACAATACCTCAACCAGTGCGGCATCCTCTTGAACGGGAACGCCGTGCTCTTTGGCTTTTTCCAAAATGCTATCCGCAATACGACCGCTTCCTTTGGCAACGACGATTGGGGCTTCGCTCTCACCGGGCGTATATTTAAGGGCGACAGCCTTCTTCCTGGAAGGAGAAGGAGCCTCCAACGGCTCTTTCATATTTTAAGATCGACTCCTTTATACGGCTGAGGCACATAGCTTTGTACCTCCGAAGAGACCAGACCTTTGCTCTCCTGTCCAGTCCTTATCGGCATCGGTTCGGTGCGCAGGGATAAAAGCTGATACCCTAGCGATTCCAGCGCCGTATGAATGGATTCACGCCCGCTGGTCAACAGCGAAGCAGCCCAATCCTGATCGTTATGGAGCTTAAGGCTCACTATCCGGTCCACGACTTGCACATCCACCAATGTTGGCCCTAGCGCCTTCATGTCCAAATCAAACCAAAGCCGGCAGTTGGATGCATCCAGTTCCCCGCGTTTACCGCGTCGAGACTGAATCTGGATCGTAGCTGTTTCACGACCATCCGGTCCGACAAACGGAATAAACATGTGTACCTGTGCAAAAGGGGCCGTACGGTCCGTATTCAGCAGCAACTGCTGACCCGTCAGGTGCTGCACGACCTGCTGCGCCGCCTCTTTCAGGGCAGGCGGCAGGTCATCGCTGCCCATCAACTGGAGCAGCGCCCCCTTTACGGTGTCGGCATCCGCTGACACCGTACCGCCCGCCGCAGCCGCTAATCCCGGCAGCGGATGCGTTCCTTCCGGCGGCTCCATACGGGCCGCCGCCGTTCCCTGCGCGGTCTGTGCAGCCGCGCGGTGTACCTGCTGCTCGTGCTCTGCACCGAGCAGCTTCAGCACGCGGCCCACCCACGGGTCCTCCGTGGGGGTGAGCTGCGTGCTGGACGCCGCTGGCTGCGCAGCAGCTGCGTCCGTAGCCCGCAGAGCGCCAGCCGCAGGCTGCGGCGCTTCTGTTGCGGGCTGCTCCGGCGCAGCCGTGCCCAGCGCGGGCGGCACCGCCGCGCGCAGCTCTTGCAGCAGCGTACGCAGCCGCTGAAGAGGCGCCTCCGGCGTGGCCGCGTTGCCCGCAGCGGCCTGCGGCGCAGAGCCGCCAGCCAGCTGCGCGGCGGCACGGTCGGCCATAGCGGCGTTTGCAGCGGGCTTCGCCCCGGCAGGCTCTGCCATTGCCGCCGCTGGAGCGCCGTCGGCGCCCTTAGGCTGCTGTGTACCCGCTGTGGCTGCTTGCGGCTTCTCCGCTCCGGCACGTGAAGCCCTTAGTGCATCAGCGCCCGATTCAGGTGCATTTACACCAGAGTCCGCCACCACGTCCGTGGCTATGGCTCCACGCCCATTAGCTAGTGCTGGTTCCCCGGAGGCAGCACCTTTAGCTACAGATGCAGCAGTACCAGTCGGAGCATCCGTGTCTGTCGCCGAAGCGCCCGCTTCACCCACCATAGCAGCAAGATTTGCCGCCTGAGTCCCTTTCAGCGTCTCCTTGCCTCCTGCTGCCAGTGCCGCTTCTGCCTGCTTTGTAGTAACAGCAGCGGCATCTTTGGACAATACAGGAACTTGGCCTTCTGGTGCATCTGCAATCACAGCTGAAGAAGCGCCTGATGGAGCAGGGGACATTCGGTCAGCCCCCTTTACCGCTGTTGCTTCTCCCGCCATACGGTCACCAGATGCTCCTTGACCTTGCTGCTTGAATACTGCTTCAAGCTCCTGCTCCAGCGAAGACAAAAGATCATTTAAAGGAGGCCCAAACATCGCCTGTCGCAGGCCGTTTATACTTTCCGCCGTCAACGGCAATCCACGTTGAAAGGCAACCGCTGCTGCCTGCACAAACGTCTCTATTTGTACTTTTCCCGGCTGCTTCGCCAAAGCGTCTCGTAAAGAAGCCGCATTTTCCGATGTCAACGGTACGCCATTCTTTTGCATCGCCTGTATCAGCTCCCTGTTCTGCGCTGTATCCGGTAGTCCCACCGAATCCAGTACATCTGCCAGCGCTACAGTCTGCTGCCCTGTGTTGGCTGCATCGTTCAAAGGCTTAAGTACAGTCATTCCGCTGGGCGAGGCTGGCTGGACCTGGAGTAATGTGGACTGTCCAGGTTGAAGAGGGGTTTCCAGCTTGGCTCTGACCTGGGAACCTTGAATTTGCAACACAGCCTCACCGCCGTCCTCAGACACCTTTAATACGACGCCTCGTACGACCTGACCTGGCTGCATATCAAGCTTTTTAGCCTCTCCCGCCTTCACATCACCAAGTAATCCTCGAAATACAGATCCGATATTCATAGGGTCCCTCCTCTCTTCATGCCCCATATTCAAGGGGCCTATTTTATTAGGTCAGGATTTTTCAAAATCCTTAGGTATACATTATATCGGCACAGTCCCGACTCATAATAAGTATTTACAGGTCAAACAACGTCGGTTGCTCGATCAACAAATTACCAAGAAAGCTGCGTCTATGCATTGCTGTAGGTCCCAGCATCAAAATTTGTTCCCTATGCAGCTTCGTAGCGTAACCTTTATGTATGCCAATCCCATATTCCGGGTACTTTGCATCCCATTCACCTTTGCACAGTCGATCACGGGTTACCTTGGCAATAATAGAAGCCGCAGCAATAGACTGGCTGTTCGCATCTCCTTTAATAATAGAAAGCTGGGATATAGGCAAATCCACCTTTTCTGCATCTACAAGTAAATAATCAGGAGATACATGCAGAGCCTCAACAGCCTGCTTCATAGCCAAACGAGCTGCCTGTTTAATATTGATGGCATCAATCGTTCGTGCGTCCACATACCCGACTCCTACGGCAATGGCCTTCTCCATAATCAGCTCATAGTAGGTTTCCCTCTTTTTGTCCGTCAGCTTTTTGGAATCATCCACGCCCTCCAGCAGCTCACCGTTCGGCAAAATGACCGCCGCAGCCACAACATCCCCGAATAAACATCCTCGGCCTACCTCATCAATGCCAGCGATGCGCTCATAGGATTGCTCCCAGCACTCTTTTTCATAACGCAGCATGTCCGTTACCGCTTTTTCTTCCATACTCCATACCCGCCTATCTATATGTAGTTTGGCGCTTAATTCACGCCATAGTTCTGTACAATTTTATTCAGCTTAACACAGACCTGTCCACCCCAAAACCCTTTTCGTTAACCTGCCTTCACATACCAAAAAACCTTCCTCTCTCCGGAGAGATGGGGAAGGTTCTTCCTTGCCACACTATGCTATGTTGTGTATCCGGTACATCTGGCAGAATCAGTAAGGAGCTTCCAAACTGAAACGTCCCAGCTTACCTGCACGCAGCTCACGTAAAATGATTTTTGACGACTTTTCGAGATCTACACGTCCACCGCTGACAATACAGCCGCGTTTACGTCCAATCGCTTCCATGACACTGACAATTTCATCGGCATTTTCCGTATCCTCGGGACGTTCAGTCAGCTCAAAGCGCGCTGCCAGCTCATCCCAGTAATATTGAACCAAATATTTTGTCGCGAAAAAAGCGATATCCTCAACATTCAAAATCTCTTCCTTGATCGCGCCTGTAACCGCCAGACGATAACCAACATTCTGATCCTCAAATTTGGGCCACAAAATACCCGGTGTATCCAGCAGCTCAATTTCACCAATCTTGATCCATTGCTGTGCCTTCGTCACCCCAGGACGATCGCCCGTAGCTGCAATGCTACGTCCTGCCATACGGTTGATCAGGGTCGATTTACCGACATTCGGTATACCAACAATCAAAGCACGCATAGGACGAGGATTCATACCTTTAGAAATCTGCCGATCTATCTTTTCCTTAAGCAGCAACTTGGCCTGAACCGGAATTTCTTTCATCCCTGTGCCTGTTGTAGCATCCACCTGAAAAGCGATATGCCCTTGCTCCTTAAAGTAGGCAATCCACTGCTGTGATACTACCGGGTCCGCCAAATCTGCCTTATTTAAAATAATCATTCGCGGCTTGCCCTGCAAAATATCATCAATCATTGGATTTCGGCTGGAAAGCGGCAATCGAGCATCAATCAACTCAATTACCAAATCAATCAGCTTTAATTTTGCTTCAATTTGGCGGCGCGCTTTGGTCATATGACCAGGAAACCATTGTATCGTCACCGTCATCACCTCATTGATCGTAACTCCTAACGTTTCCCATAGAGTTATGCGTCAGGATTACGGCAGCTATGCTGCATATTAGTTGTTCTAGTGGTTAATCCACTTCATATCCTTCACCGGCCAGAAAATAACATCAGCACGGCCGACGACTTCTTTCAAATCAATATATCCAATCATCCGACTGTCTGTACTGTTGGAACGGTTATCCCCCATAACAAAAATATGTCCTGCGGGAACTTTACCATCCTTAAAATTTTCATTCGGGAAATTTGTAAACTTGTTGTAAAGCTCACCATTTTGATGCGCTTCCTCCAACGGAGTTTTCAAGTAAGGCTCCTGAATAGGTTTACCATTCACCGTAATCGTGTCACCTTCTACCTTAACCGTATCGCCCTCAACGGCAATGACGCGCTTAATGAAGTCTCTTCCTTCATCCGGCACATGAAAAACGATTACCTCTCCCGGTTTTGGGGAACGGAAATCATACAAAATTTCATTTACAATGACACGTTCTCCGGTATGAAAGTTAGGCTGCATCGACGGGCCATCCACAATAAACGGCTTAAAAAGAAACCAACGGATTAAAAAGACCAACACTAACGCGATAACGATGGCCTTGACCCACTCAAAAATCTCATTTTTCGGTTTACGCTTGGGCGTACCATCCTGATCGGTCGGCTGCTGTATAGCTCCTTGTCCTACTTCTTGCTCCATAGCTCACTGTCCTCTCTTTACGGTCAATAATCCACAGTTCCCTATGTACGTAGAAAAAACGAAAGGAGCTTGTAATCAAGCCCCTTTCGTTATTCGTTGTATTAACGACGAATTTCTTTAATTCTCGCTGCTTTACCGCGCAGTTCACGAAGATAATAAAGCTTCGCACGACGCACTTTACCACGGCGAGCCACGTCGATTTTATCGATTTTCGGGGAATGAAGCGGGAAAGTTCTTTCCACACCTACACCGTAAGAAATTTTACGAACTGTAAAAGTCTCACTGATTCCGCCACCACGGCGTTTAATTACAACACCTTCAAACAACTGGATACGCTCACGAGTTCCCTCAATAACTTTCACGTGCACTTTCAAAGTGTCACCGGGACGAAAGTTAGGCAAATCTTTACGCAGTTGTTCTTCAGTGATCGCTTGGACGATATTCATCTATGACTCCCTCCTTCCGTACAGGTGTTCATGCATCTTCTGGAAACACATCCGTTTCCTTCATCATCCACAGAGGACCACCGTATTACACACAACAGATGTATTGTATCATGGAGGATACCGCATTGCAACAAGAAAAAGGGATTTGACCAAACATTATATTTAATTAATTACATTATAAAACAGGTTAGCACCTGCTTTCAAATCCCCTCATTGCTCAGCACTTTAATACACTCTTCCCATGATCAATCCATCTTGCGCTGTTCCTCTATCCATACCCGTTCCTTGCTTGTCAATTCAGCCTGCTCCAGCAGATCCGGTCGACGTTCCATCGTACGACGCAGTGCCTCATGCCGTCTCCATACATCAATATTAACGTGATGTCCTGACAACAGCACCTCTGGTACCTTCCAGCCCCGAAACTCAGCAGGCCTGGTATAATGCGGGTACTCCAGCAGCCCCGTACTGAAAGAGTCCGTTACTGCACTCGTTTCATTGCCCAGCACTCCAGGCAGCAACCGTGCCACACTATCTATAGCGACCATGGCGGGCAGTTCCCCACCAGTCAACACATAATCTCCGATAGAAAGCTCATCCGTCACCAAATATTCGCGAATACGCTCATCATAGCCCTCATAATGCCCGCATATAAAAATAAGATGGTCCTCTTTAGCAAGCTCCTCCGCTTTCTTTTGCGTAAAAGTCTCACCTTGCGGACACATCAAAATAATACGCGGAGCTTTCAAACCTGCACTCGACCCAGCCTCATCACCTTGAACAACTTCGTCTGTGTTCCCTAATATGGTTGGACACTCTGCCTCATCCAGTAGCGCCTCCACCGCAGTGAAAATCGGGTCAGGCTTCAATACCATCCCGCCCCCGCCGCCATAGGGTGTATCATCCACTTGACCGTGCTTGTTCCCGGCATATTGGCGAAAATTAACCGCTTGCAGTGATATGGTTCCCTTATCCCTTGCTTTTCCCAGAATGCTTGCATTAAATACACCGTCAAACATTTCGGGAAACAGGGTCAGCACATCCACCCGCATTACAGTAGTCCTTCCATCAACCGTACCGTAACCCGTTTTTCAGGCACGTTTACATCCAAAATGACATCTTCTATATACGGCAACAGCAGTTCCTTGCCATCAGGCATTGTGACTACCCATACATCGTTAGCTCCTGGTGTCAAAATCTCTTTCACCACACCGAGCTTTTCTCCACCTTCTGTCACTACTTCCAGGCCAACAACTTCATGAAAATAGAACTCATTTTCCTCTAGTTCGCCTAGCCGTTCAGCGGATACCTTCAATAAGCTGCCTTTATACTTTTCAACATCATTGATGTTATGATATTCCTTGAATTTGGCTACAACCATATTTTTTTGAAAACGTGCTGTTTCAATAGTTACAGGGATCGGCGCTTTACCATCCGCAGGAATGATCAACAGCTCACTGCCTTTAGCAAAACGATCCTCCGGGAAATCGGTCGTCGTTAATATTTTAAGCTCGCCGCGGATTCCGTGTGTATTCACAATTTTCCCGACATTAAACAATTGCTGCATCGTGTTCCTCCTGCATATAATCGGTCCCGCTCCATATCATCTTCATCATGTACGAAAAAGGGTTAGGACATACATCCTAACCCACTTTCGTATATCTTTAAGATATGATGTCTACGGTAACCCGTTTATCCATCTTAACGGCTGCTGATGCAACCACAGTGCGAAGCGCCTTGGCGATACGACCCTGCTTGCCAATGATTTTGCCTACATCCTCAGGATGCACGCTAAGCTCATATACGACAAGCCGATCCTTCTCCAAGGTCTTCACGGTTACATCTTCCGGATGATCGACTAAAGCCTTAGCAATGATTATCACTAATTCTTCCATGGTTGACCCTCCGCATCAGCACCTTATTTCTGTTGTTTAAGCTCATGAAACTTTTTCATTACGCCCGCTTTGCTAAGCAAGTTGCGGACTGTATCGGATGCTTGTGCACCATCTTGCAACCATTTCAACGCTTTATCTTCATCAATTTTTACAACTGCTGGTACTGTAATAGGGTTGTAATAACCGATTTCTTCGATAAAACGACCGTCACGCGGGGAACGGGAATCCGATACCACGACGCGATAGAAAGGAGCTTTATGTGCACCCATACGTTTCAGACGAATACGAACTGCCACGAAAATTCACCTCCTTCAAAAAGTAGACTGTATATTGTTATCCTATAATTCCAACGGCCTATTGGCCTTAACGGAAAGGAAACTTCATACCTTTACCCATACCCTTCAACTGCTTCAGGGCTTTGTTTTTGCCACCCTTGGGTCCCATCATGTCTGAGAACTGCTTCATCATGCGCCGCATTTCATCAAATTGCTTGATCAGGCGGTTTACCTCAGCCAGTGATGTTCCACTGCCTACAGCAATCCGTTTGCGACGGCTATGATTAATCATGTCCGGGTTTTGCTTTTCTTGTGTGGTCATGGAATGAACGATAGCCTCAATCCGGCCCATCTGCTTGTCATCCACTTTGACATCTTTCATTTGCTTCATATTGCCCATGCCGGGAATCATATCGAGAATCTGGTCGATTGGGCCAAGCTTTTTAACTTGATCCATCTGCTCCAGAAAATCTTCGAAGGTAAATTCAGCATTGCGCATTTTCCGTTCCATTTCCTTCGCCTTATCGGCGCCGATATTGGATTGCGCTTTTTCAATCAGGGACAACATGTCGCCCATACCCAAAATCCGTGAAGCCATCCGTTCCGGATGAAACGGCTCCATCGCATCCAGCTTTTCACCCAATGTAGCAAACTTGATCGGGCATCCGGTCACAGCCTTAACCGACAAGGCCGCACCACCGCGGGTATCACCGTCCAGCTTCGTTAGTACAACCCCTGTTAACTCCAAGCTAGTGTTAAAGTGCTCCGCGACGTTTACCGCATCCTGACCTGTCATGCTGTCAACAACCAGCAGAACTTCGTCCGGCTTGACGTTCGCATGAATCTGACGCAACTCTTCCATAAGCTCTTCATCCACATGAAGACGACCGGCAGTATCTATAATAACGTAGTCATTACCATTATCCTTGGCATGCTGTAAGCCCTGTTTTGCAATCTCCACCGGGCTTGTCTGATCACCAAGCGTAAATACAGGAGCATTAATCTGCTCACCAAGTACCTGTAGTTGCTTGATTGCAGCCGGTCTATATATATCACCAGCTACAAGCAATGGGCGATGATTTTGCTTTTGCAGCAACTTCGCCAGCTTGCCGGATGTCGTCGTCTTACCTGCGCCCTGGAGACCCACCATCATAATGACCGTAGGCGGTTTGTTTGCCTTGGCAAGCTTGGCTTGACTGCCACCCATCAACTCGGTCAGTTCCTTGTTCACGATGTCGATGATTACCATACCTGGTGTAAAGCTGTCCATCACTTCCTTGCCAACGGATTTCTCCTTCACCTTGGCAATAAAGTCCTTTACAACCTTGAAGTTAACGTCCGCCTCCAGCAAAGCTAATCGTACTTCGCGCATCGCCTGAGCTACATCATCCTCAGACACTTTTCCTTTGCCGCGCAGTTTACTGAATACATTTTGCAAGCGGGTCGACAATCCTTCAAATGCCATATTTCCGCACCTCCTTGTCTACCAGGGTTGTTTGTTTACTAATCTATATGACCTACAATTCCTGCAGGCGATTTACAATTTGATTAACATGTTGCAGAGTGCCTTCATCGGGTTTACCGATTTTACCGAACGCCTCATACAACGCTGTATTCAATTCTTCCAGATCTCGGCTTCTGCGCTCATGTTTACTGAGCAACCCGAGCTTTTCCTCATACATTTCCAGTACCTGCTCGGCACGTTTGATATGCTCATACACGGCCTGACGGCTAATTTGAAACTCCGAAGCAATCTCTCCCAGAGAAAAATCATCATGGAAGTAATATTTCAAAAACATCTGTTGCTTCTCCGTAAGCAGAGGTTCATAGAAGTCAAACAGTCGGTTAATCCGGTTTGTCTTTTCCAGCCGATTCTCCTGACTCATCGCGTATACCTCCATCGTCAAGGAAAAACACTTTACAGTTCTTTTCAACGATCCTTATCATACATAAAAGAAAAGAAGATGTCAAGCGTTATCCCTTGTCAACCAAAAAAAAGCCGATTCACTGCCCTTAAACGGAAGTACGAATCGGCTTTTTGCCTACTAGGGTTTAAACTCTTACCGGGGTAAGATACAGCAGAACAGCCAGAAAATGAAGTATGCTGCCTGCCAGAACAAACAGATGCCAGATCGCGTGATGATACGGAAACGCCCGCCACACATAGAAGATTGTGCCCAGCGTATACATTAGACCGCCCAGGAACAATAGCGTCATGCCTCCGGCGGGAACAGCCGCCACCAGCGGGTTCCAGGCAATCGTGATGAGCCAGCCCATCACGATGTAGAACACGGTAGACATGAACAGAAAGCGCTTGGTGAAGAATGCCTTGAATAGCACACCAAACAGGGCGATTCCCCAAATAACGCCAAACAGCGTCCAACCTAATGTCCCGCGCAGTGCAACGAGCATAAACGGGGTGTAGCTGCCTGCAATGAACAGGTAAATGCAAGAATGATCGAATATCTCGAACAAATCCTTCAATTTTCCTTCGCGCAGACTATGAAGCAACGTGGAATTGGTGTACAACAGCAGCATCGTAATTCCGTAAATCGTGAAACTGACGACATGCCAAGTGGTCCCTTTCAAGCTTGCAAAAACAATGAGCAGCACAAGTGCCGCCACACTTAAAACGGCTCCAATTCCGTGTGTGATCGCATTGGCTATTTCTTCCCGGCGGGAATAAGTATAGGTATTCGCCATTGGTTCTTCACCCGGCTTCCTGTGAAATATTTTTTTACATCCAAAAAATTCATATCCGGCGCCGACAGACCCTTTTCTTTCATTATACATCCCTGTGATCTCACGCAGCAACCGGACCCTACTTAGCCCCAGACCTGGCAGGTCTTAAGATCAAAAAAGCCTCGTCCAACCTTGCAACAAACCTGATTAAGCCTGTTCTTCCTCACCCAGAGCGGTTTCATCTACGCCTTCTTCCTGAATCAACCCAGCGAACAACGCATGAACGAATTGCTCGGAATCAAATGGCTGGAGATCATTCACCTTTTCACCCAAGCCTACCAGCTTCACCGGCAAATTCAGCTCTTGGCGGATCGCCACGACAATACCACCCTTCGCTGTACCATCCAGCTTCGTCAGCACCAGCCCGGTTACGCCACTTTTCTCGCCAAACATTTTGGCTTGATTGAGCGCGTTTTGTCCAGTCGTCGCATCGAGTACCAGCAGTACTTCATGGGGAGCATCGGGAATTTCACGCTGGATTACGCGGAAAATTTTGTTCAGTTCCTCCATCAGATTGCTTTTATTCTGGAGACGTCCTGCGGTATCACACAGTAACACATCCACCTGACGCTGCTTGGCAGCCTGTACCGCATCAAACATAACCGCGGCTGGATCAGAACCAGATTGCTGTTTAATGACCTCTACACCAGCCCTTTCGCCCCATACCTCCAGCTGTTCAATCGCGCCAGCACGGAACGTATCCCCGGCGGCCAGCAACACTTTTTTACCCTCTTGTTTAAAACGGTGCGCCAGCTTGCCAATTGTTGTTGTTTTACCGACACCATTGACACCGACGAACAGAATGACCGTAATCCCGTCAGGGCTCATTTGAAGCTGACTGTTGTCATTGCCCCGCAGCAACTCAGACAGCTTTTCCGATAATACAGGCTGTAGCTCGGATGCGTCCTCGATTTTGCGTTTTTTCACTTCTCCTCGCAGGTCTTCAATGAGGTTCATAACGGTGTTGACGCCAACATCGGCACCGATCAGAATTTCTTCCAGCTCCTCATAGAACTCCTCATCAATCTTCTTGCGGCGAATCATCAGATCCGATACTTTTTCAACAAATCCTTTGCGTGTTTTTTCTAAACCGTCCTTGAACTGTTTGGTGACGGATTCGGTTTTGCTTGCAATGCTTTCCTTTAATTTCCTAAAGAAACTCATAGGTTCCCTCCGTTGATCTGAAAGTATGTTATTTTATGTCAGGCAATCTCAGCTTCATCATTGTCCAGCTTGACGGATACGAGCTTGGAAACCCCGCCTTCTTCCATCGTAACCCCATACAACACATCGGCTTCTTCCATCGTTCCCTTGCGATGTGTAACTACAATGAATTGTGTCTGCTCGGAGAATTCCCGCAAATATTGGGCAAAACGTACCACATTAGCTTCGTCCAATGCGGCCTCCACTTCATCCAGCACACAGAATGGGACAGGCTTGACATGTAAAATGGCAAACAATAGCGCCATCGCCGTTAACGCCCGCTCGCCTCCTGACAGTAGCTGCAAGTTTTGCAGTTTTTTTCCTGGCGGCTGGGCTACGATGTCAATTCCCGTCTCTAACATGCGTTCCGGGTCAATTAGCACCAGATCAGCACGTCCGCCTCCGAACAACTTGGAGAACACCGTACCAAATTCGCGCCGGATGGCATCGAAAGTGGCTTTGAAGCGTTTGGACATTTCATCATCCATTTCTCGAATAACCTGATAGAGCGTTGTCTTGGCCTCGACCAGATCAGACTTCTGCTCATCGAGAAACGTATAACGCTCATGCACACGCTGGTATTCCTCAATGGCACCCAGGTTTACTTCGCCCAATGCGGAAATACCGCGTTTGAGCCTTTGCACCTCGGCCTGCGTACCTTCTATATCTTCTGGTATCGGATAACGCTGCTTGGCCAGCTCATAGCTGAGTTCATAGTCATCACTCAATTTTTTCAGGACGTTCTCCAGCTCTACATCAAGCCGATTCACTCCAATTTCTGTCTGGCGAAGCTGTTCTTCGACAGACTTGAGCTGAACGCGTTGCTCTTTCGTCTCGTTTTCGGCCACTTCCAGCTTTTTGGACAAGCTACTGCGTGCAGCACGCTTAAATTCCAATTGCTGCGAAGCCTCTTCCTTTTTAAGCCGATACTGATTGAGATTTTCAATCTGCTTCACGCTTTCCTGCTCATTGGTCAGCAGATCAGCTTCGATGGAAGCAAGCAAGGTCTTGTTCTGTCTCGAATCCTTGCCAAGGGTATCATAATCTCCCCGTAATCTACGCAGCTGTTCTTCCAGTGAAAAACGCTCCTGATCCAGCTTTCCTTCTCTTACCTTGAGATTCGTAAGTTCTCCCTGTAACTGTTCTTTCGCAGATTCGTTGGCCTTACGGGCAAATTCAGCGGCATGGATAGCCTGGTGGGTTTTCTTCTCTTCATCCTCCAGCGCAGCTAATTTCAGCAACGCCTCTTCACGGGAAGCTTCCAGTTCCTTGATCTCCTGATCAAAACCCTTCTTCTCCTGACCAGATGCAGCCACCTGCTCCAGAACATGACGAAGCTCATGCTCCAGTTGCTTGAGTTCCATTGCTGCCTGCTGCTCTTCGCCGCGCTTCACATCGCCGCCCTGACGCAGCTCGTCCAAACGGGTCTGTGTCTCTTCCAACTGACGTTTTGCATCTACCGCGCTCTGACGCAGCCTTGCAATTTGTTGCTCCGTATCGATAATATCCTGATCAAGCTGATCCAGCTGACGTTTACGTCCAAGCAAATTGGCATTTTTCTTGAATTGGCTACCACCTGTCATGGAACCACCTGCATTGACGACATCGCCTTCCAGCGTCACGACGCGATATCTATATTGGCAACGAGCCGCAATACGGTTCGCATCTTCCAGCGTACGGGCAATAACCACATTTCCCAGAAGGCTGCCTACAATGCCAGCATACCGTTCATCATACTGAACAAGATCCGCACCAATTCCGACAAAACCCTCGGCGCCTTCCACGATTTGGCGTTCACCCGCCCCAATTTGACGCGGACGGATAACATCCATAGGCAAAAACGTCGCTCTGCCCAGCTGACGCTGCTTCAAAAAGCTGATCGCCTGTCTGGACACCGATTCATTTTCCATCACGATATGCTGCATCGAAGCGCCCAAAGCCGTTTCCATCGCCTGCTCCAAATGCTCAGGTACCCGGATCAGCTCTGCTACAGCTCCATGCACGCCATGCAGGGTTTCTTTGCGTGCCGCCTTCAGCACTTCTTTAACGCCCAGCATAAAGCCGTCGAAGTCATCCTGCATTTCCTTCATCGTATCTCGGCGTGAAATTTGGGCCTCACGTTTTTGTTCCCATTTGCGGACAGTACCCTGGCTTTCTTCCAGCAGCTTTTGCAGCGCCTGGTATTTTTCGCTTCCCTGAATATATCCGCTGCGCAGACTGCTGATTTCCTGACCAAGCTTCTGAACAGCCGTTTCCAAACCCTTTTTACGCTGTTCCAGTTCAGCTTTCTGGGCTTCCCATTTGCCGGATTCGTCACTTACGCGAGTCACCCGCCGTTCCAACGCTTCCTTCTGCTGGTCGGTATAACGGATTTCGTTACGGGCCTGTGCCATCTGATTCATCAGCTCCAGCAGTCCGCCCTTCAGGCTTTCCTCCTGCTCCTGGCTGATTCCACCTGTGACACCAATCAGCTTCGCCTCTTCGTCGGATAGCCGTTCACGCAGCTCGTCAAGCTCAACAGTCAATGCAGACAGTTTTTCGTTCAGTAGATCCAGCTCACTTTTGCGCTCGGAATGACGTGATTCGCTTGTGCTGAGCGATAAAATGAGCTGCTCCCGGTTTGCCTCCAGATTGCGTGTGCGCTCTTTTAACAGTTCGCCGTAGCCTTCGCTCTTTTCCGTAGCTTCACTGTATTGCAACAGATCCCTTTGCAGCCGTTCCACTTGCTCCTCCAGCTGACGCAGCTCGTTACGATCGCTCTCCAGCATCGCATCATGACGTGACACCACCGTAGACAGCTGTAGCTGCTCCTGCTGCAACAAAGCCAGCTTGGAAGTCGCATCGCTCCACGAGGTATGAATCTGTTCAATCTGATGGACATACATCGAAATTTCCTTCGATTTCAGTTCACCCCGCAGCTCCTTAAAGTGGATTGCCTTTTCCGACTGCTCCTTGAGCGGTCCGATCTGATCCTCCAGCTCACTGACCAAATCATGAATCCGAAGCAAATTTTGCTCCGTGTCATCCAACTTGCGAACCGCATCTTTTTTACGTGATTTATATTTCACGATACCGGACGCTTCCTCAAAAATCCCCCGGCGGTCCTCGGAACGGGTACTCAAAATCTCTTCAATGCGCCCCTGTCCGATAATGGAATAAGCTTCTTTACCAATACCTGTATCCATAAACAGCTCGGTAATATCACGGAGTCTGCATGATTGTCGGTTAATAAAATATTCACTATCTCCACTGCGATGCACACGCCGCGTGACCGTGACTTCTCCAAAATCAAGAGGCAACGCCTGATCCTCATTATCCAGCGTAAGCGACACTTCGCCGTAATTAACAGCCTTACGTGCATCACTACCCGCAAAAATAATGTCCTCCATTTTACCGCCGCGCAGTGATTTGGCGCTCTGTTCACCCAGCACCCAGCGAATACCGTCGGATATATTACTCTTTCCGCTTCCATTGGGTCCGACGACCGCTGTAATGCCGCGGACAAATTCCATCTCCGTTTTATCTGCAAACGATTTGAAGCCCGCCAGCTCAATGCGCTTTAAAAACATACTCAATCTCACCTCTAACATTTAAATATGCTTGTACAACACCGTTTACCTGGTTAACAAGAATTATCCCTATTGTAGCACAAGACTACCGCGGATAAAGCGCGGCAAAGACATACAAAGCTACAGTAGCAAAGCCACGAAAAAAGAGCAAAACGCAGTCCATTCGCCATTGCGGGCCGGGACTCCCCGCGGACTGCCCTTTGCTCTTACTTTGTGTCCCCTGCTCGTGTAACCCGTCCGGGCCGCTCAGGTACCGATTACGATTCTGCCAGTTTCAAACGGTTTAAGGCTACTGCCGCCGCCTGCTGCTCAGCTTCTTTTTTGGAGCGTCCTGTACCTGTACCCAGCCGTTCGCTGCCCATATATACCTCAGCTACAAACTCGCGCTCATGGGCAGGTCCGCGCTCCTCCACAATCTTGTATTCAAGCATCCCCATGTTATGATGCTGCGTCAGTTCCTGAAGCTCTGTTTTGAAATCACTCATCTGAAGCTTACCGTTTAACACAATTTGAGGAAAAATATAACGTTCCAGAAACGACCGGACGGCATCCAGACCCTGATCCAAATAAAGCGCGCCTACGAACGCTTCGAATACATCGGCCAACAGAGCCGGACGAGTACGTCCGCCTGTCAGCTCTTCACCTTTGCCAAGCAGTACATATTGCCCGAACTCAAGTCCGACAGCAAATTTCACCAGAGAAGGCTCACAGACAATGGCTGCACGCAGCTTGGTCAGCTCGCCTTCCGGCCGGTTAGGGTACTGATTGTACAATTGCTCGGATACGGTCAGCTCCAGAACTGCGTCGCCTAAAAATTCAAGCCGCTCATTGTCTGCATGCTGACTGAACCGATGTTCGTTTACGTAGGAAGCGTGCGTAAAGGCCTGCTTCAGAAGCTGCCGGTTGTTGAATTGAATATGAAGTTTCTGCTGTAATTGCTTCAAGTCTCCACTCAACGAACTGACCCCTTACGCTTCATATTTTTTTAGAATAACCGTAGCATTGTGACCACCAAAACCGAAGGAATTGGACATCACTACATTCAGTTTCGCTTTTCTCGGCTCGTTAGGTACATAATCAAGATCGCAAGCCGGGTCCTGATTATCCAGATTAATCGTCGGCGGAATGGTCTGATGCTGGAGAGCCAATCCGCAAATCACGGCTTCAACACCGCCAGCTGCACCCAACAAATGCCCCGTCATTGACTTGGTTGAGCTAATCGCCACTTTATAGGCGTGGTCTCCAAGCGTTTTCTTAACCGCTTCTGTTTCCGATTTGTCACCGACTGGCGTGGATGTACCATGCGCATTGATATAATCAATATCTTCAGGATTCAACCCTGCGTCGCGGATCGCCATTTTAATACAGCGTGCTGCACCATCCGGATCTGGCTCTGTCATATGATGTGCATCGCCGGACAGACCGTAGCCGATCACTTCGCCGTAAATACGTGCGCCGCGCTTCAATGCGTGCTCCAACGATTCCAGAATCAGAACACCGGAGCCTTCGCCCATAACAAATCCGTCTCTGTCTGTATCAAAAGGACGGCTTGCCTTCTCAGGCTCATCATTACGAGTGGACATCGCCCGCATCGAACAAAAGCCAGCCATTCCAATAGGACGAATAGTTGCCTCAGCTCCGCCGCAAATCATAGCGTCAGCATCACCACGCTGAATCATGCGGAACGAATCGCCGATCGCATGACTACCCGTTGCACAAGCCGTAACCGGTGATGTATTAGGTCCTTTAGCGCCGAGTGAAATCGACACTTGACCGGAACCCATATTAGCAATCATCATCGGGATAAAGAAAGGGCTTACGCGTTTAGGTCCTTTTTCAATCAGCGCATTGTGCTGATCCTCCCAGGTACCCAATCCGCCAATACCGGAGCCAACGGATACACCAACACGCTCGGCATCGGCGTTCTCTCCGATTACGAGTCCGCTATCCTTGAGTGCCAATTTACTGGCGGCAACAGCAAATTGTACAAAACGATCCATTTTTTCGGGCATCCTTGCGCTCTATATAATCCTCAGGATTAAAATCCTTAATAGAAGCCGCAATTTTCGTTGTATATTCACTGGTATCGAAAGCTTCGATTTCACTGACGCCAGATTTTCCAGCCATCAGATTATCCCACAGTGTGTTCAAATCCTGTCCCAGCGAAGTGATTACACCCATTCCTGTTATGACAACACGTTGTTTCAAAGATAATCACCTCTATGTCTACTGCATATTGTATTTCAAGGCCGTACGCTCTTGTGTGCAAAAATAATATAGAATCAACTAAAGTTAGTAATGCCGCTTACTCCCACCCTTGACTAAGTCATGCCGAGCCAAGCTCAAGAACACGCGGCAATTCCGTCTTTAGTTCAATCTGTATGATTAGGAGAAAGTCCCGCCTGTAACAGAACGGGACTTTGTTGACTTGAATTAGGTATGAGATTGTATGTACTTTACAACTTCACCTACGGTTGTAATTTTCTCTGCATCTTCATCAGAGATTTCCATATCAAACTCATCTTCCAATTCCATAACCAATTCAACTACATCGAGAGAATCAGCGCCTAAATCATCTTTGAAAGATGCTTCAAGTGTAACTTCGGCTTCGTCGGCTCCCAAACGGTCAACGACAATGCGCTTTACGCGCTCCAATACGTCGGACATCCGGCTCACCTCCTCCTTAGGTATTATACGAAAATTACAATTAAAATGCCATAGAAGAGAGTTTTCAATCACTACTCTTCTTCGGGGCATGCGGATTAGCTACATGTAGCTACATGTACATGCCGCCATCCACATGCAAAGTCTGGCCCGTCATGTATGAGGAAGCATCAGAGGCCAAAAATAGCACCACATCCGCAATTTCCTCAGGCCGTCCGAGACGGGCCAGCGGAATACCGCTGAGCATATTGTCACGCAAATCATCAGCAAGCACCTGTGTCATTTCGGTATCAATGAATCCTGGGGCTACGCAGTTGACTGTAATACCTCTCGAAGCAAGCTCCCTCGCGGACGATTTGGTAAGACCGATCACTCCTGCTTTGGCAGCCACATAGTTGGCTTGTCCTGCATTGCCGAGTACGCCGACAACGGAAGAAATATTGATGATCCGACCGGAACGCTGCTTTATCATCGGACGAGTCGCTGCCTTGAGGCAATTAAACACACCTTTCAGATTCGTTTCGATCACCTGATCGAACTCCTCTTCCTTCATACGCATGATTAAATTATCTCTTGTTATTCCGGCATTATTCACCAGAATATCGATCTTGCCCCAAGCGCCGATCACATCCTTGATTAACCGATCTGCCTCGTCGGCGCGACCGACATTAGCCTGAACCGTAATAGCTTCCACGCCTTTGGCACGAATTTGCTCCGCAACCTCTGCCGCAGCCGCTTCACTACCAGCGTAGTTTACCGCTACATTAGCGCCTGCTTCAGCCAACGCCAATGCGATACTGCGGCCGATCCCCCGTGACGCCCCTGTAACGAGCGCCGTTTTTCCACTTAATGGCTTAGACATCATCCAGCCTCCCCTTGCAAGTATATAACCGTTAAGGCGATAATTGCTACTTTTAACGGGCCTCCAAGGCTTCCGTTACCGAAACAAGCGATTCCAGGCTGCTTATATTATACAGCTTAACCGTTTTGTCGATCTTTTTAACCAGTCCGGTCAAAACACTGCCCGGTCCGAACTCGACAAAAGTGTCAACTCCCTGCTCCAGCAGCCATGCTACACTGTCTTCCCACAATACCGGGGAATAGACCTGCTCGACCAGTAGCTGGCGAATTTCGCCACCCTCACGCACAGGTTTCGCTGTGACATTGGCTACAACCGGAACCTGAGCTTTGGAGAAAGCTACGTCTTCCAGCTTGCCGGACAACTTAATCGCTGCTTCCTTCATCAACGAAGAATGAAAAGGACCACTGACCTCCAAAGTAATAGCACGTTTGCCACCCGCTTCCTTCACGCGTTCAGCGACAGCGGCTACGCCCTCCTTCGCACCGGATACGACAATCTGCCCCGGGCAGTTGATGTTCGCCAATTCGACCAGTTGACCAGATTCCGTAATATCACGGCATAGTGTCGACAGCGCTTCACGGTCGGCTCCCAGTACAGCAGCCATCCCGCCTTGTCCGTCAGGAATGGCTTGCTCCATGAACTCCCCACGAGTACGAACGATCTCAACTGCATCTTCAAATGCAAGTACGCCAGAAGCAACGAGCGCGCTGTATTCTCCAAGACTGTGTCCAGCCACGTAATCAGGGCGAATGCCCTTTTCCTTGAACGCTTCATACAACGCAATGCTCGCCGTCAACAGCGCAGGTTGCGTATTGGATGTTTGCTTCAAGGCTGTATCTGGACCTTCAAAAATCAGTGAGCTTAGCGCAAAACCCAACCGTTCGTCCGCTTGGCGGAACACTTCTCTTGCTGCAGGAACCGCTTCATAAACATCTTTAGCCATACCTACAGCTTGTGAACCCTGACCGGGAAATATAAATGCCGTTTTGCCCATCGTGTATGCACCTCTCTGTATCCAATGCTTGTCCTGTAAAGTACCAGACAAATTCAATATTGTATCAAACCCGCCGCTTTCTTACCAGACAAGAACCGACGCGCCCCAAGTCAAACCACCGCCGAAGCCCACCATTAATACCCGGTCGCCTTCCTTCATGCGACCTTCCTCGGCTGCTTCTACAAGCGCAAGAGGAATTGATGCAGCTGATGTATTCGCATATTTATGAACATTAATGATAACCTTTTCTTCCGGTAGATCCAAACGCTGCATCGCCGATTGAATAATGCGAATATTGGCTTGATGCGGAACGAACAAATCAATATCATCTTTGGAAAGCCCCGCTTTTTCAAGCACATCGACAGTTGCCGTTCCCATAACACGTACCGCGAACTTGAATACTTCGCGTCCGTTCATATAAATATAGTGTTGCTTGTTTTCCACAGTATCCGCACTCGCAGGCAAACGTGAACCGCCAGCTTCCAGCTTAAGCAATCCGCCTCCTGCTCCTTCGGCACCGAGATCAAAGGATTGGAATCCTCTACCCTCAGGTACTTCACCAATTACTACAGCTCCTGCACCGTCTCCGAAAAGAACACAAGTATTGCGGTCTGTATAATCCGTGATTCGGGAAAGACAGTCTGCCCCAATGATTAACGCATTATTATAAATGCCCGTCTTAATAAAGCTCGTCGCAGTTGCCAGCCCATATACAAACCCTGAGCATGCCGCAGACAAATCAAAAGCCGCTGCGCCTTTGGCTCCAAGCTTGTCCTGAAGAATGCAGGCAGTCGAAGGAAACGCCATGTCCGGCGTAACCGTAGCCACAATGATCAGATCCAAATCCTGTGCGGTCATACCTGCGGATGCCAATGCCTTAATCGCTGCTTCATAAGCCAGATCGGATGTGGCCTGCTCTGGAGCCGCAATGTGGCGCTCCTGAATTCCTGTACGACTGACAATCCATTCGTCACTTGTTTCCACAATTGCTTCCAAATCTTTGTTCGTCAATATTTTTTCAGGCACGTATTTCCCTGTTCCGATAACACCAACCGATCGCAAATTATTCATATCGTCACTCACTTCCTGCTGATTTCCTTGGATATACTTTCCACCAACTGGTTTTGCAAGGCCGTACGGGCCTGTCTTACCGCGTTTTTGACGGCAATGCCGTCAGATGAACCGTGACCCTTCAAGACGAGCCCGCTCAGCCCCAGCAATGGAGCGCCACCATGCTCTTTGTAGTCCAGCTTATCTTTCAAACCGCGAAGCTCACGCATAATCAGGGCCGCTGCTAGCTTGGTCTTTAAAGATTTACTAAACTGCTCCTTTAAGAGAGAAAATATCGTACCCGCCGTACCCTCCAGCGATTTCAGCATGATGTTTCCGGCGAATCCGTCACACACCAGCACATCGCAATTCCCGGTCAGAACGTCTCTGGACTCTACATTACCTACAAAATTAACAGGCAACTGCTCAATCAGAGGGAAAGCCAGTTTCGTCAGTTCATTGCCCTTCCCGGCTTCCGTCCCAACATTCAGTAAACCCACTCTGGGGGAAGCCACACCATGAACCTTTTGGCGGTACAAGCTACCCATCAGCGCATATTGGGCAAGATGTTCGGGCTTCGCGTCCATATTAGCTCCCAAGTCCAGCGCCAGCACACCCTGATCGTCAATCGTCGGAATCATCGGTGCGAGAGCAGGGCGCTCAATGCCTTCCATTCTCCCGACCACCAGCAACCCTGTCGTCATCAGCGCACCCGTATTACCTGCCGATATCATGGCATCCGCTTCGCCTTCTTTGACCATTCGGCCAGCTACGACCATCGAGGCATCCTTTTTACGTCGTACTGCCTTCACAGGCTCGTCCTGCGCATCTATCGTTTCAGATGTATGGCGAATGCTGAGATTCGCAGGCAACACTCTGCCGTTCAGCACCGATTCGATTCGTTCCCGGTCACCAACCAGCGTAATGTCTGTATCCTTCCATTCCGCCGCCGCAGATAACGCGCCCTCTACTGTCGCCTCGGGAGCATTGTCTCCCCCCATGGCATCAATGGCGATCCGCATGCTGACTTCCTCCTTCGCTATACTCTTCCTCTGTGGAGCGGTAAATGATAAAGTTCCCCTGGAACACCATTTCTTCTCCCACGTAAGCAAACACTTCCACTTTGGCTTTTCCCTTTTGCTCGGGATTTGAACGCACATATGCTTTGGCAATGCACTTTTCTCCCAAATGAACGGGGCGGACAAAGCGAATATCTGCTGAAGCGGTCAACGCTATCTCATCATTAATCACGGCAACAGCCAATGAATTGGCCTGGGCAAACACATAATGCCCCCGCGCAATGCCGGTACGTGAAAAGATATGCTCTTCTTTAATTTCAAAAATGGAAATACCGCTTCTGTCCAACTGGAGATCAACGATATCCCCGATCACTTCATGTAAAGGCAGGGAGCGAACCTGATCGTAAGAACGCTCAGCCATCAGCTTCAGTCGCTCCCGCAGCTCCGGGATACCCAATTCCATCCGATCCAGCCGAATCGTCTGAATGCTCACCTTAAGCTGTCTCGTCAGTTCCTGATCCGTTACGAACGGATTCTCATCAATTAATTGAGTCAGCCGTTGCTGTCTCTGTCTCTTTGGCAAACGTTCGATATCTGTGGCGCCTCCTTTCCCTGCAATAAACTACCGTTCAGCCGACAGTTCGGGTTACTTCACGTGCTAGCGGCGAATGCTTCATGCCGATTTGTCATCTTGTATGTATAAAGAACCCCTTCGGCCCTTCTTTCTTAGAACCTGGTACTAAAACAGTATATAGCATGCCGCCGCAAAAGAAAGTACGAAGACAAAAAAAGTAGCGCCTCACTAGAGTGAAGCGCTACTTTTCCTGCGAAGATTCCAAAGAATCCGCTTATCGGACATTATTGAGAGATAATCTCTCTAGCTTTGTACGTTCCGCAAACTTTGCACACATGGTGAGCAAGTTTCAATTCGCCGCATTCGGAGCATTTCACCATACCTGGTACTGCCAGTTTAAAGTGAGTACGACGTTTGTCGCGACGAGTTTTGGATGTTCTCCGTTGAGGTACTGCCATTATTCCCACCTCCTTAACCAGATCAACCCGTATAACGGGTGTGACTTCTTATCTCATTCAAGACTGAAGGAAACTGCCGGAAGCAGCTAACTCACAGCCGGTGAATCAAGCCTGCAACATCCATGCGTCGATTAACTCCTCCGCACAAGTGGATGATGATTTGTCAGAATTGAACTCAATTCTCATTTAAAAAAATCCTTAAGCCCTGCCAGACGCGGATCAATCTTTTGCGTATCATCATCGGTACTGTCATCGGAGCCAACGCTCCAGTTTTGTCCGGCCGCAGGAGCGATCCCCTGACAATCCTCACTGCACACAGGCGCAAATGGCACGTGCAGTACAAACAGCTCTTCACAATACGGTGCAATATCGAAGGAATCCCCCGTCACTGCGATAAATTCGCCATCTTCATCCTCCTCTTCGCCAACCGAAGAGGTTTGCTTGAACCGTTCACGGAATTCAATCATCAAATCCTCGTGCATCGGACTCAAACAGCGTGAGCACAGCATGTCCAGACCTGCGGTCAACGTGCCTTCCACGCTCATCAAGCCTTGACCCAGACTAACGGCGACCAAATCGGTCTCCAGCGGGGAAACGGCCGTAACATCAGGACGATCATCCACCAATTCACTCACATTAAGAGCTTCACGGATCGGAAAAGGACCATCACTTGTTGCTACTTTGCGAAAAAATAGTTGCATCACTATCACTCCAAACAAACAAAAATTATTATACCGACTGATCGAGTCGTTTGTCAACACCTTTCACTTTACACCTCTCACAAATCTCATCGGTTTTCCAATGGTTTCGCAAGTTTTATGCGAAAGCGAAAATACGTTGCGGATCATGTACCTGTGAGTATTCGTACCCCCGCCACTCTTCGTGTACAATAATGCGAGTATAAAGCTTTTTTCTCCAGGTCTCAATGGCCTTGTTCATTTCCGATCACGAAAAAGCAGCATCGCTGCCCCTAAGAACAATCATTAGCTGATGGATAACCATCATTTCTAGGATAGTCACCAGACTAGCAACAAAAGAAAGGAGCCGACGTACAGCCTTGAAAACCCTCGGTATTATTGTAGAATACAACCCGCTGCATAACGGTCACACTCATCACTGGAAGGAGTCTCTTCGCATCACTGGCGCACAGCGCACGGTGGCTGTGATGAGCGGTCCCTTCCTCCAGCGGGGGGAACCCGCGATTGTGGACAAATGGTCCCGCACCGAAATGGCACTTGCCATGGGTGTGGACCTGGTTTTGGAGCTGCCTGTGGCCTATGCCGTCCAGCCCGCAGAATGGTTCGCCCACGGGGCGGTCGCCCTGCTCCGCGCCACTGGCGTCGTCGACGCGCTCTGCTTCGGCAGCGAGAGCGGCGACATCGCCCCGCTGCGAGCGCTGGCCCGCGTGCTGGCGGCGGAGCCTGCCGAGCTCAAGGCCGGCATCGCGCAGCGCCTGAGCAGCGGCGCAAGCTATCCCGCCGCTTACGCGGGGGCCGCAGCCGCGCTCGCGGCTGAAGGGACGGACGGCGCTGCGCTAGCCGCCCTCATGCAGCAGCCCAACAATACGTTGGGGCTGCATTACTTGATTGCGCTGGAACGGCTGGACAGCGCAATCAAGCCCTTCACCGTAGCCCGCACGGGATCGGGCTACCACGAAGCCGTGGCCCCCGCGGACGGAGTCATCGCCAGCGCCACGGCCATCCGCCGTCTGCTGCTGGACGGCGGGCCGGAGGCCGCGTCGCCGTACATGCCTGCGGCGACGCTGGAGATTTTACGGCGCGAATGGCAAGCCGGACGCGCGCCGCTGCAATGGGAAGCGTTCAGCCAGCCGTTGCTGAACGCTCTCATCACGCGCAGCCCTCAGCAGCTGGCGGAGCTGCACGAAGTTACCGAAGGGCTGGAGCATCGCCTGCGGCAATCGCTGTACACGCTGCCCCAGCCCTCCGTAGAGGCATTACTAGCCGCCGTCAAGACAAAGCGCTACACGCGTACGAAGCTTCAACGTATGTTCACACATATTTTACTGAATCATGCCAAGGCGGATATGGCTCCCTCCGAGTTGGCGAAAGCCCCCGGCTATATCCGCGTGCTCGGCTTTAACGGTGCCGGACGCGAGCTGCTGGCCCGGATGAAGCAGACAGCCACCCTTCCGGTATGGGTCAAGCTGTCAGCCGGATCGCATCCCCATCTGGACTGGGATACAGCCGCAGCCGCCATACACGCGGCCGGAATGCCACGTCCCGCCATCCGTGACATGTATGCCGATTACTTGCGGCCGCCCGTCATGGTTTGATCGGGAGCTTTTCCATATAAGTTAACGCATCGTCAAGCTTGCGAACCGGAACGAGCTTCATCTTGGTTCCGATTTGCTCGGCTTTGGCCTTGGCTTCCTTATAATTGTCCGCCGGGACGAAAAACAATTCAGCACCCTGACGGTCAGCGGCGACAATTTTATACTTTGCACCGCCGATCGCTCCAACTTTACCGCTCTTATCAATCGTACCCGTACCGGCAACACGATATCCCTTGCTCAGATCACCCGGTGTCAGTTGGTTATAGATCTCCATCGTAAACATCAAACCAGCCGAGGGTCCGCCTACATCTGTTGACGTAAAATGAATCGTTTTACGTTCATCCTTCGGCTCTACTTTCTGAACCGTGGCAATGCTGACTCCAAAACCGGGTCGTTGCTTGCCCGTCTCGCTGTCTGTGATGGTCATTAATGGAGCTTGCACCGTCAGCAGCTTGCCATCACGTTTTAGCTTCACTTTGGCCATGGTTCCTGCCTTTTCATCCTCCAAGGCGTTTCGGATGGAACGATTATCCGCCACCTTCACCCCGTTCAGCTCCAGAATTTCATCTCCGGGATGAAACATACTATTTGAGCCGGGCACCTTAAATACATACACATAATCCGGCACAATGCGATAAGGAATATCGGCCCGGGCATAAGCAGCCTCCATCGCAGAAGACTGGGAATCTCCCATATACCACACCTGCTCTGCTGCATATTCGTCTTCGCTCCTGCCGTGCAGTCGATCCTCCTTGCGCTGAATCTCCGAATTGGCATCCAGCTTCGATATACCCAGCATAATGACATTAGCGTAACGCGCAGATACCGTCGTCATCATAAAGGTCCCCCGTTCGCTTCGGTCGCCTTCCTGAATGGTTACCATCGGCTTGATTTCATTTGCCCCACCGGGTCCATAGATCAGATATGGGGTTGGCATATATACCAGCACATAGACCATAGCGGCCAGGATCAGAACATATCCGGTTGTAAAAAAAGCTCTATTCTGGTTTATTCGCTTCATCGGTTCTCCCCCCTCACAGCCTTAACTTCTCCTATCTCATCGAAACCAACTCTGCGCCGCCTGTTCTCAATTCTTACAAAAAAGCATATTGTTTACCGACAGCGTGTACGAGCACCCTGCGGCGATTACAAACGCGAACAAGCGCTAGAACAACATACGATGCACTCTAATATATTTATGCACGATGAGATTCGTTTTTTAAAATGTTAAATCATATCACTTCCAGAGAGGTGAAACCTTTGCTACAAAAGGAAGCACATTCCGCTCCCTATTGGACAACCCTGTTGCTTGGCCTTGGGGCCATTCTGCTTGTGCTGGCTGTTGTCGCCTCACCGGAAGAGGTGTTCCAAGCCTCTGCCCAAGGGCTTAAGCTATGGTGGAGCATTATTTTTCCGGCCATGCTCCCTTTTTTGATGCTGTCCGAAATGCTTGTAGCCTTCGGTCTGGTGCATGGGCTTGGCGTCATTCTGGAGCCGTTCATGCGCTCCTGGTTCCGTCTTCCGGGGCGAAGCGGCTGGGTGCTGGCCCTAGGCCTGACCGCCGGATTTCCGGCTACTGCGGAAGCTGTGCGCCAATGGGCACAGCAGGAGGATATGACCAAGCGCCAGCTTAGACGACTGACCGCTATCGCTCATTTCTGCAATCCGATTACCATCCTGCTCGTTATCGGAACAGGATTGTTGCATAATGCTGCTGTAGGCGTCATGCTGCTTGCCGTTCACTGGATCTCCGGCCTATTGGCGGGATGGATTACAGTCAGACTGACTGCATCCTCAAAAGAATCGCAAAAACGGGAAACGCCAGTCGCCCTCCGGCGAACCTCTGTTTCCCGTACTTCTACCACTCTCATCCGGTCCGCATGGGACGCCACACGTTCTGCCAGAGAACGGGACGGCCGCAGCTTCGGAAAGCTGCTGGGCGAAACCGTATCCCATGCTGTACAGACGCTTATGGTGACAGGTGGATTCATTATTTTCTTTTCCGTGCTGATTCGGTTGCTATCCATGTACTCAGGCCAAGGAATATTTTCTTTCATATGGCCCGCCTGGATGGAACTTCATCTCGGTTCCTATGAAATCAGCCGCCTGCCGTATGATCTCCGCACACAAGCGGCTCTGATCAGCGCCGTACTAGGTTGGGGAGGGCTATGCGGCTGGCTCCAAATCACAGCTGTCACCAAACCATCGGACAAAGGCATCACGTTCACCATATCCAGGGTGCTTCATAGCATCATCGCCTTTGTGCTTACACTCGTCGCATGGACGCCTCTTAGCCGTATGACAAGCAATACACTTCCCGCTTATGTTAGCCGTAGCTCTGTTTCTTCCTTCGCGGAAGGCGGTTATGATCCCGCCGCGCATTCCATCATGGCGGAGAGCAGCAACCTGTGGACACAGTTGGAAAGTCCGTCGCTGTATCCCTGGCAACTAACCGTGTTGTCTATTGCGCTTCTGGGCGCGATTATACTTACACTGCTTGTCATTTCCTTTATTGCTTCATGGTGGAGCCGCCGCGCTTGGCGTTGACCTTGGCACGCAGCGCATCCTCGACCTCAGGAGCCACCAGATCTACGACCTTGCCGTCAAAATGGGCGATTTCCTTCACCATACTGGAACTCAGATATGAATAAGTCGGGTTCGTCATCATAAAGATCGTTTCGGCATCCGGGTTCAGCTTATGGTTTGTGGAAGCCAATTGAAGCTCGTATTCAAAATCTGTCACTGACCGGATTCCTCTGACGATAACCTGAGCCCCTTTTTCACGTACATAATTGGCTGTCAGGTCACGGAAGCTGTCCACCTCAATGTTCGGAATATCGCGGGTTACCGTCCGCAGCAGCTCCATTCGCTCCTCCAGAGAAAACAGTGGATTTTTACTAATATTGTTAAGTACCGCGACAATCAGCAGATCAAACTGCCTCGCCGCTCTTTGAATAATATCCTGATGCCCCATCGTCACGGGATCAAAGGTCCCCGGATATACGGCAATACGTGGTTTGTGCTCAGTCATGATGGTCCTCCCCGCCTGATTCGGCTATACCATATTTTTCCATTCCAGCCTCAGTATGTTCTGTATCGTCCTGTTGCTTTGCTGCAAAGCGGTAGATAGATAACGTTGTTTCGCCATAGACCGCTTTTCTGACCTGTTCGAACGGCCCAAAGCTTTCCGGGTACTCATGTCCCGATTCATACTCCAGCACAATGACTGCCTCAGAACAAAGCAAGTCCAGTTCAGCCATACGGCTCATCAATTCATCACCATGCTTGAGACGATAGGGCGGGTCCAGAAAAAACAGCATCAAAAAGAGCTCCACGTTTTGCCAGCGCTTTGAGCGCTCGTCCGGCATCATTGCGGAACACTTCAGCCTGTCCTTCCAATCCGGTTTTTCGCAAATTTTCTTTAATGACATCAATACTTTTCGATTCCATATCAATAAAGACTGCCTTGTCCATTCCTCGGCTAAGCGCCTCTATACCCAGGCCGCCGCTGCCTGCAAACAGATCAAGCGCGACTCCCCCCCTCAAAATAAGGACCTATCATGCTAAATAGCGCTTCCTTGACCTTATCCGTGGTCGGCCGCGTCCCTGTGCCGGGAACTGCCTTTAACGGCCTTCCTTTGGCACTACCCGATACCACTCTCACGCTGAAACTCACCTATTTTCTATATGTGTTCATAACCATATAAAGATTATGACGTTATCGTACCACATGGATCGCCGTTTGAAAAACGCAGGATTTGAGGAGGTATAAAAAACCATATCGTGGGCATCCTTAGGATATCGGCATTCAACCAATGTCGTAGACAACCGCGGAGAAGACTTACGTTTCCCCATAAGCTCTTCGTCCGGTTTCTCCTCTCCCATTCGGGCGCTCTTATTGGAGCGCCTGATTTTTTTTGCAAAAAAAGAAGCTGCTCACTGGCAGCCTATGTATATAAGGAAATGAAGTTATACTATTTAAGCAGCTCCTCGGGCGTATCTCCCTGATAGACATACACATAACTCGCTACCGATACAGCAAATGCAGCAAACATAGACAACGAGGTCGCCAGACCATATACGATTTTTTTCACCATTTTCCTCACCTCCTTTTCCGAATCAACGTCAGGCTCTGGACTAGAAAAGCAACAGCCACTACAGAGGAACCGATTACAAAATTAGTACATACAAGCAGGGAAGATAACAGTCGCAGGAGGGGATAAAACCGGGATGGAATGCGAGACTGCTTTTCAATTCTGGACGGGGCAAACCATAGGACAAGAAGCAGGGATAATCCGGTGAAGAGGTTTGTCCACCAATCATGTAAAGAGATACAGGATATGGCTGTAAAAGCTACAGAGGTCGCCACAACACATGCCATCCCTGTTTTTAGATGGATCCCTCCTGATATTTGGCGCAACAAGGCAAAAGCCACCAGAATCGTCACAGCTTCTGCCGTCCGCCCGGTAACGAACGAGGCAACTAAGGTCAGCACAATAATCATGGAAGCATTAATAATGAGAGCTAGCGCATATTTAAGCACCGGGATGGAGGCCGGATGATCCGGCACAGTCCGTTTGATCTGGTTAGCAAGCTTGAAAGCCATGGTTTCAATCATCCCGATATTCCTTTCCAATCGCATAATAGATGAAGAATCCCGATACCAGTGCAAAAAACATCATATTTAACCATACTTCGTTGTAGTACAGCACGATAGAGGTGGATATGAGAGATAAAATAATGAGCGTAATCACAATGCCGTATTCAGCTTTAAATTTAAGCTTTTTGAAATTAGCGGCAAACCCGATGCCTTTTCGATACAAAATAAATGTAATGAGCAGTCCTGCCACCGCACTTATCGTTTGCAGCAGATAGCCCTTCAAGGAACCGCCCTGTAGCTCAGAGACTGGCAGGCTCCCGAACATCACTTTTAAAAGCACCGACTGAATAACCGCATAAGCAAAATAACCGGTAACCGTCATAATGCCTGACCACACAATCGGAATTTTCACCACCGTAGCGAGCAAAAAAATAAAAAGCAGCATGTTAATGACAGGCACCAGATAAGTGAGGGAAAATTCTTCTCTCAGCAAATAGCTTTGCAGGTTCATAATCAGGTTCACAAAAATCGCTTGCCATACATAAGGAGTCATTTTAACTTTAAAAATACTAAGAATGAGCGTAAACACCGCCACTCCTTCAAGCGTGGAAAAAAGCAAAAAGCCGACAGGCTTCTCAAGCATACATGCATCTCCTTTTCAATTCCAACAAATCTCATCGGTGTATTCAAAAAACTTGGATGTACATCGAATATAAAGGGCTGCGACCTACTTTTCAAGAGGTCTTTTCAATGATTTGATAGATTTCTTTAAGCACTTCAACGAAATGTTATCGGATGCAGAAGGAAGCTACAGCTCAAGCAACACTTTCCTTGACCGAATCTTCCTGTGAGCGCACAGACTTCATACGTGATATGATCTTTTTTCCCCAACGGATGCCGGGTTGCTCGATCCATGAATAGGTGAGCCAGGACAAACCTGTGGTCAACAGCAGTGTCATAACAAACATAAGGGTCAAATTAACAACGGGGGAAAATGGTAGCTCAATCTGGCTTACAATCTCCAAAGCAAGCATATGCGTCAAATACATACTGTAGCTAAGGCAGCCGATCCATGACCATCCCCGGTTTAACAGCCAAAATGGCTGCCAGTGATACAAAGCATAGGCTCCCAGCAGCAACAGGACACCGATGAGATAATCCGTCATACCTGCACAAAGAGCAAACAGTATGGAGCCAAGCAGCAATACGCCGCTGAACCGGTCCACACTTTTCCAATGCCGCTCGTCTTTCCATATCAGGAACAACAATATACCCAGTCCGAAGACAGGCAGTTGGTTCGGAAACCATAAATACAGATAATGCCCCCACAACGGGTGATCACTGATCCATGGAGCATTCGCAAACACCGTGTTCAGCCCAAAACTCAGTAGGAGCGTGCCCATCACAAACCAGGCAGCATGCCGGATCGATCGGATCAGTTTAAATAATAACGGCACGCACAGATAAAACATACATTCCACCGCAATGGACCATTCCACACCGATGATGCTGTTGATCCAGTACAGATTCAGGCCATTCAGAAACAAGATATGAGCTACGATATTCGCGACAGTGACTCCTTCCTGATCCCCAAGCCAGAAACGGGGCCCTGTCCCGTTCACAACCAAATAGATGATTAACATAACGTAATACAAGGGAGCAATTCGAAAAAAACGACGCACCAGATACGCCGAGACACGCTCTTTTCTGTCACCCGAACGTCTGCTCAAAGACAGAAAGAGTGTAAAAGCACTGGCCAGATAAAATAAAGCGACCCCTTTCGCTCCCAAGCTCAAACCCTTTTGCAACCATCCGTTTAATCCATCCACGTGCTGGCTGACATGTACAAGCAACACGCCCATAATTGCCAGCGCTCTCAGCGTATCTACAAATTGCAGCTTGTTATGTTCCGTTTCACCCTTGGTTCCTGGCATCGTAACCCTCCATATCCATTCTCTCAGGATACATTTTGTATCTATAATACACAAAACGTATCGTTAAAGTAAATATGTCGGTATGAAAAAAAAACACCCTCCAGCCGCAATGACATGCGGCCAGAAGATGTTCATTTTTCATGCTATAAACGCCTGTTTCCTTCCCTTGCAAGGACTATTATAACGATTTATTTGTTTAAATGAAATGGCACAGTCGTTACGATGACGTCTTTATAATTGATCAGATAAGCTCTCATCAGCAAGCTGGTCTGGTTGTGCAAAATATTTTCCCACCAGTGCTTCGTGATGAATTGCGGAATAAGGACGGTAATATGATCTTCGTCCGCTTTTTTCCACTCCACCGTATCAATGAACTTGCGAAGCGGATTGATAATGCTCCGATAACGGGATTTCAGCACCACCAATCGGATACCTACATCCCACTCTTCCCATTTTTGCTCCATCTTGCGGATCGCTTCATCATCAACACCTACATATACTGCAACCACATTATCCGACAAGGTCTTGGCATAGCTGATGGTATTCATCACGACCCGTGTAATACCAGCCACCGGAATAATGATCGTATTGCCTTTGACCATAGGTTTATCCTTCGTAATGTCGATCCGCAGCTGCTCGGCTGTATTTTTGTAATGTCCATTGATCTTCATAAAGAAATACAGTACCAGCGGCAGGAAGATAAACACCATCCAAACCTGACTAAACTTAGTGAAAATAAAGATAAGCGTAATGGACAGCGTGGTCAGCATCCCAACCGTATTAATAGCAAGCTTGACGACCCAGCCTGACGGCTTGAGACGAATCCAGCGAATCATCATTCCGAGCTGAGAGAGAGTAAACGGGATAAATACCCCTACAGCATAAAGCGGAATCAGATTTCCCGTATTGCCGCCAAATACGATAACCAGCAAGGCTGAGAAGATACTCAGAAACAGAATACCGTTCGAGTAACCAAGCCGATCTCCGCGAACCATGAACATATGCGGCATGTATTTGTCTTTAGCCAGCATAAATGCGAGTAACGGAAAGGCCGAATAGGCTGTATTCGCCGCCAAAAACAAGATCAGCGCCGTCACGCCCTGAATGATGTAATACATCACACCACGCCCGAAAGTGGCGTTCGCAATTTGCGAAATGACCGTTTCATGCGGATTTGGACGAACACCATACCAATAAGCCAGCAGGCTGATTCCGATGAACATACACCCGAGAATCAAGCCCATCATCATCAGCGTAGTTGCCGCATTTTTGGCAGCAGGCTTGCGGAAGTTCGGAATGGCATTCGAAACAGCCTCTACCCCGGTTAGCGCCGAGCAACCTGAGCTGAACGCCTTCAGCAGCAGAAACAGACTGACGTTGGATACCGTAGCTCCAAATTGCGGTGCCGCAGCATGGGCTCCTCCTGCCAAGTAATGGATGAAACCGCTAATAATCAGGACAAAGATCGAAACCACAAACAAATAAATCGGTGCAGCCAGCACCGAGGCGGATTCCGTTACCCCGCGCAAGTTCATAATGGTCAAAAAGATGATCATGATCAGTGCAATCGCAATCCGATGATCATGCAATGATGGAAACGCCGATGTTATGGCATCTGTACCCGCCGACGAGCTAACTGCTACCGTTAGAATATAATCGACCAGCAAAGATCCGCCTGCAATCAGACTCGGTGCCCTGCCCAAATTGTCCTGAGCGACGATATAGGCGCCACCACCACCGGGATAGGAAAAAATAGTCTGTCTGTAGGACAGGATCAGAATAACCAGCAATCCCAATACCGCGATGGATATAGGAATGGAATACCATAGGGCAGCGAAGCCCGCTGTAATCAAAACAAGCAGAATTTGCTCCGTTCCGTAAGCTACAGAAGACAACGCATCCGAGGACAGGATGGCCAGAGCCTTAAGCTTGTTTAGTTTCTCATCTTCAAGAGCCGTCGATTTTCGTGGACGACCGATTAGTAATCTTTTGACTTTACTCAGCATTTCGTTAACTCCTTCTTTGGATGAGGGTTTTGCAGAAGAACTTTGGATCATATGTTATTATGTCACCTGAACCTCAGATTGATGAAACAAATGAACTATTATTTTATACTCCCTCATCCGAAAAAAAACAATAAGGAATGCTCCCTAAAAAGAGCATTCCCGCGTAAGAAAGAGTATTTCGATTAAATACCCTTATAAATACAATAATTTGAACCTTTCAGGGGTAATTCCTTCAGCCTTGCGGAAAGTCGCCACAAAATGACTGACATCACGGAACCCTACGCGCTCGGCGATCTCTTTTACCGTTAAGTGCGGGAAATCAGTCATCATTTCCTTAGCCTTGCGCAGACGTATGACGATCAGATAAGCGTAAGAGGTCACACCGAATGCCTGCTTGAATAATGTATTCAAATGACGGGCGCTGACATTCATCATCACCGCCATATCGGACAGGCCGATATCCGGGCTGGCATAATTTTCTTCCATAAAAGCCAGCACAGGCCCCAAACGTTCTACATTATGAGACAAGGAAGGCATAGAGCTGTATTGACCATGTTTGCGCAGCAAAGTTAGAAAGCGGTACATATTGGCCGAAGCGTCCAGCCCTGATAAATCCCGTTCACTCACCATAGAATGAAGCATACTTTCTCCAAAGCTGTGCAGTTCACTATGTGCGTCCCAATGATACCCGCGTGTATGCTTCAACCCTAGCTCAGTCAGCACAGCAGCGGCTATCGGTCCGTCAAACGTAATGTACAGCGTTCGCCATACTTTCGTCGCCCGGCTGTAAGCATGGGACTCGCCCGGCAGCAGCAGAACTCCGGCATGTTCTCCCAAACGGAAAGAGCCCCCCTTGAAAGTGAATACCCCCTCCCCGGACACGGTCTGAATCCAGTGAAAGCAGGGATAGCCCTCCGGCCGGGATACATCCTCCTGCCTGCTGTTAAATCCGATACTTTCGATAAAAAGCGGTAAAGAATGCTCACGCGTAGTTAGAAAAAATCGCAAATGATGGGGAGTTAAAATCATAAAAGGCACCTCCGGCGCACGCGGTTATGTATTCCTCAATGCAGATCCATATTGTTATATCCATGTTCATTTTATTATATTTAAAAGCGTTTACTTGTATTATAAGATAGAATTATTCTTATATATAGAGGTGATTGGCATGATAAGCGGTAAACTGCCTAAAGTATTTTACGGCGGAGATTACAATCCTGAGCAGTGGGATGACACCACACATCAGGAGGACTTAAGGATGTTCCAGCTGGCAGGAATTGATATCGCCACAGTCAACGTATTTTCCTGGGCCAAAATTCAGTCGGATGAAATCACATATCATTTTGAATGGCTGGATCAATTCATCGATAGTTTACATGAAAGCGGTGTCTTTGTGTGTCTTGCCACCAGCACTGCGGCTCACCCTGCCTGGATGGCGACCCGATATCCGGATATTCTCAGGGTCGATGCCGACGGGCGCAAACGAAAATTCGGCGGACGCCACAATTCCTGTCCGAACAGTCCCACCTACCGCAAATATGCGGAGAGCATGGCTGACCGACTAGCAGAACGCTACAAAAATCATCCTGCGATCCTCGTGTGGCACGTGTCCAATGAGTACGGCGGGGATTGCTATTGCGATAACTGTGCTGCTGCATTCCGGGTGTGGCTCAAACAAAAATATGGAACACTGGAAAAAGTGAACAGGGTATGGAATACTTCGTTCTGGGGACACACCTTCTATGATTGGAATGAAATTGTACCTCCAAATAATCTGAGCGAGCATTGGGGCGAGAATCACTCCACCTTTCAGGGCATTTCCCTTGATTACGCACGCTTTAATTCAGACAGTATGCTGGAATGCTATTTGCTGGAGTATAACGCGATCAAAAAGCATATCCCCGAAGCTGTCATAACGACTAATCTGATGGGCTTTTTCAAGCAACTGGACTATTTCAAATGGGCAAAGCACATGGATATTGTATCTTGGGACAGCTATCCGCGGGCTAATACCCCACCGAGCTATACCGCGATGACCCACGATCTGATGCGCGGTCTTAAGGATGGGCAGCCGTTTATGCTGATGGAGCAAACACCGAGTCAGCAAAACTGGCAAGCGTACAATTCACTCAAGCGGCCTGGCGTCATGCGGTTATGGAGTTATCAGGCGGTAGCACATGGCGCAGACACGGTCATGTTCTTCCAGCTTCGCCGTTCCATCGGAGCCTGTGAGAAATTCCATGGGGCCGTGATTGAGCATGTCGGTCATGAGAATACACGCGTATTCCGGGAGGTGGCACAGCTCGGCAGCGAGCTTGGCACATTAGGTAATACACTGCTGGATGCAACCGTAAACGCAAAAGTAGCCATTTTGTTCGATTGGGATAATTGGTGGGCACTGGAGAAATCAAGCGGTCCTTCTGTAGCGCTGAATTACGTCGATCAGGTGCATAAATATTATGCCGCCCTCTTCCGCCGTAACGTCCAGGTAGACTTGATTTCCGTGGAATCAGATTTCCAGAAATATGATCTCATTATCGCGCCTGTACTCTACATGGTCAAGCCGGGTACAGCGGAAAAACTGGAACAATTTACTGAACATGGCGGCACCTTTGTCACCACCTTTTTCAGCGGAATTGTAAATGAAAACGATCTGGTCACAACCGGAGGATATCCGGGTAAGCTGCGTAAGCTTCTTGGAGTTTGGGTAGAAGAAATTGACGCGCTTTTGCCGGAGTCACGCAATCGGATCGTATTGAAGGAACAGGTAGGAGCATTACAAGGGGAATATGAATGCGGCTTGCTCTGCGACCTGCTGCATAGCGAAGGTGCCGAGGTGCTGGCGGAGTATGGCGATGACTTTTATCAGGGAATGCCCGTACTGACACGCAATCGTTTTGGTCAAGGCGAAGCATGGTATGTTGCTTCAGACCCTGAAGAAGCTTTCCTGGACGGCCTGCTGGGCTATATTTGTGAGGAAAAAGGGATTCCGTCCTTGCTGCGTGCTCCTGCGGGTGTGGAGGCCAGCGTGCGCTCCAAGGATGGAAAATCGTATTTGTTCATCCTGAACCATAACGCCCAGAAACAGAATTATCATCTGGATGAACAAAAAGGACATGAGCTGCTCAGCGGCGAATTCCTGGAAGGAGATGTTACCATCGAAGGCTATGGCTTTCATGTGCTGGAATTATCATAAATATTTAATACCTCACATTATCGTTCACTTTACGGTATAAGTGCAATTTCAGGTATCAAAGGAGTTCATCATGAAACGACTGCTATGGATTGGCAGCTTGTCTTATTTTTTAATTGGCCTGGCGCACGTGGTTGTAGGGTCTCTGCTGCCCGTGCTGCTGGACCACTATGACCGGAATTATACGGAGGGCGGAAGTCTGATCTTCGCCCAATTTTCCGGTTTTCTGGCTGGCGTCCTGCTGTCGCCATGGCTTGCAAGGCAATTCGGCAAACGCCGGACGCTGGTATTCGCCTTGCTACTGCTGTGTGCAGCAGAAGGGCTCTACTCACTGCTGCCCCCATGGGGTTGGCTATATGCCGTCGGAGCGGCAGCCGGCTTTGGCTTCGGCATGGTGGAAGCGGTCATCGGCACCATCGTGATTAGCGGTATTACCGAAGGAACGGGCGCAGCTATGAGCCGTCTGGAAGTCTTCTTCGGGATCGGCGCGTTAGCAATGCCCGCGGTTGCCAGCCAGTTGATCGCCCTTGGCTGGTGGCGGCTGGCCTTTCCTGTTATCTCCGTCTGTGGAGCGGTGGCAGTCGTAGCCTGGCTACGGGGATCCTTCGGCAAACTGGATGCCGTATTGGACGAATATGAGCGTCGTGGGGAAAAGCATATGCATTCCGGCTCGGCCCCACATTCTCCATCCACGGGAGCTTCTAAAGGGGGCCCTGCGGGAAATTGGCTGCTGCTGGCACTGTTTATCATCTTTTTCTTTATCTATGTAGGGACAGAAATGAGCTTGGCCAATTTCCTGCCTTCTATGTTCATTGAACGGCTGGGCCTTACACAAGCTGAGGCGGCACTCAGTGTTACCTGCTTCTGGCTGGCAATGGCGGCCGGGCGGCTGTTCGCAGGCAACATTGCCGATCGTTACGGCTATGGTGTCTTTGTCGCCCTAAGCTCACTGGCGGCGACCATGCTGCTGTGCGTGTTCCCGCTGATCAAGGGCACTGCTGTTACCTTTGTCCTTATTGCGCTCCTGGGGCTGGGCATGTCCGGCATATTTTCCATCGCACTCGTTTTTGCCAGCAAAATGATGCCAGGCACAGAAGAATCCACCACCAGCCTGCTGATTGGTGCAGGTGGAGTCGGGGGGTGCTCTGCTGCCCTTATGGCTCGGAAACAGCATGGATCGTGGCGGAGCAGTCGCTTCAGCCTGGTTGCTGGCAGGCTTCGCTTGTATCTTGTGCCTGCTTGGCGGCATTCTGTACGCTATATACATGCGCAAAAAACGGCTTCAAACTGCTTCATAATTACGGCACGTTTCTTCTGGCGCCTTCGGCTGTTCCTTGGTGTGAACCAAGGTAACAGCCGGGGGCGCTATTTTTATATAACTAGATGAATGTACCTGTACAAAGACCCATTTTTATCCAAAATTAGATCATTGCCTATCAACCACAGGACAGATGTCCATGCCTGCCTTGGATGAATGGAGTAGTATACAACAAATCGATATGGAGGTGTTTGTATTGGGTCGTCCCGAATTGAAACGAAAGAAAGGCCGTAAAAAAGACGTTTTTATCCGCTCTTGGTTTAGTAAAAAACGTCCGAAGAGAAAATGCCATTCGAAACGAAAGTGCTTTTGCAAGGAAATCGTCGTCAGAAAGCAAATCGTCCGTGTAAATATACCTCAAAATGTTTTAGGTATAACAGGCGCAACTGGAGCTATAGGTGTAGCAGGTAACGTAGGTGCAGCGGGCACTGTGGGTGCTGCTGGAGCCGTCGGAACTGCGGGAAATGTCGGGGCTGCCGGTAATGTGGGTACTGCGGGCACCGTTGGGACTGCCGGAAATGTAGGCGCAGCGGGGGCTGTGGGCACTGCGGGCGCTGTTGGAGCTGCGGGTGCGGTAGGACCAGTAGGTCCCGTAGGTCCTGCGGGCATTCCAGGGGCAGTCGGTCCAGCAGGTCCTGCGGGCGTTGCAGGGGCGGTCGGTCCTGTAGGTCCTGCGGGTGCGGTAGGTGCCACTGGGGCTACGGGTACCGCAGGAGCGACGGGGTCCACCGGGGCTACGGGAGCTACAGGAACCGCAGGTGGAATAGCTCAGTTTGGTTATATCTACAACTTAGGATCCCGAGTCGTTCCAATAGAAGCGGATGTCATTTTCGATACGAACGGTATACTTACACCTGGAATTACCCACGCTCCCGGCACTACGCAGATTGCAGTTACCGATGCGGGGAACTATGAAGTTAACTTTTCAGTATCGGGTGTAGAGCCAGGCCAATTTGCCATATTTATCAATGGCACTCTGGCAGCAGGAACCATATACGGCTCAGGAGCTGGTACGCAGCAAAACACAGGGCAGGCCATCCTCGCTCTAGCATCCGGTGATGTTCTTACCCTGCGAAATCATAGCTCTGCCGCTGCGGTTACCCTGCAAACCTTGGCTGGAGGTACCCAAGCCAACGTAAACGCTTCTGTCGTTATCAAAAAATTAAGTTAGACATGGATACATCCGGTTTAACGTATGGCTGACCTGCCTGCTCATCTGCTAATATCAAACACCAGCTTGTTTCCGCTTGGGTCATGGCAGAAAATCCATTCTCTTCTCCATGGGTTGCATGGCCGTCAAGCTCTATGTGTTTTTTAGCTTCCACAAAGATCCATCGTCAGGAAGCAGCAGTATAATTTCCTTAACCCCTGTCGCATGAGCGGGAGGATGGGGGTTACCTTCTCCATTCCAACATTGCCGCCAATATGGTGATAATACCCGCCTGCGGACACAAATAACCGGGTATCAAACTTTCCTTGTACTTCAAACCCCATGGTATTCACATAAAAACGTAACGAATCTTCGATATTCGTATGAGTCATATTTTTTCCCCTGCTCCATATTTTTCATAGTATTTCAATGTGTTTATCAGTATATCAAAAAGGCTTACCCCAACTCAGGCTCGAATTGGCATAAACCTTGATTTAATAAGTGAGTATCATTCACTCCAATAGCTTAAAACGCCATAATAATTCCTTTGTCATTGGCATACATCGAACTGATTCCTCTGGTGGACACAATCAGAATATCCTTAAATTGATAGCGGTTCTTCAACGCATTCATTAGCTTCTCCGCAAGCCCGGGATTATTACAATGGGTAATTACAATGCTTTCCCCCTCCGTAGCCCGACCACTTCTTTCAATTGTATCTGCCAGCTTTTCAATGATTTGATTTTGACCACGCGCTTGGGTAAACAATGCGATATTTCCGTCACCGTCTGAACCCAAAATGGGTCTGATATGCAGGAATGAAAGTATCTTTCCCGTAATTTTATTCATTCGTCCGTTCTTCACCAGATTGTCCAGGTTCTCTAGCACAAAATAGGTTTTCATCTTCGTGATAAAGCTTTCCAGTGAAGAAATAATCTCTCCTTTATGATACCCCTCGTCGATCAGCTTGCGTAATTTTAGAGCTAACAATATTTGTCCAGCCGATGCGCTTTTCGAATCGAATACATGAACATCAGCCCCTTCTTCCTCCGCCATATCCTTACCAACCAATGCACTTGAATACGAACTGGACAGATTGCTGGATATTGTAATGGCAAAAGAAGTATGCTCACCTTGAAATGCTTCCTTATACAGCATAGGTGACGGTGAAGCCGATCCGATCTTGGTTGTACAGGCTTTCATTTCTTCCATAAACTGAGGTAAATCTAGCGTTTCATCATCTATAAAGCATTTTTCTCCCAAAGTCATGTTTAACGGGATCGTCGTGATTTTCATTTCTTCTCTAAGCTCTGGCGTTAAGTCACAGCAGCTATCTGCTACTATTTTATACCTCATCCTGTACACCCTCACATTATGTTATTTTTCCAGTAGAAGAATCCGCATTCATGATACTTATGGAAAGCTCGATCAATCGTATAAATTCCTTGACATCGTCCTCACCCAAACCCTCTACCAGTGCTTCAAAATAGCCTTCAATTCTCTCTTGTTTTTGTTTAATCAGGGATGCACCTTCTGATGTGAGCCTTACACACATTCGTCGTCTGTCATGCTCAGACATTTCCATGGTCACATAGCCTTTTTTTCTTAAGGCCGTAAGCGCTGCCGTAATTCTTGATCTGGATACATGCAGGTGGTCACTGAGTAAGGATGGATTAATTTCATCATCTTGATGCTGAACTAAATATTGAAGCACATGGTTTTCCCCTTGGATAAGCTCCGTCAGGCTGCTGAATAATTCCATGTCATAAATCCGGTTAACGGATTCTCTCAAATCATCCCTTAATTCATAATCTTTCATAGTGAACCTCCGTAAAACGCATAATACATATAGTTAACTATTAATACTATGTACTATAATGAATTACTGACGATAATAGCAATGAATTATTTGTGAATTTTAACACATAGAGGAGTTGTTACATTAGATGAAACCATTTACTCTTCGCCAATCCCAAAATTCCGATGTTGAAACCATTGCTAATTTACGGGCCATTGTACTGCGTAACGATTTAACCAGGTTAGGAAGATTTGATGAAGAAAAAGTTCGTCAACGCTTCCGTGATGCATTCGACTCTGTACATACCTGGATCATCGAAGTAGATTCTTCTTTTGTTGGTTGCATAGCTTTTAAACCGACGTTAGACGGTTATTTATTGGAGCATTTTTATATTCATCCCAATTACCAAGGTAAAGGAGTCGGCAATCAAGTATTAAGAAATCTACTTGAACAAAATGATGTAAAAGGAAACCGCGTAACCTTAAATGTCCTGCAAGGAAGCTCTGCCAGACGTCTTTATGAACGGTTTGGTTTTAAAGTTGAAAGTGAGGATCCTATTGACGTTTACATGTCCTTAATCGTAGAGGGAAATTCCAAAACCGTCGAAGGATATTAGCATCTATATAAACTGAACTTAAAGGTTTCATGTATTGCCACTGCGCATTCGGAGTCAGCTTATATAGAAGAAAAGGCCAACCAGTAAATGCTGGTTGACCTCATCATTTGAAGACTGCCGTACATTTCTTAACGGTAAGAACAGCCTTTTAAGGTGATAATATAGTTTCGTTATAACACCGATTTGACGGTGTCTTGGACTTGCTTCAACAGTCCTTTATAGCCATCTTCATCAAGGTAGCCGATACTTCCAAGCAGTAAATGACCAACGGATTCAATTCCAACGAAATCAAAAATACCCGTATCTGAAGTGATCTTCAATCCTGCGCTCATTCCGATTTCATCGTAGATCGCGTTGGGGGTACCGTGTGTATTCACAATAAAACCTTTTTTACCTGTAAGGAGCTTATTAATCCCTTCCGGACCAGCCGTATATGCAAAGCCGTAGGCAAATACACGATCAACGTAACCTTTCAGGATTGCAGGAAGACCTGTCCACCAAATGGGAGAAATAAAGGTGATCGTATCGGACTGCGAGATAAATTCCTGCTCTACTTTGATATCAGCCGGAGTTTGCCCAGCTCTCATAGCGGCAGTATCCTCAGGTTTTAATACAGGTTGAAAATCAAGGGCATATAGATCGCGTACAACGACTTCATCGCCTTTTTCTTTCAAGGTATTTACAACGGTTTCCAGTATCGCATGATTGAAACTTTCAGCGTTTGAATGAGCATAGATGATAAGATGTTTCATTTCAATAACCTCCAGATGTTTTATTGTTATTTTGGTATTCATATAGATATCTATACATTTACACAAAAAAATTTATAATCTGTTTTTTACATGTTCCAGCAGATATTCCAGTTGTTCTTTTTCTTCGTCTTTGAGACCACCATAAATGGTTTCTTTTAATCTATTGGAGATCGCCTCAAATACAGGCTCCAGCTCTTTCCCCTTATCGGTCAGATAAATCAGGGTAACTCTGCTATCCTCCCTTTCTTTTTTTCTTTCGACATACCCCAACTTCACTAGCTTGTCGATCAAAACAGTGACTGTGGGCTGCTGACGAGAAATTTTCTGCGTCAATTCCTTAATGGAAAGCCCGTCCTTTTGATAGAGGAACATTAATATTCCACCATGGGTAGGAACAATCCCTTCAACTCCATTTGATTCAAGCTCAGACACGATCAATTTATTGATCGAGTCTCTAATGGTTCCTATCAGTGCAGCTGCATTATTTTTTAACATACAAGCATTATTACATAGACATCTATATATATCAAGTATTTGTGTCAGTCTGATTTGGTTTTAATGTATGAATGATTCAAGTTGCCCTTTCTTTATTTTAGAAGTTAAGCAACAATGAAGAGGAGCTTCAGGAGTTCTTGAGTAAAAAAATGAGCAAGTGGGAATCTGTGATGACTTAATTCAAAATGGTTGATGGTGGACTGCTGTTGCAGACGCATTAAAAAGCCAAAATACCCAAAGTTCCTATGGCTTTGAGTATTCTGCCTTACATTGTTTATTTATGAAATGAAGAGATATTCGAAGCATGAGATATTTTAGTTGAGCGTTTTAAGTACCTCAGGTGTGAAGGCTTGAAGATCATGAATTCGACCTTCACGTATTTTCGTAGCCCATGCAGGATCGCCCAGAAGCGCACGCCCAACAGCTACCAAATCAAATTCATTGTTGTCCAGCCGTTCCAGAAGTTCATTAATATCTTGGTGTCCTGCCTCTTTCCCTTCCGTATAGAGACTTACAAAATCCTCATCCAGGCCTACAGAGCCAACCGTAATCGTGGTTTTTCCAGTCAGCTTCTTCACCCATCCGGCAAAACTCAGATCGGAGCCTTCAAATTCAGGTACCCAAAAGCGACGTGTCGAGCAATGGAAGATGTCCACGCCCGCTTGTACTAATACATTCAGGAATTGCTCCAGTTTATCCGGTGTATCGAACGGCTTTGCGTTGTAATCATTCATTTTCCATTGGGATAGGCGCATGACAATAGGGTAGTCAGGGCCAACCTCAGCACGAATAGCTTCCACAAGCTCAATGGCGAATTGAGCACGCTTTATGATATCGCCACCATAGCGATCCGTACGTTGGTTCGTTCTCTCCCAAAAGAATTGATCAACCAGATAGCCGTGCGCTCCATGAATTTCAACGCCGTCAAAGCCCAGTCGTTTTGCATTCGCAGCTGCATCGGCATAGGCCCCAATGACCTTGATGATTTCTTCTTCTGTCATCGGCTCGGTCACTTTATTTCCTTCCAAGTCCAGCCCCGATGGACCAATCGACAGCGCTTCCGGGTTCGGCTGAGATCCCAACGGACGAGCCATCCCCATATGCCAAATTTGTGGAAAAATTTTGCTACCGGCTTCATGAACCTGTCTGACCACTTCAGCCCAACCGTTTAAAGCCGCTTCCCCATAAAAATTTGGCACCCTCGGCTCACTTGTTCCAGCCGGATGGTCAATCACTGCACCTTCAGTAATAATAAGACCTACACCATTCTCTGCGCGACGGCGATAATAAGCGGCTACATCCGGTCCTGGTACACCATTTGGCGAAAAGGCGCGGCCCATGGCGGGCATTACAATACGAGTCTGTAAGGTCAGATTATGAATGGTATAAGGTTGAAATAAAGCTTCTGTTGAATGGACATTTTGCTGTTGATTACTCATGAATAGTATCTCCTCCATTTTCTTTTATCGTGTTTAGCATTTATATAAAAATTTGGTACACCATCAAGCGGTGTGCAATTGAAATGTTAGCAATGTTTAATTTATCATTCAACCAACAAAATGTTCATTCTGTTGCTTAACCAAAAGGGTTATGAAATTGTTGTATAACTAAATTCACTTGTTGACAAAACAACACATGTTTATAATGGGGGAATCATTCGATTTACCTGAAAGGAGTGTCTTGAGGATGCCTGGTGTAACTTCACCTAACCCAAACGATCCGCGCGTCATTCGAACACGTAGATTAATTCTCGACGCATTCGTTGACCAATTAAATAAGAAAGACTTCTACACTATTACGATCAATGACATTACCCAAAAAGCCACCATTAACCGTGCTACGTTCTATGCACATTTTCAAGATAAATATGCACTGCTTGAAACCCTTTTGTCAGATGGATTTTCGAAGTATGTAATCAATAGAATTGATGCTGAGGCACATTTGACCGAGGAGACCATTCAGAAGCTTATTCTTTCATTATGTGACTATCATGACACAAGTAACCAATGCGTCCATAAATATAATTCAGTGGCACCGATCCTGGAAGAACATATCAAGAATCAATTAGAGCAATTCATACTTCAGATCATAACAAGAGAAACAAACAACACAGATCAAAGAACGTTAGAACTTGCTGCAACCATTTTAAGCTGGTCCATTTATGGTGTAACCTTTCGCTGGAATGTGGAGGAAAAAAAGAATCCCCTGCGGCCTTAGCCGAGAGAGTCGTGCCATTAATATTTAATGGGGTTGTCTTATCTCTAGTCTCACAAATCTCTTAGCAGAAAATGCGAAAGGGCCGTTCCCAGTGTTCATCGATGATTTCCTGGGACAGCCCTTATAGTATATAACAAAATAATATCAGCTTTTATTTAAAGAATTTTCTTAAACATCTTGATGACTTGTTCTTTGGTAGGTATGAACGGATTGCCCGGAGCGCAAGCATCCTTCATGGAGTTTTCGGCAAGCAGATCCAAATCCACTTCATTTACACCCAGTTCAGAAAGTTTGGAGGGAATCCCTACTTCCTTCGACAGGTCTTTAATTCTTTGGATGACATAATCTGCGCATTCCTTATCTGTTTTCCCCTTGTCTTCAAAACCGATAACCTTAGCGATGGCACGAAACTTCTCTGGTACATGCTTCGCGTTCTCCTCCTCCACAATCGGCAGTAGCATGGCATTGCAAACACCATGAGGCAAATCGTATACGCCGCCAAGCTGATGCGCCATGGCATGAACGTAACCCAATCCAGCATTATTAAACGCAAGTCCTCCCAAGAAGATGGCGAAAACCATTTGCTCACGAGCTTCTATATCATGGCCGTTTCTCACCGTACGGGCCAAATGATTAAAAATAATCTCTACTGCTGCCAAAGCGGTCGCATCCGTAACAGGATAGGAACCTGGAGTAACCAAAGCTTCAATGGCATGGGTCAAAGCATCTAATCCTGTAGCTGCCGTTAACGCGGCGGGTTTGTCAACCATCAGTTCAGGGTCGTTGACCGAAATAGTAGCTACACTATTCTTGTCAACCATAACCATTTTGACCTTGCGCTCTTCGTCCGTAATGACATAATTGATCGTGATTTCAGCCGATGTTCCTGCCGTGGTATTAATAGCGACAATAGGCAGCGATTTATGCTTGGCTTTATGAACGCCCTCATACTCGGTTATATGTCCCCCATTGGTAGCAATAATGCCGATTCCCTTAGCCGTATCCTGTGGAGATCCTCCACCAATGGAAATTAAAAAGTCACATCCGTTTTCTTGCAGAAATTGAACGCCATCATGTACATTTTTACAGGTCGGATTGGGTTTGACCTCATCATATACCATATAGTCCAAGCCAATCTCATCCAACACGGATGTGACCTTGCCTGCAATACCGCTTTTCATCAAAAACTTATCCGTCACAACAAGTGCTTTGTTTAAATTCAGTTCTTTTATATAGGGTCCAACTTCATGCAAACAGCCTTTTCCCATTAGATTGATAGACGGTACAAAAAATACATGTGCGCTCATAAACATCGGCCTCCTAAAGGATTCACTTCTTGATGCCTCGCTAAATACGGAACCATTCTTTAAAGTGAAATATTTCACATATGTAATTTTATCTTTATTTTGTTTTGCTGTCAACAATTAAACACAGATTTTATTTTGTTTTATTTTTGTTTACTTTGGTTTCGCAAAAAAGGCTAGGCTTACCCGGGCGATTCGGTAACCTTTATTCTTTTTGACGAGTATCCTGCGGATATTGAGCTCGCAAAATAAACAGACGCCGCCCTGACAGGACGACGTTGTTATGTTCCATTAGGGGAAGGCCAGCTTCCCCATTACGGTAGGGCGTTCCGCTCCGGTGGCGGAAGGCAGATTATTGCAGAGACCATGCATAAAATCGTTGCCAAGCAGCGCAAAAATAACGGCTTCTTTGGCATCGTCGCTCACTCCGAGCGCTCCTGAAGTCAGCACCTTCAGCTCCGGCAGCAGACGTTCCAGCATTGCCAGCAGCGTGCGGTTATGCGCGCCTCCGCCGCTGACGATCACTTCATCCATCCGGCACACCGGAAACACATGGCGGCGGTAGCCGTCGGCGATCGTCCGGGCGGTAAAGGCGGTGGCTGTTGCCACCATATCCGCACCGTCAAGCCCGCGCTGCCGGGCCGAAGCTACGAACTGCCGGGCATAGTCTTTGCCGAATATTTCCCGGCCGGTCGACTTCGGCGGCTTCCGGGCGAAATAGGGATGCTCCAGCATTTCTGATACCAGCGTCCCGTCGGACTGGCCCTGCGATGCCCAGGCTCCGTCCTCGTCGTAGGACAAGCGGCCATCCGTCAGCAGATGCACCACCTGATCAATAACCATGTTGCCTGGACCAGTATCGAACGCGAAGACCTGTTGAGGAGTGCACGAAGGCGGCAATATGGTGCAGTTGCCGATACCACCGATATTCTGGAGCAACCGTCCTTTTTCAGGATGCCGGAAGAGGATCAGGTCGCCGTACGGAACCAGCGGCGCTCCCTGACCGCCGACGGCCATGTCAGCCGGGCGGAAGTCCCCGACAACGTAACGGCCCGTTCGTTTGGCCAGCACGGACAAATCTCCAAGCTGCAAGGTGGAACGGAGCAGATGGGGATCATGGCTGGCTTTTTCCGGGATATGCCAGACGGTCTGTCCATGGGAGCTGATCAAGTCGATCTCTTCCATCTCCATTCCGGCGCCGCGCACCGCCTCAACTGCCGCCTCGGCAAACCGTTCGGCCAAATAGACATTCATGCCGCATACCAGTTCTACCGATGAATGCTCCACGGTGCACAGCGACTTGAGCCGCTCGCGGAGCGCAGCTTCATAAGGCACGCTGTAATAATGCAGCAGCTTCACCCGCGCATCCATTCCGCAGCCTTCAATAGACACCACTGCGGCATCAATGCCGTCCAGCGAGGTACCGGACATCAGGCCGACTACAGTGGCGTTAGTTTTGTTCCAGAGTGTGCCGATCATAGGCTCATTCCCCACCCCGCCGGATAGGCGGAGCCCAGTGAGACTGGTAGCCGCCCGCGGAAAGGAATTTCCCCGAGTAGCGCTTTGGCCGCACTCTCCAGCGCGAGCGGACGACTCTCGTAAACGGCGGCATAGACCTGCACGCCCGGCATGACGAGCAGGTCATACGGATTGCGCAGCGCGACGACGGCCATTGGCTTGCCAAGCGTCTGCAATGCTTCGGCCAGCTTGGCCTGCGCGGGATTAAACCTGGCGTTGTAGGTGCCAAGCACAATCTGACCGATTTCCTCCGCAGCGGCTACCGCCAGCAGCTCTGCGCTGTACTGTGCGAATTGATCGGACGGAATGACGCGGTCTTCGCATTCCAGGCCATGCTTGCTCAGCGCCGTACCAAGGCCAGGAGCAGGCGCGAAGGATTCATCGACCTGCGTGGCGACCATCGGAGCAGCCGTAATCACCAACGTGCGCAACCGCCGCAGTGGCAGCACCGGCGTATCGTTGCGAACCAGCGTCACGCTGGCTTCGCTGATCCGCCTCGCCACCTCCAGGTGTGCTGCGGTTCCGCAGCGTGCCAGGCCGGATAACGCCTGGCCTACTGCACCGCCGCCCCCAAGCAGACCGCGCTTCGCCTTCAGGGCCAGCAGTCGGCGCACTGACACATCGAGGCGCGCCTCGCTCAGCCGTCCCTCCGCTACCGCCCGGCCGATCGCCGCAATGGCGGCAAGCTGGCGATCGGCGCGGTGGCTGATCAGGATCATGTCCGCGCCCGCTTCAATCGCCATTACGGATGCTTCCACTGTTCCGTAATGTTCAGCGATCGCATTCATTTCCATGCAATCGGTCATAATGATGCCTTCAAAACCAAGCTCCTCGCGCAGCAGTCCGGTCAATACCGTCTTCGACAGAGTAACGGGCAGCTTCTCCGGTTCCAGCGCCGGAAAATAAATATGCGCCGACATCATGGCATCCACCCCTTCAGCAATTGCCTGTCTGAACGGCACCAATTCCACCTGCTCCATCCGAGTCCGATCATGCGGCACCGTCGGCAGATCCAGATGGGAATCGACGGCGGTATCGCCATGGCCGGGAAAATGCTTCGCCGTAGCGGCAACACCGGCATCCTGGAACCCGCGCAACGTTGCCACTCCGAAATCGGCCACGCGCTGCGGCAACTCCCCGAAGGAGCGGACTCCGATTACCGGATTGTCCGCATTATTGTTGACATCCATCACCGGAGCATAGTTCAGATTGATGCCCATTGCCGCCAGCTCGTTCCCGCTGACAAAAGCCGCCTCATAAGCATCGGCTTCCGACCCCGCCGCGGCAATTGCCATTCCGCCAGGCATCAGGGCAACGTCCTTGGTAACCCGCGCCACCATGCCGCCTTCCTGATCAATGGATATAAAAAGCGGTGGCGTCCCGCCCTCCAGAGCCGCACGCTGCAACGACGCTGTCAGCCGTGCCACCTGCTCCGGCGACTCCACATTGCGGGCGAAATAGATAATTCCCCCGATTTTGCCGGTTGCGACAAGCTCCCGAACTTTATCCGTCAGGGCAGTTCCTTCAAAGCCGCACATTAACATTTGGCCGATCTTGTCCGCAAGGCTCATGCCAGCGAGGATCGCATCGAGATCATCCCCCGGCCCCGCAGTGTTGCGCAAATCCATATTCACAGCCGCTCCTCCCTTCGCTTCAATAATATCGTCCAGCCTCGCGTCTTAATATCGTTCAGTCTTTCGCCTCAATATCGTCGGTCCTCTCGCCCATCCGGCTCTGTATCTTCCCGATGTGCTTCAATGTATGTTTCCCCGCGTTACCACGCCTGCCGCTTCAGCCGCCGTATTCGCCATTCGCTCAGGTATAGAGCAGATACGGGCGAGCCAGCTCCTTCCAAGCTGCGCTGTCCTGCCGCCAGGATGCTTGAATATCGCGCAGACCCGCTGCCGACGCGATGGAGCGGCGCACCTCTTCGCCTCCAGTAAGCAGGTCGATGAAATATCTGGAGCCTTCCTGCGGCGGGGCCAGCCAGCGGAATGCCTGCGGGTACAGGGCGTTGACCTCGTGCAGCAGCAACAGCCCTGTATTTACGGATTCGTAACGCTGCGGATCGGTAATGAATAACCGCACGCCGCCGCACAATTCCCCCCGATATTTGGAAAAGGCCGGGGTAGCGTATACAGGGTGCACATGCACCCCCGGCAGTCGGTGCTTATTCATGGATTCGGACAGACGAGCGCCATCCAGCCAAGGCGCGCCGATCCACTCGAAAGGGCGGGTGGTGCCACGTCCCTCGGATAGATTGGTCCCTTCAAAAAAACAGGTTCCGCCATAAGCTCTGACTGTCTCAAGGGTCGGCATATTCGGCGAGGGCAGCATCCAGGGCAGCCCCGTGTCCGTATATTGCATGCTGCGGCTCCAGCCCTCAAGTGGAATCACGTCGAGATCGCAGCCCAGCCCTTTCAAATCGTTGACCATTCGCGCCAGTTCTCCAGGAGTCCTTCCGGTGCGGATCGGCATTGACCATGCGCCAACCATGGATTCATAACCTTCCTGCAGCAGTCCGCCTTCGCAGACGGTCCCGCCCAGCGGATTGGGACGGTCAAGGATAAGCAGACTTTTACCATTCTCGGCGCAGGCTTCCATTATATACAGCATGGTGGAAACATACGTATAGAAGCGCATCCCGAGGTCCTGCACATCAAAAACCAGCGTATCCAGGCCGACCAGCATGTCGGGGGTAGGCTTTTTATGTCTGCCATACAGGCTGTATACCGGAAGCCCCAGTACAGCATCCCGTTCATCTTCGAACTTCACGCCTGCCTGATACTGCCCGTGTATGCCATGCTCGCAGGCAAAAAGAGCCATCAGCCGGGACGATGCCAGTCCGCGGCAGACCTCGGCGGTGGAACGGAAATCCGCCGTAATCCCAGTCGGATTGGTCACCAGCCCGATCCGCCGCCCCTCCAGCAGCGGGTGTGACAGCCCCGCGGCCAGTCGGTCCACCCCACTGCACACGCGGGCACTCATCGCAGGCTCCCGCCCGCCATTCCAGCGCCAGTCTCCGCCGCTTCCCCGGCTTCGTTGTCCTCATCCGGGTGCAGCACATTATAAGCCGCTTTATGGAGGTAAACGGCAAGAACGCCGTTGTACAAAGCGGAAAAACCTACAACCGTGACGGCCAGCATCACGCCGACGCACAGTGCTTGAAAAAAAGCACCTATCGTATAGGCCGGATGGCGAAGGAACAGCTTTACGCTCTCTCCCATCGCCTTGAAAATGCCCAGCTTCTGCTGAATGACAAGCTGGAGCGTATAGAACTGAGAGACCAATACCATAGCGACAAAATACGTCTGGATGATCGCGAGCATCCGACTCAGTATCCCTTCGCGTCCCCCGTAATACCACCAGGTGGACCACAGAATGAGCACCAGCAGCGAACAGAGCAGCCCGAAAACCGCCGCAGGTGCAAAGCCGCGCCGCGCCCCCCGGAACATCTCCCGCATTGCGAACTTGTTCCCCCTCCGTTCTCCGGTGATAGGCATAAAACGCGCCGAACACCAAAGGCATATAAATGAGCGGAATCAGGATAAACGCAAAGGCAAGCGGCGCGAACAGGACGACTGGCACCAGCACGGCCGAGCCAGCGAGGCTGAGCAGTGTAATCGGTATAATCTCCCTGAACGCCTCTGATCCTGTGCGAACCAAAACGTCATTCAGCTTGCGCATGATTGTCTCCCCCTTTTATCATAGCAGTCCAGCTTGCTTTTAACGGCTGCCGAGTTGTCCGACTACCAGAGGATTCTGTCCTCCGTCACCGGATCGAAGTAACGCGCTTTGGCCAGGTCGAGAATAAACGGCTTATCCAGCCCGTTGTACGCCTTGGTCTCCGGATGCACCTTGGCTGTAACCAATCTCTCACCTACGTGAAAATAGACCAGGTTCTCGGAGCCAAGATGCTCCACAACCTTGATATGTGCATTCAGCCGATGCTCAGCGGAAACGCCCGGCGCAAAGTCCTCGCCGTAAATATGCTCCGGGCGGATGCCGAGAATGACCTCGCCACTTTCATATCCTTGAAGTCCCGTGGCGGCATCCTGCGGCAGCTCGAATTCTCCGCCGGATATGAGCAAGCGGCCCCGCTCCACGCGGGCATTGATGAAGTTCATCGCCGGGGAGCCGATAAAACCGGCCACGAACATATTTTTCGGGTTGGCATACAGCTCTGTCGGTGAGGCAATCTGCTGAATGACGCCTTTGTTCATGACGACGATCCGCTCGCCCAGGGTCATTGCCTCCACCTGATCATGGGTGACATAAACGATGGTTGCGCCAAGCCGCTTATGAAGCTCGCCCAGCTCGACCCGCATCTGAATACGCAGCTTGGCATCCAGGTTGGAGAGAGGTTCATCGAACAGGAACACCTGCGGATCGCGCACAATCGCACGGCCTACGGCGACCCGCTGACGCTGCCCGCCGGACAGCTCGCGCGGTTTGCGCTCCAGCATATCCTCCAACCCAAGGATCGTTGCCGCTTCCCGGACCTTTTGCTCGATATAATCCTTCGGTTTCTTCAGATTACGCAGGCCAAAGGACAGGTTCTCGCGGATCGTCATGTGCGGGTACAGCGCATAATCCTGGAACACCATGGCAATGTCGCGGTCCTTGGGGTGGAGATTGTTGACGATGCGGTCACCGATGATGATATCACCGCTCGTCTGCTGCTCAAGGCCCGCTATCATCCGCAACGAGGTCGTTTTGCCGCAGCCCGACGGACCAACAAACACAACAAATTCTTTATCTTGAATAACAAAATCGGAGCCCGCCACCGCTGTAAAAGCCTGCTTGTTCTGATCGTTAAATTGTTTGCGCACATTGCGAAATTCAACACGTGCCATAGCCTTTCCCCCTTTAAGTTCCCCCACAAAAACTTACACATGGACATTGTCAAAATCCCGGGAGCGGCATCCATGCCGTTTTATCACTATGCCGTTCTCCCATACAAGCAAAGCCTGACCGCCGCTTCAGCCTTTGACCGCTCCGATGGTAATTCCCTGCAGGAAATACCGCTGCAGCGAGAAAAACAAGATAAGCATCGGCAGCGCGCCAACCGTCGCCCCGGCCATAATCGCTCCAAAGTCTGTCGATTCGGCAAAAACGAAGGAAGCCAGACCCACCTGGATCGTCCGCATCTCCGTCGAATTCGTTATCAGGAACGGCCAGAAAAACTCGTTCCAGGAGGCCACAAAGGTGAAGATCGCCAGCACGGCCAGCCCCGGCTTGGCCATGGGCAGAATCACCTTCCAGAAGATGCCGAACTCGCTACAGGCGTCAATCCGGGCCGCATGAATCAGCGAGGTCGGAAGCGAAGACATGTATTGCTTCATCAGAAAAATATTACCGACCGTTACTGCGGTAGGCAGAATAATCGCGGTGTAGCTGTCGCCAAGATTAAACACATTGACGATCAAGATATATAGCGGGATCAGCGTCACCTGCGCCGGAATCATCATCGTGCTAAGCAGCACCCAGAATATCGCATTGCTGCCAGGGAACTTCAACTTGGAGAAGGTATACCCGGCCAGCGAAGCGAAAAACACGTTGGTTACGGTCAACACGGTAGAAATCAGCAGGGAGTTGAACAGCCAGCGCCAGGCCGCCGTTTTGGCAAAAAAACGGTCATACGGCGCAAACGACAGCGCCTCGGGAATCATCCGGGGCCGGAAGCTGGCCGTCGCCATCGAGTCCTGCACGGAGCCGATCAGCATCCAGTACAGCGGAATGATCGTTACGATCGCCCACACCACAAGGATGAGGGTCGCCACGGCCAGAAAAACGGTTTTTGATCTGGTTTTCATGTAATGCTCACCCCTTCGCCCTAATACTCGACATCGCTCGAGAAGTATTTAAACTGGATGACAGAGACCAGGATAATCAGGAATGCCAGTACGAACGATTGGGCCGAAGCCAGGCCGAATTCATAAAATTCGAACGCCGTCTGGTAGATTAAATAGGCAATTGTCGTGGTCGCAAAGTTGGGGCCGCCCTGGGTCATCATATACACCGAAATAAATACCTGGAAGGAAGTAATTACTCCCGTAACGAGCAAATACAGCGTCGTCGGCTTCAGCAGAGGCCAGGTAATGCGTGTGAACTTGGTCCAGCCGCTGGCATGGTCAATGTCGGCAGCCTCATACAGCGATTTGGGCACCCCGCCCATAGAGGCCAGATACAGGATGATTCCTGCGCCGTGCGAGCCCAGCCAGTTCATCAGAATCAGGGAGAACAGCGCGGTTTTGGACTGGCCCAGCCAAATGACAGGATCGAAGCCGAACCAGCCGAGGAACCGGTTGAGCAGACCCACATCGGTCGGGTCAAAAATGGCCAGCCAAACGATGGAGATCGTCACACCGGAAGCTACCGCAGGCAGATACAGCGTTGCTTTGAAAAAAGTCTGCCATTTTGTCCTCATCTGGTAGATCAGATATGCAAGCACAAAGGTGATGATAATGTTCATCGGCACCGTGCACACCGTAAAGATGACCGTATTGCGCATTGATTTCCAGAAGGTCGCATCCTGCACGAGCCGCTCGTAATTGTCCAGTCCGACCCAAGTCGAATCCATAATGTTGTACTGTTGAAAGCTCATGATCAGGGCGGAGACGACCGGATACAGTGTAAACACGAGAAACAGCAGGACGGGCGCCAAAATGAACAAGTAGGCCCATCCGTATTCACGCCATAACCGCCCGGCGGAACTGCGCACCCGCTTTGGCGCGATTGTCGTCATCTCTTCCTCTCCTCCTGTCTATTTGCCGAGCATTTGCGTTCCTTTGCTCTTGAACTCCTCGGCGATTGCCTCCGGCGTTTTCTCTGCGGAATAGAGCGCCTGAAGGTTTGGTGTCACCACCTGCTCCTTGAACTGCTTCATTTTGGCGGCCGTCGCCGTATCGAGCTTCAACGTGACCGGATTTACGATATATTTGGCCATGGCCGCCGATGCCTTGATCGTCTCTTCCGAGCCAAGCGCCTTGCCGGCGAACAGGTCCGCCTGGGATTTGCGCACAAATGGCAGCACCAGCTCATTAGAGGAATTTCCAGCTTTTGCATTGCTCAAGTATTCAAGCACTTGGAATGTATTTTTGGCATGCTGCTCGCCTTTGTCGTTTTTCTGTTTGAAGGCGATGTAGCCTTCCGCCCCCATCGTTGTCTTGGCCGGAGCATTGTCGTTATGCGGAACCGGCAGCAGCACAAAATCGATTTTTTCACCTTTTACCTTGCCGGAATTAATGTCCTTGTTGCGGTTCTGGATCATGACGTCATAATACGGAATTGCTTTGGAAATAATCGCAGCCTGTCCGGCATAGAACATATCGGATCGTTTGGCCGGGGCAATCGCCGCAGTTTCCTTAGGCATATATCCTTTATCCAGCAGCCCTTTGATGAAATCCAGCGTCTCGACGATTCGCTCGTCACCCCATTGGAACGCCCCGGACTCATCCAGAACATCAGGCATATTGTTGTTGCGGGAGAGCATTTCGATAAAATCAAGCGAGGTACCGTCCGTAACCAGCGGATATTGCTTTGAGCCGTCGCTCAAGGTTTTGGTCAGCTTGGCCGCCGCCTCGTTGAACTGTGACCAGGTCCAGCCTTCTTGCTGGATTTTGGCCCAATCAATACCCGCTTCCTCCAGAATGCGCTTGTTGCCTCCCCAAGCCCACTGGAACTGGTACAGCGGAAGCCCGTACTGTTTGCCGCCAATCTGTGCAAGCTCCAGCGTTCCAGGCAGGTAATCAGTTTTGATGTCGTCGGTCATGTAGGGATCAAGATTAAGGGCAAGACCGGTATTAACATACGTGCCGTCCACGCTGTGAAAATACAGGTCCGGCGGGCTGCCGGCGTTCAGGGCAACGTCAAATTTCTTCGGCCCCTCGGCCCAGGACAGCACTTCCGTCTTCACTGTAATGTTGGGATGCTCTTTTTGAAAATTGGCCACCATTTCTTTCAGATCATCTTCATATGTGCCGTGTACCGGATAGGTCCAGACTACAACGGTATCCTTGTCATCCGGGCTTGCGGCTTCCTTGTTTCCGCCCGATTTGCCGCAGGCGCTCATCAGCATCAGCACAACAACCATACAGAGCAACAGACTTTTTTTCATCGTTTCCTCTCCCTTTTGCATATGTTCTTGTTATTTGGCGGCAATGCTGCACCCTGCCCAAGGCGCTACAGCCGTTTGATTTGCTGCCTGCTTCTCTCCAGATAAGTGACGGACTGCTCGTAATTCCGGCTGGCTACGGCGAGATACAGAATGTCAATCAGATTGAGCTGGGTAATTCTTGACGCCATCGCTCCGCTGCGGATTTCATTTTCGGTGGCGGAGGTACACAGCGATATGTCTGCGTTCCGGCTTAATGTGGAATTGCCGTATTTGGCGATGCTGATCACGGTGCCGCCGTTCTCTTTGACGATGGACGCGGCGCGAATTACTTCTTTCGTCTCGCCGGAATACGAAATGCACACAGCCGTATCTTCGGCGGTTGCCGTTATGGCACTGGTCAGCTGCACATGCGGGTCGGCGAACGAAAAGCTCGTTTTGTTGATCCGCAAAAACTTCTGCTGGGCATCCATCGCAATGAGGTTTGAAGCCCCCACTCCAAAAAAGTAAATCCGCTTCGCCCGGTCAATCGCCTCCACTGCCCGCTCCACCATCTCTTCATCCAGAATTTTCAGCGTATCGCGGATCGATTGGATGTTATTGTTCGATACATTCTGCATAATCGCGGCAATGGTATCGTTCGGACGAATTTCCTGATAGCCAACGATTCCTGGATCTCTTCCCTGTAAATCGCCAGCAACTTTGATTTTAAGCTCCTGATACCCCTTGAATCCGATCGTCTTGCACAGTCGGACAATGGCTGCCTGGCTTGAGCCGCTTTTTGCAGCCAGCTCGGCAATGGACAGATGGATCATCTCATCCGGATTCTGCAAAATATACGCGGCAATCTTGTGCTCAGATGGACTGAGCGATTCATGCAATTCCCGCAGACGAATTAAGCCGCCATTCATTGAAAGCAAGCACCTCCCTGATAAAGTGGTATTTTGCAAATGATGCTCGAAAAATACCTTCAATCTTAAATGTTAGATTAGATAACATGAACGGTTTGTTATCCTTCCAAAACATTGGATTGAATTCATTATATGAGTAGTGAAATAAAATTTCAACTCATATTTCTCATGTGAAATTTTATTTTACTTTAAACGAGGTTTCCCATATAATTAGAAAAAAATCAAAGTGGTGATTGATCGATGAAAGTGTATGTAGGCCTTGATGGAGGCGGCACAAAGACCGATGCAGCCGCTTTGGACGAACAGGGAGTCATGCTGACCCGCTGTACCGGAGGGCCTTCGAATCCGCATAGCGTCGGATTCGAGGTAGCGCTTACAGAAGTCATGTCAGTTATTGACGTAGTATTGGAACAATTACAGACGAAAATTGAAGATTGCGCTTCCATCTGTCTTGGTATGTCAGGTTTTTATACCAAGAAAGAATGTGATCTGCTTAAAAGCTCTGTTCAGCAGCATCTGTCAGAACGTGGGCTTGTCCTTCCAGTGTTTGTGCGCTCCGAAGGAGAGATTGCCCTGATGGCCGCGCTCAGCAGCCGTTCCGGAGTGCTCATCATTTCAGGCACAGGCTCCATATGCTACGGTTATCTCCCGGACGGTTCCCGCCTGCGCACCGGCGGCTGGGGACATTATCTGGGCGATGAAGGCAGCGGTTACCAGGTCGGCCTGCGCACGCTGAAAGCGGTCATGCGCAGCTTCGACGCCGTTCATCCCCCGACCATAATGACCGATATGATTATGCAGGAGTATGGATTTCAGCGGATTACCGACTTGAAGGGTTACATCTATAACCCGGCCTACAGCAAAGCGCAGATCGCCGCATTCGCCAAAATCTGCATTCAGGCCGCAGCGCAAGGAGATGTTGCCGCCACTGGCATTCTTGCAAGCGAAGCCGAAGCGCTCGCGGATACGGCGGCAGCGCTGCTGCGCAGATCGCCCGTACTCCGGCAGGGGCAGGCCGTGCTCAGCGGCTCAATGTTCAGATACGCGCCGCTCTTCCGCGAAATACTGTGCGACAGGCTACAGGAGTCATTCGGTGGACTGGTTTTTGTTGATGGGAGCCGGGGAGCGCCGCCTTCGGTTGGAGCAGCGCGGCTGGCCCGCGAACTGGCGAACGGGCGGCAGGATGAACCCCCATCCACCTTGTTGTAGCTTCAATACAGAGAAACAGGATTTTGCATATTCGATTGAAATACCGCTGAAATATTGCTTAGGAAATTATGCAAAATACTCAGTATACTAGACTGGTGGGAGGAAAAACCTCATGAACCATATTTTAGGTAGTTTAGTCACAGAGCAGCCCAATGACAAAACAAATGCAATCGACCATCTCGATTCCGCCGGTATTATGCATCTAATTAACAATGAAGACCGCCAGGTCGCCGAGGTAATCCACGGTCTGATTCCGCAGATTGCCGAAGTAGCCGACTTTATCGTGGAGGCGTTCCGCAATGGCGGCAGGCTGTTCTACGTTGGTGCCGGAACGAGCGGGAGAATCGGCATTCTTGACGCCTCGGAGTGTCCGCCGACCTACGGGACCAACCCCGAGATGGTGCAGGGCTTAATCGCCGGCGGCTTCCGGGCCGTCAAGGACCCGGTCGAAGGCGCAGAAGACAGCGAGGAGTTGGGCGCCTCCGATATCGACGATGCCGGAATCAGCGTGAGCGATGTCGTGATCGGCATTGCCGCCAGCGGACGCACGCCTTATGTGCTGGGCGCGATGAAACGCGCCGGAGAACGGGGAGCGGTGGTTATCGGCCTCTGCAACAACTACGGAACGCCGATGACCAGGCTCGGCAAGCTGACGATTGAAGCCGTCGTCGGCCCCGAGGTTGTCATGGGCTCAACGCGGATGAAATCGGGAACGGCGCAAAAAATGATCCTGAACATGCTGACCACAACAGCAATGATCCGTATCGGCAAAGTGTACCGTAATCTGATGGTCGATTTGAACCCCTCTAACGAGAAGCTGGTCTACAGGGCCAAGCGCATTATCGAACTGGCTACAGATGCTTCCAGGGAGCAAATTGAACAAGCCTTCCATGAATCGGAAGGCCACGTGAAGACGGCGATTGTTATGCTGCTGGCCAGAGTTGACGCCGCTGAAGCACGTCGCCGGTTGACAGCTGCTTATGGATTCGTGCACGGCGCCTTGAAGGAAAGCTAGAATCGCTCCAATATTTGGTACACAACTAATCAAGGGCAGCCTCGTACAACTTAGATGAACATATCAACAACGAGGTGATGACAGCATGACAATCAAAAAGGGAGTATTGCTGGCTCTACTGGCGGTATTGCAGTTCCAAGCGAACCCGTCTTATGCGAAGTCGGTGCCGCTGACTCCAGTGACGACCGTCTATCTGGATGACCGCCCGCTCCAGCTTGCCGCCCAGCCGCTGCTGCTAGACGGGACAACGCTCGTCCCCATGCGCCAGTTGTTTGAGGCGCAAGGAGCCAGGCTCTCCTGGAACGGATCCAGCAAAACCGTAACGGCAACCAAAGACGACACGGTGCTGACCTACCGTATCGGGGAACTCACCTCCACCCTAAACGGCAATGAGCTGTCCCTGAATGTTCCCGGACAGATTGTTCAGGGTAATACGATGATTCCGCTGCGTTTTGTAAGCGAAGCGCTTGGGAGCACAGTGAAGTGGGATGCACTGACTCGGACGATCCGGATTGTTTCCAGAAACGATTTTTTCACAACGGTTCTTTCCGGGGTCAACCTGCGCAGCGAGCCAGATTCATCGGGTGCTTCCCCTTCCCTGAGGCTTATTTCAGGCGGCGAAAAGGTTCATGTCATCCGCGAGGTCAATGCCCTCTGGCTGGAAGTGCGCACCAAAGACAATCTGACTGGATACATATCGGCAAAACCAAAATACAGCGATTATACCAGCCCATCCCTGGCGGAACGGCAAGGGGATGAACTGATCGCCTACGGGGAGAAATTCCTCGGTACCCCTTATGAATTCGGCGCAGCAACCAGCCAGACATCGACCTTTGATTGTTCTTCTTTTGTAGCGGAAGTGTTCCGGCATACGCTCTCCATCGAGCTCCCCCGTGTCTCTTACGATCAAGCTAAAGAAGGCCGGAAGGTCGGGCTAAACGAGCTACGCAAAGGCGACCTGCTGTTCTTCAGCGCACGCGGGCTGGAGATCGGCCATGTGGCTATCTATGCGGGGAACAACAAATTGCTGCATACGTTCTCCAAAGAACGCGGCGTTCATTTTGACACGCTTGACGATAAATGGCAGCAACGTTTCGTAACAGCCCGCAGGCTGTTTTAGAATGAAGCGGCCCTATTTTATATTGTCGAAGGCTATTATGTTGAGGTATTATACTTCAATGGATACTATGACATGGACACAAAATTGGTTTGCTCAACATTGTAATGGAGTCTGGGAACATGCAGAAGCCTTCATCTTCTCCACCCCGTCCTTTTGAAAATTTTCGTACTCTTAAATATGCATATAGCATCGATCGGCTACTTCACTTCTTAATCAATGGCTTCATTTCTAAATTTCCGGAATTCTTTAGGTGTTCTTTTATAATGTTTTTTAAAAGACTGAATGAAGTGATTTGCATTATTGAAGCCCACTCTGTGGGCTATTTCAGTTATTGTATAATGTGTTGAGATTAATAATTCACTGCTTTTCTTGATGCGGTATTTAATCAAGTAATCGTAAGGTGTCATATGAATGGTTCTCTTAAAACTACGATTGCACTCTGAAACACTTAAATGTGCTACATCAGCAATTTCTTGCAATGTTATATTGTTTGAGTAGTTTTGATGGATAAAGCTAAGCAGCAATTGAAGTCTTTCCTGTTGCAGTTTCATGTATTTAGGTGCTTCCTCGGCAGAAATCGAAATATTAGATATTAAAATTAACCATAATTGAACAGTTTTGATGGAAACCTCATATTCCCACCCCCAGTTTTTTTTTCATATCAAATTTCTTTTGCATATCCCAAAGCATTTCTAGTACTTGACTTTGCCATTCAACTTCTCCCTTTATTGCTAATGACACTAAGGAAGAGTTTGTATAAGGTAGTACATAATTTTTTTCCATGGCACTATCTGCATAAAAGGCAAGCAGCTTTTCAGGGAAATTAAAACTAACATATTGACCGTTATGTGTCAGGTGCGTAGTAACATGAAGGGCGCCCTTATTAATTAAAATGGCCTGACCGGTTTCTAATTCATGATTAATCCCATTAACTTGTATAACTAGTTTTCCTTTAGTAACCAAAGTGATTTGTAGTTCTTCGTGCCAATGTAAATCATTAAATCCTCTACCTTCAGGGATACTTCTATGAATAGTATGGGTGTACATGATGTATGGAAATGAAACATCGGGATATAAAATGGTCTCGTGCAATTGTTTTTCCATTTTTGCGAGGTCCTTTCTGATGACGATATTTCTATATAAATTAAAGATATTATTACACAAATTAAATAATAGTGGTGATATTATTATATACAACTTCGCTTTATCATTACAATTCTGTGCACAGAAAACATCTTGGAGGCGTCATTATGAAAATAAATAAACCGTTTCTGCTGTTTCGTCCGTATGTTTTGCTTTTCATCAGCATATTGTCTGTTTCTATCTCTTCCATCATGATAAAATCCTCAGACACTCCAACCTCTGTCGCTGGGATGTACAGACTGTATATATCAGTTATAATAATGCTTCCTTTTGTACCCTGGAAAATGACCCGATCCTTAGAGATGAACAAAAAAGATTGGAGTACCGTTTTCTTAGCTGGTCTTTTTCTCGGGTTACATTTCTTATTCTGGATGGAATCTTTAGTATATACCTCAGTTGCGAGCTCGATGGTCATCTTATCATTACAGCCTTTATTTGTAATGATGGGTTCATACTTTATCTTCAGAGAACGAGCAAACATAATAACAATACTTTGTTTGATCGCTGCTCTTTTCGGTTCAATCATTATAGCTTGGGGAGACATTGGGATTTCGAAAGGGGCATTAATCGGAGATGGATTATCTTTATTAGGTACAATCTTGGTTTCAGCATATATGTTGGCAGGACAGAAAGTAAGTCACAAAATAGATGCAAATTTATATAGTGTTATTGTTTTTTTTCTGGGTGGCAGCGTCATGCTAGTCTACAATTTGTTGAATAATTATTCCTTGATCGAATATGACTCGTCGGATTGGATGTATTTCTTTTTACTTGCAGTAATTCCAACTATTTTCGGACAATATATTTTTAATCTGTTATTGAAATCAATGGGTGCAACTACTGTTTCTGTAGGTATTATTGGAGAACCTGTTCTCGCCATAATTCTCGCCTACTTTTTCTTGGGAGAAACAATCTCTGTATCTCAATTCATAGGTGGAATGATGACTTTATTCGGTATGGGGGTGTATTTTTGGGCAAAATCCTTAAACTATACAGTTGCTAAATATTAAAATTGTAATTAATTAGTGTGTAATTCAAAAATAACAGTAGATGAGGAGAATGTTTAAATGACAACGATTGACGATTTTTTGAAACTGGATATTCGTGTTGGAACAATTATTAAAGCTGAGTTTTTCGCAGAAGCAAAAATACCTGCTATTAAACTTGAGATTGATTTTGGACAAGATATTGGAATAAAAACATCTAGTGCACAAATTACAAAAAGATATGTCGCTGAAGATATTATAGGGGGGACAAATAATAGGTGTAGTCAACTTTCCTCCCCGACGGATAGCAGGCTTTAATTCAGAGGTATTAGTCCTTGGAGGAATACCCGAAAAGGGGGATGTGGTTCTATTGAAACCAGATATTAAACTACCTGATGGAACACCTATTGGGTGACAGGTAAACATTACAAAGGCTCTACCGGTTACATACCGATAGAGCCTTTTATACCGAAACAATGATTGGGCATTACCGTGACATTGCTTTAAAAATTAAACCCAACAGGCTTTAGTGATGATAACCAACAGAATAAAGAGCACCAAAATTGCTGCTGGCGATGTGAAAGCACCAAAACAGTTTTCCCTACGCTCTTCCCTACGCTCTTCCCTACGCTCAGCTCCTCCAACACATCCACTCACATGAACTCCTCCTTTTTTTAAGATACTGTATACCGTATGTGTCATTCAATAAATTTGACAAGGCTAAACGGAAATTACTTCAATTAAAAAATTCTGTTAACCTCAGGTATCTGTAACAGTTTGTCAGGTGGAACTAATACTCGCTCCATAGGTCCACGCTTACTATAAAGTAGGATGTACACCATGTTATCAGAAGGTTGAAATGACGTATATCCATATTTTATCCTGATATCTCTTTTATATCGCTCAATGTGATTGCTTGAATAAACCTTTTTCCCCTTGTCGAAAGCACCAGTTTGTATCATTTAACAGAAAATCACTGAATGAACAATGTTGCTACGATTAAATAATACGAAAGCAGAAAGCCCCTGCCGCAAGTGGCAAGGTTCAGATGTAATTATGTAGTTTATGTGAGTTATACTCTATATGATCTCCGAAAAGTGTGATTTTGTTTTATCAAGTCCAAGCAACAATCGTTTCGTTGGAAATCACCAACTTGATCTTTACAAGATTCGAAAAGAGAGATTCCCTGAATAAACAGACTGCTATTGTTAAGCAGGACGGATGTTTCCAACATTTTCAAAATATTAACTGCTACATCTTCAATCCGTCCTTTGCGTAACAGATAAATAGCAAGTTGATAGTGAAAATTCAAGCGCCAGTGATTATAGATATTCTCGTCTCGTTGTTCTAGTTTTACCATTTTGTTAGATAATTTAGTAAGTGTATCTTCAATCGCAAATCCATACTTATTAGCGGCTTCTGTAATGACTGCCAAACCAGTTAGAATTTCTTCTGGATGGTCGAATAGATACTGTGTATATTCCTCTAACATGTCTGCATGTCCCATAAGCATATCAAGAGTGTAGGAGTTAGCGACAGCAAACATTTTGAAATTCTCTACATCATTCTTTCCTTCTTCATACAAACCTTGCTTCTCACAAGCAGTTGCCTTCATCAGATAACCTTGGCCATAATAAACAACTAGATTTCGTTCTGTTTTTAAAAGGGGCTTTTTACCTCTACCTGTTTTTCTTTGTTGCTGTTCTTGATAAGCAACCTTAGCTAATATGATTAGATTATCTGCGCTTTCTCCCAATCGCATCCAGTCATGCAATGTAAAATATGCATTGCCCAATTGTATTAGTCCATCCAACTGATAATTCACAGGTAAACGATTACGAAAAGGTGAAAATCGGGTTACCGCATCTCTGTTCTTTGCCAAATCCTTTCCCAATGGTGCTCAAAACAGCCGATATTGGCTGATTGCCAAACGCTCGGAGTGCTGATATCTCTCATGTTCTGCTACACATTCAAAAAACACAAGCGACTTATGAATGTTTCCTTTGGTGTGCAATTCCTCTGCAACTTCAAACACCAAAGAAATATAATTTAAATCCTCCATCATACGAGATAATACTTGCTCAATACAATTCTTTTTGTCCAACTCCGCGCAACGTAACAAAAAAGGCTTCACACGACTACGATGTGGTTTTCCTGACAAAAAACATTCATCTACATACAACTCATAAAAACAACCTTCCGGATTATTTAGAGTAAAGTTAATTCGATCCAGTTGATGAACCGATAATGGTCGACTAGGTCTTTCACTAAGCAACGAACTGAGATGACTGGATGTAATAGTTGATGCTTTCGCAAAATTTGATAAGTTATATCCCTTCTTTTGCATACACTTCCGTATCTCTGTACGGATTTCAACTGCATATTCCATAAACCTTCCTCCAATCATCAGAACTTGTCATACTGCTACTCACCCTCATATACTAGATCACTACTTTTTTCATATAATATCCTGATTATACAACTGCTTCAGAATGGATATAAATAATATACAAATCAAATTTCTTTTTACATTTTTAGTGTGAAGAAGAAATTATGGTATTTTATTGTACGCTTAAAATGTAAATAAATTAGTAAATTCAACATCATAGCAGATAGCTCATTTTATACACTTACTAATTTTTCAATCCTTAATATAGAGAAGGTGAATCATGTTGGACAATAATAAAAAACACCCTGTAACGCCCTTCGGATGGACGATCAAGCAGAAGCTTGTGGAAAGGCAACTGGATCAGAAAACGTTTTGTGAGACGTACCAAATTCCGCCTTCTCGTCTGTCGAATCTCATTCACGGTACAAGAAAAGCCAAACGACACAGGAAAATAGTATCCCAATTACTTGGCATTCAGGACGAGTCATAGAAACCTATCGTACATATGAGGGGAGACTTTGAACATGCGACATTTTTACAAGCATAAGCCTGAACGTTGTGTACTCTGCCATTCGACAGAATCTATCATTATGTCCAAAGGTGCATTCATTTGTGCCCACTGTTATCTCAAAAGCACGTACAAGTACCCTACCAAGTTAGAGAGCTACCACCGTTCCAAAGTTGCCTTTCTGGTAAGAATGTACATCGAACATCATAAATGAACACACTACTTCACACTGCCTGTTTTACACTCCTTCACAACCTCGCCATGCTAATGACCCTTGAGATAACCATATGCTATAATGTGGAAAGTATGGATAGTTACATGTACAGGAGGATGGGAGCAGAATGATCGGGAAATTTTTAATTTTCTCTCTATTATGGAGCTTGCTCGGCAACCCGTTTCTGGCGTTGCTCGTACTGCTGATTGTGATCTATATATTGGATCGCAGCTTTGTCGGTGTATTGCCCAGCATCAGCAAGCCATGGAAAAGAAGGCGCAATGCTGCCCGGCTGCGTCAACAGATCGCTTTAAATGCCAACGATGTGGCTGCCAAGTTCGATTTGGCTCGTATTTGGATCGAGAGCAAGAAATACCATCAGGCTTTGGAGCTGCTGCTGGACATCCAGTCCCGCTATGAGGATTCCGCAGATTATTGGAACGCACGGGGAACGGCTGAGGTACATACGGGGCACATCGAAGATGGAGAACCGCATTTGCTGAAAGCACTGGACATTAACCCGCGGGTACAATACGGCGAACCCTATTTGCATTTAGCCGCAGCTTTCAAGGAACGTGATGTAAATAAGTCGCTTCACTATCTTCAGCAATTTCAGGAAATTCAGTCCTCTTCCAGCGAAGGCTATTATCTGACAGGCTTGATGTACCGGATGCTGGAACGCAAGGATGAGGCCACGGCAGCCTTTAACCAGTCGATTGCCGTCTATCGTTCTCTGCCCAAATACCGCAAACGAAGTGAGCGCAAGTGGGCTGTACGCAGCTTATTCCGTAAATTAATCGGCTGACGAGCTTATATTTTTTTCTTAACGACCTTTCTCATCCTTTGAGAAAGGTCGTTTTTATGCTTGTCCACCCTGCACCTCCACTCGCCTGAATCGGCTTTTTTTGATACCTGAATTTGGAATGTTTTTTCATAACAGTTATTGACATGCCACAGATCAGACCCTATAATCCGTTTATGAACTAATGAGTTTAAATATAAACCATAAAGTCCAAATCAGGAAGGATGATCATCTTGTTGAAACACAGTCTCTACATATCTGCTATATTCATTCTTCTGTTCACCTCAGCTTGCTCATCTACAGGATCGAGTGATCATGAAGCAGCAGAACAACAAAACCAAAAGGTGGAAGCGATAGTTGTTAAAAAAGAGCCGCTGTCTGCTTCTTTTGACCTTTCAGGCACACTACAGCCCTATGAGGATACCTCTGTATCTTTTGAGTTATCCGGACTGATACGCGACACAGTTGTCAATGTGGGAGACTCCGTATCCCAAGGGCAGATATTAACGAAGCTTGATCCATCCAGCTATCAGCTACAACTGGAGCAAGCGAATGCGACTATTTTTGAAGCACAAGCAGGTATCAAAAATGCTACAGCCGCCATTTCAAGCGCAGATGCCTCCATTCAATCCGCCGACGCGAAAAAGATGGCCGCTCAGGCCGGAGTGAATAAAGTGAACAAGGGCGCCCGTGAACAAGAAAAAGCGCAGGTGCGCACCAAAGTGCAAAGAGCACAGTCCGCTTTGACTAAAGCACAGGCTACCGCTGAACGCACCAAGCTCTTATATGACCAGGGAGCTGCAACCAAAAACGATTATGAAAATGCGCAGCTCGCTTTGACCAATGCCACCAAGGACCTGGAGGATGCACAAGAAGCCCTCTCCTTAATACAGGAGGGAGCGACATTAGAAGATCGGCAATCGGCAGCATCCAGTTTACAGCAAGCCCAAGCCGGGAAAGAATCTGCCATCGCCGCGAAGGAACAGGCCGTAGCCTCCAAAGATAACTCTGCTGCGGCATACCAGCAAGCGGTCATTGCCAAAAAGCAGGCCGAGCTTGCCCTCTCCAAGACAGCTTTAAAAGCACCGATTTCCGGCGTTATTCTGGAGAAAAAAGCAACCGTCGGACAATTGGCGAGCGCTGGACAGCCGGTATATCGTATCGGACAAATCGACAGGCTCAAGGTGTTGCTCCCTGTTCCCGATCATGAAATCACGAACTGGAAGCAAGGTCAGATAGTCCAGCTTCAACTGTACGATGAGAACAGAGAAGGAACGGTCAGCAAAATTTATCCGGCCACCAACACCAATACGGGCAGTATCAACGTGGAAGTGATGGTTCCCAACATCCAGCATGATTGGGCCCCCGGACAAGTCGTAAAGGCAGGCCGCCAATTGACCCAAAGTGAGCAAATTTTGCTCCCGGCCAAGGCTGTCATTAATAACGGTACAGATACCTTTGTTTATAAAGTGGTGAACAACAGGGCGGTCAAGACGGTCGTGAATGTCGGTCAAATGTCCAACAACAAGCTCGAAATTACCAAGGGGCTGAATGTCGGGGATCGTGTGGTTACGACCGGAGTAAACCTGATCTATAATGGACTTCCTCTTCAGGTCACGGAGGGAACCAGCAAATGATTGCATATTTTATCCGAAAGAAAAAACTGACCCTCTTTATTTTTATCATGGTGATTGTTGCCGGGCTGTATAGTGTCTCTCAACTTCCCCGGCAGGAAACGCCGGATATTATCAAGAAAACCGCTGTGGTCACGACCCTCTACCCTGGAGCTACACCCCAAAAGGTAGAACAAACGGTCACGAAGCCTTTGGAACAAAAAATGAAAGAAATCAATCATATTAAAAAGATTTCTTCTACATCTGAAAATGGACTTTCGACGATTATCATTGAGACCAAAGGCAATGCCAATGCTAAGGAAGCCTGGGATACATTACGCAAAAAAATAAACGATGCCCAGTCTTCTCTGCCCACAGATGCTCAAAAGCCTGTCGTTAACGATGATTTGAATAAGGTATTTATCCATTCCTACGCCATCACGGGGGACTCTATAGAGCAATTGTATCAACTAAATGATATGGTGAAATCGTGGAAGGATCAATTAAAAACCATTCCCGGTGTATCGGAAGTAACAATTAAGGGATTACCCGATCAAGAGGTTCAAATTCAGATTGATGCTCAAAAGCTACAGCAGTACCATATCAGTTGGGAACAGCTCATGAGTGCAGTGCAGAAGGAAAATGAGCAATATCCGATAGGCAATCTGGATTACAATGAACGTACGTACCGAATGAATGTAACGCAGTCCAAGAATGCTCAGGATTTGAGTAAAGTCATTATTTCCAGAACGGACAGCGGCGCTCCTGTGTATCTCAGTGATGTGGGCACCATATTGCTTACACATAACACCAGCAGCTATATGGCCTTTTTTAACGGTAAACCAGCTATTACACTGACGATTAACGGTAATACCGGCTCTGACGTAGACACGATTTATAGCAAAGTAAATAAAGAGATGCAGTTGTTAAAACCAGATCTGCCTAATACGTTTCAACTGAATACGTTATTTTCACAGACCGAGCGGATTGATCATATTTTTCATGGCTTGACCCGTGAATTGCTGTTTGCCATTGCGGCGGTTGTGATCGTATGTACATTGGGCTTGAATCTGATTACATCCTCTTTTGTGGCACTGGCTATTCCTATTTCAATCGCCATAGGTCTCATTATTCTCCCTATGCTCGGAATAACATTGAATCAGGTTACGGTCATTGGCTTAATTATTGTAATGGGGATTCTAGTCGATGATGCTGTGGTGGTTAATGATAATATTGAGCGCAGGATGATGACCTTGGGTGAGAGTCCCAAGATAGCTGCATTAAATGGAACAAAAGAAGTTTCCATTTCCATTTTGACCGCAACTCTGGCAACTGTAGCCTCCTTTGCCCCGCTGTTCTTTTTATCAGGCGATGCAGGCTCCCTTATAAAACCATTACCGTTTGCTGTTATCTTTACGTTATTGGCTTCCATGCTCATGTCCTTTACCGTCATCCCAATCTTTAGAGAATGGTATGGACAACGAAGTCAAAAAACGCCCAACTCCACCATGAAGCCGCCGGGACTGCTGGGCAAACAAATTGATGCTCTTCGTAACGTATATGTCAGTGAGCTGATTCCCAAAGTCATCAATCGACCTGCATTGTATGCTTCATTAGGATTATTGATTAGTACCACGCTGTACGGTGTACTTGCTCTGATTCCGATCGACCTGTTCCCCAGAACCAACGATCCGGAATTAAGCATTAATGTGCGTATGCCTATAGGTACTTCTATAGAAGAAACCAAGCGGGTCACCGAGGATATTGCCAAATGGGTGAAGCAGCAGCCTCATGTGGAAACGATCAGTTATGCGGCTGGCGGCGACGCCCCCCCGTTGTTTCAAGATATGACCGCTGACGCCAAAACAGGCACAACCGTGGGGCAGATTGCTATTGTTGGGGAAGAAGGTGCATTTGATCCCGATGAAATGGCAGACAAATGGCCCTCCATCTTAAAGGATCGTTATCCGGGTCAATCCATTTCCTTGAAAATAGCCAAAGTGGGGGTGCCTCTCGGTAAGCCGATCTCCATTCGGATTTTAGGCAATGATGTAGATCAGTTGCGTTCGTTGTCACAGCAGTTAAAAGAAGGCATTATGGCTACCAGAGGAACACAGGACATACAAGACAATATGGAAAATGAAGGCTATACGCTGGATTTCCAAATCAATAAACAAGCGATGGATCAATATCAGATTAGCAATAATGATCTGACACGTACACTCTTGTTAATGGGTAATGGCGTGAGCTTTAGCCGATTTGATACGGGGAAAGATTTGATAAATATTAAGCTGAAGCTAAGCCAAACCGATCAAAATCCTGAAATTTTGTTTCAGCAATTGAATGTGACCAATGCCAATGGTGTTCAAATCCCTTTATCTCAATTGGCTGAGTTGAAGCCATCCTTTGCAACACAAAAAATTAACCATTATAATTTAAAGCGTTCGATTACTGTTGAAGCTGAAGTTCACGGGCGTACAGCTTCCGAAGTCATGAAGGATGTCAAGCTTAAATTGCAGGACATTAAATTTCCTCCAGGCTACACTTGGGAAATTGGCGGCGAGATTTCAGGACAAGATGACATTTTATCAGAAATAGGATGGTTATATGTTGTCGTCATACTATTAATCTTCATGCTGATCTTTTTGCAATTTTATTCGTTCTCAACCCCACTTATCATCTTGACTACCGTGTATATGGCGGCTGCGGGTGGATTCCTCGGCTTGTTCATTCTGAACACACCGGTCACTTTTATGGGGGTGCTCGGATTGATGACCTTGGCTGGTATTGTCGTACGGAACGGTATTGTGCTGATCGAGTTTATAGAGGATGCAAGACGCGAAGGGATGGAACTGAAAGAGGCGGTTATTGCAGCGACCAAAGCGCGCTTCCGCCCCATACTGCTTACTTCGCTGACAGCCATTGTCGGTCTGATTCCGATTGCTCTTATTGGGGAACTTATGTTTAGACCTCTGGCGTATACCATTATGTTTGGATTGATGTACTCGACCATTCTTACAATGTTTGTGGTTCCGTCCCTGTATATGGTTATTGCCCGCTGGAAATTAAAAAGACAGAGCAAAAAATTGGGGGTACAATGAAAAAAATAACGAGCGATGATATTATATATGCCGCCCTTTCCCTGTTTTCAGAAAAGGGCTACGATGCCACCTCGGTCGATGAGATTGCCCGCGAAAGCGGGATGGTGAAGGCTTCCTTTTATAAATACTTTCAAAGTAAAGAAGAGTTGCTGCTGGGGACAATCGTCCTGATTGAAAAACTTCTTGATGCAGATATTAAAGAACTTTATTTGAAGCACCAGCTACCTTCCCGTGAAAAGTTGAGACAACTGAATTTGATTGCGCTGGGCCGGATTTATAAGAATAAAGTTCATTTGCTGGTATACTCCGTCCCTTTAATCGGTTCCAAGGAAGAAAAAATCGCACAAGCTATTGACCGTGTTGAACATCATTTATCTAACGTGATGGTTGATTTCTTAATTGATGCTTATGGAGAGTCCATAAATGACTATGCGTACGATATTGGGTTTGTCGTCAAAAGCATTATTATCAATTCCTTCCGAATGAGCGATTCAGAGCTGTCCTGGACGGAACATCAAACACTGGCTGAATTTATCGTCAGCATTACGGATATGCTGGCACAAAGTATGCTGAGCCCTGATGTTCAACATCAAATCATGTGGGGCCGCGATTCCGGATTCCATGAAGATTCTGATCAAATCTGGACCAAAGGAAGACAAATCGCCCATGTGCTTCAACACATGGACGCAGTCTTGAAACAATTCGAATTAGATGAAGCAATCCAGAATGAACATATGCAAATACTAAGCAGGCTACAGGGGGAGCTTTCGGAACAAAACGTGGAAACTGCCCACGTTAAAGCACTCCTCCTTTTTTTGGAGCAGCTACCCGAGTTACAGGAAGACTGTACCAAGCTGAAAGCTATTTTGGAAGTTTAAAAGGTTCAATTTAGCTAAAGATAAAGAGGTCCACTATGGTCAGATACACAGCCATGATGGACCTCTTTCTTCTGTTGCAAATTCCTTCTACGCTCACCGTAATGGCGAATATCCAAGCCGATTCAGCTCCTCCGCAATGACGCGATAGCCGCGACTGTTCGGATGCACCCGATCCAGCGAGAGCAGTTCCCTTTCGTTGCCCTCAAACGCAGGGTAAATGTTCGCCACCCGGTAATTCGGACCGCCCAGCGTAGCGAGAAATGAGTTATATTGGCGCACATATATCCCCGCCTCCCGCACGCCCGGCAAAGGATTATACAACCCCACCATTCGAATGATAAATGGCTCACGCTGGCCGGACTTTATCTGATACAGGGCATGTACGATTTGGCGTACATGTTCTTTCGTGCGGCTCACCGCTTGCGGAATGGACGATGCAGACGAACCGGAGCCTCCAGCAAGGGCGCTGACGTATGGGCGCAGATCATTCCCGCCAATCGTCACCGTTATGAGTTCAGCCGCGCTCAACGCCGACCGAAAGAGCGGATTGTTGCGGATCAAAGACAGCAGTTCCTGCGATGTCAGTCCGTTGATTCCCAAATTCTCGTAACTGACTGGAGTACGAAGACGTGCTTCCGCCATTCGTCGATAGATAGGCACAAATCCGCCAGTCAGCAGCGTCCCGGCACCTGTCGTTAATGAATCTCCTATAGCCGTGTAGTGGTAACCCATTGGAACCCAACTCCCCCGCTAATGCCTTTGCAACCAAAGGCACATCAACTTTTACATGAGAATGATGTCAATTCCCGACATATCATATCTTATGTAAAAAAAGAGACGCAGGACCCGGAGATTCGCTTATTCTTCGTCCATTTCATACACACAATGAAATTGCCCATCCTCGGACAAGTCCTCCGATCCGTATACAGCAAAGCCCACGTTGCGAAAAAAATCTGCCCCTTCCGCATCGGTGTCCACAGTAAGCCGTTTCGGATTACGCTCCTGTATGAGCGTAAGCAGCATACCTCTGGCATATCCTCTATGACGGTTTTCAGGCAACACGGCCAGATGCCGGATTACGATGGTTTCATCCTCCTGCTCCTCAAATCCGACAATACCTACAACAAGTCCTTCATCTTCTACACCGAACAGCTTCCAGTCATCCGAGGTTTGATAGGTACGTAAAGCTGCTTCTCCGCGTTCAGGGTGATCCAGCACGGCGTAGGTTAGCAGCTCCAGCACCTCCTCACGATCTGAATCTGTTTTTATATTTTTAAACATCGTTCGTCGTCTCTCCTTATATCCTGAAATGGGGATTACGCTCTAGTTCTCCAAAATAAGCAACGGCCAGTTATCCAGCCACTGCTTCTCAAATACACGCTGACGAAAGGCCGTGGTGTGGCGGAACAATGGACTTTGGCGTACCCGCATATCCAGCAGATCATTTAATCCATGCGGACAAACGACCTCCATTTGATCCTCGTCATTCAATCTAATCGCTACTGCCGTAGCCGTCTCCGGCCAGCGGCTCATCGCATCCTCTACCGAAGCATAAGGAGCTGTCCCGTTGCGAAGATGCATCCGCGCCTGATTTTTGACAGACCAGTTGCGTCCCGCCTGCTTGCGGTTCAAGGACAGCTCAAGGTGCTCGTCCCGTTCCTCCAGCGTATTTTTCGGATCAAAATAAATAACATCTATATCATTCAAAGGCGTAGGAGTTGTATAACCATGCAGCTTGTCCCACACCCGATTACGTACATAGCCTGCGGCAATACAGCCCTGCGGCAGCCTCAGCTCTCGCACATAGCGCAAGTCTTCCAGTACCTGTGGATCATTCATATATTGTATGATTCGTAGCACATCTTCTTCCGACTTCATCCTGCACTCAGCTCCCTTTTTTATGATGACAGTTGCTGCACGGACTCTCCTCCTTGAGCTGCGATCCGGGCTGTACGCTGCGCCAGACGGCGGCGTGCGACCAGCAGGAATGGAATGCCAATCACGACCGACAGCGCAACCGGAACAAAAATGGCAAGCGGCGCTGTTTGACCATAGGTATCCAGCAGCCAGCCACCAAACAAAGGAGCAAGCACGCTACCCAGATTATTAAAGCCAATCGTACCGAAATAGGTCCCTTTATATTGAGCATCTGCAATTTGGTCAATCAATACGTCCAGCATCGTGAACAACAGCACTTCGCCCACTGTAAACAGCACCATATCCAGTATAAACAACCAGCCCGAATTTAACATACCGCACAGTAACAGGCTGACTGCAATACATATATTTCCTGCAATCAAGGAATTCACCGGGGAAAAACGGCTTGCCAGCCGTACAAGCGGATATTGAAAAGCCAATACACACACCGCGTTGGCTGTAAGCATATATGTAAACCATCGGGTTCCTTCCTCGAAGGATAAGGACAAGAATTGAGGCATCGTAGAATTGGAATGAGCATAACCCATGACGCAAAATACCGTCCCCAGCAAAATCGGCATAAACACCGGATCACGGCTGGCTGTACGGAACGCCTCACCCATCCGTAGTGGAGCCTCTCCCGCCGTTGTCCCTGTACTCAGATCCGATGCATACCGAGCAAATTGGATCAACAGCAACACCCCGTACAGCGCATACACACCAGCCGCCACCATAAACGGTGTACCCGAGGATGCCGATCCTAACATCAAACCAAGCAACGGCCCTGCCACTACACCTACATTAATCGCCGCATATCTCATATTGTAGATGAGCAGTCTTTTTTCCTTGGGGGTTACATCTGATAACAGCGCCCGCGAGGTTGGCTCGAACAAGGATCTGCACAGACCATTCAGAGCATTGATGACAAAAAAGGCCCAAGCCGCTTCAGCCAGCGCAAAAGCCACGAATACAAGCGCCCAACTGGCGATGGACACCAGCATCACTTTACGCCGTCCGATCCGATCGGAAATATAGCCGCCATAAAAGCTGGCAAAAATGCCAACTAATGAACTGACTGATACGATCATCCCTGTATGGAAAGGGGATACCCCCAACCGGGTGGTCAAATAAATGGACAAAAACGGGATACTCATGGATGTCGCCATCCGACCAAATATAGTACCCGCAATAATCGTCCAGGCCAGTGGGTGAATCGAACGCAACTGTTCTTTCATATCTGTTATCTATGTCTCCTTCTCTGCCCTGTCTCCAGAAAAAAACTTGCACACAGCTCTTCCATCTGTGTGCAAGTCTAACAGGGATAATTCCAACGATTACTGACGGATATACCGTTCCAATTCCCTACACGTTGCCTGATAAGCAGACTGAAGTGCAGCCAGCATCTCTTGCGCAGCTTCAAGTCGGTTCTCCCGTGCAAGCTGCTCAATATCGGAAAATAACGTGGACAAACGCCCAATTCCCAGACTCACGCTACCTGATTTCAGCTCGTGAGCAACCTCCACTACTTTTGCTGGCTCGTTCGCGGCAGCCAGTTCAATTAATGTGCTTATTTTTGCAGGTGTATCACTGGTGTACATCTCTACGAGTGAAGCCAGCAGCCCCATGCTGCCATCCTCGTCCAGCATCATAATTTCATGAATAACTTCTTCATCAAGGATAGGCTCGGCATCGGCCTTGGGAAGCCATTGGATAAGCTTTTCAGACAGCCGTTCGATCATAACCGGCTTCGATAGATAATCGTTCACTCCTACCTCCAGGCCCTTCACTCTGTCCTCCTCTGACACATTACCTGTCAAAGAAATGATCGGTACTGGTGGCAGCTTTTCCACCGCTTCACGCTGGCGAATAGCCTTCGCAGCATCAATACCATTCATGATGGGCATATGATGATCCATCAAAATACAAGCATAAGATCGTTGGAAAGTCGCTCTTACGGCCGCTTCTCCATCTTCCGCAAAATCAATATGCTGGAATCCCAAATGACGAAGCTGTAACTCTACCACCTGACGATTGACCCGATTATCCTCAGCTACCAGAATAGCGTGGGAATGACTATGCTCACGCAGACACTCACCAAGCTCTGTCTGCTCGACAGTTTCACGCTCCTTTACTTCGTCTACCTGCTCCGTCCCCTTGACGAGAGGAATCTCAAACCAAAACGAGGAGCCTTGACCTTCCTCACTGACGACTCCAATTTGTCCCTTCATCAGTTCAACGAATGAACTGCATATCCATAGTCCCAGTCCGGTTCCTCCATATTGTGAGGCACTGCCTTCCCCTGCCTGCACATAGGGCTGAAATAACTTGACCTGATCCTCCGGTGAAATTCCGATGCCCGAATCCTGCACCTCAAACCGAACACGCTGGGAACCCTCTGTTTCTTCTACCAACATCGTCCGAACAACTAGCAATCCGTCACTCGTAAATTTATTGGCATTGTTCAGCAGATTGAGCAGAATCTGCATGATCCGTGCCGAATCTCCTTCCAAATGATCTGCTACCCCGGAATCGGTCTCTATACTCAGACGGTTCCCCTTCTGATAGATTTGTGGCTCCAATAACTGGGCAACATGGCTCATAATCGCCTGGACCCTGACGTTTCCGATCTCCAGCTCCATCTGCCCCGCCTCCACCTTGGATATATCCAGCAGGTTATTAATCATGTTCAGCAGCAGAGAGGCCGATTCACGTATGACACTGATCGCCTGCCGTTGATCCGGGGAGAGTTTGGATGAACCCAGCATTTCGATCATCCCGAGTATTCCGTTCATCGGAGTCCTGAATTCATGACTGACCACAGCGAGAAAGGTGCTTTTCAAGTCATTCGCCCGTACCGCTTCTTCCTTTGTCCGCTTTAAAGCCGCATTGCTTTTGGCAAGCTGACGCTGCAAATTGACAAGCTCATTATTCATCGCCGAAAATTCATTCAGCATGTTTTCTTCTTCAGCCTTGCTTTTCACAATCTCATCTGTTAATTGTTCGATCGTTTTCCGCAGGACAGCCATTTCTGCTGCCGGTTCCTTCATATAAAAGGCCCCCCTTTACCGAATGACTCCTGGTTTCGATACAACATCTTATTTAATACAGCTTCACACCCTGGACGACAGCAGGTGTTCTGCAACCTCCAGCGCTTCCTCTGCACCAGGCGCACAACCGTCCGCCCCTACTTCCTGCCACAAGCGTGGATCAAGATTAAAGGGCAAACCACCGACCATAATTCTCACATGGCTTGTAGCGCTATTTTGACGTATTAAAGTAATCAGATCCTTTACCAAATGGACATGGTAAGCCATGGTAGCCGAGATAGCCACCACGTCCGCCTTGTAATTCACAATTTCCTGAAGCAAGCTCCGGTTAGGCACATTAGCTCCCAAATAGTACGTATCCCAACCCTCCATCTCGAATAAATCAGCCAGCATACGCAAGCCAATTTCATGCTGCTCGCTACCCACACAAGCCGCCACGAGACTGCGTCCCGGATGTCCGCTTACGAGCCATCTGGGATACAAAGTAGAGATAATAAATTGAGTAGCCGCTGTGCAGAAATGCTCTTGCCCTATCGTGATTTTACCTTCATGCCACAGACGTCCTATTTCATATTGTGAAATTTGAAATATATATTTATAAATATGCCGAATGGACGTGCCTTCATCCATCAAACGGACGATACAGTCCATAGCCTGTCTGCGGCTGCCTGCGAGCAAGTACTCTAAATATTGACCCACATCAGCCGCTAAAGGATTATCATTCGTAATAAAAGATGTATATTCCTCTCTCTTCCCAATTTGCTGTATCCCTAAATCCAGATTCTCCAGCACCATGCTTTTATCCGGGTGATGAAAATGCTCTTTCAACGTCTCCTGTATCAATCTGAAATTGGTTGTCAAATCCTCTTGTGTTATACCAAAACCTTGCAGGAGCTTTTGTAACCAGGAAACATATTGAGTAAATAGAATAGGGCTATTCACAATTACGCTTTCTGCTAAATAGTTCAAACTATATATTGAATCTTGCTTTGTTTTTTCTTTACCGTTATCCCCAAAACGCTGCAAAAGATCCGGCTGTAATTCGTATTGCTTATTTGTGACTAATTCCGCCAAATTCCCTGCTTGCAGCAATAGCGATTCACCTGCGGTATATTGCTGTATACTCATATACAGCTCCTTCCCCGACAAAGCCATATTTATATCCATAGACGGTAACGGGGGGAATGCATCCGAACGTGACTATTCGTCAATTATACCTGATTTCCGCTTCTACATTAACCCCGTTGCCCAAAATTGCGACAAAAAAAATAAAATACCGGGAAACCGGTATTTTATCTAAAAGCATATTTAGCGCGGATATTCGCAGCTTATTAGTCGTTACTTTTCTGTCCCTCAGCCGTTAGCCCCAGCTTTTTTAGCAGATGAATGACCTGTTCTTTCTCTTCCACAGATAATCCGTCCACTGTCTCCATAATGACACGATGATGCTGTGGAAATATTTGCTCAAAGAAATGACGTCCCTCGTCAGTCAGTTCAGCATAAATCACACGCCGATCATCCTGTGATGCACGCCGGGTAAGCAGCTTTTTTTCTGAAGTTTATCTACGACGTACGTAATATTTCCGCTGGAGATCAGCACCTTTTCACCAATTTTCTGCAAGGGCTGCGGGCCGCGATAATACAACAGATCGAGCACACCAAATTCCGTCGTGTTCAATCCGTGACTATGAATATCCCGATTCGTGCGGGATGTGACCGAATTATAGGCTCGAGCCAGCACAACAAACAAGTTAAGCGCCAAGTCCTGATCATCTGGTTTTACAGACATATTAACAGCCTCCGTTACTCATATCTTTATTCAAAGATATCTTAATTGCAAACTTTTGTCAAGCTCAACCGTTTTATTCCTTTGTTAATAAGGCCTATTATGAGAAAATTACAGTCTATTATGTACAAAAGCCCGTCTCCAACCGGTACCAGAAGCACCGTTCGTGAGAGCAGGGCTTTCATCATTCAATCCCTAACCTCTTTCGTAGAAGCTCGTAAACAACTCGGCCGATAAGCATGCCCAGTACATTCAGGATCACATCATCCACGTCCATCGTGCCTGCGCCGAGCAGCATTTGGGACACTTCAAGAATGACCAGCGCGACCACCACTGTCAGCAGCAAGCTACCTAATCTGCGTAAGGATACCCAAATGATAGGCAGAAGGATGCCAAACGGGACAAATATACCAATATTACCGAGCAAATTGACACCCCACACCCGGAAAGGAAGCGACTGCGCCGCCCTCAGATATCGCCCGATCGTATCCAACGGAACTATATTATACGAATATGGAGGACCCGGTCGTAATGTACGTCCAAAACCAAGAAACATCCAGTATAATAACAGTCCCGTATATAAAATGAATGCCACGAAGGCTACAGTACGAAGCAGACGGACGCTAGGCATCACTTGTTTCGAACATCAATCTGTCCATTGGCCCGTGCGATGATAACCTGGTCCGCCATGTTAATGAACAGTCCGTTATCAACCACACCCGGAATTTGATTCAATCGGATTTCCAGCTCCTGCGGGTTCTCAATGGTTCCGTAATGACAATCGACAATATAATTGCCGTTATCCGTAAGGAAACGCTCACCGTCCTTCATGCGCCATTCAGCCTGGCAGCCTGTCTGCTGTATTGCCTCCAACGTCCATACACTGGCAAAAGGTACGACTTCGACCGGTAATGGAAATGCACCCAGCACCTTCACATCCTTGGACTCGTCCACAATAATGATTAGCCGGTTGCTGTTGCTTTCCACGATTTTCTCTCTCAGTAAAGCTCCGCCTCCGCCCTTCACCAGAACAAGCTGCTCATTCACCTCGTCCGCTCCGTCAATGGTTACATCGAGTCGTCCAATCTGATCAAATGGAACGATGGGAATTCCCAGTTCTCTGGCCTGATCCTCCGAGGCTTGGGAAGTAGCTACAGCCTGTATATGTAAGCCTTGCGCCACACGCTCACCTATTTTTTGAATGGCCCAATAAGCTGTGGAGCCTGTGCCGAGTCCTACTTTCATGCCGTCCTGAATGGCTTCTACTGCTTTTTCAGCTGCTTTTTGCTTCAAATTCATTATCATCTCTCCCGCTATATAGGCTAGTATGGTTCATCATTCATTTTATATGAAAACGTTTTATAAAGACACTGTCAGCTTCTTACCGTAACAAAGACTATTTTCATCCTCTTTATATTCTCCAAATCGTTCAATAGGCTCATATCCCTGCTTCGTATAAAGCGCAATGGCTTCAGGTTGAGCAGCCCCTGTCTCCAGCTTGATTCTTACAGTGCCTCGTTTCCGGGCCTCACCTTCCAGGAAAGCTAACAGACTGACGGCAATACCTTGCCTGCGATAAGAAGAATCGACATAAAATCGTTTAAGCTCCATCTCTTCCGCATCTATAGGCCTAAGCCCACCGCAAGCGACCGGTTTTTCATCCAAATACACAACAGCGAAAATCATCTCTTTAACTTTTGGATTGGAAAAATCAACCAAGTAAATTTCATCAGCAGGATACCTTTCCAGCAAATCCTCATCCAGCCTTTGAATCAATTCATGCAGAACTGCATGATCGCTTTTAACCTTTACAATTGTAAGCTTGGACATTCTCTTCATCCCTCTCCCTATGTCGTGTTTGCTATATTGGCTCATTTTGCAAGGAATACGCAAAAACCGCGGCAAATCAAGCATCTGTAACGCCAAATATGAAAAATGTCCCAAATTGGCAAGTGCATTTGACTCTATTATAAAGTATGATGGTTTCTATTGGATACCTACTTGAAGCCTGAAATGAATTCCAATTTCAAGTTGAAGTATAAAATGGAATATACTGAAATATACACAGGAATTACCCGGTAAAAATTAAATTTTTATTGGGCAAGGTATTCATTTCAAGGGCTTATCGTACGACATATATATAGGGATACATACTTATCTAAAAAAAGGACTAAAGACCTACTAACAAAAATTCAAGGGGTCTATTTCCTTAATTACTATGTTTGTAAGGGGGACTAAATTATCTCATTCGATAAGCGGTTCAACACCATATACAAAAATTACAACCAGGGAGTGGAACATTTTGAAAAAGTGGAGTAGCTTATCTTTCTTCACCAAGAACTTATTATTATCCTTCTTCAACATCGTATTGATCGGGCTAGTCCTCATTGTGTCCAGCTATTTGATCCAGCGTACAATTTTGATAGACCAATTGCATGGGCAAGTGGAAAAAATCACATTAAAGTGGGCTGAGGGAATTAATGTAAATGAAGTAACCCAAGCTGTTCAGGAAAAAAGTTATGATGGTCCCGTTCAGGCAAAACTCCGCGCTTATCTGGATAACATCACAGCGACGAATCCGAATATCTCTCAAGCTTATATCTTCGGAACCGAGCTGGAAGACGGTGACAAAACATCTGTTGTAGCGATGCCTACCACTCTGAGAGAAGCATTCGAAAAAGATAAACTGGGTGTCGGCGGTATGTACAAACAACCCTCTGTAGTCACAGAAGGTGTAAGCCATATGCTGGATACCGGAAAACCGACGTTTACCAGTTTCTATGATGACAGCTTCGGTACGTGGACAACCTTGACGTATCCGCTTAAAGATTCAAGTGGCAAAATCTTTGCATATTTTGCTGTCGATGCAGATGCAGGCGCTGTACCTGCCGGGTTGACCAAGCTGCTGATCAGCGGTGCTACCATTCTGGCTATCTTCCTGCTCATCTGCTTGGCGCTCCAATATTGGGTCGTGAAGCGTACGTTGTCCCCTATTAAACAACTGATGTTCGGTATCAGTGAAGTAAGCCGTGGAAATCTGGACGTTCAGATTCAAGCAGGGCAAGACGATCTGGGCGTTGTGAATAGAAACTTCAACGATATGGTAAGCCATATTAACAGCATTATGACCAAAGTGAAGCTGACAACTGATGAAGTGAATGAATCGGCGAAGGAATTACTCGCAATCTGCGAACAAAACGGAATCAATTCGAACATCATCAATCAGAACATCAATGAAATTACGGGAAATATCCGTTCACAGGAAAAGGCAACGGGCGATAGCGCACGCGCCATGGCTGAAATGGCCTCGGTTATCCAAAATATTGCCGCCAGTTCCGCCACCGTTGCAGAGGAAGCCAATTCGGTAGAGAAGCGTTCTAATGAAGGCAACGAAATCATGGGCAAAGTTTCTTCACAAATGCATTTGATTACCGATACAGTTACGAATACATCCCGTATTATCAAGTTACTGAACGACCGTTCACAGGAAATTGGTAATATCATCGGTACGATTTCAGGCATTTCCAGCCAAACGAACCTGCTTGCCCTGAATGCTTCTATTGAAGCAGCGCGTGTCGGTGAGGAAGGTAAAGGCTTTGCCGTGGTTGCCAGCGAAGTACGCAAGCTGGCAGAACAAACAGCGGATGCAACGAAACAAATCACGCCGCTGATTGAAGAGATTCAAAGTGAAATCGGTCAAGCTGTGAAGTCGATGGAACAAGGTAACGTTGAGGCACAGAGCGGAATCGTCGTAGCCGGACAAGCAGGCGAGCTGTTCAATAACATTCTTCAAGCAACCAAAACGGTGGCATGGCAAATTCAAGAAGTATCCAGCGCTACCGAGGAAATATCCGCCGGTACGCAGGAAATGACGGCGACAGCGGATGAACTTTCTTCCACCGTAAGCAAAACAGCCAACAACAGTGTTCACATTGTGCAAACGGTTGAGGAACAAAAAGCTTCTCTGGATTCCATCATTGAATCGTCCCATAAGCTGTCTTCCATGTCGGAAGAGCTTCAGGAGATTACTTCTTACTTCAAAATTGCAGACCCTAACCGCACCAAATCATAATTTTCATAAGTAAGTCGTTCGGTAGTGCCTCCCTCCTATTCATGCATTTGAAGGGATCGGAGGCATTTACTGACTTTAGCATTCATATTACGACATCATACGTTCAGGAGGTTAGCGTAATGACTTCATTGCTACAAAACAGTATACAAACAGCGCCATCCCCATTCCTGGTTCCTTTGAATTTTGCACGTCTGCAACGCAAGTATACATACTCTGCTTATCAGGTAGAGTTAGAACCATTCATTTCGAAGCTGTTGCATCAGCAAACGTCGGCGGAAGAACAACATGCTTTGCTTCTGTCTGTATATGCAGCATGGCTGTATCGTCTGTCCGCAGAAGAAGAAGTCTCCTTCTCTACTTTGGTGCCTCAATCTGGTATACTTACGGCTTCGCTGACGATGGAAAAGAATACTACTTTCCATGAGCTGGCAGGCTTGTTTCAGGACATGCTCCATAAACCACATGCCTATCTGGCAGACCCGCAGGCTGATACCTCGTTCTCGGCAAATCTGCTGGCAGATGAAGGCGCAGAGCCTCGTATCATGGATTGGGCTGTCATCGAGAGCAACGGCACTTACCAAATCCAGATTCGGTATGATGATTCACTTCTTCTGGAAACAACGGTTGTCCGGTATGCAGAATACTTCGAATTACTACTGCGTGGCGCACTCATCAACAGCCATGCCCTTGTCAATTCGATTGACATCTTATCCGAAGCAGATCGGGCAGCTCATGAAGCCTTAAATAATACAGTTGTGAAGTATCCTGAGCATCAGACCATTCATGGAATGTTCGAGGAAGCCGCTTCGCAGTATCCTGATCGTCCGGCCATCGCTTCCCACGCCGGGGAATATACGTACCGTGAGCTTAATAAACGTGCCAATCAAGTCGCACGTGTGCTGTTGTCCAAAGGTCTTGCCAAGGGCGAATTCGTGACCATCTTCATGGAGCGAAGCCTGGAAACCGTCATTTCCCTGCTTGGTATTCTGAAAGCCGGGGGCGTATATGTACCTGTCGATCCAGCCCATCCAGCCGATCGGAGTAGCTACATCGTCGAGGACACGCGTTCTCCCTTCGTCCTTACCACTTCCGCGCTCGCCGGGCAAGCCGCTGAACTATGCGGATCCATTGAGACGGTAAAAGAAATTTTGGCCATTAACGGGCCTCTGGCAGGCTATGCTGCAAGCAATCCAAACGTTAACGTAGGACCAGATGATCTCGCTTATGTGATCTATACGTCCGGCTCGACAGGCAAGCCGAAAGGGGCCCTGATTGCTCACCGTGGCGTCGTTAACCTGGGGGCTGTCGTACAGCGCGATTGCGACATTACACCTCAGGATGTATTGACTCAATTCGCCACCTATAGCTTTGATGCATCCGTTTGGGATACGATTGGAGCCTTGTTCTACGGTGCCAAGCTGTATCTGCTGTCCTCCGAAGAACGCGTGTCTGTTGAAGAATTCGCAGAAGCCATCGCACGCACAGGCACGACGATCATTACCATCTTGCCAACCGTATTCTTTAATCAGCTGTCCACGTATTTGTCGGACGAGGGCTACCGCAAATTGGCTAAGGTACGAATTGTCACCGTGGCAGGCGAGGCGCTGTACGGCTCACAGGTTCGGGCGTTCCAAAGCAAATTCGGTACAGATACAGACATCGTTAACGTGTATGGACCGACCGAGTGCACCGTAGCGACCACGACCCACCGGGTTCGTGGTGCTGTGCCTGAGCACGTCGTCAACATCCCGATCGGTAAGCCGATCTACAACTACAAAGTCTATATCGTCAACGATGATAACAAGCTATGCCCGATTAACATTCCGGGAGAAGTATGTATTGCTACGCCAGCACTGGCTCATGGCTACCTCCATCAGCCGGAACGGACAGCACAATCGTTTGTGGACAACCCATTTGCTCCGGGTGAAAAAATGTACCGCTCAGGCGATATCGCCAAGCTGCTGCCAGACGGTACGATTGAATACGTAAGCCGGAAGGATTCACAGCTCAAAATCAGGGGCAACCGGATCGAAATCGGAGAGATTGAAGATCATTTCTCCAAGCATCCGGGCGTTCAGGACGTGTCTGTCGTAGCCGTCAAGGATCACACGGATCAAAATATGCTGGTCGGCTATTACACCACTTCGGATGGACAGTCTATTCCGAAAGACGTGATTCAGTCTTATATTGCGGGCAAGCTGCCTTCCTATTTTGTACCGAGCCATGTCGTTCATCTGGAAGCTATGCCGATTTCACCGACTGGCAAGATTGACCGCAAGAAGCTGGCCCTGCTTCCGCTTCCCGAGGTGTCCGACAGCGCCTACGGCGGGGAACCTCTTCGTAAAGGAACAGAAACGCTCATTGCTGAAGCATGGACACAGGTACTTGGCAAAACCAACATCGGCGCAACGGATGACTTCTTCCTGATCGGTGGTGACTCCCTTCGTGTCATTCATGTGCTAGCTATTTTAAAACCGCGTTATGGCGCGTTACGCATTGGAGACTTTTTCCGTTACAAAACCGTTCGCGAGCTTGCTGAATACGTGGAGCAACTGGGTACGGAACAAACGCCGCAACGCAAAGCACTAGCGGTTTCACAAGAAAAAACTGACCTGAATGAACATCCTATCGAGCTGTCGGGCACTGCGAGTGTAGCCGAATTACGCGACATGAATGTTGTTTTATTGACCGGGGCTACGGGTTATCTCGGTTCGCACATTCTGTATGACCTGCTTCAACGGACAGAAGTCAAAGTGTACGCGATGGTACGCCCATCACAGGACGGGCCATCCGGCATCGAGCGTATTGAGGCCGTACTGACAGGATATTTTGGACAAGATGTCTCCGCCTTGATCGAAGGACGGGTCAAAGCCGTGTACGGTGATCTGGAGCAGGCAGACCTTGGCCTCTCTACCGTTGACCGCCATATGCTGGAGCATCAAATTGACGGCATTATTCACAGCGCCGCTGACGTTCGCCATTTTGGTGATTCGGCTGCCTTTGACCGTACGAATGTAACCGGAACACTGGAACTGCTGAAAATTGCTCAGGCCAAGCCAGGTGTATCCTTCCATCATGTCTCAACTATGGGCATACCGGAGGATCTGGCGAATGAAGGACAATGGGAATCCGTATTGGAACTGTCCTCCTTCCCGGACGAGCTACAGGTGGACAACCTGTACACGAACAGTAAGCTCGCAGCGGAAAAGCTGTTGTTCCAAGCGGCTCAGTCAGGCACGCCTGTCTCTATCTACCGTGCAGGTAATTTGACGGCCCACTCGGCTAACGGACGCTTCCAGCGCAATATCGACAGCAACGCTTACTATCGGATGATGAAGGCCATGCTGTTGCTGGGCAAAGCGCCACAGGCTGATTGGCATACGGACTTTACGCCGATTGACTATGCGAGCCGCGCCATTGTAGAGCTGTCTGTGCATCAAAAAAGCGCGAACCGCATTTTCCATATCTGCAATCCGAATCCGCTGCCATATGATGAGCTGATCGCTATGGTCAACCAGCTCGGATATGCAGTAGACACGATGCCTTTTGACGATTATAGCGCTTGGCTGCTGAACCCCTCTTCCGGTATTCAGGAGGACGCGCTGCACCTTGCTATGGGGCAGTTGGAAGGTGATGGAGCCAAGGATTCCGCTTACCGATATGGCTGCCCTGTGACCGCCGCGCTACTGGATCAGGCTGGCGTTAAGTGCCCGACAACCGATCTGGAGTTTATTCGAAATATGATCCAGCATGCGGTAGAGATCGGTTATTTCCCTATCGCGTCATCGGTATCCACAAAAGCAACACAGAGGTAACAAAGTTGTGATATTTTCCCCGCGTGTATTAGGTATGATAGACTAGATTTTGCTAGTTGATATCGGGTTTACATATCCATACTTTTAGAATTTCTGCATGCGGGGGATGTCATTCATATGAAACACGTCATATTCAAAAGAACAATGCTTATTATGAGCATGTTAGCTATTTTAGGGATTTTGGTGTACGAAGCACGCACCATCTACCATCCCCCCTTGTTAAAGGGACTCACCGTACACGCACAGCAAATGCAGATCGACTGGTACGACACTTATTCTCTCTGACACCAACGCCGGATAAAGTATATTACCAGAACAAAGTTATTGTCCTGATGTATCATGAAGTAACCAAAACTCCACCGGATCCCGGCGCTCTCAAGCTCAGCAATTTTACGAAGCAGCTGGATGAAATGAAAGCCAACGGCTTCCACTGGATTACGATGAAAGAATATACGGACTTTATTCTACATAAAGCCAAGGTGCCCGATAATGCTGTACTTATGACCTTCGACGACGGCTATGAATCTTTTTATACAGACACCTTTCCCGTGTTGAAAAAGTACCGTGTACCTGCAACCAATTTTCTCATCACATCCACGATCAGTAATCCCAAGCACATCGGTATTAAGAAGCTGACGTGGGAGCAAATCCAGCACATGCATGCCGAAGGTGTTGATTTCTACAATCACACCAATGATCAGCACGCGTATGGATACACAAATGTAGCACGCTCCAAGGAAAAACCGCTTCTCATGGACCCGGTATATTCGAAAAAGCTGGGGCGTATGGAAACCGAGGACGAATTCAAGCAACGGGTTTACAACGATTTGGACACCGCCGACAAGAAGCTGTTCAAGTATCTTCACAATGATCGCAACGTCCTTGCCTTTCCGTATGGAGGATATACCAAGGAAACGCTGGAAATTTGCCGCGCCTTGGGCATTGACGTTACCTTCACGGTGAAGCGTGGCATTAACTCACCTGGACAAACGAATGGCTATCGCGTTAATGCAGGTGGGATACACAATATTCCGGAAGTATTGGTGCAATACATGAAGGAAGGCGCTCCGGAACGACCGTTGCCGTTTGCCCAAGGTCCTAACAAAGCGTCCTAAACTTTGGAATAAGTAAGAACCTTCAAAACCATCTATAGCGTGGTTTTGAAGGTTCTTTTGCTGATTTTGAAGATGATGAGCTTATGATTAGAGCCAGAGACGAATGGCCGCAATAGCAGCCAGATGCACCGGATAAAAGCTGCGCCACAACCAGCGCGGTACCCGGCTATAAAATCTGCTCTCCCCGGATGCAAAGCATGCGATAAGAATGGTGGACAGCAGGCTAAAATGCTGGAGATTCGCGTGATGCACCATATCATATAAGACGTTCAGCGCAAAATGCGCCGCAACCATCATATAGGAGCGGGTATAGCGGTAAATGAGGACGAGCAGCAGTCCATAGGCTCCGTAATCCATCAGGCTAAGCTCCATGACCAGAGCTGTGAGCACATATAATCCTGTTATAGCCACCCAATTCTTCAATCGCGACGCAGCAGCCAGCGCCAGCAACGAGATCAACAGCGTCCAGACCACGTTTGGTCTATACACATCAAACGCCAGCATATAGGGCACCTGAGAAATCAGGGCGATTCCGAGCAAGCGGAGCATATAACCTCGCATATTACGAGTGCGGGCATACCCCATATACAGCGCATATGCATAGATTGGAAAAGCAAGCCTGCCGGCAATTCTCCAGGCCGGATCAGTCGGAAAAAATACAAGTCCAACATGATCAATCAGCATGGTCAGCATGGCCAACCAGTACATATAAGGCCCCCTTTTTCTTCTTTTACGTCTTCTCTTCCGTCAAGCTCAAAATAGCGTTCATGATATCCGTTTTGGTAACCCGGCCCACCAATCCATTGGTTTGAATGAAGGAGGTCTCCATACACTGCTCATCCATGACCGGAAGGCAATTGACCTGATGACGAACGAGCCTGGATATCGCCTCCAGCAGAGAATCGCCCGGAGTGAGTGTCGTCATTTGGGCGCGTCGCGTCATTGCCATCGTTACCGGAACAGCGTGAAGATCGGTATGCCCCAGCGTCACCTTCAGCAGATCCTTGCGAGTAACAATTCCGATCAGCTCCTGATCCTCTCCTGTGACCATCAGCGTACCGGTATTTTGCTGAAATAACATCAGTACCGCATCGTAAGCCGTAGCGTCACCAGAAATTAAAATCGGATCACTGAGCACATCAGCCACAGTCAGCTTTTTGAGCATGGTGCCAACATGACTGTCGTATTTAGGGTAACGGCCTGGCAGATATCCTACCTTCGGCTTGGCGTCTATCAGACCGAGCATGACGAGCAGCGCAAGATCGGAACGGAGGGTCGGTCGCGTCAACCCCAACTCCTCAGCAATTTTATCCCCCGTAACAGGCGCCAGGCGCTGGACAATATCAACAATTTCCCGCTGTCTTTCAGACAGTTGAATAATGATTACCTCCTTATAGAATGGGGTAGTATACATTATAGATGAGCATAGATCGGTAAATTTCCGCATTTTCCGACAATTCATCAAATTTTAATCAAAGACAGCTTGTTTTCAATTTTAAAATGTGTCACAATTGAGTATGTAATACATACTAATTATAAGTTTAACGTGTGCAATATGCTATCTTTTATTTGGCTGATGTACATGGTGTGTGATATGTATTATGAATTTTAAAAAACCTGAGGAGGAAATCAAATGAAATTTTTCTTGGATACTGGTAACATTGAAGAAATCAAACGTATTGAACGTTTGGGTCTGGTTGATGGTGTAACAACGAACCCTTCGCTGATCGCTAAGGAAGGTCGGGTGTTCAAGGAAGTCATTCAGGAGATTTGCGGTATCGTGGAAGGTCCCGTGAGTGCTGAGGTCATTGGCTTGAAAGCCGAGGATATGCTCAAGGAAGCTTATGAGATTGCCAAATGGGCACCGAACGTTGTTATTAAGCTGCCTATGACTGAAGACGGTTTGTATGCTTGTAACGAACTGACCAAAAACGGGATTAAAACGAATGTAACGCTGATTTTCTCCGCGGCTCAAGGTTTGATGGCTGCCAAAGCTGGCGCTACTTTTATCAGCCCGTTCGTAGGACGTCTGGATGATATCGCTGTTGACGGTATGAAGCTGATTCGTGAACTGAGACAGATTTTGGACATTCATGGTCTGAAAGCCGAAATCATTGCAGCCTCCATCCGTAACATCAAGCATGTGGAAGATGCTGCTCTGTCTGGTGCGCATATTGCCACCATTCCTGGCTCCCTGCTCCCTTCCCTGTGGAAACACCCGCTGACTGACAGCGGTATTGAACGCTTCCTGAAGGACTGGGAAACTGTACCTAAAGCCTAATTCGCCCGAAACGGCAAAACTATATTGCTTTAAACCCGAACAGCCCGCATATTGCGGGCTGTTTTTTCGTCCGTATTATTTTCTCTCCATATTTCGCAAGTCTGCCAAAGGCCGCGTCAAGTTTCTCCAGCGTTCAGGCACATCCTCACCATGATCCACGTAAACCGATTTCAGATAGCTAGACATATGGTTAACCCGATCCTCTACCAAGACCTCTCGTATGTCGGATGGCTTAACAGGCACGAAATTATTCCGTACCACCTGGAAGCGGTCTAGAGGTAAAAACATGTCCAGACTTTTCTTGTAGGAACAATGGGCCGGAAAACGTGGCGAGCTTCCTGAATCATATTTGGTGAGCTTCACTGCGGAAGCATGCCCGGATATCAAGGAATACGCGTCCAATTCCAGAACGGCAAACCTTTCCTCCGGTTCTCTTCGTGAATAGGTATTCATCATTTTCTGACAATCCTTTAACGTGGGCCAAAAAAATACATGCCGATCCAGCGCCTCCCTAAATTGCTCCTGTGTGATTGCAGCATCTATCATCTGGTCAGGAATCCGCAGATGGGCATTTATAGTGATATCATACCCCTCATAATCTACTTGTACCGCCTTTACGCGGCGTTCCCCTGCAATGTGGTGATTGATTTGGTAACTGGACAATATAGCGTCGAAATAAGCAATCATTGATACATTACATACTCGTGTAAAATGAAATAAGGATTTCCTGTTTTTGGCTTTGGTGATGGCAGTTACAATCGCATTATCCATGAGTTCTCTCCCCTCTCCAATGAAATCCAGTTCAAAGTAAACGGTGAATAAAGTACAACTTTTTTTGACAAAACAACTTGTTTTACATATAATTGTTTTAACAATTAATTTACTTTTGAATTAATTTATGTACGGAAAACAGAAAGGAGCTACTCATGAATAACCTGCCCCCGGATTGCTCCATCGGCATGCTGCTCGGCATTACCCACCGCAAGATGAGCCAGCAGCTTATGCATCGCCTTAAATCTTATGATATTTCCCCTGAGCAATGGTCGGTTCTGTATCAAATCTACCAGGCAGAAGGTCTGAATCAGAAGGAAATTGCAGCTAAGGCGGTTAAGGACCAGCCAACTACGACCCGAATTATTGATTTGTTGGACAAAAAGGGTTGGGTGCAACGTGTGAATAGCCCACAGGACCGTCGAGCGTATTTGCTTCATTTGACTGAAGCCGGACGACTGCTCGTGGAGGAAACTCTTCCGGTCGAGCGCGGCGCCAACCACGATTTTGTGAATGGAATTTCCCCTGCTGATCTGGAGCAGTTCCGTCAAACTCTTTTACAAGTCCACGCTAACCTGACTCAATCGGAAAAACAAGGAGAGAACGACTAACATGCAAAAAGGCAAGCAGCCTCTTTGGACCAAGGAATTTATCGTTTTAACCGTATCTAATCTTTTTTTATTTCTGGAATTACAGATGATCGTATCTTCCATTCCTGCGTATGTTAAAAATACATTCCACGCCAGCTCCGTTCAGGTCAGCCTCGTCACTACGCTATTCGCATTGAGCGCGATTGTGGCAAGGCTTTTTTCAGCCCGTATGCTGGAAAAAGGGCATCGCAATACCCTGATTTTCATCGGTCTGCTGTTCGGATTAGCGAGTACGCTCGGATACAGCGTTTCACCGACGATCACGGTGTTGCTACTCATGCGTATGCTGTTTGGCATCGGCTTCGGTTTGAGTAGTACCGCCTTTCCAACCATGGCCTCAAATATCATTCCTGCCAAGCGTCTCGGTGAAGGAATGGGGTATTTCAGCTTGTCCACCAGCCTGGCGATGTCGATTGGACCGACCATCGGTATTTCGATGCTGCAATATGGCAGTTTTAATCTGCTTGTATATACGACCTCAGCTGTCATTGTCCTCATTTTCCCGTTGGCCTACTGGCTGATTCGCACCCTGCCGAAAGGACATGTTGAGCCGCCGATGGTTCCTGTGGAAGAAGGACGAAAACCGGCATTTAACCGCAAGCTCTGGATTCCCGCCTTGCTGAACATGCTCATGTCTATTACGTACGGCGGATTGATCGGCTTTATGGCGCTTTACGGAGATGAAGCCAATTTGTCGCACCCGGCCTATTTTTTCCTGTTTAATGCGCTGTCCGTTCTGATCGTACGTCCCTTCTCAGGCCGTATCTATGATAAAAAAGGAGCAAAAGCGCTGCTCATCCCCGGTTCCCTGTTCCTGTTCGGCGGTCTCATCCTGCTTTCCTATGCGCACAGTGATGCCTTCATGTATCTGTCTGCCCTTTGCTATGGCATCGGTTTTGGCGTCATGCAGCCGACTTTGCAAACGTGGATGATTCAGGTCGTGTCGCCCAAACAACGGGGCATGGCAAACGGTATGTTTCTAAACTCCCTTGATTTCGGAATCGCTGCCGGAGCGCTTATTCTTGGTATTATCGCCAAAGCCAGCGATTATGCGTGGATGTATCGCCTTTCCTCGCTGTTTATCGTATTATTCCTGCTCATCTATATTATTCAGCTTGCTGTAGGTCGCAAGCCCAAAACGCGTGTCCCTGTCGAGGGGTAAAGCATATTTCAAAAAGAGCACCCAACACCATGGCTTCATGGAATCGGGTGCTCTTTGGTTTTATATCGCTCTTATTTGGCCGGGGTTTTGCGTCTCAGCTTGGAAGAAAGCGGCTTTTTCCGGGATACGTCTGTCAGCCCCCCAGTGGCGTTCATATGTTCACCGGATTTTTCGTCTGAGGGTTCATCTTGCTTCGGTTTGACCGCAAACAGCATGAGCAGAGCCGCAATTCCGCCCACTCCGGCCATCACGCCAAAAAGCAAACTATGTCCACTGCTTCCGATCAGCAAGGATACAACCGGAGGACCTAGTGACACCCCGACAAAGCGCATACTGCTGTACAAGCTGGTAATCGTTCCGCGCTCCTCTTTTTCAATCCCTTTCGTAATCAGGGCATCCAAACAAGGCAGTGCCAGTCCAATTCCGGCTCCCCCCAATGTAAACAGTCCGATCACCGCATAAATATGTTGAAAAAAATCCGAGAATGCCAAAGCTGATCGTCAACACTGCCAAACCGGAAAAACCGATCCATTTCATCCGTTTTTTGTGCTTGCCGATGATTTTTCCTCCGATATAAGAGCACAGACAGAGAGAAACCAACGGAATCGCCAGCACGAACCCTTTCCAGACCCCACGAAGGTTGTAACGACTTTCCAGTATGTCGGATAAGTAGAACAGGACGCCAAAAATGACAAACATACAAATGCCGCCCACGGCGAAAATTGCATATAGCCAGCGTCCTTTTTCGTCAAGCACCTGCTTCACATTTCCCAGAAACTCCCGAAACATTATCGGTTGGTTCTTACGCTTGGGCGCATGAATCAGCCAAAGCACCAAAATGAGCGAAATCAGACAGAGGCCAGGAATCACTGCCAATGGCAAAAACCAAAGGACTGCGCCGAGTGCCGCACCCAGAATTGGGCTTAGCACTTTACCGAATGTATTATAGGTCTCGACTACACCCAGGTTTTTGCTGGCTTCTTCCTCGTTCTCATACAAATCCCCCACGAGCGGAATGACAATGGGAAAAGCTCCCGCCGCTCCGACCCCCTGAAGCAACCGCCCCCCAATAATGGTCCAGTACGCTGCCTGATCATGAAGCAGCCATGCCCCCACCGCAGAAATCCCCCCGCCAATCACCGTCAGGATCAAGCAGGGCACAATCACCGCCTTGCGACCAAATCGGTCGGAGAGATATCCCGCGATTGGAATCAGCAAAATGGCAACTACCGCATATACCGTAATTAACATGCTAATGCGAAAGGAGCTGACATGTAGCTTACGTCCGATTTCCGGCAAAACAGGAATCAGCATGGAATTGCCCAGCGTCATCATCAGCGGGATGGAACCTAATGCAAGCAGATTCCCTTTATTTTGTTGCATCCCGTTACCACCTTTGCAAAAGTAATAACACAGCTGTCCAAAATGGTTCAACAAGTGTTATTGTGTTTACATTAGTGTGGATTTATACAGCTACACCTTAAATCCTCCAACCCTTGCATTCAGCAATTTCGACATTTCTGCCAGCGTATGAATGGATGACGCGATATCCTCCATGGAAGCCAGCTGCTCCTCAGCCGCTGCGCTGACGCTCTGGGTTCCGCCTGCGGACTGTTCCGCTACTTCGCGGATACGCTCCACGGCTCCCACCATTTGCCCCGATCCGGTGGACATCTGTTCCACAGACAGATTCACACTGTGAATCTGTTCGCTGACCTGCTGAATGGAGCTGCCAATCTGGCGAAATGCCGTTTCGGCCGATTCCATGATCTTCACACCTGACTGCACTTCAACTGTTCCGGCTTGCATGGTTGATGCGACATTACCCACATGGTCCTGGATATGATACACAAATTGTGTAATTTCCGCTGCTGAAACGGATACCTGGTCAGACAGCCTTCTTACCTCAGATGCTACGACAGCAAATCCTTTGCCCTGTTCTCCTGCTCTGGCGGCTTCAATCGACGCGTTAAGCGCCAGCATCCCTGTCTGCTTGGCAATGCCGGTAATGACAGAACCGATCATTCCGATCTGTTCAGCCTGTTTACTAAGCAGACGTACAGCACGAGCAGAGCTATCTACACTTTCGCTTACCTTTTCCATCTGCCTCATCGCCTGACCGATGGATTGCTCTCCTGCTTCTGCGTCCTTGGCAGCCATATCCGACAGCTTGTACACCTGCTGGCTCGTCACCGCAATATGCTCCAGTCCATGAGCAAGCTCTTTTACTGCATCTGTGGTCTGTGTGATGTCATCGACCTGATGCTCCATGCCAGTCGCTAGCTCTTCCATCACACCGGAAGTATGACGATTGGCCTGATTCATTTCTTCAGTGCTCAGGCTTACCCGCTCGGCGGTCACAGATAACGTACGGGCTGTATCCTGAGCATCCACAATAATATTGCGAAAGCCCGCGATCAGCTTGTTGTACGAGCTGGCAATCATGCCAATCTCGTCCTTGGTCGTAATATCGAGTTGACTACGCAAATCTCCGCCGCCCGCTGACATCTCCAGCAACTGTTCATTCATATGGTACAACGGCCGGATGGAACGAATCAAAATGATCGATTGTGCAATACTGTAAATGATAATAAGACAGCCCAGAATGCTCGTAATCCAGATCGTGTTGGTCATGGTTTGGTGGGCTTCTTGTACTTTCGCCGCTACCATGTCCTCCTGAGATTTAACGAACGCCATCATTTTCACATCAAGCTGTTTCCGTAAAACCCGTTCATTTTCATATATATCGAGTAAATCCGAAAACGGGGGAAACGTATCGATCGTACTCCGGTAACCCGCTGTATTCAATAATCCATGGACGCGGTTGAAATAGGAATTTATTCCCATTTTCAAATCATCCATCGTTTTCTTCGTATCTCCTGCATTCAGATCGAGCAAAGCTTCCGTTTGCTGAAGCAGCTTCACAATTTCGCTCTGCTTGCTTTCAATCCCTTTTCCATATTGTTCATCCCGAGTTAGCAAGTATCCTCGCTCGTCATTAGATATCCCGTTTAACAAAAACTGAAGAGACTTTGAATTATATACAATGGTCTCTTCACGATTCACAATATCCTTGTATTTATTCTCATTTTGTACGCTCAGAATGTAGTTTGTCAGCAGCATAGCTGCAATTACACCCGGAATAAGCAGCGCACTAAGAATCATTTTAGCCTTAATCGTTAAATTCATGAATCGGTCCCCCAGTTATGTCTGAATATAATGTCAACTTACTATATATCGTTTAATTCGCTGAAGTTGTTGAACGAAACAAGAAAAGTGTATAGTTTTTTCAATGTAATTGTGACAATATGGTGAATTAATATGTTCTTTTCTGAAATAAAAACAAAAAAAGTAACGCCATCCTTATATTCATCTCTTATTAGATGATCATGAGATTTATCGGATTTGTGATCTTTAAAAATGATATACTATTTATTTATGTACTATAAATGTCAAGGAGGGACTTACTTGAGTAGTCTGGAACTTACACCGCTTGTTTGCGGACTAACCGAGCTGGAGATCCGTAGCTGCCTGATCTTCCAGCATGGGAGCATGGCGCTGGAATACTACCGTGAACCTCAATTTGCAAATGAACTCTATAAAATAAATTCGTGCAACAAAAGCGTGCTTGCCGCATTAGTCAGCATCGCCATGGATCAGCAAATCGTACCACAGCCGGGTACACCTATCCTCGAATTTTTTCCCCAGATTGCCAAGGACAGCGATACGCGAAAGCGTGATATTACGATTGAACATCTGTTAACGATGTCCGCGGGCTTTAACTGGACTGAATTTGGCGGGCAAAATTCATTTCCGACGATGAGCAAAACATCAGACTGGGTGCAATTTGTGCTGTCACAGCCGCTCGCTGATGTACCAGGTACGCGAATGGAGTACAACTCCGGCTGTTCTCAGCTTTTGGCTACCATTCTGCGTCATGCTTCTGGACAAGCGGTAGCTGAATTTGCCGAGCAGCAGTTATTCCAACCGCTGGGTATCGAAAACTACCATTGGGAAACCGATCCGCAAGGCACTCATACAGGAGGCTTTGGACTGCGTCTCAAACCCATGGATATGCTTCAATTTGGACTGCTCTACCTGAACGAAGGAAGCTGTGAAGGCCATCAGCTCATACAAGCTGAGGCCGTCCGGCACTCCACCCGTGCGCTCCTTCCGACGGCCAAACCCCAAAAAGCCTTTTACGGCTGGCACTGGTGGGCTTCTTCCTTTTCAGACGAAACGGAGAAAAGCGCTGAAACGGATTATTATTACGCGCTCGGCTTTGGCGGTCAATACATTGTTGTCGTCCCGTCTTATGACATGGTGGTTGTTGTTACTGCTGACAAGTTCAAAAAGAAGCGGACTCCTGTGGATATATTCAGGCAGTACATCGTACCGATGCTTGTTCAGCAAGGGTAAATAAAAATCGAAACCTAAGTTGAAAATTGCCATTACGACTCCAAAGCAAAAAAGGGTCTGCCCGGTTGATCAGGCAAGCCCCTTTTTGCAATACATTGCTACACTATAGAATGGCGAATTTTACTTGTGAGCGAAAGTGTACATGACCTATCCCAAGTGAATGGTAAGCTCCTGCTGTCCGCTTGAGGCTGGTGTAATGATCACACCCTGCTCTCCCGCTTGACTGCTGCCACCCTCGACCTGAATAGCTTCGTGAATGCACCGCAGTACCAGTGACCATGGTTTAACCGTACCCTCAGCTTTCACCGTAATCACAGCATCCTTGCGACTGGCAGTGACGGTCAGCTCTTCTTCACCAGAAGTGTTCACGATAACCGTCCGAGCCTGCTGCCCTTCACCCAGCTCGAACAAGTGGAAAGACACTTGTTCTGCATAATCATAATCCGGACGGCTGTCCTCATGACCGATCGCCAGCAGCGTGTTCGGCTTCACCAGCACGGGCAGGGTTGTAAAATCGTGATGCTCGTTAACCCAGCGACCACCCGACACGGTTTCATTCGTCAACAGATTCGTCCACTGGCCCTCCGGAACGTAATACTGTACGTTGCCTTCCTTATTAAAGATCGGGGCCACCAAAATGGAATCGCCCAGCATGTATTGCAGATCCAGCGTTGCACAGCTCGGGTCCAGCGGGAATTCCAGCACCATTGCCCGCATCATCGGCAGACCCTTCACCGAGGATTCCACAGCGGACGGATACAGATACGGCATTAATGAACATTTGAGCTTCGTAAAGCTGCGAACCACATCCACCGATTCTTCATCGAACAGCCAAGGCACGCGGTACGATTCATTTCCGTGCAGACGACTGTGGGAAGACAAAAGCCCAAATTGTACCCACCGTTTATACACGTCCGGCGCAGCCGTTAATTCAAAGCCGCTAATATCATGGCTCCAGAAGCCAAAGCCGCTCAAACCAAGCGATAAGCCGCCCCGCAGCGATTCCGCCATCGACTCATATGTCGACGAGCAGTCACCGCCCCAGTGAACCGGGAACTGCTGTCCCCCGGCCGTAGCGGAACGTGCGAACAACGCCGCTTCATTTTTACCCAGCTTTTCCTCCAGCACGTCAAATACAGCCTTGTTGTACAAATGCGTGTAATAATTGTGCATTTTCACCGGATCAGAGCCGTCATGATACACCACATTCGTAGGAATCCGCTCGCCAAAATCAGTTTTAAAGCAATCCACACCCTGATCCACCAGCACCTTCAGCTTATCCTGATACCAAGCCACCGCAGCCGGATTCGTAAAGTCAACCAGCCCCATACCCGCCTGCCACATGTCCCATTGCCATACGCCGCCATCGGCGGTTTTGACCAGATACCCGTTCTCCATGCCTTCATCGAATAAAATGGATTTTTCCGCAATATACGGGTTAATCCAAGCACAAATTTTGAGTCCCTTCGCTTTCAAACGCTGTAGCATACCTTCCGGGTCCGGGAACATATCTTGATCCCATTGGAAATCGCACCATTGGTATTCCTTCATCCAGAAGCAGTCAAAATGGAATACCGAGAGCGGCAAATCACGCTCAGCCATCCCGTCCACAAAATGATTCACCGTCGCTTCATCATAATCGGTCGTGAACGAGGTGGTCAGCCACAAACCAAAGGTCCAGGCAGGTGGTAACGCGGGCTTGCCCGTCAGCTTGGTGTAATTGTCCAGCACCTCTTTAGGGTTGGCTCCGCCAATAATAAAATACTCTAACGATTCGCCAGAGACGCTAAACTGCACCTTCGAGACATTTTCCGATGCAATTTCATACGATACCTTTTCCGGATGATTGACAAACACACCATACCCTTTATTAGACAGGTAAAATGGAATGTTTTTGTACGCCTGCTCACTGCTCGTGCCGCCGTCCTCATTCCAGATATCGACCACCTGCCCATTTTTCACAAATGGAGTGAAGCGTTCCCCGAGGCCGTATACGTACTCCCCGATTCCCAACTCCAGCTGCTCCCGGAAAAAAGGCTGATCCTGTGGGTCTGTAATGTATCCAGGCCCACGATGTCCGCTACCCGTGATTTTACGATCCTCCACATAAAAACCTACGTCCCAGCTCTTTCCACGACCGACACGCACACTCAGATTACCGCTTTTCAGCACCGCTGCGTCCTCACCTGCCGTAATCTCCACCTCTGTTGGCAAGGTATGAATTTCAAAATCCGGTCCATGATGCACCCGCCCCTTGTGGTGGTTAAAGCGTACCCGAATGACATTCGGCATCGGCGAGCTATAGGTCGCTTTCAGCAACGCCCCGTTCAGGGTGTCTCCTTTATGCTCGATCCGGTGGGTCGACGCGTATACCGTCATGGAAACATCGTCCGTCACAATATCACGGATTTCCGCAGGATTTTGGATCTCATAGCCTTTGCGGACCATCCAATAGCCATCTGTAAATTTCATCTGTTTATTTCCTCCGTTTCGATCTATATATTGTTGAACCCAAATAAAATCGCTTGTTGGATTTTTTCGAAATCCTTACTATAATAATATTGATTTATGTAAGGGTTTACTTCTTTTATTTTGACGTATTGTATCAATATTTTGATATTTTCTATACAAAACAAAAATCAGGAAGGGAGTGGGTGAAATGAATCGGGAAATGTTGCGGGAAAATCGTATTCATGGTAATCCCATGTATCCGGTCAGCGTGTATCCGAGCGTAGAGCAGTTGAACGGAAACAGCGTGCTGGAGTCTCATTGGCATGAGGAAATGGAGTTTATCGTCGTGGAGCAGGGTAGCGCCGTCTTTCAGACGGATATGGAATACACCGAGGTCAGCGAAGGTGAGGCTCTTTTTGTCAACAGCGGAGAGCTACACGCCGGATATTTAAAAAAAGCGCCAAGCTGCGTATTCTCTGCTGTGGTATTTCATCCCGATCTGCTGCACAGCCGGACACAGGATACGGTGCAGGAGCAGTTTATCGACCCTTTTATCAGCAAAAAGCTCGTCGTTCCCCCTCACATTCGCGGGGTCCTGCCTTGGGAACAGGAGGTACTGACCGCGCTGCGCCGCATCATCACCAGCCATGAGCAGAATGCGCCTGCCCGTGAGCTGGCGACCAAGGCACAGCTCTATGGCATCATCGCCAGCATGTATCCTCATATGACCCCGGCTAACGGAGAAGACGTGATTATGGCAGGTCAGCGCAGCAAAGTCGAACGAATCAAAAAAGCGCTGGCGTACATCAACAGTCATGCTCATGAGCCCATTCGTTTGCGGGATATCGCGGATGAGATTCGTATGAGCGAGGGACACTTTTGCCGTTTCTTCAAGCAGATGGTGCAAAAAAGCCCGGTCGAATACATCAATTACCACCGGGTTCAGAAGGCTTGCAGACTGCTGGAGCAAAGTGACCGCAAGGTGGTCGATATTGCGCTGGAGGTTGGCTTTGATAATCTGAGCTATTTTATCGCAACCTTTAAAAAATGGAACGGCATGCCTCCTTCACAATATCGCAAGCAGCACGAAGCCGAGCAGATGGTTGGAGCAACGCCCTTTGTCACAGATATAAGTTGAAGGATGGCAAAAAGTAAAAGGCGAACTCCAAGCTGAATATGAACAGCTCAAGAATTCGCCTTATACGACATCTTTAATCTTCATTTACCTCTTGGTATATGGCTCCGAGTCGCGAATTTCTTCCCACATATGGCTTGTATCCATAAGCTCCTTCGTAATCATCTGCTGGCGAAAAGCCAACATTATACTCCCTGCCATCTGCTAAAGTGTAGAATAAACGGAATAATCCCTCTGAGCAAAAATAGGCATGATTCACGGGTTCACCCGTTTCGATCAGATACGTTCCCTGCTGTACATGTTTTACACGGGTTCGTTCTACAAATCTGTTCCAATCCTGCTCTACAATCGAGGCCTGATAAACCATCTGCTCTAATGAAAGATAATACTGATACATATGCTCATTGCTCCCCGGAATTCTTAAATAGAAGGAAACCTTTTTGATTTTTAAATACAGAAAACAGGAGCTATCTCTCCAGTCTTTACAGACCTTATGGGACAACCCCCTTTCAAAAAAGCGCACATATCATAAATACACGCGTATGGGCAAAGTAGCCTGTCAGGCTTCCGCAATATCCTCTTCGACGAAGATCGAAACCTTGCGGATACCGTCTGCTCCGATCACAACAAGCCCCTGATCCGACAGGCGGATTTCGGGGATGACGACCAGCGCCAGCAGCGACAGTGTCATCAGTGCGTTGTTCAGCACACAGCCGGATTGCTGAAGTGCCCGGCTGATGCTCTCGGACTGCGCAGCCACCTCTACAAACGGCGCAGGAGACATCAGCCCGGCGATAGGCAGCGGGAAGCGCGTTTCGCCCGAGGCGGACACGACCACTACACCGCCGCGCATAGCCACGGCCTGCTTCGCCGCCTGGGTCATCAACTCGTCATCGTTGCCAATGACGAGCAGGTTGTGGCTGTCATGCGCCACAGTCATGGCAATGGCAGCAGGCTCGGTGAAACCGACGCCCGTCACGAGTGCCACCGCATGGCTGCCACTGGCATGATGCCGCTCGAAGACGGCTATTTTGCACAGATCCTGCGCGGGATCTGCCGTGACCTCACCATTGCGGACCGGAACGGTCATCCGCACTTCCTTCGTGTCCACGTGATTTTCCGTGACACGAATGACTCGTACAGGTACGTTCCCCTCCTGTACTGGAGCCGCAATGCGGAAATCCGCAGCGCTCAGGTCGCGTCCCAGACGGACCGTGTCCATCACTTCCGCAGGATAAACGAAGCCCTCCCAATCGGCGACCATTTGGCCGTGCTCGGCCACCAGTTGACCCGCCGCAATCGTAGCGGTCACGTTCACTTCGGCCAGACGGCCATCGAGCAAAATAATATCGGCAATCGCCCCCGGAATAATCGAGCCGATATCCCGTGCTACGCCGAAGCGCTCTGCCGTATTCAGCGTAGCCATCTGAAACGCGGTCACGGGCTTGACGCCCTGCGCAATGGCATGACGCACGACGAAGTCCATCTGACCCTCATGGAGCAAGGATTCCGCGCTGCGGTCATCCGTCACCAGCATCATGCGACGGGTGTCGAGGCCCATTTCCGTGCTGGCGCGGATGGTCTCGGCCACATCATGCCATGCGGAGCCCTGCCGCATTTTGGCATACATGCCGAGCCGGATACGCTCGGCTACATCCTCGGGCGTGACACATTCGTGGTCGCCTGTAATCCCTGCGGCTGCATATACTGGCAGCCGCCAATCGTCGGAAGCCCATGTAAAATGGCCGTCCGCCACCTTGCCCGCGCGCAGCGTGGCCTGAATTTCCCCGATCATCACATCGTCTCCATAGACAACGCCCGGGAAATTCATAACTTCGCCCAGCCCGATCATATCCGGGCCCCAGCTTAAGGCTTCCTCGACTTCCGCCGGGCCGAAGGAGGCCCCTGTCGTTTCCAGTTCCGGCCCTGTGGACGGAACACAAGAAGCCACCTGCATGTAAGCAGCCAGCGGTGTCGTACGTGCTTCATCAAGCATCAGGCGAAGCCCTTTCAGACCGAGAACATTGGAAATTTCATGCGGGTCAAAAAATCCACCCGTCACGCCCAGCGGCAGCACCGCTTTTGCAAACTCGGTTACCGTAAGCTGCGTGCTTTCGATGTGACAATGTCCATCCAGTAATCCCGGTGCCATATAGCGGCCTTCCGCTTCAATGATCACGGTGTCTTCTCCAATGGTATGGCTAACGTCCCGACCGACGTATGCGATACGGGAGCCCTGCACAGCAATAGACATTCCCGGTAATAATTCGCCCGATACCACATTGACCAGCGTTCCTCCGCGGATAACCAGCGATGCCTTGCGCTCCCCTCTGGCTGTAGCTACCAGCTCGGGTACACAGTCCGCCAGCGGCGCGCGTTGAAATACACTCTTCATGTCCATTACGTTTTGTAACCTCCGTTTATGCTTCTTACCTGTTTTTCTTATTTGCTTATGTTACTGGAATACGTACAATTATGCCAGTCTTACAGAACAGGATCACTTTCTTCCACTTTACGGGTATACGTATCCGATACCTGCGAACTCACGAACGGTGTAATTTCGCCTATCGTATAGATGTGTAGCAAATGCATAGCCCGTGTACAGGCAGTGTAGAACAGCTTGCGCTCACTTTCACGCTGATATTGCTCCGCTGAACCGTCATAGATCAGGACCGCATCAAATTCCACGCCTTTTGCCAGGTAAGCCGGAATGATATGGACTCCCTTTTCAAAAGCCGGGGTTGTCTTCTTGATCAGCCTTGGCTTCACGGGCAACTCTCCTTCGAGCGCTTCATAAGCTGTCGCACTTTCTCCGGCATTTTTGCAGATCACTGCCACGGATTCATAACCCTCTGCCAGCAATTCCGTGATGTTCCCGACGATCAGACGATACAGCGTTTCACGCGAACGTACCTCCGTAACACGAGGCTTCTCACCCTTGCGGTTAAACGGTACAATATGCTCGCCTCCAGCCACCATTCCCCGGGTAAACTCCACAATTTCCTGTGTCGAGCGGTAGCTGCGTGTCAGGGAAATCATCTCGGTTTGTTCCGCTCCATACAGCTCATAGAGAGGCTCCGCATCCTGAAGGACAGAAGCATGCGCATAGATCGCCTGATTAAAATCGCCCAGCGCGGTCATTTTAGCCTGTGGAAACAAGCGTTTGAAAAAAGCCAATTGGAAGGGTGAATAGTCCTGTGCTTCATCAATAAACACATGACGGATATGGCTATTGGAACGGAAGCCCAACATCAGCTCACGCAGATATAAAAATGGTGTCACGTCCTCATATGCCAGTTCCCCGGCCTGCATCCGATCCAGCGTTTGACGGCTGATTTCACTCCAGCTATCGGGCAGCTCGGCGTGATTGGCCAGCTGGCTCAGTAGCGTCTCATTCAGGAACAACTCGCCATATAAGCGGGTCGTGTCCACAAAGCGAAGTGCTTTGATCCATTTACGCAAAGGCTTCAAGCGGTCACTGACCACCATTCGCGCCAATATTTCCCGTTCACGTGTAAAATCGTCAAAGGTATGGCCTTTATTCTTGGATTTACGCCGCATGCGATTATAAGCACGCTGGTAATCCTCAGGTTCCATCAGGTCCATCTGCTGATCAACCCATGGAGCGGAGCATTCCTCTTTACCGAAACGGGCCAGCTCCTTGAGCATCCAATCCCGAAGCAGCTCCAGCCGATTCGCCAGCCGAACCGAAGCATCAAACCCATAAAACTTATGCACCATTTCCTCCAATGGAACCACCTCGCGCCCTTGAAACCGGATCGGTTTAAAACGCATACCCTCCTGCTCCAAATACGCCTTGTATCCGGTAATGGCTTGCAAAAACGTCTTGGACGACTTAAAGCGGATGCCTTCCATTCTGGCCTCATACCCCGGCTGTGAAGATGCCGACAATACATATTCCAGCTGCTCAAAAGGGTCTTCCAATTGAAACTCCCGGCCCAGCCGACGCTCCAAATACTCCTGAAGCGTCGCCTGGAGCATGTTTTCCTCACCCAATTCAGGTAATACCGTCGAAACATAGCTGTTAAACATCGGATTGGGCGAAAATAGCACTACCTGATCCGCGCGCAAGCGGTCACGGTACTTATACAGCAAATAGGCTACTCTCTGGAGCGCAGCAGATGTTTTGCCGCTTCCTGCCGCCCCCTGTACGATAAGCATCCGGCTTCGATCATCACGAATGATGCGATTCTGCTCCTTTTGGATGGTTGCCACGATACTTTTCATCTGAGCATCCGAGCTGCGACTCAGCACCGCCTGTAGCAGCTCGTCTCCAATCGTTACCCCTGTATCGAACATAAAACGAATCTGTCCATCTCGGATCGAGAATTGGCGCTTGAGCGTCAGTTCTCCTTCCATTTCCCCTGCTGGAGTCTTATAGGAAGCGGGACCCGGCATATTATCGTAATAGAGATTGGAAATCGGCGCACGCCAGTCGTAGACCAGAAATTCCTCATCCTGATTATCCAGCAGGGAAGCAATCCCCAGATAAACACGCTCTGCGGGCTGCCCTTCCTCAGCAAAATCAATACGTGCAAAATACGGTGATTCCAGCAGCTTTTTCAAACGACCTAGCGCCTCTGTAGAATGCTTGTGCCTGCGCTCCCGTTCCGACAGAATTTCAGATTGCTGACGTAAACTGGTGGATGTCTCTCCCACATCATCCGCCTCACTAAAGTTGATCGTTACCTCATCCCAAAAGTCTTTACGCATATCTACGACATCTCCGCGTACAGAGCCAACCTCCGTCTCCAGCTTCCGAATTCGCCCGCTAATGACAGCAGTCACGTCCTCTACTCTCCGTTGTTCCTCGTTCCATTGCTGCTCAGTAGCCACTGGCATCACTCCTGTTCCGTTTCCTCCTGCTCCACCGCAGGGCTAAACTATGCTCTATTATGGACCTGGGTATACCCCTGGCATCCCTCTGATCCGGGAAAATTGACTTACACTTTGAAACATGCTATAATATAAAAAGAAGTGTGATTAACGACTTTAAACTTATGGTTTTATCATAAACATAGCATCCTCTATTGTAGCAAGTTTAACCCCTGTTCGCAACCAGCGGGCTTTTTTTATGCCTTTATATACGTAAAAAGCGGTCGTCCATCTATAAGATGAATACGGCCGCTTTTTACTTTTTCATACATTCGCTACTTGCTCTCTTCCACAGGATGAATATGTTCCGCCAGTCTGCTCAACCGCTCCAGTTGATGACCATAGTCATACATCGCAGCAGCCACAATCGAGAGTCTCAGCATCCCCTCCTGACAGTGGTCAAAACGGGTAATCGCATGCTTCATAAACTCACCGTTCGCCTGCTGGAACATTTCGCTTTCGTCCTCGTTCGGTTTCAGCTTATCTTCAAACTTCAGCAGCGCATGTTCATGGAACCGAATCAGCAGTTCCAGATGACCATCAAAAAACGCATCCGTTCCCTTCGGTCGCACAGACTGGAAGTAGTGCCTTTCCACCGCGTCCAGTACCTCATATCCTTTGTGCAAACTTCCGAGCATTTGCTTGTATACCACCATCTGTCTCGTCTGACTGAACCGGGAGCGCTTGAGCTTCTTCTGCTCTTCCTCGAACAAATGATATTTATCCGATAGCGATTTTATGGCTCCCTCCAGATTGCCTTTTTCCTCTTTAAAGACAGACTCCTTAATCTCATCGGAAATGGCGGTGCGCAGCAGCAAGGACATAGTGTTAAATACACTTTGAATCTGATTGATAAACTGTCTTTTCGGTTTCGGAGGAAACACCGTAATATTAATAACAAAAGCAGAAACAATCCCGATTAAAGTAAGCACAAAACGGGTCACCGCAAATTTCCAGTCATCCGAGGCTTCCATGACAGAAACAACGGTTACCAGTGTTAGTCCTACCGTATCAGCCATATTTAATTTCAGACATATCATAAGTACCAGCACACATACCAAACCAACCGCAATAGGCTCATTCGAAAATACCATTCCGCCCAGCAAAGCCATGATTGCACCTAGTGTGCTTGTTTGGAGTTGATCCAGAAAATAACGCCACGACCTGTATATTGACGGTTGCATGGCAAAAATAGCGGCTATCGCTGCCCCCACAGGCGAATGGGTGTTCAAAAGCATGCTCAGAAAAAGGGCGAGCGTCACTGCGATTCCCGTTTTTAACACCCGTGCTCCAAAAGCCAAAGCCATCCCTCCTGCTTACCCTTCAAATTTATTCATACCGAATTACTATAATGAAATTTCAATGTAAAGTCCATGCTTTATTATTACCCAAAACAATCGGAGACAAGGAATATTTATGAAATGCACAGATCCTGCTAGAATACATATCAATACAATCTACTGATCTGTATCAACGTCACAGGAGGACCGCATCGTGCCATGGATTAGCAAAATGTTAGACGAGCCTCGAAAGTGGCCGCGTAATATCCGATTGTTTTTTATCGCCAATCTGCTGTATCAGATGGGTACGGGAATGTTTTCCGTTCTGTATAACCTGTATATCCAGGAGCTTGGCTTTGGGGATGACATGAATGGCCGAGTGGTGAGCATGCAAGCACTGGCTACAGCCTTGCTATTTATTCCGGTCGGTTTTTTGGGGGATCGGAGGAGCCGCAAACACATGCTGGTCATCGGCGCGTTATTCAGCGGTGTTGCCTTTCTCATCCGTACCTTTACGGATACCAGTGGCAGTATGCTGGTTTTCGCCGTCGTTTCGGGTGTATTCGCCGCCTTTATTCAGGTGCTGGCTGTACCCTTTTTAGCGGAAAGCATCAGCAAAGCCCAACGCTTGAAAATATTCAGCTATTACTCTGCTCTTGTACTCGCAGCACAGGTCATGGGGAGCTTTGGCGGTGGTGTGCTTGCGGATGGGCTGCAAACGTGGGGGATCACACAGCTCTCCAGTCTGCGGGTTGCCCTGTTCCTCGGAGGAACGGCAACATTAACCGCTTTTATACCATTATTGTTCATGACAAAAGCAACTCATGTTGAGGAAGAAGCGGCCCTTGCGAAATCGACACCTGAACCGGTATCAGCGAATACGGCGGAATCCACGTCCGCTTTACCAGTACCACCTGCTCCTGCTGCTTCTTCGGATACCAGAGTCATCGGACAATTTGTCCTTGCCCAGTTTTTTCTCGGGTTGGGCTCAGGTCTGGTCATCCCTTATCTCAATTTGTATTTTACGAACCGCTTTTCCGTATCGCTCAGTGCGATGAGTTTGCTGATTGCTCTCGGTCAGCTGATGACGATCCTCTCTATGCTGATCGGGCCTACGCTTGGCAGCCGAATCGGACTGGTCAAGGCTGTCGTTGGCTTCCAATTGCTCTCGCTCCCGTTTCTCCTGATTACCGGCTTCACAAATGTCCTCTGGATTGCTTCCATCAGCTTTCTGTTCAGGCAAGCGTTGATGAATGCCGCCAATCCGCTGCAAACCGCCATTCTGGTGGAACGTGTATCGGATAAGAACCGGGGGGATTGCCAACTCGGTTCTCCAGACGACCTGGATGCTAGGAACCGCAGGCATGGGACCTGTACAAGCCTATCTGGTTACGACCTACGGCAATTACTGGGGCTATGCCATCACGTTCAGTATGACAGGTGTATTTTATATTTTGTCCTCCCTCGTCTACTATTGGATGTTCCGAGAAAACCGCCCGTCCGCGGGTCAGCTTTTACAAAACCCGGCAAGCCCGTAAACAAAATCATGGCACAATAAAAGCCGGAGCCTCCAAGCGGACTCCCCTGGATCGTCATAGGATAAATGAGAATGGCGGAGGAGGAATGAAGGCATGCTTCGAGTCGCTTTATTTACGGACACGTATGCGCCTGACGTAAATGGCGCTGCCCTGACACTGGAACGATGGATTGGCTATCTGGAGAAACATGGGGTATCTACGCTCGTCTTCGCACCGGAGGCAGACCACCGTCTGCCCTCCGGACCGGGTGTAGAACGGCTTCGGAGCATTCCTTTTTTGTTGTACCGGGAATGCAGGCTTGCGATCCCCAACGCCAAACAGATCAACGACCGTTTGTCCGCCTTTTCCCCGCACCTGATTCATGTCGCTACCCCATTTAACCTTGGCCTGTACGGAACAAGCTACGCAGCCAAACACCATGTTCCGCTCGTCGCCTCATATCATACCCACTTTGATAAATACCTCGAATATTACAAGCTTCGCTGGCTTGAACCTGCCTTGTGGAAATACATGCTCTGGTTTCACAGACATTGTGAAAGGGTGTATGTACCCTCTGGGTCAACCATGGAGTTATTGCACAATAAAGGAATGAGTCAACTCGAAATCTGGGGCAGGGGCATTGATACCCATCGCTTCCAACCTAAAGTGGATCGTCACGCAGTATGGAGAAAATGGGGCGTTCGTGCAGACGCATTCGTTATTTTATATGTCGGCAGACTTGCACCAGAAAAGGGAATAGACACCTTACTGGATGCTTACCTCCAGTTGCCGGACGATGTCCGGGCAGAATCTGTGCTGGTCATTGCAGGAGACGGTCCACTGTACAAGGTCAAAACAGCGGCAGACATGGGGGTGCCAGAGCATGCAGTCCATTGGCTTGGCTTTGTGAAAGGGCAGGAATTAGCGGGGCTATACGCCGCAGCGGATGTATTCCTGTTCCCCTCCACTACGGAAACATTCGGCAACGTCGTGCTGGAAGCCATGGCGAGCGGAACACCCGTGGTCGGTGCCGATGAAGGCGGGGTAAAGGATAATCTCATTCATGGGAAAACGGGCTTGTTGTGTCCTGCCGGAGATGCCGCTTCCTTTGCCGAAGCTGTGCACCTGTTGTACAAAGACAGACCACTTCGTGATTCTATGTCCGTGGCGGGTAGAGCCTACAGCGTGGAACAGACATGGGACCGCATTTTCGAACGACTGCTGGACAGCTACATGGGTGCCGCAACCCTGCATCTCGACAGCCGCCCTATGACGCATATGTAGCCCTGGAAACTGCCGATCTCAGGATACATCAAAGGGTGGTTAAAAATGCTTTAGCATGCATTCTATAACCACCCTCCACTATCATTATAACTTTATACCGTCCAGCTATGTTCTCCTAAAGAAAGGAACACATTAATATCTTAGCTGTTTCAGCAGCTTGTTATGTACTCCGCTCAATAGAATCACGGCTGTCAGAGCGCCGATCAAAGCGAGAAGCATATCCCATTGGGTATCCCATATATCCCCTTGGGTTCCCAAAAAGGCTTCTGCGGCCGTTCCAGTCGCCTTGGCTACGGCAAACTCAATCAGCTCATACGCAGCACTAATCGCAAGGCACACACTAACCGTGAGAAAGGTCAGCCAGCCTCCGCTTCCCAAGGTCGTTTTACGCAGCAGCACTTCTCTGACAATAAGCGCAGGCACAAAGCCTTGCGCAAAGTGCCCAAGTCGGTCGTAATAATTACGCTCCAGCCCGAATGTATCCCGTATCCAGTTAAACAGGGGCACTTCCGCATAGGTATAATGCCCGCCGACAATCAAAATCAGCGCATGCAGCCATATCAGAGTATACACCAGATTCGTGAACCGGAATTGGCGGTAAACAGCCACCAGCAGTCCAGCTCCCAAAATCGCCGGAAGAACTTCCAGTACCCAAGTAAAATGATCCGCCGGATGGATAAAGGACCAGATGAGAGCAAGCACCAGTAATACAAGCAAAACAAGCGGGTAGCGATCATGTTTCGACCTTGCCGTTGCCTGTTTCATGCGTCATTCCTCCTCAGCCCGCAGCTCTATCCTTCATTCGTTACGATATGCTTGACACGCCCAACCTGTCCGTCTGCCAAACGCACTTTGATTCCATGCGGATGACGCGAAGAATTGGTCAAAATATCCTTCACCGTTCCTCGTGTCAGCTTTCCGGTAGGCTGATCTTTTTTAAGCACAATATCTACCTGAAGCCCTGCGCGAATATCTGATCGGTTCTGTCCGTTCATGGTTTCTATTCCTCCTCTCTATTCAAGCTTATGAAGCTACTCAGCCACTCAGTCGCATCTAAATCATTAGTTACGCCATTCATCCCGACGGCTGTATCCGATCCAAACCACGCACATCGTGGATACATAGCTAATGAACAAAATAGCAAATACCATCCCGCTAAACTCCACAAAATGAGTACGCTGTAGGGTATCTGCCCATATGGAGGACACCTGCACATACAGCTGGGAAGGCGCAGAAATAATATCCCACGTATTTCCCCGAAAGAAACGGCCAATATAAATGCCCAAGCTGCTGAGCAGCAATACCGCCAGCACAAACAGCCAGCTTACAAACCCGCCACGTGCACGTCGTACCAGCTGTCGTACAGATTCTAGAGATATAAATCCCATCGTAAGTCCAAGGACAGCGACCAACAGCATGCCCAGTACATGATTCCAGAAATAAGGCTCTCCCCAGAAGCGTTGCTCCCCCAGAAATGGATATCGGGCGAATACATGCAGCAAATCTGTGATTAAATACGGTGTGTTGGGATAAAAAAAGAGCCATACCGCTCCCGTTATCCAGAGCAAAAATGTTCTCGTTCCCCGCCGCCAGGAACTATAAATCACATCAAGCAGCAGCGTTAAAAGCATCGGGATCCAGGCCAGCATCATATTCCACCAAATAAAAAGATAAGGGCGGCCTCCCGAGGGCAGCCGCACGTTAATGATCCACAAGGTGCTGATCACTGAGCATACAGCTAATACGATAAAAACATACCCTTTTATAGGATAATTTAACGATCTTAAACGGGCATACATGTGTGTCTTTTCCTCCTTTGCAGCCGTCCAGCCTTTTGACGTTCCAATTTACACCTGTTCTGGACAGTGTACACCACAATCGCTTCAAGCTCAATGGAAGCGCTCCATTCAGCATGCTTCAAGACGCGAAAAAGCACCTGTTTTACGAGACTGATCTCATCCTCGGAAACAGGTGCTCATCGAACCTCAAACTTCACTCACAGGCAAAGGCGACATGCGGATCGTGATCGTCTGATCAAACGGAGCCATCCAATTGACCAGCAATGTGTGACAATCCACTGGGTATGCAGCCCCCCGAACCGAGTTAGCCGTATGCTCCATCGCTGTTCCTGTCAGCTCAAACCACGCATTTCCTGATTCATAGCGCGCCATACCGCCAGTCCAGCATTGCACCGCTTCATTAACCAGCCTATATTCCCCGCAAGTGAATTTCCCTTCACGCCCAAAAACAAATAAAATCTGTGTCATGCAGTCCACCGGACCTTCTGAACGAAAACGAAGCGTCCACACATCCTCCTGACGATCCACATCCACCCGGATTTCATGCTTTTGTTCATGGGTTAGTGGACGTTTGTGATGCGGGAGCAAATACCACGGACTAATTTCCTCCTGCGAGGTAGGCGGCAGATCGGCGGCAGCAACAGGCCCGTAATAGCCTTTGGCCTGCTGACCCGATAGCGTCCAGCCGGTTTCATGGGCAGTCAACTCCTGCATAGGCACGAAGCCCGGCAAGAAATAGGAAGCTGCCTGAACCGCCAGCAGACGCGCATCTCCATGACGCAACGACAGGAACGATGAAGCCTCGGTCATAAGCGTCGCGCTGGTATCCTTCTGCCGATATCGAGCAACCAGAGCGCCAAAATCCGTATGCAGCCTGCTGTGATAAATGTGCTGATGATGCCCTGCCTCGTCCATCCGGCTCAGATAGTCAGTTCTCGGAAAGTCTCCGTTCAGCAGCTTGTTATAGGTGACAGGTAATGCAGCAGGCGATATTTTGCGGGTTTGCAAACGTGGCTCCAGCAAGAAGCACACAGCCGCATTAATCGGAGCACCGCCCGGATGATCCGTTACCTGAACAGCGGCGACAGCCATCGCTTCGAATATAGCATCCTCATCCTCGGTAGCCAGCATGGCATACGGGAGAAGATAGGAGGATAAATTCATCATCACGCCGAAGTCCTGTCTTCCCGAATACTCTGTGACCACTTCCCCATCCGGATGGACAAGATACACCATCATGTGCAAATTGCGCCGTACCGGCTCAAGCAGCTCCGGCAGCTTCAATAAACGGGCGGCATGAATCAGCATAATATCGCTGACAGCATTATAAATTCCATTGCTGCGTTCCGTCCATTCGCCATCCGGCGTCCCGTCCAGTCCTTCTGCCAGCCACATGCTGGCCTGGGCGAGCGCTTCGGGCAGATCAAACAGCTCGTGCAGGAAGCCCAGAGCAGCGCACAGTACCCAACGGTGATTCGGCGTATGGCAGCCTCCGGTCAGCATGACCGGAATCGTCCGCTCCAGAAACAGGCGGATCGCGTCAGTCACCCGGCGCAGCTCCAGCCAGTCGTCACCGATCAGCAACTGGTAGACCTGAGCGTAGCCCACTACCACGAACGCCGTATCCGGCGGCGAGTGAAAATTGGTCCAGCCCGGCGAAATAGAGCCGTCCTCATGCTGTACGCGCAGCATGTACTGCGCCGCCAGCTCCAGTCGGATCAGCACACCCTCATTCCGGTAATAAGCGGAATCCGGATTGACGAGCGCGGCCGCCCAGACCGCCATTGCCGCAGGAGTGCCAACCGAATGATTAGGCCAGGCAATCCCGTTCTCATCATCGGTCACCCCACCATAATAACGGTTGTCGACTTCCAGCACCTGATGGTCCATGCCCGGTTTCACCCAGGCATCATTGACCGCTACAATTTTACTATACATTCCCTCAGCCCCTGTGATATGCATAATCGTTGATCATCCTTGCGTCTGAAGTTTCGCTATCTTGCTTGTCAGCAACTCATGGCTCCGTTCAATATCCTCCGGCTGACAAGCTGCTTTCAGCTCATAGACCTTAATTGGGGCTTGCCGGATAATATTCACAAAACGATCAAAGAACTCCAGATCACCACTATGAATATAAGGGCACCAGTGATCGGATAACCCTATCGTTTCATGAATATGGACACCGAGAATATAGTCGATCATTTCATTGGCTTCCTTGGCATTATCGTACAGCCCCATTCGGTCCATAATTATGCCGTGTCCAATGTCATACCACAGATATACAGGGGCGCCCTTCAAATCGTCTATGATCGTCTTGGCCTCCTGTAAGGTAGGCATCTGATAACAGCGTGAACGCGTTTCGATACCAATTGCTACATCATAGCCCTTGGAGGCGATACGGTCACACACCTCTTCCAGACTGTCGCGGATACGCTGTACATAATGCCCGCTCAGCGCATTCCGCCGCTCCAGCATTTGTGCCCACAGCGCCTGATAAGCAGCCGAATCCCTGCCCTGCTCACGGTAAATCACTTCCAGCTCACCGCTGATATCGTAAGGAAACGGAACCTCTCCGGGATGTACAACCACCGCCTTTGCACCATAACGATGCGCATATTCCGCAGATTGTACCAGCAGCTCTATTGCGCGTTTTCGCTTCGTCTCATCATCAAATCCGAGCAGAACGGAATCCGTACCGTAATCCGGGTCAGGCGTATATGGAAACGTATTATGCACACTAGATATTCCGATTTCTCCCCGCTCAATCATAGGCTCAATCGTCGTCAGCATTTCCCGGGTAATGTTATAATTCAGCTCCACCCTGCCAAAGCCCAGCTCGCGGATTTCCTCCACAAGCTCCTGGCCGACAGTATGCCTTTTTAAATTCCAACAGGTGGAAAAGGAGTATTCCCCCTTCGCCTTCATCGTCATCATCCTTTCACCGCTCCAAGCATCACGCCGCTGACAAAATATCTTTGCAGCCATGGATAAACAAGCAGGATCGGAACCGTTGCGAAAATGACACTCGCCGCCTTCAGCCCTTCAGGTGTAATTCTCGCGCCGCTCGCTCCTTCCAGCCTCGACAGCTCGGACACCATGTTATTTTGAATCATTTGATACAGCTTGAGCTGCAACGGGAACAAATCCGGGTTTTGAATATACATCAGCGTATCTTGAAACCCATTCCAGCGCCCCACACCATAAAACAGACTTAATGTCGCCAGGACGGGCAGGGACAGCGGAAGCACAATCCGAATCAAAGTGCCGAATTGGCTGCTGCCGTCAATCTCTGCCGCTTCTCCCAAGCTCTCTGGAATCCCGTTAAAGAATGAAATCAGAATAATCAGATAAAACGGACTGATCAGACCTGGTAAAATAAGGGACCCTATATTATTCAGCAAATGCAGATCGCGCACCAGAATGTATTCTGGAATGATACCGCCACTGAAAAACATCGTGACTACAATCATGAACATGATCGTTTTGCGGCCCTTTAAATTTTTCTTCGTTAATGGGTATGCAGCTATCACCGTCATCAGCATACTCAGCACCGTCGTGATCACGGTCAGCATGACCGTAAACCCGAGCGAACGAATCATGCTCATGTCGGAGAAAACTTTTCCATACGCCTTCAAATTGAACTCAACCGGAAACAGGGTAACCTCCCCGGACGTAATAGCCCGGTTTGAGCTGAAGGAAATAGACAAAATATGAATAAACGGGGCCAAACACAGCAGTACAGCCACAGCCACCAATAGGGTGGTTACAATATCAAAGGTGCGGTTCGCAGTACGTTCACTCATCAGATGTCAGCTCCTTTACCACTTACATAATACTTTCATCCGTCAGCTTCTTGGAAGCATAGTTCGCACCCAGTACGAAGATCAGGCCCACCACGGCTTGGAACAAACCAACCACCGTTGCCAGTGTGTATTGCCCAGACTCCATCCCGATGCGGTATACAAACGTACTTAGCACATCGGAATAATCCCGAACCGCCACGTTGCCAATCACATAAGGACGATCAAAGCCAATGGTGATCATATTGCCCAGATTAATGATGAGCAGCGTAGCAATCGTCGTTTTCATACCCGGGATGGTAATATGCCAAATTCGTTTCATACGCCCTGCGCCATCTACCTCAGCGGCCTCGAACAACTCCCGGTTAATTCCAGTCAAGGCAGCCAGGTACAAAATCGTTCCCCAGCCTGCACTTTGCCACACACCTGTAAGCAGATACGTGATCACCCAGTCATTTTTATCCGTCAAAAATGGAATCGCCTGAAACCCGAGCGAGGTCAGCACATTGTTAATCATGCCGGACTGCGTACCAAATACTTGGTACACAATCCCGCCGATAATTACCCAAGAGATAAAATGGGGAATATACAAAATCGTTTGCGAAAGCTTTTTAAACCAAACTACTTTCATTTCATAGAGTAAAATCGCCAGGACCAAGGGTGCCGGAAAAGATACCAGCAGATCAAGCAAATTCAGCACGATGGTATTGCGCAGTGTTCTATAGAAATCGTCCATGCGGAACACTTCCCGAAACGCGTCGAATCCGATCCATTCACTTCCCGTAATTCCCTGGAAAAAGTTGAAATCCTTAAATGCAATCTGCACGCCCCACATCGGGCCATATTTGAACACAATGAAGTAGGCCAAAGGCAGCACAAGCAACGCGTATAATTGCCAATATCTGCGGAAGTAAACGTTCCCTTTCATGCGCTGTCTCCTCCTTTACGTTCCGCCTTCTTACTTGCCTGTCATGGCCTTGTAAGCCTCGGTGCGCTCATCCAGTATCGCCTGACCGCCGCTTACCATATAATCCTTCAACGTAGCTTCAAAGGTTGCATCAAATTGTGCGGACGGCGCCATCACCGATTTGACGACCATTTCATCAAACTTGTCCAGCAGCGAGTTGCTGTATTTGGACTCGGATTTAATCGGATGGTCAAATTTCAGCGGAGGAATGGTATCCGTGTTGGAAATATCCATTGCTTTGCGAACTTCCCCCTGGAACTGGGACGGCATACCCAAAATAAAGGCTTCCTTGTTCTTCTCATCATCGCCTGCAATCTTGCCGTTCGCTACGATAACTACATCGCCCTGATTATAGATACGGTCTTGTGCTTCTTGTGTCGGGTTTTCCTTGGCGACTGGAATTCCGTCTTTCAAGGTATAATTTTCGCCTTCCACACCATTTTGCATATCGAGCAGCACCTTTTCGGAAGACATCCAGTCGAGGTACTTGATCGCCTCAATCGCATGCTCACTGGATTTAGGCACCATAATGTAGAGTCCATTGGATGCAAATTCCGGCTTAGCATGCTTACCCTCACTGTTCGTGTACGGGTCCATTGGCGTCAGCTTGGCTTTCGGCTGGTTGGCCAACAGATTTGGATAAGCCGAGTCATTGTAAAAAATGTTGTCGTAATCCTCGCTGAAAAAGCCGGTATTGCCGCTTTGAATGTCCTGAGTCAGCTGTTTTTTATCCTTATCCAAACCAAAATCCTTGCTGATCAGATCTTCATTGTAAAGCTTGTTCATAAACTGAACTCCATCCTTGAATCCAGGCAGCAGGATCGGATAGTCACGGGAACCCAGCTTTTGAGTCAGCGTATATTTCTGCTCATCCGTCACTGGCTTGATAAAAGACCACAGCAGCGAATCATATTGTCCAGGCTCCATCGTCATCCCCATTGGAATCACCTTGCCGCCGGTCTTGCCGGGGTCTTTTTCCTTGAACGCTTTGAGCGTGTTATATAGTTCGTCTGTCGTTTTAGGGACAGGCATTTTCAGTGTGTCCAGCCAATCCTGGCGTATAAAGGAAGAATATTTCCCTAAAATAGTGCGCTTGCCCGGAATGGCGAACTGCTTGCCTTCCACCTGACCGTAGCTCAGCGTATCTTCACCGAGGAATTTTTTGAGATTCGAGCCATACTCATTCAGTAGCGGAGTCAAATCTGTCAGCCCACCTTGCTCTGCGTACCGCTCAAAAGTGCCGGAATCGTAAGTGAATACGATATCAGGTACATCGCCGCCACTCGCCATCAGGACATTCAGCTTGGTAACCTCTTCCGAGCGCTGAACAGGCACATACGATAGATCAATATTGTTGGGTTTGCCAAAGTTCTCTTTTGCATAACGGGTTAAATAGCTGTCAGTAATGGTGTAGCCTTGAGGTGTGTTGCCTCTGTCAAAAATTTCAACCTTCAATGAACCACCCTTGTCTCCGGTAGCAGCAGTCGAACTTTTGTCCGCCTCACCTGACGAGCATCCGCTCAATACAATCGACAGTGCAACCGTAGCTGCAAGCAGCAGACGCAGCTTCTTCAATGTTCCTTTGGCCTTATTTCCTCTCATTCCTGAACACCCCTTTGTCTGCTTTTTCCCGTTCGTCCCCTCTTCTTTAATGAGGAGGTTATGGCATATCATGCATCGGCATGTGTCTGTTCCTCCGGGTCCGGGATGTGCCTTAGTATGACATGAGCGTAGGAAAACTGACAATAAACTAGTTTCCCGATCATAAACAGTTTAGATGAAAGCGATTACTTAATACGATAAAACGCTTACTTTTATAAAAGATCACTATTTTCCTGCGGATAAACTATTTTCTCCGTTCGAATCGCGTTAGGTATGTTGCCATATCAAGTGACTTAAAAGTTGCTTTTACGCAAAAAAAGCATCCTCCCTCTCATCAGGGTTGGGATGCTCTCTGTGTTTTGTTAAGTTTTAACGATGTAGTAGCTTCACTATACTACTCCTACGGCGAAGTCTCTGATGGAAGACTCATGGATAGCTTGCGCACCTTCTCTGTCTTTCCATCTTTACGGCTGCGTGATACATAAACCATCATTAACGCACCTAAGGTCGCGCTGATCAGACAAGCGAGATTCATTAACTGTGGCCCCCCCGGCATGAAGGAGGTATCCATTCAACAGATTACCTACAATGCCCGCCAGTCCGGCGAATACCATATTGAACACACTTTGTCCGGTGGCCTGCATATCCTTTTCCGTCACATGCGATACATATTCAACAGCCGCAATGTAGAAAAATCCAAACGACAACCCATGCAACACCTGCACAGCGATCATAACCGCAGGATCAGGAAATGCCAGTTGAACTCCCCAGCGCAGCATATAGGCTACAGCCCCTAGCAAAAGGGTTCTCTCCAGCCCAATCCTGCGAATCACCCTGGAAGCCAGCAGCATAGAGGGCACATTCGTAATGGAAGCAACCAGCAAAGCAACCCCGACCAACTCTGTAGGTCCTCCCGACATTTTAAAGGCCAGTACAAAATAGGTATTAAATGCGGTCAACGTCTGATTTACCAAAAAGCTGCCACCCAAAAATATTAAAAACGTCCTGTTACGGATTAATTGACCGATACCGTCAGAAAACGATTTGCGCAACGCCAGATCTTCCTCCGTATTTTTCGGAAGCGCCAGGGCCGTCAGGGCCGCAAGACCGTTCAGTACCAAAAAAGGCACCCAAATCATGGACACCGATAGAAGCGACACAAACAGCCCTCCGGCATAACCGCCCACCGCATTACCTATACTCGCCATAAATCGTATGCTGCCGTAGGTCGCTCCTGCCTTTTTCGCTGTCACGATCGCATAGGAATCAGCGATCGGCGCCTGTGTTGCCGTGAATATAGCCATGATCGAATAAACAAGCGCCATCAGCACAAATTGCTCCGACTGATAACATACCGCCATTACACCCGGGACAGCCACACTCAAAATAAGCACCAGCCGCATTTGACGGTATTGATCCACAATAATTCCCCATACTGGCTGAACCAGAATGGATACCAGCGTACCGATCGCCATCAGCGCACCAACACTGGTACTCGTCAAACCGTTCTGAACCAGCAATAAGGTCAAATACGGGTTAAACATCCCCCCGGCCAAACCAATAAACAAATAAAAGCCTCGCAGCTTCAGCATTTGTGAGCCAACCATCTGGAATCCTCCCTGTTGTTTAGCGTACCTTGCTGCCCAGAATCGTCGCCAGCGCTCCGATGGCCCCGGCTTCATTACCCAGCCCAGCAGGTACAATGGTACAAGGAATGTCCGTCCATAAGGCTACTCTTTGCCGAATTTCATCCAAATAATACGCGCTCCCTTCAGCCACACCGCCGCCTACAACGATCATTTCCGGGTTCAGCAAGCTGATGACATTCGTCAAAGCCATCGCCATATGAGCCAGCGCAGGCTCCAGAATCGTCTGTGCTTCCACATCTCCTTCGGCTGCTGCTTGCAGAACATGTCGCGCCCCAACATGTTCCCGTTGTCCATCCGCCAGCCGTACCATGTGCGTACATGGTATGCCGGATGCGAGGGCCGATTTTACACTGTGTGTTATTGCCGTACCCGACGTTAAAGATTCGAACACACCGAACTCGTCCGTCCCTTTCCGTTTTGCCGCTTGCCGCGCCTGTTCCTCGCCTGCAATCCAGTAGGCCATCTCACCAGCTCCGTTGGCCGCTCCCTTGTACAGCTCCCCGTTCAAAATAAGACCGCTTCCGATGCCTGTTCCCACCGTTACCATCATCACATGACGTAATCCCCGGGCCGCCCCTAGCCATTGCTCTCCCAACGCAGCCATATTCACATCGTTATCCAGCACCAAGCGTCCGCCATAGCGCTGTCCAATGACAGATCGTATACCGCCATGCGCACCACTGTCACGTGTGCTGTCGTGCATATTCCATTGGAGCGCCGGAGCATGAGTGATCATGCCGCTATCATTATCTACCACACCGGGAAAGCCGATTCCGATTCCTTTTAATTGCTCCAGCGTCAAGCCTTCCTGCTCCAGACAGCTTTCCAGTTCCTCGAACAGACACTTAAAGAAAAAGGCTGCATCCTTCGTATGAACCGTCGGAATTTTATGCCTCACTACCACTTGCCGTTCCGCTGTACCGATACAGATCAGTGTCTTCGTCCCGCCGACATCAATGCCTGCTGCCCAGCCGGAAGCCTTCGGCTCATCCCCATATTGCTTTTGTACATCTATGTCCGCCATAGCCATCCTCCGTCATTCCGATTCGCCCTCATGCCTGCCAATACATCGGCCGTTGACGCCCTGTAGGTTCAAGATATGGACATAAGTATCGCATTTGTCCCCCTGTGCCGCAATAAACTAAATTCCGCCCCATAAACCGACACCGTCTGCCCGCCTTTTTAACGAAAAAGCAAAAAAGGCGAGCGCCTAAAGCGCTCCCCCTGTTAACGATGAATCTTCCGGCTTCATTCTCAGCTTGCGATAATCTCCCGGCGTTACACCAACCACACGCTTGAACACCCGTCCAAAGGTAATCGAATTGGCATAACCGACCTGGGTGGCAATATGCTGAACCGTCTCTGTAGTGTTGCACAGCATTTGCTGGGCATGGTTCATGCGCAACCGGGTCAAAAAATCCACGAATTTCATATCAAACTCAGTTTTAAACAGATGACTGGCATATTTAGGCGATACATCAAAACGTTCGCTCAAATGATTCAAAGATAAATCCGGGTTCGTATAATGCTCTTCAATATACTGCTTCATCTCACTGACCATAGCCCGATAGCTCTTGGTTTCACTGGCTGCAACATAAGTCCGGTACACGGTGGTCATGTGTTCCAGCATCAGGGTGTGCATCAGGGCCAGCGAAGGAGCAGACTCCACCTCAAATCTCCACCTCTCCATCTCCGAACCGTTAAAATAACGATCCAATGCGCCCGACACGTCCTTCATCTCGCGCATTTCCCTTTCCAGCAGCTCCTGTAACCACTGAATCACGGTTAAAATATCCCCATCCTTCAACTTGTCCGTTTCCATCGTTGCGAATATACCTTCCAACTGTCCACGCCAATCATGGCTGGCCAGCCGAAAAGAACGGATCGTCTCTGAAATCAACGGCAGATACGTATATAACGGAATTTCATTGTCCTGCGGAACCTGGTCACTGGTCACAATATCGCGTACCCCGAGCGTTAGCCGATACCGAAGGGCAGAAACAGACGCCCGATAGGAATCCTTAATATACTCCAGCTCTTGAGTTTGACCACCAATTCCGATGGTGAGCTGTACACCCAGATGACCCTGTAGCCACTCGCAGCCCGTTTGCGCCATCTCTTGCAGCTTCACAGCCAGCAACCCTTCCCCATCACCATCCTCTTTCCGCAGCAAAATGGCAATTCTTTCGCGGCTCATCCATTCTGCCCAGCCCTGCCAACCATAAGTGGCTGCAAGCTCCTGCATCACACCAAGCAACGACAGGCTTAGGCGTTGATCTTCACTTCCATGCTCATTCGAACTTCTACTACCCGCTTGTGGTCCTTCTGTTGTGTACGGCTGCTCCAGTTCCAGATCATGCAGCTCTACCACCATGACGGCGTAGACACGGATAGCCTCTCTCTGGGTATCGTCCACAAAAGGAGACAGATTATCCAAACGCACCGCGGCCGTTTCCATGGTTGTACCTTCCATCAGGTCAAGGAACAGCTGTCGTCGCCGAATAAGTACATTCGCCTGCTCTTGCTGTTCATAATCGACCGTTTGCCGAATCAGACTTTGCAGCGCGTGATCAATCATCCACAGCTCATCTTTGTTGTTTTCCTCACCGGGGCGGCCCGGCAATTGTTGAATGCGCTGCATCATCAGTTGAATCGGCCTGTAATTTCTGCGTGTTACATAAATAATGTAGATCACTGCCAATACGACAACAGCCAGCCCGAGCACAATCCAAACATAAGAAATCACAGACACCCACTCGAACAGTTGCCCGGCACGAATGCCACTTTCGAAGCTCCACCCTAGCCGGGCCGACGGCAGATGAGTCAATTGCTGTCCGTCTTCCTCTTTTACAGCTCCCCCTGCGCCGGATGCAACCGGATAGATCGTATGCCCATTGCCATCCTTAATCACCAGATAAGAAACCGCCGGATTCGTCATTTGACCGATCATTTGCTCTAACGGATACACACCGATATTGACCACCAGCAACCCTTGTCCCCCGAACGGCAACGGAAGACGCTTATGCATCGAAATCACACGATCTGACGTATGTTTGCCCGGCTCCTTCCATTCCCGCACTGGTGACCACTGCCGATCCTCAGACCGCAGCGCCTGCTCGATATACGGATAATCGCCAAATGTCTTGGCATCCTGAAGTCCGCTCCTGGTAAGTACCTTTTGATCTTTCATCCTGTAAATATAAATAGAATGTACCAATTCATGATTATCCTTGAGCGCACGCAAGCTTCCTGCCAGTCCATACAACATCGTACTGCCGCTCTGCGCCTGTCCATTCAGAAAGTAGCTGTAGCTCTTATTGGTTTCCGCCTCGCTTAATACGTCCATTTCTACCTTCGTCAGCGACTTTTCCACACTGTCCATCACAAATCCGGTCGTGATCCGATTCGCCTTCCCGGTTTCATTACGCGATATCTCATTCACGATCAGGAAGGATAAAAAAATGAGAATAGACACGGTCAACATAAAAATCGGGAAATAGGAAAAAAACAATCTCCTGTACCAGCTCTTTCGCATCATATACCCCCTGCCGCCTAATGCTTTCATGACCCTTTTTATAGACCTTCGTCCAACACTAAGCATACTCGTGATGTCAGCTTTAATGCGATCTTGATTATACTTTGAACCTATTTTACCAAAATTAGAGGCTAAATAGATAGATTTCTCACAAATATCCATTAACATTAAATTTAAAAACTTATTTTTTGTTAAATATACTAACACAACGAAAGCGCTGTACATATCATCACAAAATCATGTTTACAACAAAAAAAGGCTTATCCGCCTAAATGAAGTACGGATAAACCTGATCTGTTCTCTAATCTTGTATCCAATCTAGCAACGAGCGTACCGTCAGTTTGCCTGGAGAAGCTGCCTCAAAAGCCGAGCTCCCTCTGCCCAGAGCCAAAAATCCCACCGTTTTAGGAATACCGGGAGCCAAATCCAGATGATTGTCGCTGAAAATGCCTTCCTGGTCCGCCGACAGCCATACATGCCTCGCCAATACATCCGAGCGAAGGTTAAAGCTGCTTCCTCCGCTTCCCTGCACCTCTGTTACTTCAATATTCGGCTGCGGCAAATGCATCTCTTTTGTGTCAGCAAAATAAACTTCACAGGAATCCACCGGTTCACCGTTTTGTATCAAACGTGCGACCAGCATATGCTCAGCAGGGTTCAGGCCCTTCAGCCATTTGTCGGCAGGCAGTATATGTACCGACCCCGCTGCATTAGCTTGCTGCTCTACCTGAATGTCCTCTTCACGGATGGCCTTACTACCCCGGATATGCAAAAGCGTCAGCCGCAGCGTGCCTTGAACAGGTTTTAGCGTATCGTTGACAATATGCAGCTCCTTATTACCCTGCTCCGTATCCGCCACGCTCAGCAACACGTCTACAAAGCTGCGCTTAGCCGTATATTGCAGCGCCTTCCAGCGACCAAAATAGTCCATACTCGACCAGGAGGCAACGGGCCAGCAATCATTCATTTGCCAATACAATGTGCCCATGCAGTAAGGTTTGCGACGCCGATGCGCCTCGATGGCCATTTTCATCGCTTCCGCCTGTAAAATCTGACTCATGGGAAGAAAAGCTTTAAAATCCTTCGGCTCCCGCATGTACCGTTCCATATATTCTTTAATCAGGCGATTGCCCGCCCCGTTCTTTTGATGGGCCAGCATTACCGCAGATTCCAGCTCCAGATCGTTCTCTTCCGCATAAGCGCGCACGGACCTGTATTCGGGAAAGGACTGAAAGCCATATTCACTCATAAAACGCCCCACATGCACATGGTAATTCTCAAAAGGCTCAGATGCGTGCCACACGCCCCAGTAATGAACATCCCCAGCCGTCGAGGACGGATGAGCATGCTGATTTCGGTCTTCAGACAGGCCGATCAGTGGAGACGAGGGCCAATATGCCGTCTGCGGGGACCAGCTGTGTACCACTTCCGGTAAAATCCGGTGAAAGAGCGTCTCATAATCAGACCACAAGCGCTCTCGCTGCGCTGGCGTATAATTCTTTTTCCAGTCCCAGCCTCCCTTCTCCTCATAATGCGCCCAAGCCGAATCAATCTCATTATTGCCGCACCATAACGCGATACATGGATGATTGCGCAGACGCTTGATGTTGTCCTCCGCTTCCTTAGCCACATTGTCCAAAAAAGCTTGATCGCCCGGGTACATACTGCACGCGAACATAAAATCCTGCCATATCAATAAACCGTATTCATCGCAAAGCTCATAAAATACGTCTTCCTCATAAATACCGCCGCCCCAGACCCGCAACATGTTCATATGAGAGGCGGCAGCGCTGGCAATCTCATGCCGATACCTTTCCCGTGTCACTTCAGGGGCAAAGCTGTCATTCGGAATATGGTTGGCTCCCTTCGCAAACACTGGAACCCCGTTCAGTTCAAAATAAAAACTCTCTCCCACCACATCCCGTTCACGCACAAGACGAATCGAACGCAAGCCCGTCTTCACCGTTTTTTCCGCGATTACAGCTCCTTCATCCCGCTCCACAAGCTCAGCTGCAAACGTATATAGATGCGGCTCTCCAAGTCCCCGGCACCACCACAGCTTTGGCTGCTCCATATACAATTCCAGATCCACCGTTTGCCTTCCCTTCAACAAACGAACAGGCTTCGACCACTCCCTGCCGTCAGCGGAAATACGCAGATCGGCTTCTCTGATCTCACCCGCATTCTCAATCTCTGCCACAGCCGTGAGTCTGGCTCCCTCTGCACTTATTTCATCCTGCCGGATAAACAAGTCCCTTACGATAAGGCCGGACCATGCCTCCACGCGCACCTCTCTCCAAATGCCACTCGTCACCAGCCTCGGTCCCCAATCCCAACCGTAATGGTAAGGAGCCTTGCGCGCGAAAACGCTTACCTTTTTGTCCGCCAAACCACCTGCTTCGGACTGATCATTCGGCGCAGGAAGAGCGTAACCTAGTTGTTCCAGCTTGGGCACATCCTCAGCTATTGGAGAACGGAACGCGATTTCCAGCCGATTCTCTCCCTGTTGAACCCATGCCTTCACATCCCGTCTCCACATCCGAAACATATTGTTGGCCGTCAAAACGGGGTGTCCATTCACTTTTACCTCCGCATACGTGTCCAAGCCCTCCAGCACCAATTCTACACACGGGCACTGAAGCTGTTCCACACTCATTTCAAAATGGGCTTCGTATATCCAGTCCTGTTTGTCAATCCATTGTACCTTCTCCTCGTTCGTTCCGATAAAAGGATCAGGAATTTTACCATGTCGTAAAAGGTCCGTATGCACACATCCCGGTACCTTCGCGCTAAGCCACTCATCACCTTGCGCTTCCCTAAACCTCCAGTTATCCAACCCTGTCACATTGAACATCGTCGCAAGCCTCCCTGTAAGGATGATTGGGAACATCTTGGCTCCTCTATAAACATAACAAAAATAACATTAAGCTAACAAATTAGTCAAATCGTTTTTTGTAAAAAAACAAATTGAAAAACAACAAAGAAAAGTCGCTCTCGCCCAAAAAAGGCTAAAAGCGACTTTTTTATCTTCCCCATGTACTGAGCTCAATCATCTACATCTGGACATCAACTATATTTGATTGTACTAATCGGGTGTTCATGATCATCATTTCCCTGACTGAGCCGCGGCGCATACCCCTCCCGTATGACTAGCTCCGCGTGCAGCAGCTTTTTCTCGACGGGCGAATCCGGGTTGGTTATACGCCATAGCAATTGATCCACCGCACGCATTCCCAGCAGCTCCTTATCCACTCTCACCGTAGCATAAATCGGCATCTGCTCGCTCGTATCGTCAAAACCAGTCACTCCACAGCGCCTTGGGACGTCAATTCCCTTTCGTTTGAGCACATCCACCACGTGCCCGGCAGTCACATCATTCACACATACAAAGATCTCCGGCAATTCATCCTCGGTCAGCTTGTCCAATTCCTCGGCGAGCTTCTGCGCTCCCATGTGGAGCAAAGCTCCGTTTTGCTTTAAGTCTATTCCTCCAAGCTCCAGTGTGGAGCGAAAAGCTTCCCAACGTTCATAGAAACTGTGAGCATCGTCGATATTTCCGACAAATTGAAAACGGGTATAGCCCCTGCACAGCACATTTCTCATGAGTTCAGACATACATGTGCGGTTATCTGTAAACACCGTATCGCTTAAAAACGCAGCATCCCAATGGTCCACCATGACGACCGGAATGCTCATCCGATAAATATTCAGCAATATAGAAGTAGAAATCGACCCCACTGTGATAATGCCCCTGATCGCTTCTGGATTCAGCAAAGAAAACATATCCTCTGTTGAAGGCTCCGTTAACGTCAGCATGTTCATTCCCTTTCCATTCAGGCGCTCAGAAATGCCTTCAAACACAGGACCCCAATACCTGGATTCTCTGTTCTGGTGCCGTATATTCGGAAATAACACCAGCACAGTTCCCGACCATTCCCCGGCATCCGTGTCCCGAGGTTCCACCCCCGTTGTCTTTGGATGATTGCGAAAATAGCCCATCTGGGCAGCCAGCTTGACCAACACTGCCCTCGTCTCCTCACTTACTCCGGGCTTGCCGGACAATGCACGCGAAACAGCGAACTTTGAAACACCGGCCGCATCCGCAATTTCCTGCAACGTTATTTTTCCACGCATCTTCTCACCCAACCCTATTCGGAATCTTTTTTTGCCTCTGCCTTTCCAATACATGGGTGTACCCATAAACTGGTATCATCGTAGCACACTTTGTTTTATATCATCAAACGATAGATTTACACAAATCCACACCATCCACCAAAATATGTTTGCATAATAAAAAAACAAACACATAACAAATCAACATAAATGACTTGACGTAGGGTTCGGTATTTCCTACAATTTACTATTGAAAGCACTTACATTATGTAAATCATACTTATAAAGGGGGATTTTGCAGATGTTCAAGATCAGGTCGGTACGACAAGGCTCCATCCTGCTCCTGGCTTTGTTGCTACTCGTCACGACGGGCTGCGCAAACGGAACAGGCGGTACGGCAGAAAAGGAAAATCCCGATGATACCAGTCCTGTTACACTTACTTTTTTTGGTGGTGACGCCAGCTCGAACTGGAATAACATGAAAGATGCAATTGGACAGGAAATTATCAAAAAAACGGGCGTGACACTGAACGGAGAACATGCCGTCAATGGCCGGAGTGAGGAAAAGTTTGCTTTGATGGCTGCCAGCGGAGAGTATCCTGACCTGGTCTATCCCAAAAGCGATGTCGGTAAGCTGGTCGATGCCGGGGCACTCATTGACTTAACCGACCTGATTGATAAATACGGCCCCAATATCAAGAAAGTGTACGGAGACTATTTTAACCGTATTAAATATAGCAATGACGACCCTGCCATCTATACCATTCCGACAAATTTGGGCGTAGATCACATCGCATTTGACGCACAAGCGGGGTTCGAAATCCAGCATCAGGCACTCGAGAAGCTCGGCTATCCGAAAATTCGCACGGTTCAGGATTTTGAAAAAGCACTCAAGGACTATGTAGCCCTATATCCCACCACTAACGGTCAGCCTACCATCCCCCTCTCCCTTGATGCCGAAGATTGGAAAATTCAAATTACCGTGACAAATCCGGCAGTTACCGCTACAGGCGGACCGGACGATGGAGAGTATTATATCGATCCCAAGACGCGTAAAGCCATTCTCCACTACAAACGCCCGGAGGAACGGGAATATTTTCGCTGGCTGAATCATATGTACAACGAAGGACTGCTGGATAAGGATACTTTTGTGCAAAAAAGCGATCAATACAAGTCCAAAATCGCCGCAGGTCGTGTGATTGGACTCATCGATCAGGAGTGGAATTATCAGGATGCCGAAAACGCGCTCAAAGCGGCGGGCAAGGATGAATTTACCTACGCGCATTTCCCGGTTACGTTAAGCGAGAAATACGAGGATCATTCCCTCCAGCCGCTTGGCTTTGATGCTGCATACGGGATCGGAATTACGACCTCGTGCAAAAATCCCGTGCGTGCCATCAAATTTCTGGATTTTCTGGCCTCCGACGAAGGACAAATTTTGCGCAACTGGGGAATCGAAGGCCAGCATTACAAAGTAGAGAATGGCAAACGGGTTATTCCGCCCGATGTGCAGCAACGTAAAAACACCGATAATTCCGCTTTTATGAGAGAGTCGGGCATCGGTTTATATTGGATATGGGGACCGCATTACGGTGACGGCATCAAGGACCCTTCCGGCAACTACTATACGACGAACTATCCCGAGATGATTACCGAAAATTACAGCCGGGCCGAAAAAAAATCCCTGCAAGCCTACAATGCTCGAACGTGGAAGGACCTGTTCCCGAACGAAAAGGATTTTCCAGTGAAAGAATGGGGCGCCGCCTACAACATGCCCGTTCCGACCAATACGAACTACAATGTCATTTATCAGAAGTCGCAGGACATTGTGCGCAAACGGATTCCCGAGGCTGTACTCGCCAAGCCCGATCAATTTGATGCTGTCTATGACCGCATGCTCCAAGAGCTGGATCAGGCGGGCGTGCCGAAGGCTGAAGAAATCTACACCGGACTGATCCAAAATCGGCTTAAGCTGTGGAACGCAGAAAAATAACGATCAAATAAGCTGAACTTAAAAGTTACTTACTGTGCCACTACGCAGTCGGATGGTGCTTCGCTTGTACAGCACCATTCCGCCTACTCCGTTTTGATGCTTATTTTTTCAAGTCAGCTTATAGTTCGAGTTTGGCTTATATGAATGAAAGCTTACAGGGGCTGACAGCCTGATGCTGTTCAGCCCTTTTACATTGAACGTTCTGTTTCATTCCATATATACATGACACGATGATGACTGTCTGTTTCCCTACACGTTCTGCGAAGATTCCGTCGTTTGCTCCGCAGCCTCATACTCACTTCGCAAAATGCCCATTTGAATGATGTCATAGTATTGGCCTTCTCTGAACAGCTTTTGCCGCAGCCGACCTTCCTCCTTGAAGCCGCAGGCCAGATAGCAGCGATATGCACGTTCATTATATGAATAGACCTCCAGCTCCAGCCGATTCAGATTCAGCGTATGAAATACAAATTTCTGTAATAGCCGGATCGCTTCACGTCCGTAGCCTTTGCCCAGGTTATCGTCGCGTCCAATCACAATGCCGAGCGTGGCATGCCGATTCATCCAGTTGATTTTAAATAAATCCAGTTGTCCAATATAGTCCAGTGTGTCTTTATGCGCAATAACAAAGCCCTTGATCTCGGAGTTACCGTCGATCATCATCTGTACGTAGGCTTCGCTATTCGTCTGAGAATGAGGATAAGTAAAAACATCGCTCAAACCGCATGTAATATCCGGGTCATTGACCCATTTTCGTATTTCCGGTATATCCTCCTGACGATACTCCCTCAATACGATGCGTTCCCCAATCATATGCGGCATAGTACATCTTCCCTTCGGTTATGTAATGGTATCTTAATATAGCATCAAACGACCCTGAATCCATAAATCCATTTCCCATCATACGTATCCCCCCTACAGTAAAAGGTAGATTTACCACAGTATCTCCTATTGACAAATCGTACATCTTCATCCCTCAAAACTCCAGTACATTTGTAAAATTCGCACGAAAAAAAAAGTTATTCTGCTTATCCCGCCCCCCGCTTGGACTTGCCCCCAATCCTTGTGCCCAACCTTTTAAAAGTGATTGACCTCACCTATATATAGATATAAAATAGAAATCGTACTCTAAATATAGTGTGCAACGCGTATTTTACACATATATCTTTAAAATACAGATATGGAAGTACCGATATAAATAGGCGTTAAAATTTTGGCGAAGCACAGCCAGCAAGGGGTTGCGAATCTTTACAGGATTTCGAGCCTTGGACAGATGCTGTTTTGCCAAATGTCAAGGAGGATGAATACAATGCTGATTGCCTATGATTCCAAGACCGGCAATGTAAAAAGATTTATCGGGAAGCTCAAGCTTCCGGCGGTCCAAATCCAGGAGCAAATGACTATAGAGGAACCATACGTACTCATTACATATACAACGGGGTTTGGACAGATACCTGAGAGGGTATCTTCCTTTTTGCAAAAAAATGCTCAAAACCTCGTGGGTGTGGCTGCCAGCGGCAACCGTAACTGGGGCGAGAGCTTTGCCAAAAGCGCGGATTTGATCTCCGACCATTATAACGTGCCTGTCATCAGTAAATTTGAATTATCCGGAACGTTCGGCGATGTAGAGCGTTTCAAACAGGAGGTGAGCCGAGTTGCGGCATATTGAACTGAACAACATGTTGATGAAACGCGATACAGATGGCTTTTTCCAATTGGAAAAGGACCAAGAGGCTGTAGACGAATTTATGAAGGAAGTCGAAGAACGGAGCTTGAAGTTTGCGGATACAGCGGCTCAAGTGCTCTACATGATTGAGAATGATTATTACGAAAATTTCTATAGTAGCTATACAGCTGACGAAATTAAGGATATTTTCCATATCACTCATAGTTATAATTTTAAATTTCCTTCCTATATGGCAGCATCCAAGTTTTATACGGATTATGCAGTGAAGAGTAATGACCGTAAGGTTTATCTGGAGCACTATCCTGACCGGGTGGCGGTCGTCGCCCTGCATTTGGGACGGGGTAACGCCGATACGGCGCGCCTGTTGTCCCGCTCGATGATGGAGCAGCGTCTCCAGCCGGCTACGCCAACCTTCCTAAATGCAGGCAAAAGCCGTCGTGGAGAACTGGTGTCCTGCTTCCTGCTCGAAATGGACGACTCCCTCAACTCGATCAACTACGTGCTAAACACTTGCATGCAGTTGTCCAAAATCGGCGGCGGTGTCGCGGTCAACCTGTCGAAACTGCGGTCACGTGGCGAAGCGATTAAAGGTGTAGAAGGCGCGGCTAAAGGAATTATGCCTGTGCTGAAACTGATGGAGGACGGCTTCTCCTACGCGGATCAGATGGGTCAACGTAAAGGCTCCGGCGCTGCATACTACAACATTTTCGGTTGGGATGTACTGGAGTTCCTGGATAGTAAAAAAATCAATGCCGACGAAAGAGTACGCCTCAAGACACTCTCCATCGGACTGATTGTTCCGAACCGCTTTTATAAGCTGGCTCAGGATAATGAGCCGCTGCATGTATTCGCTCCTTACAGTGTGTACAAGGCCTACGGTACGCATCTGGACGATATGGATCTGGATGAAATGTACGATACACTGCTTGCTGACGACCGGGTGAAGAAAAAGGTTGCGATGAGCGCGCGTGACATGTTGACCAAAATTGCCATGATCCAGCTGGAATCCGGCTATCCATACATGATGAACAAAAGTAACGCTAATCAGGCACATGCTCTTAAAAACGTGGGTCAGGTTAAAATGTCAAACCTGTGCACAGAAATTTTCCAATTACAGGAAACCTCTGAAATTGCAGATTACGGTCAACAGGATACAATTCGTCGGGATATCAGCTGTAATCTGGCTTCTCTCAACATTGTAAATGTGATGGAGCATGGGAAAATCCGCGAATCCGTTCACGAGGGGATGATTGCCCTGACCTCGGTCAGCGATATGACCCAAGTCGCGAACGCGCCGGGTGTTGCCAAGGCAAACCGTGAGATGCATTCTGTCGGTCTGGGTGTCATGAACTTGCATGGCTACCTTGCCAAGAACAAAATTGCTTATGAAAGCAACGAAGCGAAGGATTTTGTCCGTACCTTCTTTATGACGATGAACTATCACTCGCTGGAGAAAAGCATGGAGATCGCGCAAGCGGCCGGACAAAGCTTTTATGGCTTTGAGGAATCGGATTATGCGACTGGGGTGTATTTTGACCGTTATCTGAATACCGATTACCGTCCGACAACGGCACGTGTACAAGAGCTGTTCAACGGCATCTATATTCCTTCTCCAGAGGATTGGGACAAGCTGAAGGCAGACGTGCAGAAGAACGGCTTGTATCACGCGTACCGTATGGCGATTGCGCCGACGGCCAGCATTTCATATATTCAAAATGCGACGTCCAGCGTAATGCCAATCGTGGAACAAATTGAAACACGTACCTATGCGAACTCGACGACCTATTATCCAATGCCTTACTTGCAAAGAGATAATGTGTTCTTTTATAAATCCGCTTATCAAATGGATCAGTTCAAAGTGCTTGACCTGATTGCCGAAATCCAGCCTCACGTGGATCAAGGAATTTCGACAGTGCTTCATGTGAACAGTGACGTGACTACACGCCAATTGGCGCGTTGCTATCTCTATGCTGCTCACAAAGGACTCAAATCGTTGTACTACACACGTACCAAAAAGCTGTCTGTGGAAGAGTGCCTCACCTGCTCGATCTAAGACCGTATGGATAGCTTATAATTAGAAGTCCTCATATGTATGGATGCTTTTCATTAGAAGCTGTATCCAGCGTGATGTTCACCCTTTATGGGTTGGGACACGGCCTCGCGGATGCAGCTTCCGTATGTCAAGCATACGGTGATTCGCCTATGTCATTTCATTATGACTCTAGGAAATCTCGGAAGCTGAAGGGAGAATGCTAAACAATGACAGGTATACAAGCTGTAAACTGGAATCGCTCGGACGATGATTTCACACTGATGTTCTGGAATCAGAACATTATGCAATTTTGGACGGATGATGAAATTCCGCTGTCCGACGATAAAATGAGCTGGGTAACCCTCAGTGATATTGAAAAAGAAGCCTACATGAAAGTATTAGGCGGCTTGACGTTGCTTGACACGATTCAAGGCGGCGTGGGTATGCCGCAAATTATGGAGCATGTGGATGGGCTGCAACGCAAAGCTGTACTGAGCTTTATGGCGATGATGGAGCAAATTCATGCGAAGTCGTACAGCAGTATTTTTACAACCCTGGCTTCTACGGAAGAGATTGATAATATATTCCGTTGGGTAGAGGAAAATCCGCATCTCCAGACCAAGGCGGAAACCATTCGTCAGTATTATATGAATATTCATACGCCAAAAGACTTGTATCTCGCTATGGCAGCGTCAGTGCTGTTAGAAAGCTATTTATTTTATAGCGGCTTCTTCTATCCTCTCTATCTGGCGGGTCAGGGCAAGATGACATGCAGCGGAGAAATTATCGACCTGATTTTGCGGGACGAAAGTATTCACGGTGTTTATGTAGGTGTGCTGGCACAGGAGATTTATGCAGAGCTGGACGAGGAAGAGCAACGCGATCTGTACCAGACGCTGGTAGGGTTGCTGCGCTACTTGCACAATAACGAGGAACAATACACCGAGCAAATTTATGCTCCTATCGGGCTTGTGGACGATGTCAAAGTCTTCTTGCGCTACAACGCCAATAAGGCCATGATGAACCTGGGCTTTGATCCATTATTTGAGGAAGAAGAAGTCAATCCGATTGTGTTCAACGGCATCAGCACCCACACCAAGCAGCATGATTTCTTTTCTAAAAAAGGAAACGGCTACGTGCGTGCAATGAATGTGGAGCCGCTGACTGATGATGATTTTAATTTTGGAGTGTAGGTAATAGGTATATGTGAAAATAGTTTGTTTAGGTGATGCTGAGGAAGACCACTCCGCAAGTGGATAGTTCTTCCGATCGCTGTTGTCAGGGGATTCTTTTGGATTAGAATTTAAGGTTAGAGTCCCCCGGCAAAGGCGAACGCTTCGCTTCTCCAGAATCCATCCACTCGCTGTTATAGTCATCTCTGCATACTGAGTCACATATCTTTGTATATTTGTAATACTTCCAAAAGAAAACCCTCATTATACCCTGTTTTTTGATGGAGTCGATCACACCATGCTTTAATATCCTTTATCTCAGGTTCATTTATAATTCCAGCCGTCGTACTCAGAAAACTCGACCAGTTATAAAACTCCCAATGTGCAATTTCGGATAAATACGAAACTCTACATTCTAGCAAAGGCGACTTTTTTATCGTGTTCTGAGAAATTTCCGCCGCCTTCCAAAATGTCGAGAATTCCAATGGTGCAAGATCGAACTTCTGACGACTCATTTTACCATTAGGTCTGTGATATAAGATTGTAACGGCATCCTGATGCGGTTGAACCTCAATTTCTGCTGCTGGAAAAAATCCTGTTAATCTCTCTGATGTAAAGCTTGGATGATCTGCATCTACTAATACTGGAATCAACCATTGGTCTCCCAAATCGCATAAATAACGTCTGCCATCTTCATTTTTAGCTATTACAGCGACGTGTGCCTCTGTTGTCCCCAAATCATGGCCGATAGGATAAGCTTCAATTCCTTCTTTTTCAAACTCGTGCAGCAGCCATATCGCTAAGTCAAAACAATTACCTGTAATCCCATACCGCTCATGGTGCTCCTTCATTAAAGACACATCTCTCTGTTTCTTTCCGTCCGTTTTCCTATAAAACCAAGCCTTCGTTAACGTCTCCATCGGAAAGGTATTAAACTTTTCCCATATAGACAAAATCTCGTTAGGGACTAACATCGTCAACCTCCTCAGGTCTCTCCATTTTGATCATCAAAGATCAGTTACACACATATTACCCTGTGCTTGTAAAAACTGATAAGGCCACCCATACTATAAGTGCATATTTGATTTTCAAATAAAAGCATAGTGCTATGATTGATAAGGAGGCCCAATGAATGGAACTTATTCACGTCATTAATGAGGCATTTCAGGCGGCACAATCAGGGGATGCTCTACGGTTAAAGGAGTTGCTGGAATCCTACCCAAGCCTGACCGACACTGAAAATAGCGATGGACTTACACTATTGGGATTTGCAGCACATTACGGTCATGCTGATGCCGTGCAGGTCCTTCTGGATCATGGAGCGGGCATTAATGCAATCTCTCACTCCAAAGTTTCTTTCATCCTTTCCAACACCGCCCTTCATGCTGCAATTGTCGGAGAGAGAAATACGGATGTAATCCGTCTCCTTTTGTCCCACCAAGCCCGGACCCACATCCAGGATAGCGATGGTCATACTTGCCTGCATACCGCTGCATATCATGATAATCAACCGGAAATCATTCGTCTGTTAATGGAGCACGGCGCTGATGTAAATGCCAAGGGAACCGATGGAGAAACCGCACTGTCTCTTGCTGTTCAGCAAGGCCACCAGAACGTTGCAGAATACCTTCGCCAGCATGGAGCAACCTCTTGAACGAGGATTCATGCATAAAACAAAACGGCCAGATCACCAAGGTAGCGAAATCGGGCCGTTTTCCATTGTTTAAGACCGAGCCTCCGTGAAAATTTGAAAGGTGATACCAAACTTGTCCGTTACATTCCCATAAGCAGGACTAAAATGGGTTTCTTGCAAGGCCATCCCCACCTGTCCTCCTTGCTGTAGAGCGTCAAACATTTTTTGGGATTGCTCCACACTGTCGGTTGTAATACAGATGCTCACCTGATTCCCGCTGCTGAACGGCGAGCCAGGAAAGGTGTCGGAAAACATAAGCTCTGTCTCACCAACTTTGAGGGTGGCATGTCCCACACGTTCCTTGACCTCTGCGGGAATGGGAAAATCAGGGTTTTCAGGCATTTCACCGAAGGTTTGGATAAAAAGCAGTTGGGCATCCAATGCCTTTTCATAAAATTCGATTGCTTCTTTTGCATTTCCATCCATCGTGATGTAAGGAATCAAACGTTTTGACATTTTCAACACAACTCCTTCATTTTTAAAGCTATCCTGTCATTTCTCCTGTATTATATGCAAAAAGTGTTAAGATAAACAGAGTTGTTTGTTATCTTTCTTCTACCGATATGCCAAGCTGCTCCAGTTCTTTCATCGCTTCCGTCAGGTCGCGCTGAGGATGCAGCGTAGAGATCATCTGTGCATGAATCGGAACACCATTGAAAATCCGGCTTACAATCTCCAGAGAAATCGGCAGGTCATAGTAACTTTCAGCCCATTTCTGATATTCCTCCGGTGTATCTATAATTTTCCCCAGCAAAAAGGATGAGCCATCATCATACGCCTCAGGAATGTTCACGTTGCCCATACGCCATGCCGTATCTCCAGCTTCCCTCCACATACAAAAGGTAACGTCCTCCTTTTCCAGCGCCGATAACAGCATCATTCGTTCTTTTAAACCATCCGGCGTTACTTGTGTATCCAGCATCATATTTTTCATCCTTCCTAAGCTTCGCCTGCTGAATCACCTGCCGAATGAAGGACCCTTTGGCCTCGGTATACGCTTGACGATCATATTTGAACTGCTGCGCCAAATCTTCTACCCCAACCATAATATCAATAATCGCCTTGGCTCCAAGGCCAGAAACGGATGTGCTCCCAATATGCTCTATGCCCATACTTATATCTCCGAGAGTCTCTGCGATTTTTGTCCGCTCACACGCACTCTTTTACCCACTGCGGGTCATATTGCGATATCTCCACATGCGAGGACATCACGAACACGCCTCCCTTCATTGGTAGCAAAAAAAGGTATACCGAATATTCATAGAATGTTCCCTCTTAGTATATCATTTTCAAAATCACTTTTTTCCATAATTATGGTACATTAAATCGGAAGTAACTTGTGAACGAGCAGACAGAATGTCTGTTTCTTTTACAAATGAATCAATTGTCTACTAAAGTGTAAAAAAGCCTTCTGACCGCGTTAGACGCAAATCAGAAGGCTTTCTTACATTTTATCAGTCTCACTCGATAACAAAACAAAGCATACTAACCACTCTATTGCGGCTTCTCAATCACAATCAGACAGGTGCTATCTGGCAGAGAAACAGGCTGACCCTGCTCATCGGTCAATTCAATACGCCCGGCAAGCGCTTCCGCATATCCCTCCTGCAAATAGTGACGGCTCTCCCGGATTATAGCCTGCGATCCAAGCGTGCGACGAATACACTCTTCATACTGTGAAGGGGTAAAATACCCAAACTGCTCCTGCACTTCATGCACATAGGCTTCCGCTCCCCACGTGTAGGTGTACAGAAATTCCATCGCATCGTTCACAGGCAAGATTGCCTCATGCTCACTCACACGCTCAACTTCAATGTGGCGACCTGCAAAATCTTCGGCATATCGCAGCAACCATTCCATTCCGTCCGGCTCCAGGAATCGGATTCGTCTACGCTGTTCTGCTGGTTCAGTCATAATGCCGTCACGGATAATGATACGTCCGCCCGGTGCCAGCACATGATAGGCGCTTTGCAAAGCAGCCTCCACCGTATGCAGATTGAACCGGGCTCCATCCCGTTCAATGTAAGAATACAGCTCGTGGAGAATGGAAGAAAAAATAACCGTATCCATGCTCCCCGGCTCTATAAATTCCTCCAGTTGGAGAGCATCTCCTTTAATCACATTCCAACGGTGGCCCTCCAATTGCTTTTTACGTTTGAGCGCCTCAATAACATTCACAGAAATATCAAGTCCCAACGGCTTCGCGTCCGGTATCTCCTGTTCAATCAGGTCCAGCAGCACACCCCCGCCCGGTCCGATATCTAGTACACGAGTTCCCGTCACGTAATCTAGAATGACCTTTTTGTAATCTACGGTTTGGTTCATATCCGTAAGGTATGTTTCCTCATTATGAAAACGATCATAAGCATCACGGCGCAAACCGAACAGGTCAAACAGTAGTAATATAGCTTTGTCATACAAAGGCGTTTTTTCCGCCTCGATGCAAAAGTCGATCAGCTTCTCAGCCGCAGATGAAAAATGAAAATTGAAAAATACGGTACTCGGCAGTTCCTCTTTATGCTCCACAATCACATTCAAATGAGGATTATGCTTCCGTTTTCCTTTCAAGATATCCTGCCAGGATAGCGCGTGTAAATATTTTTCAATCATCCGTTTTTTATAAACGTTAATTTTCTTGATGCCGCGATAGTCATAATGCATGGTGTTCATGAGCGATTCAAAGCTGATATGACGCACCGTTGCAGGCAATTCCTGTCCCGTACCATCCCGTAACGTGAGCAAAAACACCTTCACCAGCTCCTGAAGCGAAAAATCCTGTAAAGCCGACTCCACATACCAAAGCGTCCGATTCTCCAACGGAGCCAGCGCCTTATCTACATTCAACTCGCGCTCCAGCTCGGCGTAGGCCTGCTCGAAGGGCTCCCCTTCATGAATAGAAACCGACCGTAATCTCTCCAGTCGTTCCTTTACACTCCAGGCCACAGGCGCGTTATCCCATGCGATCCAGCCAATCAGTTGCTCCACTTCACTCCGTACCTGCTCCCATAATGCAGGGTCTACCCCGGCGATAATGCACTCGTTCAGCGCCCGCAAGGCAAGCTCCAGTTCCTCGTGGCTTAACCAGCCCTTACGGGTCATTTCCAGCAGCGCCCGATTTTCCGCAAAAGGAATTTCACCCCGTATATACTGTCCGATTAATCCATGCGTCTCAATCAGAATCCGAGTCATAGTATTGCGGGGAAACACCGGTTTCTCCGCTTGAGCCTGTCTGACGTACAGTTGGGCGGAACCGATATTATGCACAAATAAATTGATGCCCTCCTGCTGCCAGCGCAGCCGTTCGCGAACTGTGCCTCCTTTGGCCGTCTCAGACCAAACCAGCACGTCTTCTAGCAGCTCCTTAATCCAGAAAGACAGCGGAAGCCCGTCCAAAATATGCAACGTATGCTCCACATAATCCAGTACGGGATTAGCATCCTTTAACTCCCCTATGGAGTGGATGCGTTCCAGATTCACAATACGCTCCTCAGCCGAAACGAGTAGTTTCAGCCAAGTCGGCGTATCCCAGGCCAGATCATTTTCTTTCCGATAATTAGCAATGGCTTTTAATGATTGCAGCATTTTTCTCACCTCGTGTGATTCGGATTCGGTATGCACATGAGACTTTGGAAAAAAACTTTAGGATAAAAAATTCTTGTATAAACTACACTTTACCATACATTTGCAGCTTCCATCCCGTGGAAAATATTAAACATTTTTATCAAATCAGATGCTTGGCATACCTTTCTCCTACAAAACAAATGGCCGTAACTCCAACATAAGGAATTACGGCCAGCCTGCTTACTTCCATATACAGTTTAAAAAAATCACCCTTGCTTTCCCGAAATAAAAAAATATCCCCCGGCCTAAAGCTCAGGGGATATCTTATTCCTCTTGTTATGCGTAGTAAATTATAATTCCTACTCTATTTAGAAAGCTACAGTATTGCTGTGCAACACATGAACCATCTACAACATTCGTATCGCTTATTTACCAGCAGGAACTCCATCCGGTACAGGAATGCCAAAATCAGGCGTCCCGTCCTCATGCCAGTTCAACGGCTGAACACGTGTATGGCGATTCGGGTCATACAACGGGTCACCCGTAATCTCCTTGTAATTCCGTGCATGATACACGATGACGTCATTACCGTCAGCCCCAACCGTAAAGCTGTTATGACCGGGTCCAAATTGGCCCGTTTCCTCATTCGTGCAGAATACCGGCTCAGGCGATTTCGTCCATGATTTCGGGTCGAGCAAGTCTGCATTCTCGTCCGCTGTCAGCAGCCCCATGCAATAATTATAGTCTGTGGCGCTGGCTGAATAGCTGATAAAGATTCGTCCGTTTCGTTTCAGAACTGCCGCTCCTTCATTCACCTTAAAACCGATGACTTCCCAATCATATTCAGGGGTAGTGATCATCACCTGCTCACCGCGTAGCGTCCACGGATTGCTCATTTCAGAAATGTACAGATTGGAATTACCGACGATGTCCGGGTCCTTCTGGGCCCACACATAATACAGAACTCCATGATGCTGGAAGGTTGTGGCATCCAGCGCGAACGTTTCCCAACGGGTTTTAATCTGCCCCTTTTCCACCCATTCTCCTTCCAGAGGGTTAGCTGAATCATTTTCCAGCACGAACATCCGGTGGTCGAACAAACCTTCCTTCGTTTCTGTGGTGCGAGCTGCTGCAAAATAAATGTACCATTTGCCATCAATAAAATGAATTTCCGGTGCCCAAATGTTGGCGCTTAACGGGCCTGTTTCATATTTGTGCCACACGGCAACAGGCTCTGCTGTATTCAAGCCCTGAATGGTATGTGCCCGCCGAACCTCAATGCGGTCATACTCCGGGACAGATCCGGTAAAGTAATAGTATCCGTCACTATGCTTGTAAATCCAAGGGTCTGCCCGTTGCTCAATGACCGGATTAATAAAAGATACAGATTGATTCATGGTTCTTCTCTCCTCTATGTGTAGTATGTAAGTTCATACAATTAACCGCCGATACGCTTACCCCAAATGGAAACTCCCTTGTCGTCCATACCCGTAAAAATTAAAGTTTGGCGACCCAGCTCCCAGTCCCATGAAGGAAGCAATAGCAGTTGTTCCTTGGTCCTTTCGGATGTATCGCTCCAATCCAGTGTTAAAGTACGCTTGCCGTCAAAGCTCCACTGGCCTTCAAGCGTTCCGCTGATTGCCCGACCTCCATCTTCCAGCCGAAGCGGTTCAGCTTCCACTTGACCGTCCACTTCCTGCTTCATCACGATGCGTTCCCAACTGCCGGGTAATAATCTTTTAGGTATATCCTGCTCCTGCTCGCCCGCATACCGTTCCGGCGATACGACAGGCCAGCCCTCAACGGTCCATAATATTTTGCGTACATGCAGATACGGCCAGCTCTTATCCGTTTCTCCCCGTGCATGATGCACGATATAATAATCCTCTCCGTCCTTCAGAACGGAATTGTGACCTGGCGCAACCCAGCCTTCTCCTTCGCTGAACCGATAACCACCCAATACCTTGTTCCCGATCTCATATTGGGGCAAGTAGCTGGTATCTGCCATATCATGTCCATTGATATCCACATACGGCCCTGTGATCGAATCCGAGCGGGCAACGCGTACATTGTAGTCCTCGAACAAAGAATCATATGAGACAAACAAGTAATATTTGCGGAATGCGGGATTGTACACAATGTACGGCCCTTCCACAGCACCGTCCTCTGTTGCCCGATCTCTGGCGGCAATATTTTTGCCGTAGCCGGACTCCTTCAGCTTTCCAGTCTGGGGATCAAGTGGCGTAATATAAATGCCTCCAAAAAACGAGCCGTACACCATCCACGGATTCCCCTCCGCATCCAGCACCGGATTGGCATCAATCGCATTCAGCTTATCATGCTCCTTCGTTTTAACGACCAGCCCTTCATCCTTCCACGGGCCTTCCGGCGAGCTGGATGTCTGCAATCCGATTGCTGACCGTGTGCTACCGAAGGTGGAGGCTGAATAATACATCCGATAGGCATCACCCATTTTAATAACGTCCGGTGCCCACAGATTGGTTGCTGATGACCATGCCCCCGCTTCCTTTGGAATGCCGGGCAGTGCATACTGCACCCAGTTCCAGTGAATCAGGTCGGTCGATTTACGTACCATGACCCCCGGTCTCAGCTCTCCACCTGCCTTTACATCCGTGGAATATACATAATAGCCCTGATCTGTTTTGATAATCGCAGGATCATGCGCATTATTAATCGTCCAGCGCTGCTCATCATTTATCGTACTTTGATCATACAAGTGATCGGGAGGCGGAGCCTGCGGATACACAGGGTCCGGGGTATTATCCCCACAGCCGGATAGGCCCAGCATAAGCAGCATCACCATAACTGTTATTCTCCTCCTTCCTTTACCATTACATATTGTGATTGCCTTGCATCATTCATCCGTGCCCTCCAGTGGCTACACTTAACCTTTGACACCGGAAATAGCAACCGACTCAATAATCTGTTTCTGGAAGATCAGGAATATAATCAGCACAGGTAACAAAGCGACTATGGAAGCTGCCATAATGAGCGGATAATCCGTCTGAATGGCATAGGTCGCATTAAAGTTCGCTATGACCAACTGCAACGTCTGCGTTTCCGGTGAATTCAAGTAAATAATCGGTGCCAAATAATCGTTCCAAATTCCCATGAACCATAAAATAAGCTGTGCCGCTACTGCTGGCTTAATAAGCGGGAATGTAATGGACGAATACAGTCGGAAATAAGAGCTTCCGTCAATTTTAGCTGCTTCGATAATGGCATCCGGTACACTGAGCAAATACTGCCGCAGGAAAAAGATCATAACCACATTCCCGAACAAACCTGGAACGATCAGAGGCAAGAGTGTATCTACCCAACCGAGCTTGGAAAACATCATAAACTGTGGAATCATAACCGTTGGGTATGGAATCATCATCGATGCGATGAGTAAAAGAAACAGTTTATTTTTATGAGGGAATCTCAGCTTTGCAAATGCAAAAGCAGCCACACTGGATGTAAAGGTACCCACAACGGTAACACTTACAGCCACAATCACGCTGTTCTTGATCCCGCTTAACAAAGGTCCCGCTTCCCAGATTTCCTTGTACTTGCTAAACTGGAACACCTCTGGTATCCATACCGGTGGAAGAGCAAAGACATCCTGCTTTTCTTTCACCGAAGTGGACAGCATCCACAGCAGCGGCGCGATCATCGCAATCGCTCCAATCGCCAGTGCAATAAAAATAATGATATTGGTAACTTTCGTTCTTTGACTATGGGACATAATCAGACTCACTCCTTTCCGCGAAAATCAATCCCCATCAAAGGACGATTTTTCATTCATTTTGAATTGAATCAAAGTTACGATAAAAATGAAGATGCCAAGAATCATAGCCATCGCGGAGGCATATCCCATTTGCAGGTTTTTAAATGCCTTATCCCAAATATAGAAGACGATTGAGGCGGATGAGTATTCCGGTCCCCCTGTAGGAGTCATAATGTTCATTTCAGTAAAGATTTGTGAACCGCCAATGATATTGGTTACGACCAGGAAAAAGGTCACTGGTTTCACCATTGGCCATGTAATGTTGCGGAACATTTGGAATCCGCTAGCTCCATCCAGCTCTGCTGCTTCATAGTAAGAGCGAGATACACTTTGCAGGGCTGCCAAATACAGTAACATCGTGTAGCCAAGACCCTTCCAGACCGTCATAAGGATCAAGGCAGGCTTAACCGTATCCTTATCCATCAGCCAATTGGGACCTTTAATACCGAACAATTCGAGGAATTGGTTCACCAGACCGTAGTCTCCGTTGTATGCCCAGTTCCACATAATAGAAACAGCAGCCAAAGAAGAAATAACCGGAATATAGTAGATCACACGAAACGTTGTCGTGCCCGGAATCTTGCGATTCAACCCCAGTGCCAGCAGCAAAGCTAACAAAAGACCGATTGGAATACCCAGCATTAAGAAAAGAGTATTGTACATCGATTTGTAAAAGAGTTCATCGGTAAATAAATCTTTAAAATTATCGAGACCAATAAAGTTCATTTGTCCCAATCCGTCCCAGTCTGTAAAAGAGCCGTATAACGAATAGACAAACGGGAACAACGTAAAGATTAGCAAACCGAGAATAGGAGGAAGGATAAATAAATATCCATATATTTTCTCTTTGCGATAGAGATTAGATTTGGTTATCACAGGGCTCACCTCTGTTTCTAATTTGGAATGAAGATGATGCCAGCAGCATGATATCAGCCACTAACATCATCCTCTATCCGCTATTTACGTACTATTTCTGTGATTTTTTCTCTTGCTCCACCGCTTTATCCAGCAGTTTCTGCATCTTCGGTTGCTCCTGCTTCACATAATCCGCTGCCGTAATTTTTCCGTCCAGCACAGGCTGAATATCGGTGAAGAAAATATCGTACCATTCTGCGTTATACGTATAGTTGCCTGGTAATGAGCGTCCATAGTCATTCACAATATCAATGAATTCCTGTTTATTGTTAGGCTTGGTTTTCGTATCTTTGGACCACTCATCTGCCATATCTAACAGATTCGGAATTTGTACCTTGGCATCTACAAGCTGCTTCATTCCTTCTTTGGAAGTCGTCAGATAGTTGACCAGTTCTACAGCTTCATCCGGGTACTTTGTTTTAGAGGAAACACCAATACCCAGAGAACCAATCCATGTTGCCGATTTGCCAGTCGATCCTGCCGGGAATGGCAACAGATCATATTCAAATGGCAGTTTTTCAAATGTACTCATATCCCAAGGACCTACCGGGAAGAATGCCATTTCGCCCTTCATCCAGCGTTGATAGGTGTCCAGTGTTTGTGACTGTTCAATACCAGGCGTAATCTTATATTTGTTTTGCATATCAGCAAAGTATTGAAGCGCTTCCGCAAATTTAGGATCATCAATCGTTACTTTCGTTTTGCTCTCATCCAACCAATCCGCACCATTGCTCCATACGAAGGCTTGCAATGCCCACTGAACGTTAAAACCTGTACCATACTGATCCGGTTTGCCATCACCATTCGTATCTTTTGTCAGCTCTTGGCTGACCTTGATAAACTCATCCCATGTATACGGTTTGTCTTTATCAGGTAACGGAACGCCTGCTTTTTCAAACATGGTTTTGTTATAACCCAAGGCGAATGGACCCAAGTCCTTTGGCATACCGTAAATATTTCCTTGGCCAGCCATTTTACCGTCATATCGATACAAATCCACACCGTATTTCCAAATGTTATCCAGCTTTATATCCTTGTTCTTCTCAATGTAAGGTGTAAGATCCTTCAGCACCCCACTATTTACATAAGCTTTCAAATCTCCAGGGGCAAAATAAAAGATATCTGGAAGATTATTTCCTGTAATCGCAGCTCTAAGCTTTGTAGCATATTGATCTGCTGCCGTCACGACCATTTTAACCTTCACGCCAGGATGTTCCTCTTCAAATTTCTTGATAACTTCCTTATAAGCCTTCTGCTCATCCGTACCACCACGGAACATGAACGTCAGCTCCTTGCTTCCATCACTACTGGAGCTTCCTCCACTACAGCCAGCCAGTGCAGCAACCATCAACAACAGCACAACCATTGTCATTGCAAAACCTTTTTTCTTTATCAACGCGACCCCTCCTAGAATTGAAATGAAACCGCATACATATAGTGTTGAAATAAACTTATACCACTTGGCCTATATTCATCTGTACGGTACATCATCTGCTGTTCACTCCAGCCTGTGATCATCATCCCTCTCATGTGCCATATAATTAACATTTTACTTTATCAATAATGAATTCGTTTACAAACAAAATATAGCACGGCATTCTACAGTTCGTCAATGCATTTATAAATCTTTTTTAAATAAATATAAAGTATAGAATTAAATAGCATGAAAAACGAAATAAAATCGTATTTAAGTTATTTTATTGAAGAATTTAGAGTAAATAAACTTAAATGCGATTTTATTTAGGTGAAAAATCAATTCTGAGTTTCGTTTCACTCCCCTTTTTATTTTTGTAAAAATAATTTACAGCAAAGCGGTTTACTTCTTTCTGATTTTATTTTAACATAAATCAAAACAAATATATAAGCGCTTACATTACATTTTTTATAGATAAGGAAGGTCTATAGCTATGATTTATATTAAGGACTTAATGTCAGGGCTAGACATTTTCAAAGCGCTCGGCTCGGAAATACGCATTCAAATTTTGGAATTGCTCGCCGCCCATCAAGGACAAAGTATGAATGACATCGCTAACAGGCTTGATCTGAGCAACGGTACGATTACGATGCATATTCGTAAGCTGGAGGAATGTGGCCTTGTCGAGATCAATACAGTAAGCGGCAAGCATGGTACCCGAAAAATGTGCTATCTGAACAAGGAAAAACTGATGGTGGACTTGCGTAGCAGAGAGCAGAAAAATGTGTACGAGGTTGAAATTCGCATCGGTCATTATAGTAATTACCAGGCAGTACCTACCTGTGGCTTGGTGACCAGAGACAGCATTATTGGTGATTTTGATGATCCCCGCTATTTTGCAGATCCCGGGCGGCTGGACTCGGAAATGATCTGGATGGCAGATGGTTTTCTGGAATATCGGATTCCCAACTATCTGAAAGAGAATCAATCCTTTACCGAAATTCAATTTTCCGCAGAGCTGGGCTCAGAAGCACCGGGTTATTGTGAGGTATATCCTTCCGACATTTGTTTTCATGTCAACGGCATCCCGATTGGTCACTGGACTAGCGCCGGAGATTTTGGAGAAGTACCGGGGGTTCTGAATCCCGATTGGTGGCCACCGCATTTGAATCAATATGGCATGCTCAAATTAATTCGCATCAATCAACATGGAAGCTTCATTGACGGGTGCCGTATATCAGAAGTCACAATAGACGATATTGGGCTTAACTATAAAAGCGATATTACACTACGCTTATCCGTATCCGATCAGTCGGAGAACAAAGGGGGTCTCACCATTTTCGGCAAAAGATTCGGCAATTTCAGTCAGGATCTGCTGGTGCGTGTGCTTTATGAAGAACACGGGGAGGCCAACTATAGCTGATGGCTTCCCATATGTAAAAAGGCCGAAGCCCGTATTCATGGAATACGTATCCTCGGCCTAAGCGTGCTTCTCCTCACTTAAAGAGATATAGATCAACAGATAAAAAATGACCGCGATTCCAAACACCAGCCAGCTAAAAGACAACAAATGAAGCCTTGCTCCGGCATGTACCACCCATTTCCAAACATTCATCACGATCACCATGGGTTGCAACGCCACATCCCAGCTATTCCAGCGAGCAAATCTGCCGATATAGACACCTACACTGGACAGCCACAGGAACATAAAAACGATAGCCCACGCAAGCCAGCTGGAACAAACCTCTTGCAGCATACGGTGGATCGTAAATATACAAATGGAAGTAAGAAAAAGACCAATCCCTGCTGCCGAAAAAGACGTAAATAAGATCAACCAAAATTGAGTATTCAGCCAAAAACGCGAGTCAGGATTCACATCATAAAAACGGAATGCATGCAGTAATTCAGTCAGCAAATACAGCGCATTCGGCAGAAAAAACAGCCATACGACTCCGGCAATTAATAAAAAAAGCCTTCTCACTTTTATGTTTCCCAGCCTGGATAAGGCGAGCATTCCCAGAGAAATCAAGACTGGAATCCATGCCAGAAATATATCCCAGTACAAAAATTGATACATTTTCGTCCCACTTGTGGACTGCACATACATAATAAGCCCATAACATCCCAACGTAGCTACAAGCAGTACACCCAATAAGCCGGGCAGCTTATATCTCTTTCCTTTAAACAACAAACCCTTGTCCAGCCCCCTGCCTGAATATACGTATATACGTCAGGCTGGCATACTTGTTTATAGAAATGCTCACTCCGTTTATTACACAGTTCGTATGTCCCCGGTTACGTGATTCTCCACAGTCAAGGCATCAAAAGTAACATCACAACCTTCTCCGACCGGAGATTGTGCAACGACCCCAACCTTTAGCTCGTTTGGAACATCCATGCCAAAATATCTCGCCAACTTCCATTGCTGCCCGTCTGATGAATAATGAAAGGCAAAGCAATTTCCGGCTTTTGCCACTCGCAAATACGGATTGGAAACGTCCATCGTCCCAGATATACAATCATCGGATGTATCCCGTGTGACCACACTAAGAATAGAGGGAGTGCTTTCAAAATATTCAAAGCATAGCTTGGCCCAATGGGTATCATCCGCCATAATCATCAAGCATCCTGAATCATAAGGCTGCTTCATATCGACACGAACCCTCGTCCATATTGTAAAATCACCTTGAAGCGTTGTATGCAAAAAGGGTGCAGACGATTTTATCGCTGCGCCGGACGGATCTCTAAAGAAATCCGCCTGTGAAGGTGCAGATACCTGTAAATTCTTGGATTCATCGAATCTCCATACAGTCGGTTCGTTGATCCAGCCCCATCCCGTAGGCAAAACCTTGCCGTTAAAGCGTTCAAATACGTTCATATGGACACCATCCCTCTCTAGCCAATATAGTGCAAATAGCACAGTGAAATTTGGGGGACAATCCCCCTTGATACCACTATATACGTTATCTTCCAGTCGTCAATGATGAAGCTCCTGTCTTTAAAATTTATAAAAAAAGACTTGCCATCCTGAAATGTTGTGCTTATAATTACACCTAACTTGATACGGCAACAAATTTCAATGACGAGAACGAGTAAGCTATACAGCGGATTTGCAGAGAGTTGGGGCAGGTGAAAGCCAACATTCCGAGGGTAGCTGAACGCCATCTCCGAGAAGCAGGCTGAACCTGAAGTAAGCTCTGCCGCCTTTCCAGCGTTAACCGGAACACGTATTGATGGATACGTGAACAGAGTGTCATTTCTTATGGAATGAAACTAGGGTGGTAACACGGGTGTAAACTCGTCCCTTTACAGGGGCGGGTTTTTTTTGTTTTTCAAAAAGGAGGAAATCAATATGACGAACGTATCGACCACAGTATCTATAAGCGATTTTTTGATTCCAGCTGTACGGGAAATGCCGCCTTCAGGCATCCGTAAGTTTTTTGAATATAGTACGGGCAGAAAAGATATCGTTTCGCTTGGTGTTGGCGAACCGGACTTTGTGACCCCTCAACATGTCAGAAAGGCTTGTATCACAGCACTGGAAAATGGCAAGACCTCGTACACACCGAATGCTGGCCTTCCCGAGCTGCGTGAGGAGATTGCCGGGTATCTGGAGAGAGGTTTTAACACGTCCTACAATCCGGCAAATGAAATCATGGTAACGATCGGCAGCAGTGAAGCGCTGGATTTGGCGCTCCGTGCCCTGATTACGGAACACGATGAAATTCTCATTCCGGCTCCCTGCTATATTTCGTATTCACCGATCACGTTTCTGAATGGTGGGCATACCGTAACGGTTGAAACCTCTGCTGATCAGCAGTTCAAGCTGACGGCTGAAGCGCTCAAAGCCAAGCTGACTCCACGATCCAAAGTGCTTATTCTCTGTTATCCGAACAATCCGACAGGTGGAGTGATGACTTATGAGGATTGGCTACCGATTGCCCGCTTGGTGGAGGAGCATAATCTAGTCGTGATCTCGGACGAAATTTATGGTGAGCTGACCTATGGACAGAAGCATGTAAGCTTCGCCGCTTTGCCGGGCATGAAAGAACGAACCCTGCTCATCAGCGGCTTTTCCAAAGCCTTTGCGATGACGGGTTGGAGAGTCGGCTATGTATGCGGCCCGCAGGAGCTGATTTCAGCCATGCTGAAAATCCATCAATATACCGTTATGTGCGCTCCTATTATCGGGCAAATTGCCGCTATTGAGTCCCTGCGCCATGGGCTGGAGGAAAAAGACCGCATGATGGAATCGTACAATCTGCGCAGAAAATGGTTTGTTGAAAGCTTGCGTCAGACAGGACTGCCGTGCCATGAACCGAACGGTGCCTTCTACGCTTTTCCATCCATTACACACACGGGCTTAAGCTCAGAGCAGTTTGCCAAGCGGTTACTGGAAGAAGAGGGTGTCATTACCGTACCCGGCTCCGCATTCGGACCGGGCGGCGAGGGCTTTATCCGCTGCTCGTACGCATCGTCGCAGGAACAACTGGAAATCGCCTTGGAGCGCATCAGTGTATTCTTGAAACGTCTGTAATCAGCCCTTCATATATGAACACTGGATGAAAACTACTTCAGCAGCTCCTGAATAAGCTTTTTCTGGTGTGCTGGCAAACCTTCCGGCCATTCCCCTACACGGCAATAACAAATGTCGGAGATTTCGGAGATTGGTCGGAAAGTACCGGGAATAACGCGGCCTGTAAAAATAAGATCCACGCGGTTCGGCGTCTGGCCAAATCTGGCTCGCGCCAGTGAGGTGATCTCTACCTCCAGCCCGGTTTCTTCCTTGACTTCACGCTGCAGTGCGGCTTCCAGCTGCTTCAGGTATACGTGCTTTAATAGTAGCACTTCCCCGGCATCATTCGTAAAAATGCCCAACACAGCAATCAGAAATTTGTGTTGCGCCCGATACACCAATGCATTTTTCAATCGGGTGAACGGCGTATGCTTATACATGAATACAAGCCAATCCCTCGGGATTTTATTTATCAGTAATGACCTATTCGACATAAAGGAGCGGAATGACACCATGAACATTCAAATCAGCCCACTGGCTGAGCAGCGGCTTACACAAATTCTCGGCGATCAACCGGGCTATATCAAGCTTTTTTACGACACAGAGGGCTGCGGCTGTGATGGTATTACGGTGCTCAAGAGCGTCAGCGCACCCGACAACGGCGATATAGAAGTACAGGCGGGCAGCTTGCCTTTTCTCGTTAGCGGCCAGCAGGGGATTTATTTTGAGGAATCCATGCGCCTTGATGCAGACGAGAAGTTCCCTTCCTATAAACTATCCAGCGATTCTACCTTCTATAGTAACAATGTGAAAACCCGGGATGTCCGGCCGTCCTAATCTTTAGGATGGTCCGGCATCCAGAACGTTTTGCACAAAATCGGTTTTAGCGTCCGTGTACGCTTCACGATCATGCTGATTTTCCATCGCCAGCTTCCTTTTTAATGCATCATATTGCTGAACCAGCTCAGGCCGTTCACGAAGACGGTTCCGAAACAACAATTGTTGATCCCAATGCTCCTCATGTTCCAGCATGAGATGCAGATGTCCCTTTCTTTGATCCTGTTCCACTTTAACCAAAAATCTTCTCCATTCCCGACCATCCAGCTCAGGCGGAACATAGCTCCAACCTGCTGGTTGCAAAGCAGATACAATCTGTTCCAGCCTATCCCAGGATTCCAATTTTGCCATAATGTCTATAATGGGCTTGGCGGAAAGATTGGGAATTGCCGTGCTTCCTATGTGCTCCATTTCCGTCACCTTAAACGGCAGTAGCAGCTCCCGCAACTCGTGAATAACCTGCAAGCCCTGCTCTGACCAGTCAGGATCAGGATTCACTATTTTTACAGGCTCCGTAGCCCACACTGGCCAATGTTCCTGATTTTGCTCCTCATGCATACCTTATCCTCCTTATCTCCACTCATGCATTCTCTCATTCAACCGTATCTTTTTTAATATCCTTTACTTCATCTTGCAACTTACGGCTGTATAACTGAGCATTATCCGCATCAAAACAAACAAAAAGTCCATCCTTACTTCTTTGAAATTTATGTTTACGATTAAAAATCATCTTAGATAACACCCATTATTAATATCAAAGGTCGCTCCCGTATAATGTCTGGATCTTTCCGATAGCAGAAACAGGACAGTATAAGCAACATCTTCTGCATTTAAAGGCTCTGGAATTAGCTGATGATTTGTATATTCCTCCTTTCTCCATTCAGGAATATGATCCATCATTGGAGTACTTACCATCGTTGGTGCCACAGCATTAACTCTTACATAAGGTGAAAAATTCATGGCACAGCTTTTAGTAAAGCCCAATATTGCAGCTTTTGATAATCCATAGATCGCATCCGAGCTTCCTTCCATTCCAGAAACAGAAGACATATTTACGATAATCCCCTGATGCTTCTTCTCAACCATGAACTTTCCAAAAAATTGCGAGAAATACACACATCCCTTAATATTTATGTCCAGCACCTGCTCTATTTCTTCCATACGATAGTCGAGTATACTCTTTCCTCTATAAACACCTGCATTATTGACTAAAGCTGTTATGTCCGTATGTTCTTCCTTAATGTATGTAAAGAAATGAGTTACTTCCGTATAGTTACTTATATCTATCAGATAGGTGTACAAACTTGGTGATTTCAGTTCAGCCTCAAGTTCATTTAAAGAATGTTTATTCATATCACACGCAATAACACTTGCACCTTCCCTTAAACATTGCTGAGTAATTTCCTTTCCAATGCCGGAAGCAGCGCCTGTTATTATAACTTTCATTGTATTAAGCAATGAAGAACCCCTCTCTCGTTCGGTAATATAGTTTTATTCAAAATGAAATAGTCACTTCAATAACATAAGTGTAGTCGCAACCGCATGATCCACAAAAGAACGCTCCGGACGTGACTTCATCATTACGGTAATCCCGATTAACAACGAGATCATCGTATGAGCCAAAGCTCGCGCGTCCGTAGTAGCCTCAAGCTCCCCTGACCGTATACCACGCTCGATGGTTTCTTGAAATACAGTAGAAAGATACATCTGATGTTCCCTCGTCAAAATTTCAAACTTCTCATCATGTGGGGCCAATTCTACCATTGTATTGATGCAAAAGCACCCCAGGTTAGGGCCTTCATCATATTCTTCTGCCACTACCCCTTCAAAAAAATTGCAAATTGCTTCTTTGACAGAAGCACTACTTAGCAGTCTGGACCGTACATTAGCAGCGTGGGATTGTGTGTATTTGCGCAGCGCGGCTTCGAATAATTGCTTTTTATCCCCAAAGGCAGCATAAATACTGGGGCGCTGAATTCCCATTTTGGAGGTTAAATCGCTTAAAGACGTAGCCTCGAACCCTTTTTCCCAAAAAAGTTGCATCGCTGCATCCAATGCCTTTTCCTCATCAAATTCCCGTGGTCGAACCATAAATAACCCCTTCTTTTCGTATCGTTCAGTATATTAAGATTGTATGATCATCAGAAGCGACTGTCAAATATGTACATGATAAACTCTTGACATCTCTTATGGACGCAAGTTATATTAACCTAAAATTATTACGTACCAATCGGTATATTATACTTATCGGTATGTAACTCGCAGAAAGTGATGTGGTATGTGAAAATGAAGATGTCAGAAGAAAAAGCCCCCGTTCGTTCCATGTCCCGATCTGTAGCGCTCTTATTTGCCATCGCCTGTGGGCTGGCTGTCGCCAACATTTATTACGCGCAACCATTACTGGACGCGCTGGCACACGAGTTTGGCATCACACATTCATCGGTTGGCATCGTCATTACAGTCACGCAGATTTGTTATGCATTGGGACTGTTTCTGCTCGTCCCGCTTGGCGATCTTTTGAATCGGCGGCGGCTGATTACCGGACAAATGCTCCTATCTGTGCTGGCGTTAGTCGCAGTTAGCCTGGCTCCCACGCGTACAATCCTGCTCATGGGCATGGCAGCAGTTGGGCTGCTGGCTGTCGTCACACAGACACTTGTTGCGTTCGCCTCGACCTTGGCCGCCCCGGCTGAACGCGGACGCATCGTAGGTCTGGTGACCAGCGGTGTCGTTATCGGTATTCTGCTGGCACGAACCGTGGCTGGTGTATTGACCGATCTCGCGGGTTGGCGTTCGGTGTACCTTGTTTCTGCCGCATTGACGCTATTCATGGCTGTAGCGCTGTTTCGGGTGCTGCCACAGAATGAACCCAAAGGAGCAACGCTATCCTATCCGCAGCTACTTCGCTCGGTTCTCACCCTGTTCGTGCAAGAACGGATTCTGCGTGTCCGAGCCGTTCTGGCTTTGCTCATTTTTACTGCGTTCAGTATATTGTGGACTTCGCTAGTATTGCCTCTCAGTGCCCCGCCGCTATCTCTTTCACATACTGCCATCGGGGCCTTTGGTCTGGCCGGAGTCGCGGGAGCATTAGCGGCTGCGCGGGCAGGACGTCTTGCCGATCAAGGCTCAGGACAGCGAACGACGGGTATTGCGCTGGCTCTGCTGCTGCTATCCTGGTTGCCTATCGGCTATGCCGAGCACTCGCTGTTCGCTTTGGTCCTTGGCGTTATCCTTCTGGATCTGGCGGTACAGGCTGTGCATGTGACGAATCAGAGCATGATTTTCACTGTGCGTCCTGAAGCGCGTAGCCGACTTACCGCAGGCTATATGATATTTTATTCCATCGGCAGCGCCACTGGAGCCATCGCCTCGACTCATATGTACACATATGCCGGCTGGAATGGGGTATGTCTATTGGGTGCTGGCGTCAGCACTTTGGCACTTATTTTTTGGGCCGTAACCCGTAACACATCTATAGATCAGTTGTCACACACTAGAACTAAAACAGCTCCATGATAAACAATGTCCGCTTTATAGCGGACTACATATCCATTTTTCAAGCTACGTTCATTTTTACGGGTATTACGATGCGTACTACCCCACCACCATAAGGAGCTGCCTCGTTGTGATTTTCTAACATCATTGTACCCTGATGGTGGTTGATCACTTTAGCTGCAAACGTTAGCCCTATTCCATAATGCCCTTGCGAACTTCTGCTTTTATCTGCCATGTAAAAAAGCTGTGTAGCTCTCTTCAAGCCTTCTGGAGAGAATCCCTCGCCGCTATCTCTAATTGAAAACTCAATTGAGTTTCCTAAATAACTTACCTCCCATACTACAGTTCCCCCGGCAGGTGTATGATCCACAGCGTTGCAAAGTACATTCATTAATGCTCGTTGTAATAAATCCTGATACATATATACCTTGATGTCCAGCAGCTTATTATCCTTCAGCATGAACTGAACAGTTTTTTCTCCGCAATAGGCAATCGTAAGCCTGAATCAAGCTGTAACGGTGATGATGATTTTTCCAATTGATTCATCTTTTCGAACAAAGCTATGTATTCGTGTTCCCCTTGTCCCAAAGGCAATTGACTGTAATGCTCCATTTGTACTGCAATCGCCTGGAGGTCTGCCAATCTATCTTCAGCAACGCATGCCCTCCCCGCCTGTTCAATAAAGTATTGATACTGATCCAACACCGTAAGGGGCGGCCTTAGATGGGATAGAAGAAACTCCTTATCTATTAATTCCATGACATAATCCTTGATTCTTCCTCCTTCCGTATGAGGATACTTCTGACTTAGCCTTCGTGTGATATCCTGAAAGGATACAAATTCTCCGCAACTCTCATATACAATCTTAAATACAGGGGTAGCCCGAATACTGATTTCATCTGCTTTTCCATCTGTGCTGTATAATAAAAAAGCACGATCTCCCTTGACGTAACATGCATCATTCATCCTGAATTCAAGCCGATCCGCAGATTCTTTTTTCCAGCTTTTTAATCATGTTAAAGAGCCATTCCAGATCCACTCTGGCTTTTTTGTAAAATTGATGCTGATCAAATTCAAACTGATCTCCTGATGCAAACTGACCTGCTCCGACAGATGTAAAAAGTCCAAAAAGTGTCGTTCTTGTTGCCTTTCGTATCGCATATTTAATCATGGATTCAACAAAGTTTCTCTTCTTCTTACCTGTCAGTTTCTCTGGTTTATTTAAGAAATGTTTCATTGTTCCATACAATGTTTTGCTGGACACTAATACTTGTTCTCTAAAAGCAGGATCTTCACACAGCTGTTTCAAAAGCCTGTCTTGATCTTCGTTATTCAAAAAGGCCAAACTATTATTTTGTAACGGTAAACGAACCATAAACTGATCCGTTTGGTCATACAACGCTTTCATAACTATTCACCTACTTATTTTGAATTGTGACATTTTATACTATAAAACAGAAATATCAAGATGGAGTACCAAAAAACCTCTATATGCCGAACAGCACACAGAGGTTTCTTCTTTTCTCGTATGAAAGCAGATCATCACTTGATTGCAATGTAAATTAGTACAGGCTCATCAGGATTGCCATACACTTCAAAATCACCTGTGTACGACCGCTCTGCTTGTCCCGAGGCGGCCCAGCTCCAAATCGCTTGCCATACCCGGAAGACCGAGGAAGGTTCGGGTGTAGCTTGAAAGACAGCGTAACGCGCAGCAGGAATAACGAGTTGTTCAAGACCGTCAGGAGCTTCACCATCCGCAGCCGCTTCTTTTCCGATAAAAAAGGTATAGTCGCCAAAAACCCCATTTTCATAATTGGTATAGCAACCATAGACAGAACGGTGTTCTTCATGCCCGCTTATTCGTCCAGGCACATCTTCACTCCAGAAGCGTTCCCACATGCCTGGAATGATTGCCTGGGATGTTTGCTCATTCCGGTTGCTTGTACGTGCTGCCAGTCCGATCAGGCGAATCTCCCCCCGACTTTCCTCCCGGATCGGTTTAAAATCTTCTTCACGTTCCGTACTCTCCTGTGAACGCCAGCGTTTTAAATTCGGCAGATAACTACGCATCATCGCGACAGCCTCTTCCTTCTGCATCCCTTGCTCTGCGAGAATAGGCGCGCACTGCTGAATCATCTCCTCCATCGTCAGCCCAGGCTGCACAAACGCACCTTCCTTATAACAATACTTACAATATTCATCAGTTTTGGCCTGTTGTGCGTCCGTTCCGTATTGTTCCTCATGCTCCAGCGGCATCCCGCAACTTTGACAAGCTTTATCCATTTTGTAAATCCCCTTTCGTGATTGATATGACATCAGTATAACGAAACAAACCTGACAACTATCCGTCAGGTTTGTTTCTTTTATATGCTATGTTTTTCGAGATTCTCTATAGGAGGCTCTCCATAATTGGATGCAATACGTAACGCCATATCCCGAATCTTCTCCCGTAAATGGGCGGGTTCCTTGACGATCACATCCGGCCCCAGACTTAAAATAAATCCGTACATCCACGCATCCTCGGGAAAAGGAACCGAAACTGTATACATCCCTTCTTCCTGCTCAGTCAATGCTTCCACGCCAAACCAGTCTTCCGCCAGATGCCGGGATTTGTGGTTAAATTGCAGCGTAAAAGGCTGTACCGCCCTGACCGCCGCCAGCCGTTCCTCATTCCATGGCAGCACTTCATAGGAAAGGTCCCGGCGAGTGAAAGCCGTCTCCGTCACGACAGGATCACTCATGCGGGATAGTTTGAACAAACGAAATTGCTCCCTGTCGAGACAGTATGCGTATACAAACCATTGCTGTCCTTTCAGAACGAGCGTATGCGGCTCGACATTCCGTGCAGTCACGGCTCCCTGCGCATTCCGATAAGTAAAAGCAATCGTACGCGTTTGACTCAGCGCCTCCTTCACCTTTACCAGCTTAGCCTCCTGCGCAGACTGATTTCCCCAACCCGAATGATCGACGATAAACTGTGTAGTATTGACACTGAATTTCGCTTTTCCCGAATCCGGTATAATGCTTTCAAATTTATCGAGCAGCCGGGTTACATTCGGTCCACCTAACGACGAGGACAAGCTCTGCAAGCCCATCACAATGTCCTTCACATCGCCATCCGTCAGCACACTGCGATCCAGGCGGTAGCCATCCATCAGGCCGATTCCCCCATTTGCCCCCTGATAGGTTACCACCGGAATACCAGCCAGGCTAATCGCTTCGATATCTCTGTAGATCGTCCGTATCGAAACTTCATATAAATCTGCCAGTTCCTTCGCCTGAATTCTATTTTTTTTCAACAACAAAATGACGATAGAAAGCAACCGATCAATTTTCATTTCTCCAAAACCTTTCATTAAATAGATCACGCTTTTTGTGCTCTGAGTAAGCAACTGCATCTATGTCCGCTACGTGACCGGATTATTCTTGAACGCTTACACTTCTCCAAAACGACTCCGCTCTCTTCGCTACTTTTCTGCTCAAATATTTTCGATCTTCTTTTCGAATCTAAATCTACGCCTAATGAAATTCCTTGATCCTTTAAATATTGTTCTTTACAATCTTTTATTATGTCTAAAACTTCGGTGAATTTCTCTATTGCGAATTGATTAAGTAATTATAATCTCCATCTTACTCTAACTCTTATCTAAAATGAATCTGTTATTTCTAGAATAAAAAACCTCAGGCATTCCATCCCGTTGGATAGAACTCCTGAGGTTAAATCATTTATTTCACTTATGGCTCATAACGCTTAATAACGATGACCGCATTGTGGCCGCCAAAGCCGAAGGAATTGGATAGCCCGATATTTAATGAGGCCTTGCGTGCTTCGTGAGGCACATAGTCCAGATCACAAGCCGGGTCCGGGTTGTCCAGATGAACCGTCGGCGGAATGATGCCTTCCCTTAGACTCCGTACAAGTGCAATGGCTTCAACACCGCCTGCTGCTCCCAGCATATGACCGAGCATGGATTTATTCGCGGTGACCGGAATTTGGTAGGCATGGTCACCGAACAGTTTGTGTATCGCGAGAGTCTCGGCCAGATCGCCAACGGGCGTACTCGTTGCATGCGCACTGATCACATCCACCTCTTCAGGCGTGATATGGGCGGATTGAAGGGCTGCTTTCATCGCCAGATAAGCTCCGGTCCCTTCCGGGTGCGGTGCAACCATATGGTAGGCATCCGAGCTTGCGCCATAGCCAATGACCTCCCCAACTATTTCTGCGCCACGCTGAACAGCATGCTCCAGCGACTCCAGTACCAGAATGCCCGCCCCTTCGCTCATAACAAAGCCGTCGCGGTCCTTATCAAACGGTCGGCTCGCAATCGAAGGCTCCTTGTTACGAGTCGACAAGGCCGTTGCATTGGAGAAGCTCGCAAGCGCCAGTCTGGTCACCGCTGCCTCCGCTCCACCTGCAAAAATCACATCCGCATCTCCTGTGCGAATCGTACGAAACGCTTCTCCAATCGCCGTATTTCCAATGGAACAGGCCGTAACCGGCGAAAGCGTGGGACCCATCGCTCCGAACGCAATACTGATTTGCGCTGCAGCCATATTTGAAATCATCATAGGCACCAGGGTCGGACTGACTCTGCCCGGCCCACGATTCTCCAATACATTCACATTGTCCACCAACGTATCCAGACCGCCGACTCCTGATCCTACATAGACACCAACTCGCTCCAGATTCGTGTTATCCAGCTCCAGACCGGAATCCTTCAGCGCTTGCTCTGCCGCAAACAACGCAAACTGCGTGAAGCGATCCATTCGTCTGGCGTCTTTACGTCCCCATTGCTTTTCTGCATCAAAATCCTGTACCAGCCCGGCGATCTGTGCTTTCAAATCAGACACATCGAACGTGTCTATTTTTCGTATACCTGAACGACCCTCCAGCAGATTCTTCCACAGCGTGTCCACGTCATTGCCCAGTGGTGAAACCACACCCATACCTGTAATTACAACTCTTTGCATACGCTCTTCATTCCTCCTGCTCGTTTGCTTACTTATAAATCTCATTTTAACCTTAGCTTATCCTATTACAAGTGTTTGTTTATCCTGGTATAATGAACACTACTATAGTTAGAGCCTTAACTGCTCATTACTTATCCACCATCGAATGGAGAGAACTCGCTATGAAACCGGAAGCACGTCTGGAAGCACTATCTGTTTTTCTCAAAACCAAAAGAGCCCGTTTACACCCGCATATGGTCGGTCTGCCGAACGGACCACGCCGCAGAACACCCGGCTTGCGCAGAGAAGAAGTAGCTCAATTAGCAGGTGTCAGCACGACATGGTACACCTGGCTGGAGCAGGGACGCGATATCAAGGTGTCCGCCTCTGTACTGGATGCCATTGCCGCCGCCTTGCAGCTAAACACGGATGAACGAAAGTATTTGTATGATTTAGCGCTTGAAACCGGATTTCAGACACCTCCTGCTCTTGCAGAGCAGACGGTTATTTCTCCATCCCTGCAAAAAATAGTACAGGAGCTGCGCTATTGCCCTGCTATTATTTCAGATCGGCGCTGCCATATTGTCGGCTGGAATGCAGCCGCGGCTCATGTGTTTATGGATTTTGCCGAGCTGCCCCATGAACAACGCAACATGATTGAACTGCTGTTTACCAAAAAAGAGTTTAAAAGTCTCGCTGTAAACTGGGAGCATTTCGTCAAAGGATTCCTTGCTATTTTCCGCGCTTATTACGGACAATATGTGACGGACCCTTGGTATGCACAATTCATACAGAACATGAGCCGGGCTTATCCGGAGTTTAATGAACTTTGGAATCAGAGTGAGGTCAGCTCTGCGCCGGAGGTGCTGATTGAATTTCGTCATGCCAAGGCAGGCAAAATGTTGTTTGACCTGACCTCCCTTCAGGTGCAGGGCAGCGTCGATCTGCGTTGCAGCATCTACACCCCGAACGCACAAACCTCTACAGAAAGCAAACTCCAAAAGCTAATGGAAGGCAGCTAAAGGATTTCACCTCTCCTGTTATGAAGATATCTTTTTCCGTCCATACTACATCTACGATCTGTGCAACATAGATGTCAACAATGTGACAGAACCAAGAGCTTCATCTGCGCCATTACTAGGAGGGAGGGAATCCATCATGAAAGCTAAATCGACAAGTTCCCCAACATCACAAAATCAGGCAACACTGCCTGTTCCGGTGCAATTTGACCGTAGCTGGCAGGATGAGCTGGACCAACGCCTTCGCAAAGGAGGACCTTGGGGAGATTGGGGTCTATATCAGTTGGCGATTGAGGCAGAAAAGGCCAAGCTGGTCCCCAGCTTTGATGAGCTTCAATGTCTGAAGCATTTGCAAGACCTCACTCCGCTGCCCCATCAGCTGGATACGGCCCGTAAGGTATTGTTTGAAATGTCTGGTCGCGCCATCCTCGCTGATGAAGTCGGCTTGGGTAAGACGATCGAAGCTGGAATGATTCTAAAAGAATATCTGGTTCGCGGGCTTGCCGCCAAAGTGCTTATTCTTGTCCCCGCTTCTCTGGTGCTTCAATGGGTTCGTGAGCTGAACAGCAAATTTGGCATTCCGGCTGTCGCTCAGAAAAAAGCATATTCCTGGTCGTCCGAGGTCGTCGTGGCCTCTATGGATACAGCCAAGCGGGAGCCACACAGCAACATCCTGCTGGACACTGATTATGATCTGCTCATTATCGACGAAGCCCACAAGCTGAAAAATAAAAAAACATCCAACTACCAGTTCATTATGAAGCTGCGTAAAAAATATTGTTTGCTCCTGACCGCCACCCCTGTACAAAACGATTTGTCCGAGCTCTTCAATCTCATTACATTGCTCAAGCCCGGTCAGTTAGGACGACATGGGGATTTTTCAGCCAACTTCGTTGTGGATAAACGTCTACCTAAAAATGAGGATCAGCTCAAGGATGAGCTGTCCAAAGTCATGATCCGCAACCGTCGCGGCGAAGGGCCGGTCCAGTTCACCAAACGAAATGTTTCCAACATTCACTTGGAACTTTCGCCGGAAGAACAAACGCTATACGATGGAGTCACTTCCTTTGTCAAGGATCAATATCAGGCGAATGGCGGAAATTTGAGCAGTATGCTGTCTCTCGTTACCCTTCAGCGAGAAGTGTGCAGTAGCCGGGATGCGGTATTCGTAACGCTTGTCAATTTGTCTAAAAAGATGGCGCCCGACTCTCCCTTGCGTGATCGCGTCTGGGAATTGGTCGCGCACATCAAAGCGATTAAAGCCAATTCAAAGGCGGAAAAGGCGCTTGAACTCATTCGTCAAATGAACGAAAAAGTGATAATTTTTACCGAATACCGGGCTACACAGGAGTATTTGCTGAACTATTTTCGTGATCGTGGATTATCCGCTGTTCCTTATCGGGGAGGCATGAACCGGGGACGCAAGGACTGGATGATGGATCTGTTCCGCGGACGCATTCAGGTGATGATTGCCACGGAGGCGGGCGGCGAGGGCATTAACCTGCAATTTTGCCACCATATGATTAACTTTGACCTGCCGTGGAACCCCATGCGTGTGGAGCAACGGATTGGACGTGTGCATCGACTGGGACAGACGCATGATGTAAATATTTTCAACCTGTCCACTACCGGAACGATTGAAGAGCATATCCTCCACCTGCTGCATGAAAAAATCAATATGTTCGAAATGGTTATAGGCGGGCTGGACGTCATTCTGGAACGGTTTGAAAAGAAGGAATCCATTGAAAAGAGCCTATATAGAATCATGCTTGAATCCAGCAGTGATGATGAAATACGCCGAAAAATGCAAAAACTAGGTCATTCGCTGGATTCGATCAAACAGGAAATGAAACAGATTCGCACAGAAAGTCCATCTACTTCGGATACGGCAACCGATATGTCCTCCGAAGCCAATCAGATCAACGGGCGTTTGACGGGAACAAGCCAAGGCACCGCTGCTTTGCTAGGCTTGTCAGGCAGCGCTGTCCCTCCAGCCAAAGCCCGACGCGGCGCGAAAGGAGGCCGCTGATATGACCATGAATTCACAGCAGGTACAGCGCTTTGTCCTCACGTATCTGGAAGCGACCGGATGCAACGTGATCGAGAGGTCGCCCAACCATGTGACCGTCAAGCTTTCTCCCGAAGCGGATAAAGCTCTAACGAACCGCCCCTACTATTGGGGCTATGTAGAGCGTACCGGTGTTCCGGCGCAAACGATGTCGTTCACCTTTATTTTCGATGGGGAAGCCTACCGGACGGCACAGGAGAGTTCGATAGACAATACGTCGCCCACAAAGAATACGTCTCTCACCCCGTCACAAGCACAACCGGGGCAAGGATCACAACAGGCTCCAGCGTCCGGCAGTCCGGCACAGGATCAGGTCATGGGCCGTTACTTCGGCCATGTTCCAGCGTTACCGCAGTTGGGACCCGGACGTATTTTGCAGGAAGAACTTCACTATGGGAGTCGTCGGCTGCATCAAATTTTTGAAGCTGCACGGGATGGAGGAAAATATGTCAATTTGTTCGAGCAACCTAATGCTCGTCAATTATACGCCCGTTCTCCCGCAGTATATGAAGCTTGGTTAGGCGTCTGCTACAAGATCGAATTTGCCTGTGATTTGAAGCGGGAAGAACTCCACTGGCTTGGGATTTCACTCAAAAGCGGCACCATCGTACCCAACTTTGGTAGCATGCTTGAATCCCGGCAGCTCAGCCCGCTACTGGCAGGCAATATGCATGTGCAGCCTGCAAAATTATCTGTTCAGGAGGCCTCCATCTCGCTGGAAAACTACCTCAATGCTCAGCTGAGCCAGCAGGATTACAAGTGGGCTGTGCAGGCCAGAGAACGGTTGCGCGAGGAATTGGAGGTGATTGATCACTATTACGATGATTTGGTTAAGGAGCAAAAAGAAGAAGAGGAAAAAAAGAAGCCGTACAAGAGCAGCATCAAGCCCGTCGCAAAGAAATGGTATGGCAATATGAACCCAAGGTGCTTGTATCCGCCATTAACTGCGGGATATTTCATCTGCGGTAACCAATATCTCACGCTCCTTCGCAGGCTGGTTGCAGAAGTATCGTCAGCTTTTAACATCGTACTTCAGACTATATCGGGTTTATTGCTGTACCGACAAGCTTTGCCAGGCCTGCCGCTACTTATCGACAGCAAAAAACGAACCCGGTCAGGACAGATGTGCCGACAAGGTGTAGCAGTCTTTTTATCGGACAAGCTTTATGCTGGATAAAAAAGCCTCCATCGGTGCATTAGCCGTCAGAAAGGTGGATTCCATTGAAAAAAAATTCCGGACACTATAGCGTTGGTATGATTGCGGCTGTTCTGATCGGCCTGTCCGCAGTCTGTCCGTTTGCTTCCATTCAAGCGGCCTCCTCAGCAACCCAAGACCACAACGCAAACCCGTCACCCTCTTACGAAGCAACTTCATTGGTTTCCTCATCGGAACCCACGAACAAGAACCAAGATGGGAAGCAGGGGCAAATCGAGGCAACTACTGTAAGCCCTTCCCTTTCCCCAGGTAACTCTTCTGCAAGTCCTCCTGCTCAGGAACAAGGGGTTCCAACGGACGTAAAGCGGGTTTCCACCGATACGGTGCAGTCGCTATCCACACAGCCGTCTTTTGCCCAGTGGAAAGATGCCGAGCTTAACTACCACCCGCTCGGTCCCGGAACACATAGCTGGCTCGTGCAGGTGAATCGTGCAGGAGAATACATTGGCTACCTGATTATCGGGGCAGATCATAACGGCGCTTATCAGCTTAATGAATACGGAAACGGGCCAGGCGGGCCGTACAGTATGAATTTACTCCGCCAATCCCTTAAATCCCTCCCAGAAACCAAACTTTCCTCCATTGACAAGCTGCAAATTACCCCCATGTATGAGGAACCGCTATTAGCCTACTGGCTGGTGCGTTCCTCCACTGGCATCGAAGTGTGCATCGACGCTTTTACGGGGGATCCATTGCCTGCGGAGGTAGCTGATGGGAGTTGGAAAAACAAGCTCCACAGCAGTACAATTCCTTCATCTGCTCTCTCTCTGAAAGCAGATGCACAGGCGATTACCCTTTCGGCTGAGCCTTTTGATCCCTATGACGATCTTAGTTGGCTTCTACCCAAACAAAAGCTTTCCATCCATAACGTACAGCAGTTTACTAACACACTGAGTGAATCATCACGTATCGTATTTTCTGCTACAGACATAAATTTCGCTTTTGGCGGCCCCTTAGCTATTAACGGATATCAGTCCTGGAACCCTTCGCATGGTCTCTCTCATCCTATTATGTATGCGGTAACCTGCCGCACCGGGCTTTCCCGCTTTGTCCCGCTGGATCAGCTGTTATCTGGCGGTGGATTTTATCGTATGCACTCCTATATAAACTGAACTTAAAAGTTTCTATCGTGCCACTGTGCAGCCGGATGGTGCTTCCCATCGCGACCGCTTCGCTTGTACAGCACCATTACGCCTACTCCGTTTTTATGTTCATTTTTCGAGTTCGTTTTATAGCCATTAATTAATGCAATCACCTTGATCATTTCTATAACACAAAAAGAGACCTCAAACGGCATTCCGTATGCCTCTTGTGGTCTCTTTGGCGATTTTAATGTCGTTCCTTTCGCCCTTTGCGTGCGGATTTAATCCACATATTCAGAGCGAGCGGCAGCATTCCGAACCATTTGTATACCCATGGCTCTCTTGATTGTTTACGGCTACGGCGTACATCGCGTGGCGTTTCCATATACCGAACAATTCGTTGCGTAATGTATGTCACCAGCTCGTCACTCTTGGCCATCCTCCGCGACCTCCTTTAATCTGCATCCCTGACATTATGTTCGCATTGCAGGAAAACATTAAATTCACGCGTTGGATGCAGATAAGTTTAGCTTGCTCATTTTCCAAAAAGTCTAACCCTGCGGGAATAACTATGCATGGTTTCCCTTAAATGGTACATACTATCTTAAACAAAATCGTTACCCGAAGGCTAATAATTTTGTTTAAGGCAGCTATGCTGCTTGGTTATAGTTGTTTATGTCTTTGTTAGCTTGTTTATGTCTTGCAGTACCTGAATATCAAATTAATCAATCCGTCTATTGGAGGAATAGAACGTGCGAAAAGAAAAGCTAAACATCATATGGCTAATAGGAATGGGATTGAGTTTAAGTATCCTTTGCAGTGCTGTATTTGCCTCCTTTGCCTATGCAAGCGCCCAGCCCGGCGAAAAAAGCACCAATCCGAACAAGGACACAGAAAGTCAATCCAACGTACATTCGTCCTATCACGCTTTTGCCAAGCCCGTTGTAATCATAGACGTTGGTCATGGAGGCGTGGATGGTGGAACGAGCCATAAGGGTCTTTTGGAAAAAGATATTAATCTCGCAATTGGTCAAAAGCTATATCTGATTTTACGCTCTCAGGGCTATCCTGCGGTCTTAAACAGGGACAAGGATTATGCTCTAAGCGACGATAACCGTTGGCTGCAATCCAAATCCCGACATCTGAAAGACCTGGCCCAGCGTAAGAGCCTGACAGAACAGCTGCCCACCGCTTTAGTCGTCAGTCTGCATGTGAATTGGACCAAACGTGCCGAAAAACGGGGGCCGATTGTTTTGTACCAGGACGAAGGCAGCAGCTATCTGTTGGCAGAACGGATTCAACATTCATTGAACCGCTTATTCTGCATGAACAGAGAAACGGTTTACGGAAAACCCTTCTATCTTCTGAACAAAATCCAGCATCCCTCTGTAATCGTGGAAACCGGATTCATCAGCAATGAACAGGACAGGGCCATTCTTTCGGGGGACCGCGGTCAAAAAAACGTCGCAGAAGCGATAGCCGAAGGCATTATTGCTCATTTGACGGTATGGTAGTGTGGGGTGGCAGGAGCTCCCTTCCATCCCCATACGGAACGTACCAAATCACTAATGCCCACAAACTTGGCGTGATCTTTTAGCGTGGGAACCGATGAATGGAGTGCCGCGGACGTGTACATGCCGGATACACCAACATGACCAATCGTTACACAGGTATCGTGCTCGTCCACCCATTCTCCCACCTTGGTCAGTTGCCGATTCACATGGGCGAGTGTATGGGTATCATCCAGAAAAATGTCATTGCGCACCGGTGGCATTCCCTTTTCTACGGCCAGCTCAGGCACTACTGACCAATAGTTCGTACGGCTGTCGACAAAAAATAGTCCATGCTCCTTGCAAACATCCAGAACAATGGACATAATGCGTTTGTCTGAGGTGACCTTGGAGCCCATGTGATTATTCATACCTATCGCAAAAGGGACTTCCTTAATGGCTGCTGTCACCTTGGCGCGTACTTCTTCATCCGACATATTCGCCTTAATCGCTCCAGGTCCAAGCCATTCGGGTTTTCCCTGCTTTGGCTCCATTGGAAGATGCACAATGACGTCATGACCACGCTTGTGAGCTTCCATGGCATCCTGCTTGGTGGAAGGCAGAAACGGCATCACCGCAACCGTAATTTTAACCGGCAAATTTAAAATTTGCTCTGTCCCTTTCATGTTGTTGCCCATGTCGTCGATAATGACGGCCACCATCTTTTGGTGCTGATCCTGCTTACCCGTAGCGCTCGCTACATCCATGCTCCAGACATTACCGCATACCGTAAACACAAGACCCACCACAATACAGGCAGTTAAGTTTTTTTTCATTCTCAGATTTTGGAAAACCACCTGTGCACAGCTTGGCTCTTTACGGCTGCGAGTAGCCTGTATAGCCTTCTTTATGACGTTTCTCAGGTTCTGCTTCGTTCGTTTACTCATTCAGGTCAGCCTCCTTCTCTGTCCCTTCATTGTGTGAGTAACGAGGCCTAAATATGTATGGGCAGACCCAAGGGGGTATCCCTGATCTGCCTTACGTACGCAAAATGTATGCTAAACCTGCTTACCAGTTCTGATGTATAAACTCATCACGACCCGATTGGGCGCGGTCTTCCTTGTAATGCTTCACATTCTTTTTGTGATAATCCTGATGGTAATCCTCTGCCGGATAAAATATGGAGGCCTGAAGAATTTCCGTCACGATGGGCTTGTCAAAGCGTCCGCATTGTGCCAATTGTTCCTTGGATTGCAGTGCGAGTTCCCGTTGCTGCTCCGTGTGGTAAAAAATAGCGGGTTTGTACTGTGTACCCCGATCCTGAAATTGACCTTCCCCGTCTGTGGGGTCCGTTTGGGGCCAATACAATTCGAGCAGCTTTTCATAAGGAAACAACTCAGGCTCAAAAGTAATCTGCACCACCTCGTAGTGACCTGTACTTCCTGTTTTAACCTGTTCGTAGGTCGGATCGGGAATCGTCCCTCCAGTATAGCCTGAGACAATGCCATGAATGCCCGGCTGCTCCTCGAACGGAGTCACCATACACCAGAAGCATCCTCCTGCAAAAGTTGCTTTCTCCATCTCTCAACCAACCTTTCAATAGCTTCATCATAAAGTGCGTTATTCTCTATCATATCTTAAAGGGGAACCTTATAAAAGAAATTTTCTCCCTTTACAAACCTCAACCGATATCCGTATTACATAGTCGTCCGGATTTTTTTCTGCGAAATAGCTGAGCAACTCCACCGCGTACGCATTTCCGCATACAGCCTTCCCATTACTCTCTATATATTTTCTTATAATGGAATACGTTTCTGACATTGTTTCATATGATCCTCTGTGATTCATGACTGCATAGAGCCCTTGGGGTTTGGTGATCATTCTCTCCCCCAAAATCGGAGCCTTGAGTTTATTGGCAATATAGTCCGTATAATAATCGCCTGACTCAAAACGATCCTTGCATAAAATCGTCCAGATCGGAAACTCGTAATCAATAAAGTGATTTTCGCAATAATCTCGATGTTCGCTTAATTTGTGAGCAAACTCCTTATCACCATCTCCCTGTTCCAATGGTGTGGCAATGAAATATTCCTCTTCACATTCCTCAATCGACGGCCCATCGTGTAACTCTCCGTTAGCTTGCTCCGTCATTTCAATGGCGCCTTTCAAAAGGCCTTGCAACCGTTTTATTCTAATCCGTTCTACTTCCAGGTCATGCAGTTTCTGTTTGAACAGTTCTATGAGTAGAGGCGTGTTCTGATTCTGAATAAATCCCTTGATTTCCTGTAGTGAACTCCCCGCCTTCTTCAGCACATTAATAATATCAAGCGTGTAACATTGCTGAATGGAGTAATAACGATAGCCTTTTTCGTTTGTGAATTCTGGTTTTAAGAGTCCAATCTCATCATAATGGAACAGGGTATGTTTGGTAACTCCGCAAGTTTTGGCAAGCTCACTGGTAGTAAAGTATTGGCTGTGACTTTTTGACATAACTCTTCCTCCGTTATGATTTTAGAAACCTAATAATTTTAGTATACCCCATGAATTTTCACTTGAGTATACGGTAACCCTATAGTTTAAAGTTTTAAATGCAATACCTTAAATTTGTATTAACGGAGGAAAACATGTCTAAATTCAAACGTTGGATGATTCTGGCTATCGTATCAAGCGCACTTTTACTTATTGTAATGGATATGACCATCCTTTACACGGCATTGCCAAGCCTAACCCATGACCTCGGTGCTTCCGCGTCAGAAAAATTATGGATTCTGAATGGGTATTCGCTCGTTATGGCGGGTCTGCTGCCAGCAATGGGAACGCTTGGGGACCGATTGGGTTATAAAAAAAATCTTTACCCTCGGTTTGCTTGTATTTGCTGCTGCTTCGCTTACTGCCGCCTTTTCTCCCGTGCCCTTTGTATTAGTGGCATCTCGGGTTCTTCTTGCAGTCGGAGCGTCAATGATGATGCCCGCTACCTTGTCAATCATTAGGATTACATTTACTGATGAACGCGAGCGTGGATTAGCGATCGGAATTTGGGGCTCCGTTTCCGCAGGAGGTGCAGGACTAGGTCCTATCGTCGGCGGGCTTCTTTTAGAGCATTTTTGGTGGGGTTCTGTATTTTTGATTAACTTGCCAATTGCGATCATTGCTTTTGCATTAACTCTGATTTATGTTCCAAAACATGCGGGCAATAAAGAGAAAAAATGGGATCTTACCGGTTCCATCCAAATCATGATCGCCATGGTGGGACTCATCTATTCTATCAAAGAGTTTGCCCGTCGTGACGGGTCTCCAATATTGGCCGTAATAGGTGCGGTTATCGGCGTCTTGGCACTTATCATCTTTATCCGTCGTCAAAATAAAAGCGCCAGCCCTCTTATTGATCTTACTTTATTCAAAATTACAAGGTTCAGCACCGGATTTATAACTGCCTTGGTGGGTGCATTTGCACAGATGGGGATTCAATATATTGTAACCCAGCGTCTTCAACTGGTGGAAGGTCTGTCGCCTCTCCAAGCAGGACTGTACACGATAAGCATACCGATTGCATCTCTCATTGCCGGCCCGTTAACCGGGTCCATATTGCATCGCTATGACGTTATCCGTATTAAGAGCTTCTCTCTTCTGATTGCGGGTCTGGGTATGGGCATCTATGTTATGCAATTTAATTCAGGCATTGCCGGGCAGATCCTTGGATTGGCCCTGCTTGGTGCAGGCTTGGGAGCAGGTATGACAGCGGCATCTCATTCCATTATGAACTATGCCCCCCCTCAGAAAGCAGGTATGGCTGCATCCATTGAGGAAGTTGCCTATGAAATGGGGGGAGCATCGGGGATAGCTATCATCGGAAGCATGTCAACCCTTGTGTATACACTGGCTATGAAAGTCCCCTCGGGACTCCATGTTCCTGCGAATGTGAAAGACAGCCTGGATGAAGCACTCCTGGTTGCAGAGGGTTTGCCTGCACAGGCTGCAGAGGCATTGAAAGCTGCAGGCCGTTCTGCTTTTGATCAATCCTTTTTTGTTATCATTGTGGGTGTAACAGCATTTTTGGTTGTAGCTTCGCTAGTAGTCCGTTTGGTAGGGGCGCGCTCAAAGAAAAAAGGAGATGCTGAGTCCTGATACAGTTAATTTCATACAGTTAATACTAAACAACTGCCGCTATATCTTACGAGCGGCAGTTGTTTTATTCGTTATTGTCTAAACAGCAGCATTTGCTGATCAAGGTGAGTGATTTGAGTCCACAATGGCCAAAAGTTATGAACACCTGAATTATAGCTTAAAGATTTCTTCGACACAGGTCTTGAGCAACAGCTTAATCTCTTAAGCATATAAAAAGGTCCGTAAGCTGCTACAAAAGCAATTCACGAACCTGTATATTATAAGATGATGCGGTCGAGAGGACTCGAACCTCCACGGGGGTTAGCCCATACGGACCTGAACCACGTATGCGATTGGGATCCTAGCGGAATATAAGTCAATGGAACGGAATTAAAAAACCGTCAAAACCCTTGTAAAATCAAGGTTTCTGACGGTTTTTTCGTCTAATTCAAGCGCCCGGCAGGTCGGCAAAATGTGGTCGATTTTGGACGTTTGAGAGAACTCGGAGAGAACGACAACCGAACCAGCCCACTCTCTGCCATTGACAAATTAACGAAGCGACAGCTTCGGGGAGGCCTTTCTCCTCCCCTGACCAATACCTTCATTCTATGGGGAATATTGACCTCATTCCGAGCAATAAAGTCATCCTGTACGAGCTAAGCCCTCACACCATATAACCATTCCTGCCACATAGATGCAGTATGGCTCCTTATTCCCCGTATTTCTTCTTATAATGGCTTAGGGTCAGAAGCGGCCAGATGTAACGATAGCTATGATAATGAGAATAGAAGTTACCCGGGAGCCCGGCGCCCGTGGGATATGCGGTCGGCCAATCGTCGTTTTGCAGCAATTCCATCAACTTATATATTCCTCTATTTACGGCAGCAGACGGCTGCGGCTGAACCGCGATGAGTGCATCGAGTGCCCACGCAGTTTGGGATGGCGTGCTTTCCCCTAAGGGCATGTATTTCATCACCCGGTCGCTGGTGCAGGATTCACCCCAGCCCCCATCCGAATTCTGAATCTGCAAGAGCCATTCCGCTCCTTTTTGAACCGAAGTATGGTCCGCCGGGAGCCCGGCAGCCTCTAAACCAGTCAGTGCCGCCCAAGTGCCGTAAATGTAACAAATCCCCCATCTTCCAAACCATGATCCGTCTTTCTCCTGATGGGAGATCAGCCAGTTGACCCCCCGTTTGATGAAATCGTGCCTCGTGTCGAATCCGCAACAATTTCCGAGGTATTCCAATGTGCGTCCAGTAAGGTCGGCTCCCGAAGGGTCGATAGCGGCGGACTTGGCACCATCTATGGCCAGCCATGTGAGCATTTTCTTATTGGTGTTTTTTTCGAACGCAGGCCAACCGCCGTCTTTATTTTGCATAGACATAACCCAGTTTAGTCCCCGAGTGGATGAGTCACGATATTTAGGATCCGAACGGGACAGGCAGTGAATCGCTCTTAAAGCGGCTGTTGTGTCGTCTACATCGGGATTTAAGGTATTGGTCTCGGAGAATCCCCAGCCGCCAGGAACCGTATCCGGATTATGAACACTCCAATCCGCCGCTTTGTCCTGTTGTCTGGATAAGAGATAGGCTGCCGACCGCTGCACGGCCTCATGATCCCCGGCGACGCCGGACTCCTGCAGCGCATAGGAGATCAAGGCCGTATCCCAGATCGTTGAGGGCGAATTCTGAATGGTAGCTTTACCGTCAAAGCGGTACTGCATCTCTGTCAACCCTTGAACGGCCTTTAAAATAAGCGGATGCCGTTTATCATAGCCCAGTGCAAGCAGGGCAAAAACCATGAGAATGGTGCTGCTCGCATAACTGTATAGGGTGCCATCCGATTCGATTCGACTCAGCATGAACTGCTCCGCCTTGTTTAGAGCTGCTTCATGGATATAACGGGGAGTTCCGAGAAGTCTGCTGAGACCGATACGTATGCTTTCCGCGATCTCCCGGTGCTCCTGAGGTTGCGGCTCATCGTCATCATAGCGTGAATCGAACAGATCGGATACAATGGGAGCCTTATTCGTTGATATAGAGAAATTCCGGTCCGCCATGATCAGCATAGGGATCAGATGGATGCGGGAATAACCTGAGAATTCATACAGATTAATTGGCATATAGGCAGGAAAAAGGATGATCTCCAGCGGTATGAACGAGATCGATGCTGGCCATTTGCGCTGCCCCGTTGCAGCGAGAATCGCCTTTGTCAGAATGCTGGTCGATTTCCCCGGTCCACCTTGCGATTGGATGTAACGCCTGGCCCGCTCCATCGACTCGTCCGTCGGTTCACTGTACCCGGAATAGAGCAGGGCATAATAGGCATCAATTGAAACGGATAAATTACCTTCTTGCTCGTCCCGGTACCAACGCCAACAGCCTTCCGGCTGCTGCTCCACAAGGATGCGATCATGCAGACGCCGGATCAGCTCTTCATTCTGTATATCCAATATCCGAAAGAGGATCATGACATAAGCATCCATCGTCACCCCGTTCTCAAAGCAAAAATGCCATGATCCGTCTTGATGCTGCTGGCGCATAAAAAAGTTCTTCAGCTTCCTTGTCCCCTCATCGACCGTGCTCCGTGCATCGCCCATTCTCTTGTACCTCCATATAACGTCATGATGTACATTATATGAACGCCGGTACGAGGAAATGATGTGCCGCTTGCTGTCGTCTGACGGTTAAGCATTAAACACCAAAAAGGCCCCATACCATTTCAGGACTACAGACTCTTTTGTTGGTGCGATATAAAGTTGGCTTTTTCAGAAACAGTCATGATACTCCTTGCTATTATAGAATGTCCAGCCAGATTTTGAAATCCGTCGCCAGAAACAAATCAAAAGCAAGACCGCATTTACAGTCATTCTCGTACTTGGCGATTTAGACGCTTACACCAATGCAGCAAACATTCATGAGGGGTTACATCTGGGTGTCATGAGTACCACTTTACATATCCCGAATATGCAAAAAGCTCCTGAATCTCCACAGGGGAAATTCAAGAGCGTTCATTGTTAAGATGATGCGGTCGAGAGGACTCGAACCTCCACGGGGGTTAGCCCACACGGACCTGAACCGTGCGCGTCTGCCAATTCCGCCACGACCGCATATATGTTGTCGTTTGTCCTCGAAAGACCAATCTTTCTTAGCGACAAGATAGATCATACCATGCTCATAAGAAGAAGTCAAACACTTTATATTTCCATTCCCTCTTGATAAATTAGAAATAATACACTAAAATAAGAACATAAGTTCTTAAGAACACTAGTTCTTTTCGTTCAGTCAGATATGGAATATCATCACATTTTCCTAAGGCGGTGAATGGTTATGATCTCTTCAGTTACTACTCAGAATGAATTGTCTCTTGTGAAAAATTATCTGCTCCTTACCTTTATTCAAAAGGTATTTGAGCGGGACAGTCTTATTCTTGAAGAAAGCGGTATGCTGAAAACGCCTGATCTTTATGTCGAAATGGTTAACGCAGGAGTAGATCGTACCGGAATCTTACTATCTGAAATAAAACATGAATTTAATAAATGTCATATTCGTGTTTTGGACATACAACAAAACCACTCAGGCGTTCACGCCACCTATATAAGTAAAGGAAATAAAGAGCAGTTCAGTATGGCTATGCCTGTATTCCGCAAAGAAATGTATGAACGAATGCGCGCTTATCTGGGGCTCTCAACCTCTATGCCTCATACAGCTGCCTCCCCTTTACCCGAAAAACTTCGCCCCGAGTTTCCAGACAGCCGCTCAGCTTCCAAGCCCCTACGGTTTGTTGAACGAAGTCTGGTTACATCCTCCTCGGCCTATAAGCGTAAATCGCTTCGCCCTGCTGCTTCTGCCGCAAGCGGAAGTGCATAATCCCCGCACAGTCCGCAAACAAAAGAAGCTTCCGCAGACACCAACCGTGCTCGGAAGCTTCTTTACATAAACATCAGCTATCGTTATCCATTCCTACCCGCTATGAACGGTGTATGAAGAATTCCCATAAATCATTCGCTTTATTGCAGCGCCTTCTGCACACGAGTAACCCCTTGGCTAAGAGCATGTCCTCCGCCTACCGCTGCGGCTACAGCAATGGTCTCCATAATCTCCTGATCACTAGCTCCTTTGGACCGAGCCTCGTCCACGTGATAAAACGTGCATACCTCATTATTGGCACACAAACCAATACCTAGCGCGATCAGTTGCTTGGTCTTTTCATCCAGACTCCCGGCTTGAAAACACTCCCCGGTGAAACGGTGATATGCATGAACTACCTCCGGCAGCTTATCTTCCAAATGACTGATTTGATCCTTATACGCATGTATTTTCTCATTCATAACCGTCAAGACACAGCACACCCTCTCATATGGAGTATATTCTTATGTACTGTGTCCGGTTTACAGGCTGCATATGCCATCAACACGTACACCTATTTTATCCAGTCACTTCAAACCCTTTTATCCAGCCAGCCCGAGACCCATTCGTCTAATCCAGTTCTATCGGATTGTGTCGGGGTTCGCTGAACGACTGATATGTATAGCTGCGATCCAGCTTGACCACACGCCGATTCTGGCGGCGGATAAGCACCTGTTCCTCGTCCCACGCCAGCACTATGCCTACCACATCGTTGGACTCCAGCCCATCCCGCACGACGCGCACCTTCTCACCGGAGAGCCGATAGGCGTCCTAATTCTTCATCATTAATCATCCCTGTCCCCCCTTATACAATCGTTTCAATCGTTTCTAACACGGCAGCTATCATTTATGCACATTAAAAAGTTTAAAAAAGAGACCTAAACGAAATCATTTAGGTCTCTTCCCGCTTACTACTTATATGGATTGCCAACAGAGCGACAAATTATCCCGACTGATTTACACTGTGATCATGTTCTTTTGTATCGTTCTTCTCATACCAGAAGTCCAGCACTTGTGCAGACAGCACTCTCTGATCTACGTATTCCACTTGGTGGGCAGTAAATTCTTCTTTCCAAGAGAAGGACAATTCTTCGCATAAGTTAACCAACGTCAACAACTCAGACCAGGCCACATAGCGTTTGTACCAAAAAAACTGAGGATGTTCAATCATATAGGGGTATAAATCGTCAAATTCCGTATGCTTACAATCCAAGGCACGTTCAAAATGTACTTTAGCCGCTGCCAGTTTTTCCAGAAAAAACTGTTCGGTCAATTGCTCTTTCCCCATGTTGCTGCCTCCTCTCCCAAAACCTTAACTATATTATAAGCGAAATCGAAGCTCATGCAAAGGTTATTATTAGAAATAAGGATCAGCAGCTTTTGAATTGTTACTATTCGGCAAACTCAATCTTGCCATCAGTTAACGATGAAATTCTGACAAGCGACTCTACCCGTATACCCTGCTCACGTATCGTTCTCGCCCCGGCTTGGAAGCATTTTTCCACGGCCACGCCGAATCCGACCAGCTCCGCACCGGAGCGCTGAATGATTTTGACCATACCTCTTGCGGCATCACCATTGGCGATAATATCATCAATGAACAGAACACGGTCATGCTCATGAATAAATTGACGGGACAGCATAATGTCCGTGACAATGCCTTTCGTAAAGGAAGGCACACGTTCGCATAATGCGTCCGGGTCGGCCAATAAAGTCTTTTTGCGGCGGGCAAACACCAGCGGTACACCCAACTCCAATGCTGTTGCGAAACCTATGGCAATACCCGAGGATTCCACGGTTACCACTCTCGTAATATTCTCTTCCCGGAAACGGGCTGCGAACTCTCGTCCCATTTCCATCGTCAACTCCGGATCCACCTGGTGATTAAGTAAACCATCCAGCTTCAACACCTGATCCGACGCAACGACGCCTTCTTTTAAAATCCGTTCCTTTAATACTTCCATTCCATGACCTCCCACGGCATTCCTATGCGGTAAAAGTACCATACATCACCTGACGCTTTCAAGCCATAGCTTGCTTTCCCATACGGTCATGTGACATTTTTTTTGCGCTTATTCCAAAACCACGCGACTATTCCTCCCAAAATAATCAGAAGAATAACCGCCAGCCCTACCCGATGCGTCACCTTTTCCATCAGCCTTGCGACCTGTTCCCAGCGCATACCCACCGCATGTCCAATCCCCAGAAAAGTACCGCACCACAGCAGTGCTCCTGCTGATGCATAAATGATATAGCGAAAAACACCTAGACGGGTTGTACCTGCCAGATATGAGGACACATGTCTCAAGCCGGGAACAAAATAACCGAACAGAATCCCCCAGGTGCCATAGCGCCCGAACCAATTTTCGGAAGAGGCAATTCTTGAGGGTGTAAGCCTCACCCATTTACCGTATCGGTACAACAGCGGCTTACCCAGCAGACGACCTAGCGTGTAGCTGACCATCATGCCCGTCATACTTCCAAAAAATGTAACCGCCAGCGCAGCAATAAAGTTGTAGTGTCCTTGTGACACGAGCCCACCGAAGGCGATCATCAGCACTTCGTCGGGGATCGGCATACCAGCTACTCCAAGGGCAAGCAAGCCGAACATTGCCAAATATCCATATTCCAGTATCCATGCAAGGATTTGACCCATAAATTACGCTCCCGTCAAGCTATTCATTGAATGCACTATAATTATTTCAGTCTCATACAGTCATGTCCCATTTCAGTTGAACATAGTTTGTATTATATGCTCGCTACAGCGTTATTCAAGCAGGCAAGGAGGGACTGGGGATGAAACGTAATATTCATGTTTTGCAGATTGCTTTTACATACATCGGAACAGTCGTCGGTGCCGGATTTGCTACCGGACAAGAAATATTGCAGTTTTTTACACAGTACGGACGTTGGGCTACACTCACCATCATGCTGTCCACACTCATATTTGTATGGCTGGGTACGAAAATGATGCTGATCGCTCATGATATTTCGGCCCGGTCCTATGAGGATCTGAACAGACACCTTTTTGGCACCAAAGTCGGAAAATGGATCAGCTGGTTCACGCTCATTATATTGGTCTGCGTCAACAGCGTCATGCTGGCAGGCGCCGGCTCCGTTTTCGTGGAACGCCTTCACCTGCATTACCAGACCGGACTGCTCATTACACTCATTGGAACGTATCTGCTCCTGAGTAAAGGCATCAAGGCTATCCTGCATATGAACACCATTGTTGTCCCTATGATGATGATCATGTCTATCCTGCTTGTTCACAGCACACTCTCTATGCCAAATCCCCAGAGCTTTATTACAAATACGTCCGATTATAGCATGCTGCGAGCTTGGCTTTCTCCGCTGCTGTATACTTCCTTCAATCTGGCAATGGCCCAAGCAGTGCTTGTACCACTCGGCAGCCAAACCTTCTCCCGCAAAACGATCCGCTGGGGCGGGATTTTGGGCGGGATCGGCGTCGGGTTTATGCTGATGTCTGCTCACTTTGCCATGTCGGCACATATGCCGGGAATTCGGCAATTTGAGATCCCGATGGGAAGCATTGCTTACCGTCTGGGGGGCCTTGGTCGAAATCATTTACATTTTACTCATTTTCATGGAAATTTTCAGCACCTTCGTGGCCGACATTTACGGTGTCAGTCTGCAAATCCGCCAGCATATCCAAATTTCACCTAAGCTCATCACACTATTCATTATGCTCACATGTTTTCTAATCAGTCAGTTTGGTTTCAGCTCACTGCTGTCTGTTCTATATCCGATTTTCGGGATACTTAGCCTGATGTGGGTGGGCAAGCTGATCATGGCAGGACGGGGGGGACACTTCCGTTCCTCGCGTCCTCGCTCCAGCTTCCGGCATTCTGATTCAAAAACAGGTGATACACGCCATGGTTAGTGCTGGAATTTCAAATACATTTTCTTTAGCTCATTAACAGCCCTGCTCAGGGAATAGCTCGATTTAGCCTTGTCGCAAGCAGATCGCGCCAGCTCATAACGATAGGCAGGGTCTGCGATGACCTTTTCCAATGCGTCTGCCAGTGCCCTCGGGCTGTCGGGTGGCACAAGCAGACCATTTACCCCATCCTCAATTTGCTCCGGTATTCCTCCTACCTCTGTACCTACCAAAGCCAAACAGCTCAAAGCTGCCTCCGCAAACACGGAACCAAAGGCTTCCGCTCGTGAAGGCAAAACAAACACATCAAAGAAAGGCATAAACTCTTCCGGATGAAGCGTGTATCCATAAAAGATCGTTTCATGGTAAATATCTAACTGCCGCGCCAGCTCTTCCAGCTCGGGTCGAATGGGACCATCTCCGATAATATGCAGCACATAATTCTGATTTCTCTTTTTCAGCTCGGCACAGGCCTGTAACAAAGTATCCAGCCCTTTGGCAGGGACAAGGCGACAGACAGTTATAAGCTGTGTCACTTCATTTTCATGTGGTATGGGCTTGAAGCGCTTCTCATCATATCCATTCGGAATGACCACAATATCTTGCGGATTTTGTACATACGGCATCAAGTAATGCTGGAAAGAGCGGGATACTGAAATCAGGCGATCCGCCTTATGCTCCAACTCCCGATACAAGGACACCAGAAATTGATGCTCAGGCCCGTTCTCCTCTATTTTACCGTTTAGAATTAACTCCTTCTCATAAGAAGAGTGAATCGTCTGCACGAGCGGGATGTCGGGAAAAACAGTTTTCATAGCAATCCCGGCAATCGGGTGATGAGCATGAATGAGATCAAAGGGCTTCTGAATGCGAAGCCGGGTCCACCACAAATAGTCACGGTACGTCTGTATATATTTTTGGACAATCGAATATTGTTCATATTGCGTCCAGTCAAAGGTATCAAATATTACTTCTTCCCTGCCCTTGTTGCGAATTCGTTTAGGGATTGAAAATAGCTCCATTTCCCAACGCGGGGACATAAATCGCTCTTGCAGATATGGAATCATAGATGAAACGCCGCCCGGTTGCTCGGGTGGGAAAAAGAGAGCCTGTAGCAATTTCATGACGTGCTTCCCCTTTCAAGCGTTGTACTGCCCGGAACAAAGGTTGTATGTATAGGTTTCCGGATTTTCTGAAAAATGATATATTGAGAATAATTGCTAAGTACAAAAGAAAATTATAACATTTTAAATGGAATAAATCCTGTCTATTGTATCGGAACCATATCGCCCGTTCAATAGACTCACTATCTATACAGATGGAGTCGGTGACGTTGACGTTGTTGTCCTTATCGGGAACCTTCGGTTTCCCATCTCTGGCCGGGGCTGTAAGTGCCGCCTGCGGTTTGTATATTATACTCATGATGGCGCTGATGTGCGTGATCATATATAGCAGACAGCGAAAAAAAGCCTATATCCTTTTTTCGGTTGCCGCTATTTTTATTATGACATATGAAGCCATGAATCTCTATTCGGCAGGTGGCGGCAAAATGCCGCTACAAGGAATCGTGTGGCAAAATACGCTGGAGGCTGCTGCCTTTGTGCTTACCAATGCCGCCGTATTTCAGCTCTACCGGAAGCTAAAACGTGCGGGAGCATGGTCTTTGCTGTTGCTGGGAGCGCTACTGATATTGCCGGTTGGCGCATGGGCTGCCGGAATACTACCCAGTTGGATCAGCACAGCAAATCTCGTCGGGTTCACCCTGCTTTATCGACTCATTGTGCTTACTTTGAGCCTTGTGTTCATCATCCCACGAATCGGTCAGCCCAAAAAGTTTGCGCTGGGCTTACTGTTCTATTTACTTTGGCTTGGATGCCTGTGGTTGCGAGGTGACATTCCGGCAGAAAAAGGTGCAACAAGCACAGTTCTATGGATGTCATTTTTGCCATTGCTGTATTACACTACGTTGTTTCTAATCCTGTTCGAACGGATTGTGGAGCTGCTTCAACGGATTTACCGTTCCTCCATTACTGATGGTTTGACTGGTCTGTATAACCGTAAATACTTTTCGGGGCGATTGCGGCGATATATGGAGCAGGGAATCCGCGTGTCGGTCATTTTTTGCGATATTGATAATTTCAAAAAGCTGAATGATACACAGGGCCATGCCCGCGCGGATGATGTGCTTAAACAGGTTGCACAGATTATGGAAGAAGAACTGGATGAAATCGGACTGACCGGAAGATACGGCGGCGAGGAACTGGTCGCGATGGTCGTTGATCGGCGGGCCAAGGTCGGACAGGTCGCGGAAAGAATCCGTGAACGGGTCGCAGATGAAAGCATTGTGACCATCAGCGTCGGGCACAGCACGTTAAAGAAGGAAATGAACCCGGATGAACTGGTTAAACAGGCTGATCAGGCTATGTACATATCCAAAACAACAGGTAAAAACAAGGTCACGGCTTATACGGCAGCAGAAGTGAAAAAAAGCCGTGCAGCACGCGCACAATAAACATGCAGTCTGCCATATGTTAGCTGTAAATCATAGTCTGTACAGTAAAATGACGCACAGGGAACTCCCATAAGAGCCTGTGCGTCATTGTTGCTTCCCCTACTCCCATCAAGCCTCTGACGTTGCAGATGCCAAATCCCGGCCGATCCATGCCAGCTCCTCGTTTGTCAGCTCACGATAGCTGCCCAAGGATAGCTGATCATCCAGCGTTAACGGACCCATCGCCGTTCTTTTCAAATACGTAACCTTTTTGCCAACCGCCTCAAACATGCGCTTCACCTGATGAAACTTTCCTTCATGGATCACAAGTGAAATGTATGAAATGACTTCTTCATCTGTCTCTTGTGCTTTTTCATGACGAAGAATGGTCAATTGGGCCGGAAGGGTGACATAGCCGTCATCCAGCTCTACCCCTGCTGCAAATTGACGTACATCCTCTTCCGTGACATGTCCCGACACCGTAGCCTCATACGTTTTGGGAACATGTCGCCGTGGAGACAAGAGTTCATGCGCCAGCTTACCATCGTTCGTTAACAATAGCAGTCCTTCCGTATCTTTATCGAGCCGTCCTACCGGGAAAGGCTCAAAATGCCGTTCCTCCGCACTCAGCAAATCCAGCACTGTCTGCTCTCTTGTATCCTCTGTTGCGGATATAACGCCCGGCGGCTTATGCAACATGATATAAATGTATTCCCGAAAAACAACCCGTTCCCCGTTCACTTCAATCTGATCGTTGTAAGGGTGAACCTGCCAGCCGCTATCCTTGGTGGTTCGACCGTTCACGGTAATCATCCCTTGCTTTACCTGTCTCTTGATATCACTGCGCGAACCATAACCCATATGGGTTAGAACCTTGTCCAAACGCTGCGTCTGTCTTCCCTTCCCACTCATACTGATGTCCACCTCCAGCCTGTAGGGTATTCATTTTTGAGCATACCGTCCTGCCATTTTCCCCATCCGACAGAATATCCGTCAATGCATACGAGAGTGTAACCTTTGGGCTGTGCTTCGTTCTGCAGCGTCATTCGCTGAGCCGGGATGGATAGCGTTTCACCTTTCAAATAACGGATGGCATCCGTGTCTGAACTGGAGAGGTTTATACTCCTGACCGCCTCAGAAGGGCGCAAAGCCACCGCCAGCGGATGCGAAGGGACAAACCGACCATTCTTGTCTGTTCCCATAAACCAGCCCGGACGGACCACCTTAAGCCCGTCCAGACGATAGGATTCCAGCGGCGATTGATAAATCCGATCTCCGTAGACTACCGTATGGCCTGTAAATGACGCCTCAAGCTGCTCCTGTAAAAAATAGCGATAGGACTCCAGTACATCATGTTGTCCGCGTCCATCCCATTTTGCCGCATCTTTACCAGAACGAGACTTGTTGTTCCCGAAACCGCGTGCATTCGTTCCTTTACCCGATTTCCCGTCCATCCCTTTTCCATTCCGTTTGTAAACACCAGTTGCAGATCTGCCCTTTCCGTTTGCCATTGGCGCTTCCTTGATGGACAGCCGCTGATTATCCGCTTTAGCTGTACGACTGCCTTGATGCTGCAACACAGCGATAAAATGACCCTCACCCTCTATAAGATGGGGCCAAAGGCGTGCCGTTCCACACAGTTCCGGATGGGCTGCCGCGACCGCTTCACTCACCCATTCCGGGTGACCTGAAGCAAAGCCCGTTCCTGAAGAAGCAGGAACAACGTCAAAATCAGGATGTGCCTCCAGAAACTCTGCGATCATCCCTTCATTTTCTTCCGGTGCAAAGGTACAGGTCGAATAAACAATTCTTCCCCCGTCACTTAACATAGATGCTGCCACTCGCAAAATATCCCGCTGCATAACTACACATTTGTCCACCGAATGGTTTTCCCATTGCTTCGCCATATCCTCATCCTTGCGAAACATCCCTTCTCCCGAGCAAGGAGCGTCAATTAATATTTTATCAAAAAAATGCGGGAAGGCATTTGCGATTCGATCCGGGCTTTCATTCAGCACTACGGCATTTCGCACACCATATAATTCCACATTTTTGGCCAATGCCTTGGTTCGATCTGCGCTAATATCATTCGTTACGAGCAGACCGCTTCCTTGCAGCTTGGCCGCAATTTGGGTCGATTTCCCGCCCGGTGCAGCGCACAAGTCCAATACAGCCTCACCCTGAGCAACATTTAGCAATTCTACCGGAGACATTGCACTTGGTTCCTGCACATAATACAGTCCCGCATGATAATAAGGATGTAACCCCGGCTTTGTGCCGTACGGAACATAAAAACCTGTATCACACCACGGAATTGGCCGCAGTTCAAACGGCGAAATCGCCTTAAACGCCTCCACCGAAATTTTTAACGTATTGACGCGTATCCCGGCATGAGGCGTATGGTCATAAGCAGCCATAAAAGCCTCAAACTCGTCGCCGAGCAGTTGCTCCATGCGCTTCACAAATGCTGTAGGGAGCTGTACACCCATAATTGTAATCATCCTGTCCTGTTAAAATAAAATTTATTGTACCATAACCAACCTGTTAAGCTGCAATATCCGTGTGATTTACAAACTTTCACTACAAGCTGTAATGTTGTATAATAATGAGATTCATAGCTACATATTTTGTATTTTGATGGGAGAGATTGCATTGAACACCCAAAAATCCAACAAAAAAAAGCTTATACCTGTCATTGGCTTTTTTGTTGTGCTCGTCATTTTGCTTGGGGTGCTGCTCGCTTTGAATTCAGGCACCAAAAACAAGCTGTATGGCGTTTCCACAGCCTCGTTAAAGCCTGCCACCCAAGAGCTGCTGAATGATCCAAACTATCAGCAGATTATTAAACCGGAGGATCTGCAAAGCAAAATTGACAAAAAAGAAAACTTTTTCGTCTATCATTTTGCATCCGACTGTGTACATTGCCGCGCCACCACTCCCAAGCTAATGCCTTTGAGCAAGCAGGAGAACATTACCATGCACGAATTTAACCTGCGTGAGTATGAGGACGGCTGGGACAAATACAAAATTGAGTACACCCCTACACTCATCTATTATGAAAAAGGCGTGGAAAAAGAGCGTATGGTAGGTGGTTTGAAGGAAAGCCCTTCCGACAACGGCTATACACTCGACGATTTCAAAGCCTTTTTTGAAAAATATAAAAAGAATGTAACTTCCTAAACAACCTCCTAAATGACGTTCACACGGCTAAGGCTACTGAACGATAAAGCAGCCCGATCCCCTGAAACGGATCGGGCTGCTTGCTTTCATAGACACGCCTCAGATTACGTCGTGCCCTTCGTACCAGGGGAGGCAGAGCAGGAGCTGCGGCCCGCCTGTCTGCGCCTCACAGAAGCCTCAAGCGCCTGCTGACGCTGCTCATGCTTTTCCCCACGCCGCGGGCCTCTCTGCTGCGGGATATTGGCTGGTATGGACGACGATGCGTCCTCCACGGCCTGACGCAGCCCGGGATTGACGATTTCAATCGTCAAATCCCGATAAACTGGCGGCTGGCGCTGGAGATCTGCCGAGCCACCTACAACAGCCGCGGCAAGCTGGCTGGCGCAAGCGCGCGCCTCGTCCACCAGCTTCACCATGTTAATGCCCAGCGCCTGCGGAGACGCATGCTCCAGCTTGTGTACCGCGCTGTCCAGCATCATATGTCCGCCTCGGAAATTTCCGTTGCGAAAATGATACAGCCCTACAGCAATTTGCAGCAAACCTTTATATACAGGGTCACGGTCCAGCTTTAGCCACAGCTCTTCCAGTACCTCGTGACATTCAAAATAATCCCGATCCCGATTGAAATATACCAAATAAGCCACGTATAACGGTTCATAGGAAACGTTCACCATTTAATACTCATCCCTGTCGTCTTCCTTGGTAGAAGCTACCAGCAAATCCCTGACTTCATCATGGAGCAGCTTGATCCCTTCCATGTCGTGCCGTTCCCACAGCTCATTGAACCTGCGCTGCGCATCAATCGTTTCACTGATCTTATGGTAGAAATACAGACGGTGCATACCCGTCAGCACCTTGGATACGATATTCGCTTCATCCTCGAACTTCTTCTGCGCTTCTAATATTTCAAGACGCATCGAAGACATTTCATTATCCAGTACAAAGGCCGCCTCAGCTGCCTTTTTCAACCGTGTCCGCATATTATCCGGTAAGCTTTCACGATACTTATAACTGAGGGAATGTTCGATGGTTGCCCAAAAATTCATGGCTAAGGTACGGATCTGAATTTCTGCCAGCACAATTTTTAATCCAAGCGCTGTCTGCACTGGATATTCCACAATCATATGAAAGCTGCGATATCCGCTATCTTTATAATTGGTGATATAGTCCTTTTCATACAGTACAGTCAAATCCTTGCGTCTTCGAATATACTCGGCTACCCGCCGGATATCCTCAACAAATTGGCACATGATGCGGATTCCTGCAATATCCTCGATTCCCGTCTCCAGCTGATCAGAAGGAACCTGTAATCTCTTCGCTTTATCGAGGATGCTTGATATTTTTTTCACCCGTCCGGTTACGAATTCGATAGGAGCGTATTCCTCGCGCTTTTTCAGCTCCGCACGCATTGTTTTGAACTTGACCTTAAGCTCCTCCACCGCCTGATCATATGGCAGCAAAAATGTTCCCCAGTCTCTTCCGTCCATCCCCGTACCTCCTGTCTCTTCCGACAACACTTTTTTATCTGTGATCTGCACCAACAGCCTCGGTAATGTGTCTAAAGCCGTCCTTTCGCAGCAGCTCACGCAGACCGGCATGTAATGTCCGGTTCACTTCCGGTCCCTCATAGATCAATGCTGTATAAATTTCAATCAGGCTTGCGCCTGCTTTAATTTTGTCGTAAGCATCACGACTGCTGAAAATGCCGCCCGATCCGATAATCGGCAGCTTGCCATCTGTTTGGCGATACACTCGTCCGATGACCTCTGTAGAACGGTCACGCAGCGGCTTACCGCTCAGCCCTCCCGTCTCACTCGCATTCCGGTGCGTCAGGCCAGCCCTCGAAATTGTCGTATTCGTCGCGATGATACCGTCTACTCCACTGGCCGCAATCGCATCTGTCATATATTCCAGTTCCTCATCTGATACGTCCGGCGCAATTTTGACCAGTACAGACTTGGCTCCGCCATACTTCGTCGCCTGTACTCCCATCTCTGCTCGAACAGCTTCCAGCAGCGATTTCAGCTCACTGCCATGCTGGAGCTTTCGTAAATCCGGCGTATTCGGTGAACTAATATTCACTACAAAAAAGTCCGCATACGGATACAGCGCGGAAATGCACTTCTCATAATCCTTATGGGCATCCTCATTAGGCGTGTTTTTGTTTTTACCAATATTAACAGCGACCGGAACAGGCCGATGTTTTAGCGCAGCCAGACGTTTAGCCATGCTTTCCGCACCCAGATTGTTAAAACCCATCCGATTCACTAACGCCTCATCGGGAGGCAACCGGAACAAACGAGGGCGGTCATTGCCGGGCTGTCCCACAGGTGTCACCGTGCCCACTTCCATAAAACCAAACCCGATCGAGGAAAAGCCGGCAACTGCCTCCGCATTTTTATCCAATCCCGCAGCCAGTCCAATCGGGTTGGGAAAATGAAGGCCGAACAGATCAACCGCAAGATCCTCCGTTTCCTTGACTCCGTACATTCCCCGCAGCGTTGCTGTTCCACCGGGAAGCGCCCCCGCATACTTCAAGCCATCAATGACGACATGATGGGCCGTCTCTGGACTCATTTTGAAAAAAACAGGTTTCACAATCCTTCGATACAACACGATTCATCCACTCCGTTCTATGCCCTTGCGCAATCCTAAAAAAACATCTCTACAAAATAGTTTAGCTTTTTCCATACCAAAAAGAAAGTAATTTGCGACGTGCAGTATCAGGAACAATTCGTTTGTCATGGAGATGTCATTGAAAATGTATAATCAAACCATTTACAATGGACATAGTAAGACAGGGCTATAGCCCGTCAGAAAAGAGGGATTGCTGATATGAAGACCAAGCGCAAGCCGCCAAGTCTGCAAAAGAAAAAGGACGAGGTGAACAAGAAAGCGATTGTATGGACCGCCGTCAGTTTTGTTCTCCTCATCATTGTGATTGTTCTGGTCGTTATTTTGGCACAAGCAGGAAATCGTTAAACTTCATGTAGCAATAGCATCTAAAGCTAATTTAGCCAGTGATAGGTTTTGCGGGGATTCGTCTGGTCGTGCTGCGGCTCAGTTGTAAATCGGGAGCCAGGCACAAGCACTTGATCAGGCAGTCCCCCGTTACCAATGACCACCTCTGTACCTGAAGGTACGAGAGCAAATAACTCCTCCACATCCTCTTTGCCCATGCGAACGCAGCCTAGCGACTCATTTTTGCCAATGCTGTCCGACTCGTTGGTGCCATGGATGGCATAATTCGTTGCAGACAGCTGCATACCTCGGCTGCCAAACTCACCGTTGGACTTACCGTTCGGATTTACAACTTTATCCGTAATCACAAACTTCCCTTCCGGAGTTCGATCTCCACCCAATCCGATAGGATAATTGCGGATCAGCACATTACCACTCACCAATCCGAGCCTGTGCTTCGACTTGTCTACCACAATCCGCAACGGCTGCCCTAGAAAAGGCCGTCCATACAGCGACGACGTCAGCAAAGGACTGCTTTCAGCCGACGAGCCAGCTTGTTGGCTTGCTGCTCCTTTAGCTCTCTGTCCCTGTGAAGCAAGTAAATTACGCATAGGTGTAAAAGCCTTCTTCATTCCGTCTGTCGCACCGTACATCATATTATCTGGAAAGCTTCCGGTCAGCTCATCGAGACTTTGAGGAAGACGTTGATGCTGCGTACGAAAAGCACGCATGGAGCTATTCAGCACAGCCAGTTCTTCCTGTCCCACAGCCCATTGCAGACCTGTTTTTCGAAGCTTTTCACTGTCCGACGGCTTACAAGCACACGCTGCTGCGTCGTAAGACTGGACAGTCAAGCCTCCATTTCCTTTGTTTTGCAAACTAAGCAGCGGCTGCATACGATCTCTCCAGAGCATCCAAGAACCGCTTTGCTCCATGCCCAGCACTGTGGTCTCGGCTGGTAGACGACTAACCTTTGCCAACATATCTGCAAGTGCCGTTCCTGCTGAACTGCCTGTGCGCGCTTGGGCGGTAAACACGCCACCAGCACCAGGCCCACCGATCTGAGCCACTTCATTCGGGTCAGAAGTCTGTACTCCTGCCACTTGGACATTGTCGGCTGCCACAGGCTCTCTTCCTGACGGAACGGATGCACTTTCCCTCGAATGGCCCGGCGAATTGGCTGAAGGCACCCATATCAGAAGAAGTACCATCAACGTAGTTAACAAATAACGCGTTCGAGCCGTTCTCCGCGCCTTCTCCTTAGACATCTGAACCAGTTTATCCTGATACTCCATCCATACGTCTGCCGGAATCTGTTTATGCTCGAAGGCTTCAAACACTTCCCCCGCGCGATTGAAGCAATAATTTGCTTTGCCCTCCTGACCGCTGCTCTCATACTCTTTTCCGAGCAAATACCAAGCCATTTTATTATCAGGGTGCATTTTTACATACGATTTAAGATGAGGCGAATGATTCATCGGATCCTCCTGATCGTGTAGTCTTGCCCTATTATTTACTATGTATATCGGCCAAAATAGATCATATGGATAGCACATAAAAAAACAGCACCGACAGCACCTTTTCACCGTTGTACGGCAAAGAGTGCTGTCGGTGCTGTGCCTATCCAAGTAGACTTAACCTTCTTTATTGAACGGCTCGTCTGCAACTTTAATAGAATCAGTAGGGCAACCGTCGCAAGCATCCTGCATATCATCAAACAGGTCGTCTGAAATTGCCTTGATCCCTTGGTTTCCATCTCCATCAAAGATCACTTCAGCCAAGCCCTCATCGTCATAATCATAAATGTCCGGTGCTGTAGCACCACAGGCTCCGCACGCAATGCATGTATCTTTTTCTACCCAAGTGTATTTAGCCATAACTCTCCTCTGCCTCCTATACAATCAAACAAACCAGCTTTTGCATTCTATTCACATATTAATACAAACAATAAATTATTACAAATTATTTTCATTGATCCTTTATGCAAAAAATACTTATAGCGTACGCCTCCGCTGCTTCGTATAAACTCACCAAAAAGTTTACTCAGGCGTCTGGAGATTGTCTTTTTGCAGCGAAGTTCCGCGCAGCTTGGAGTTACGAAGAAGCACCGAAGGGTCATCTCCCAGCATCCCGGCGGTCAGAACTGCATTTTCGCCAAACTTGTCTCGTAGCGCATCCATCGTCTTCAGCAGGCTTTCCTTTTTGGGCTGGTCCTTATATTCAAAAAGATCCATTTGAACGGCAGCTTCTTCCTTCGGGACTAACTGCTGAAGCGTAATTCCCAGCAAGCGCACAGGTTTGTCCTCTCCCCAATGCCGCCGATACAACGCACAAGCTTCCTTATATATATCCTCTGCACTTTCCGTAGGAATACTCCTTACCTGAGAACGCGTAAAGGTTTTCATCTCTGGCGTCCGAATTGTCAGTTGAATACCTCCTGCCAGCATGCCATGCCGTCGAAGCCGGCGTGCTACCTGATCGCTGATATTGAGAAGCACCCGTTGGGCTTCCTCCAGCTTCACCACATCCATGGGCAAGGTGGTGGTGTGTCCGATGGACTTGTTCGGCTCCCGCTCGGTATTGACCGGAGAATGATTAATCCCGTTAGCAGCCAGCTTTAACCACGAGCCAGTCACGCCAAATACGCCGATCAGCATATGCTCGTCCGCCTTGGCCAATTGGGCCAATGGTGCGAATGTTCATTTGCCGAAGCTTGTCGGCTGTTTTTCGTCCCACACCAAACAATTGACCACAGGGAAGATTCCACAAAATATTTGGTACATCGCGCAAGCGCAACACAGATATCCCGCGTGGCTTTTTCAGGTCAGAGGCCATTTTGGCCAGCAGCTTGTTGGGTGCCACTCCGATGGAGCAGGGCAGTCCCAGTTCGTCCGCTACCCTGCGCTGAATTTCCTCCGCGATCTCCATAGGCGTTCCAAACTGCCTGGAACCTGTAATGTCCAGATAACATTCATCAATTGAAGTTGCCTCCAACATAGGCGTATACGAATAAGCAATGCTCATAAAAGCTTTGGAATAACGACGGTACAGGTGAAAATCAGGCTGAATCACGATAAGCTGCGGACAAATCCGCCGGGCTTGCTGGACGACCATCCCTGTTGAGATGCCCAATCGCCGGGCTTCATAGGAGCAGGTTACGATTACACCTCTGCGCAGCTCACTGCTACCCGCGACGGCGGTAGGTAAACCCTTGTATTTCTCCGGTTCCTCCGCTGCATGAACAGAACAATAAAATGCGTTCATATCGACATGCAGAATAACCCGCCCACCAACCGGATAATAAGCACTGACATCTCTCACGCTCAACCCTTCTTTTAACTATAAATTATAAAATGATTCTATGCCCTATTTTACATGAAATTAAAGGTTTTGCGGTCAAAAATGATATTTATATATTACATTTGAAGTCATAAGTTGATATAATCAAAAATCATACGAAACAAGGCAAGTTGACACCTTTGTATTTTCACGCGTTAAATGATTAAATAATCTGCTTAAAAAGCAAAGCACTACCAATCTGTGCAATCCGCGAAGGAGGAGTCCTCATGTCCACCGCTATTTCTATCTTCGATACAACACTACGCGACGGAACTCAAGGAGAAGGAATTAGCTTGTCTGCTGACGACAAATTGAAAATCGCAAAAAAACTCGATGATCTCGGTGTTCATTATATTGAAGGCGGGATTCCCGGGAGCAACAGCAAGGATATCGAATTTTTTAAACGAGTGCAAGAGCTGGGACTTCAGGCAAAGATTGTCGCCTTCGGCAGCACGCGCCGTAAAGATAGCATAGCGGCACAGGATGCCAATTTGCAACGGATTCTGGAATCCGGCGCCCAAGCTGCTACTCTCGTCGGCAAATCATGGGATTTTCATGTACACACTGCCCTACAGACGACGCTAGCAGAAAATCTGTCCATGATTTACGACTCCATCGCCTTTTTAAAGCAAGGGGGCATGGAGGTTATTTTTGATGCCGAGCATTTTTTTGACGGATATAAAAATAATCCAGAATACGCACTCGCCGTCATGAAAAAAGCAGAAGAAGCAGGCGCAGATTGGCTCGTCATGTGCGATACTAACGGTGGTACCATGCCGCATGAAATACAGGAAATTGTCAACATACTGCAAAGCCAGCTGACAAGGTCACGGTTGGGCATTCACACACACAATGACTGCGAATTGGCTGTTGCCAATACACTGAGTGCAGTACAAGCAGGCGCGAGACAAATTCAAGGTACGATTAACGGATACGGCGAGCGTTGTGGTAACGCTAATTTATGCTCCGTCATTCCAAATTTGCAGCTCAAGCTCGGCTACGATTGTTTGGACTCCGACAAACTAAAGCAGCTTCACAACACGGCCCGCTTTGTCAGCGAAGTCGCCAACGTGAATTTGCCTGTGAACCAGCCTTATGTCGGTAATGCCGCCTTTGCTCACAAGGGCGGTATCCACGTGTCAGCTATTCTGCGCGACTCGCGAACCTATGAGCACATCGCCCCCGAACTGGTGGGCAACAAGCAACGGGTGCTGGTCTCTGAACTAGCCGGACAAAGCAATGTTGTGTCCAAAGCGCAGGAACTGGGTATTACCCTTGATCCGTCCAGCAATGAGGCACGTGGCGTCATCAGCCGCATTAAGGAGCTGGAGCATCAGGGCTACCAGTTTGAAGGAGCCGATGCTTCACTGGAACTGCTCATTCGTGAAGCGGGCGGTGAAGTGAAGGAAATGTTCTCATTTGAGTCCTTCAAGGTGCTTGTGGAGAAAACAGCGGGCCGTCCAGTTGTATCCGAAGCGTTCTTGAAGCTGAATGTTGCAGGCACAAGCGTTTATACTGCCGCCGAAGGCAACGGTCCAGTCAACGCACTCGATAATGCACTGCGTAAAGCTCTTTCTCAATATTTTCCGGCACTGCGGGATATGCATCTGGCTGACTACAAAGTACGTGTACTTGACGAAAAAGATGCCACCGCTGCCAAGGTACGTGTGCTCATTGAATCCAAAAATTACGAGGACGTCTGGAGTAACGTGGGCGTATCCGAAAATGTAATTGAAGCCAGCTGGGAAGCACTGGTGGACAGTTTCCGTTATGCGTTGCTGGAAGCACCGTCTCCGAAAAATCAGCAGACCGACCTATCGCCCCAAGGACTGGTAAATCACTGATTTGATAAGTGCTTATATTGTTAAGCGGTGTCTTTAGCGGTCTATTCGGACCTCAAAGGCACCGTCTTTTTTTGCAGAAACTCTATTTTTCGTTCCAGATCCCCTTCGCTGAGCATGCCGATTATGATTTCACGTACCTGTCCATGACGGTCAACCATGACATGAGTTGGAAAAGCCGCCCCCCCAAACCGTTCAAACAGCGCCCCTTGCTCATCAAGCAAAACCGGAAATTGGAGCTTTAGGGAGCGGGAAAACTTTTGCACATCCTCCAACCGATCATAGCGTGTTACATTAATACCATATACGTCCACATCGTGCTTGTACTTGCTATATAGCTCATTCAGTACAGGTGCCTCCAAACGGCACGGATCGCACCATGAGGCCCAGAAGCTAATTACCAGCGCTTTGTCGCGCTTGACTCCCATATTGTAGGATTTGCCATCCAAATCTTTTAAAATCATGGAAGGAAGCGGTTGACCAGGCTGTATCTTTTGCATCACTTCTATAGTATCTAACTCTGTATCTACCCCTTTGCCAGCTTCAAGTCTTTCTCCGTCCTCATTTTCCTCCTGAGTTTGCACATTTTTAGCCGGTACGCTTGCCGCATAAGTATAAGTCATTTTTGTTTCTACTCCCCATGAAGCTACTCCTACCACCAGCATAACCATCAGGAATTTAATAAAAACAACTTTTTTCACAGTCCAATCACCCGGCCTTTCATCTGGATTACTCTCACCTTCTCCATATGGTGCCCCTTCTGCTCCCACCTCTAACCCTTCCAATCTATACAGATGCAAAAAAACAGCAAACCCACGAATGATCGCAGACTTGCTGTAATGTTGTTCTATATTGAAGCTTGGCTTAAATGAGCATACACATCTGCCAAATTGGTCACATTACGCTTCAGCATTTCCTGAACATAAGCCACCCACAGCTTTGCCGTCATTTTCGCGTCCTCTAACGCATGATGCCGTCCCTGAATCGGTATGCCCTGATAGGTCAGCAATTCATCCAAACTATACGTTTGGCGCTGCTGCGGCTCCAGCCATTTGGCGAGCATCATCGTATCCAGAACACGATGGGTCAGCTGCACTTTAGATGTTTTCCATAGCGCAGCATTCAAAAAAGCCTTGTCGTGAGCGCTGGCATGCGCTACAAGCACCCGTCCCCCTACAAAGGACATAAAGTCATGCAGCCCATCCATAAGCGGCAGAGCCTCATCTGTCATTTCCCGGGTAATCCCGGTAAGCTCCGTAATGTGCTCAGGAATTGCTGTACGTGGATTGACAAGCGTGTAAAACTGCTCTTTTTCCATAATCGTATCCCCGACCACCCGAATCGCACCGAACGATAAAATCTCATCTCCGTGCTGCGCTGAAAATCCCGTGGTTTCCAAATCAAAAACAACCGTCTCCAAACGCTCCAACGGGGTCCGCAATACTTCAGAGCGCCGTTGCTCCCGGGTCAAGGAACGGATAAAGGCCATCTGCTGAGCCGTAGGAGCTCCCATTACAGAAGCGATGGCTGATGGCACTCCTCCTCTGCGAAGAGCGCTCCAAAAGCCGCCTCCCTGCGTTGGCTCCTTCATGACCTTCTCCCTTCCGTAAACCGCAACTGTCTTTGCAGCGCACGATGCAGCCGCCGCACCGTTGAGAGCGCCTCGCGCAGTTCATGCCAGCCCTTACCTTGCTTCAACGGTTTGACAGCAAGGTAACCCTTGCTAACCAAGAGTCCGTTCTTCTCCTGCACCGGAGTAGCCATCCGAAGCTGAAGCGCGATCCGAAAGGCCCGCTCGCAAGCATCCAGCAAAGGAGACGGTGCTGCTTCCAGCAGCGCGAGCCGCCTGAGCCTTTTCAACGTAGAGGTCTCCTCCACCCCGTGCTGCAAAGCCCAAAAACGTACTGCATTTACCAACGGGATGTATAAACCGTATTTCACATCAAAATCGCCCGCGTGCTCCCCGAAGCGCTCGGTAACGATCTGACCCAAAATATTAAGTGTTGCTTTATGCCTTACCGTGTTCCTAAGTACCGCGGACGGCAAATCGGGACGCTTGCGCAGCAACGCATAAAAGCTTCGTTTCCATTCTGCTGACAATCGCTCATCTCCAGCGATATGCTTCATATCAGACGAGATAATCAGATAACGAATCGGCTCCCAGGCAAAATCATCCGACCATTTTGCCAGCTGCTCCTGCCATTCAGACAATGTTTGTCGCCATAGCGGCTCTGAACACATCACTTTCCCTTCACATTTCGGATATCCCAAATATTCCAGCATTGCAGACACCCTCCGGCCGAACTCCATAAAATATGTCTCTTTCCCGGCAGATGCAGCGTCACTGATAATCATACCGTTATCCTGGTCACTCCACAGCGTCGACTCCGAGCGTCCCATGCTGCCGAAGGCTATAAATGCGTAAGGGACGGGAGGAGGGCCGAAGCCATCCTCAACCATCCCTTTTTCGCACATTTGCACAGCTCTGGGCCGCAATGCGGTCATGCATATCATTCGCCGTTTGTAACCAGTCTGATAACGGAGCGGAGGCTTGGGAAGCCAGCAGCCATTTTTGAGAATCGACCCTGGCCTGCCTTAGCGATTCAGGCGTATCTGCATGATCAATCGCTTCGGCTGAACTCACCCAAGGTGCCGTATTTTGCAGTTCCATACTTCCATCTCCTCCGCTCATCCTTACTGGCTCTTTATATTTTACATATTAGCTTACAGTCCCAGAACGCTTTTCAGCCTCGGCAACCAGTTTCATTTGCTCAGGATAGCCGTACGTACCATGCTCGCTTATATCCAGCCCCATCGTTTCTTCTTCTTCCGTAACACGAATTCCCATAATGGCTTTCATCGCACCCAGAATAATAAAGGAAATAACGAATACGAAAGCAAATGTCCCTACCAGTCCAAGCAACTGTACTCCCAATTGCGTAAATCCGCCACCATAGAATAGCCCGGCTTGACCAACCCCTGTTATTTTCACCAGCTCAGGAGTAGCGAACAATCCTGTGGATATCGCCCCCCACATCCCTGCAATACCATGAACGGAAAATGCATATACCGGATCATCTACTCTTGCACGCTCAAACCATTGTGCTGTGAAGAAGGTAATAATCCCTGCTACCGCACCGATGACCAGAGCCGCCCAAGGAGCTACAAATGCGCACGCCCCTGTTATTGCGACCAAAGCCGCCAGTACACCGTTCAGCATGGACGGAATATCCGCTTTTCCATAGACCATCCAGGATACCAGCAGGGCAAATACTCCACCTGCCGCCGCAGCAAGATTCGTGGTTACCGCCACATACCCGAAGAAACCGTCATTCATGGCCGATACAGCACTACCCGGATTAAATCCAAACCAGCCAAACCAGAGAATAATAACACCCAGTATGGAATACACCTGATTATGTCCAGGAATAATATTCGGCTTGCCGTCTTTATTGAACTTGCCCAAACGCGGTTTCAGCAGCAGTGTAGCGACAAGTGCCGCCGTAGCGCCTGTCAGATGGACTACCGTCGAACCGGCATAATCCTGCATGCCCAGCTTGCCAAGCCAGCCGCCGCCCCATACCCAGTGAGCTACAACCGGATAGATTATGATGGAGAACAAGATACCGAAAATGATGTATACACTTAATTTTGCACGCTCTGCCATTCCCCCACATGCGATAGAAAGAGACACAGCAGCAAAAGCAAAGTGGAACAAAAACATGATTGTAATCGGAACATCCAGACCTGAAAGGGAGTCAAACGATACAGCAGCATCCGTGCCGCTCATGAAGAAACCCGTCAACCCCATAAATCCGTTGCCGCCATCGTTACCGAAGCCTAGCCCGAACCCGAGAGCCCAGAATGACAATGCAGCAACGCCCGTGGTGAGTATCGTTTTACCAGCGACATGCCCCGCATTCTTCATTCGTGTGGAGCCAGCCTCCAGCAATGCAAATCCCGCCTGCATGAAAAACACAAGAATAAATGCCAAGAAGGTAAACGCCGTGTTTAATCCAGCTTGAAGCTGAATATTTGTCGGACCATCAGCAGCGAATGCCCCCACTGGAAAAGCCAGTACCGTCAGCATGGCCAGTAATGCAACAAACCACTTTTTTCTCATGAAGCCCACTCCCTCGAATGTTAAGTTTCTTTACACTTCGTGAAATTCTTATTGTCATTATAATCAGAATACATGAAACTTGACAAGATTTTTTTTATTAACTGAAAAAAAATAGATCTATAACTTCAAATGTCATGTTTACTAACTATTAAAGTAGCTTGTATCATACCCTAAAAAAGCATGACGTTTGACTGTACGGTTGGGAATCATGTAAAATATTTTTATAAGCACTCTGTTTGCAGATGCGTAATATGGAAGGCTGAATGAAGAGCGCGAGGTGAGGACAGATGGGGATATGAAGCTATTTCGAATTGGCGAGCTAGCCAAGACGGCTGGTGTCAGCGAACGGACCATTGATTATTATACGAAGCTTGGTTTGATCACACCTGAAGAACGATCTTTGAAAAATTATCGGCTATACAATGATGAAACTTTAAAAAGGCTTGAACGTATTAACCAAATGAAACAAGAGAAGTATAGCCTCGAGGAAATCAAACAGACATTAATGAAGTGGAATTCGGTTTCAGGCGAAGAGCACGTCACCGACAAGCTGACAAGTCTGGAGATGCACATGCAGCGCCTGGAGCGCGAAGTCAATGAGCTACAACCTCTTTTGGGGCAGCTCAAGCCCGTTCAAGCGCGTAAGCTGCTTACTGGTCTACTACCGCAAAGCGCCGCTTGTATCGAAGCTCTGAAGTATTTGCTGGAGCATAGCTCTATGATGTAAATTTCCAGGCTATACTGATGAAATAATATTGGAGGGTTGCTTTTATGATGGGGATGTATCTATTGATTATTCTTGCGTTCGGCTTATCCTTATGGGCGCAATTTCGTGTTAAAGGTACCTTTAATAAATGGTCTGATGTTCCTAACGAAAACGGCATGACAGGCTACGATGCCGCCCGGCACATGCTGGATCGCAACGGTTTGCATGATGTGCCCATTGAACCTGTGCCCGGTGCGTTATCTGACCACTATGATCCGATGCAACGAGTAGTACGCTTGTCCGAGCCTGTATATTATGAAAAATCTATTTCCGCAGTTGCAGTGGCTTGTCACGAGGTCGGTCATGCGATTCAGCATAAAGAGCATTATCCTATGCTGGCGCTGCGTCACCGGATTTTCCCGATTGTCAACTTCGCATCCGGTCTTGCACCGTTTCTGCTGATTGCCGGGTTCTTGTTCAGCTACACTAACCTGATTGGCTTAGGCATTATCTTTTTCTCGGCTACTGTCGCTTTTCAATTAATTACATTGCCAGTCGAATTTAATGCTTCCAACCGAGCCCGTGAAATTATGGTGTCCGAAGGATTTATCCGCAGTGATGAAGAACGAGGTGTAGCTAAAGTATTGAATGCCGCTGCATTAACATATGTGGCCGCCGCTCTCGTTTCCTTGCTGGAGCTGATTCGCTTGATCGGTATCTTCAACAGCCGTGACTAATCGCTTTTGTAGCAAAAAAAGGTTGTTCCTCCGCCATGATGATGGTAGAGGAACAACCTTTTTTATATTTTATCCAATTCCTTTACTCGCCTGTCCATTAGTCCGCTTTAGCACTTCCATCCGTCACAGTGCCACTACCTTGAAGACCAAAATATTGCAACAAAAAAGTACGGAACGATTTGGCAACCAACGGAAGCTTGTCGTCTCTACGGTGAATTAAGCCAATAGTTCGCGTCACTTCGGGATCAACAATCGACACTCTCGCAGGTTGGAGCGGATTGGTCTGGAACAACGCCATCTCCGGCAAAAGGCTGACCCCCATGCCTGCGGCAACTAATCCGCGGATCGTATCCGTCTCCTCGCCTTCAAAAGCGATGTCCGGCGTAAATCCAGCCTCCAGACAAGCCTGCCAGACAATCGGACGCAAAGAGTAACCATCTCTGAACAGAATGAACTTTTCTCCTTTAAGCTGATCCAGCGTGATGTGCCCGGCTGAAGCCAAAGGATGGTTAGGGGGCAGGACCGCAAACAGTTCCTCAGTCAACACCACATCGCCCTCGACATGATCATGACGATCCGGAAAAGGGGATACAAAAGCCAAATCCACCTCACCCGCTAACACATCACGGATCAAACTTGGGTACATCCCCTGTTTAAATCTAAATTTAACATTCGGATACCGTTTACGAAATTCAGCTACAACCGTAGGAATAAGATGAATGCCCAAACTGTGCGGGAAGCCTATACGAATTTCTCCACCCTCCGGGTCTAAAAACTCATGAACCTCCAGAACAGCCCGCTCCAAATCCTTTATAATCGTTTCAACCCGCTTGCAAAATAACTGCCCCACCGGTGTAAGCTGCAAGTTGCGGCCCTTTTGCATAAAAAGGTTCACACCCAGCTCCTCTTCAAGCTGATGAATTTGCCGACTGACCGCAGATTGCGCCACATGCAGCTCCTCGGCCGCCTGAGTGACATGTTCCTTTTGCGCTACCTTCATAAAGTATTGCAACTGTCGTAGTTCCACTCCGTTATTCGCTCCAATCTGTTTTTCAACATCAGGAAGAAGAGGTTAGGTGGACCTCTCCCTCTTTCTTGCTCTGCTGACTTACGGTAAAGCTGTCTTTAGTGACGTTTACGTTGGCCAGTCAATCTGATCATCAATCCATACAGGAAAAACCCGCTGAGCAGTCCTCCAAAATGGGCGGTCCAGTTAATGTTCGCCACAGCAAACGAAAACAGGATACCAAAGCCGAGCAGCGTGTACAGTGTTTTGCGCGAAGCCTCATCCATAAGCGTCCGCTGGAACAGGGCAACGTACAGAAATGCACCGTAGATGCCATATATCGCTCCTGAGGCCCCTACAGAGACCGTAGTTTCCGCTACCATGTTGTAATGCGCAATGGACATTACGTTTCCTACAATGCCTGTAGCAAGGTACAACAGCGCGTATCGAAAGGACCCTAGCAGACGTTCCAGCGGTGGAGCAAATACGAGAATCGCAAAGGAATTAAAGAAAAGATGATCAAACCCCGCGTGTAAAAACATAGCTGACACATACCGCCATAACTGGTTGGTAAAGGGATCCTCATTGATCAAGGCTCCATACCGAATCAGTGTTAAACTATTTTCCGATCCACCATGAACAGTCAGCACAATAAACATCACGATATTGATAAGCAGAATCAAACAGGTTACCGGGTAAAAACGTAAATAACTTTTCCAGTTCTCATAACGTAAAAAAATCAAGGCAATCCTTCCTTCATGGGTGTCTCCACCTTATTCAAATTGGACAATGTCTTTTATAAAAGATTATAATAGATTTCGGCACCGATAACCAATGCTAAAAACCAAGGAGGCTATTACATATGGCACAAGAACGTAAAGAAGTTGCTACTTTTAAAGGCAATCCTTTGACTCTCGTGGGTCCTGAACTGAAAGTTGGAGATCAGGCACCTGATTTTAAATTGCAAAAAAATCTGCTGGAAGCTGCTACGCTTCAAGACTTTGCAGGTAAAGTCAAGCTAATCAGCGTTGTTCCTTCTCTTGATACAGGCGTGTGTGACGCACAAACCCGTCGTTTTAATCAAGAAGCGGATTCTCTTGGGGACCAAGTCGTGATACTGACTGTCAGCGTCGATCTGCCGTTCGCCCAAGCTCGTTGGTGTGGTGCTGCGGGCATTGACCGTGTATTGACACTATCCGATTACAAGGACCATTCCTTTGGAGAGGCCTATGGCGTGTTCATTAAGGAATTCCACCTGGATCATCGCGCTATTTTCGTTATTGATCAAAACGATAAAATCGCTTATGTAGAATACTTGAGCGAAATGTCTGAGCATCCTGACTATGAGCAAGCGATTGCAGCGGTGAAGAAGCTCGTTTAATTCATGTCACTTACGTTGATGTGATTCGAATATTAAAAAAGCGAGTGAAGGGCTGCCTTCCTCGCTTTTTTTACGTTTATCTGTCACTTTGCTGCCCACATGTCTGCAATCACTGTACAACCTTATAAGCGGACAGTTTCTTGTCAATCACAGCGAACAACTGCAAAATAATGCGATAATTTGCACCCATGTCCCCCAGCGATCCGCGCGAAGCGGAATAAATATCCACAGCGCTCCGAACTGGCGAGACGGACAATATAGAAACGGTAATGTCCACAGTTCTGCCGAATGCTGTTCGCTTCTCAAGCGTAATCTCACCTACGGAGGGCACTTCATGCAGCACCTTGTAGCCAGGAATCTTTTTTAAAACGGACGATACCTCTTCCCAGGCCTTGTCCCTCGATAAGTTATAATAGCGCGTCTTCATTTGGGGGTCTTTGACCCGGTCGCTTGTACCTTCTTGGCTGCGCACAATCCCTACCAGAGTCCTCTTCAACGACAAGACATTTCCTCCTTCATGATAATCGTTGCTGAATACAGCACATCGATTTCCCTTTGCTGCAAGCGCTTTTATAAAAAAGTTAAAACAACAAAGTAAACCCGATCATACCTGCGGTATGCGATTGAGTACCTTATTTCTTATTTTAGCATTGTTACATACAAAAAACACCCTGTTTCTGCACGGAGCAGTATCAGGGTGTGTTGATTACGTTATAGAGTACCCGCCGATGCCGTCCGACCATAGCGTCTTCTGAACCTGCTTAAGCAGGTGGGTGACCGCAGGACAAACTTTTGAAGTCCCCTTGTCAGAATTGACAGGGCTTTTCAGCTGTCCACCCGTATTGATCTCCCTAGACATTGTCATTGGTTCAAAACAACAAATGACCGTAACGTGCATCGCAGGATGTGACCTTATTATAGCGCTTCTCACTTGGAAAGTAAATGCTAGGAGAAATCTGTTTTATTTTTGGAGGTTATCACTTTTCTTGTCTTCCGTGCTTGCTGCTTCTTCGTCTTTCTGTTTCATTTTTTCCATCTGATCCTGCATCTTGAGGAACGTTCCATAAAAATTAAAGAAAGCAAACCAGGCTACCACACTACCAATGAAGAACAAGAACAGCACAGGGTATTTGACCCCGATAAAGATAACAACCGCGCTACCGAGCAAGGTAGAAAATACACGGAACGGTCGAATGAGCGTCAGCAAGACCGCATTTTTGATCAGTTGTCCGATGGACATATGATAATGAGCAACCATCGAGAAAAAGTTAAACATGGATACGAGCAAAATAATCATGAGAATAAGCATGATAATGCCTACAATTTGCAAATTGTTGAGCTGCGTCATATACACGGTATAATCCACATACATAATGACAAACAGCAGCGTGTAAAAGATGCCTCCGATCAGGCTCTGCTTGTAGTTTTCCTTGTATCCTTTAAAAAAGGTACGAAACACACCTGCATCCGTATCGCCCATTACCCATTTGCGAACGACGCTAAACATGGCCGATGTAGCCGGGAATAAAGTAAGCGGTGCCAAAACAGCCATCGCCCAGTTCATTTGTAAAGATTCATTAGCCAAGTTCTGATTCATCACAAGTAGTTTGAGTATGAGACAGAACATAAAAGGCGACGAGCATAACACCCATAACAAATTGGTAGCCGCCAGTCGGGTAATCCATTCAGTCAGGCGATAAATACCACCCATAGCTCCTTTAAACTCCAACGTTAGTCTCTCCCTCCGCAAGCCCTGGCAGTTCCACGGCTCATGTTGCTGCGCCTGTAAATTCCGGCTGTTGACTATATCATACCGTATTTCATCCCCAATGCGCCAGTGAAATCAATACTTCAGCCGTCGAAGCAGGTTGCTAAGAATTTTATACTTTTTGATCTATAACAAAAAACCGAAGCGAGAATTCACTTCGGCTTTCCTGTTATTTCAATTCTTATTCAGAAGAGGAATCTTCGCGTCTTGCAGGACGACGAGTTTCTCCGCTACTGCTTGGACGTGGTCTGCGATCTCCGCTATTGCGGCTCGCGGAATCACGGTTGTAGCTACCGCCTTCTTTGCTGCCACGGTTGTAGCCACCATATCCGCCTTTGCTGCCACTACCACTGCCGCCAGTACGGTTGGAGTTATAACCACCGTTACTGCGTCCGCTGTAGTTAGACGGCTTGCGTCCGCCAGAACGAACATCCGGTTTACGACGTTTTGCACGAATTGGATCTTCCGGAGTCAGCTCAACAGACGCTTCTCTTTTCTCGCCAGTCATCAGCTTCAGAGCTGCGGAGAGAAGTTGTACGGAGTCATACTGCTCCAGCATTTGAATAGCCAAACCTTTGTATTCGTTCAGCTCACCGCTTTCTACAGCCTCCAGGAGACGTTCTGCGATGATGCGTTGTTTGCCTTCCAAAGCTTCAGCCAAGGTTGGAAGCGGCTTACGCGCAATACGGTGACGAGTTACACGTTCAATGAAATGCAGATGATCAATTTCACGAGGCGTTACGAAAGACCATGCTTCCCCTTCTTTACCTGCACGTCCAGTACGTCCAATACGGTGAACATAGCTTTCCGGATCTTGCGGAAGGTCAAAGTTCACAACGTGAGATACACCGGAAACGTCCAAACCACGGGCAGCTACATCAGTTGCTACGAGCACGTCAATGCTTCCGTCGCGGAATTTGCGCATTACAGCATCACGTTGGTTCTGAGACAAGTCACCATGCAAACCGTCTGCGGAATATCCACGTTTTTGCAGAGCTTCAGCAAGCTCGTCTACCCGACGCTTGGTGCGACCAAATACGATAGCGAGTTCTGGAGATTCCATGTCGATCAAACGGCTCAAAGCTTCGAATTTTTGACGTTCAGGAACTTCAATGTAGGCCTGATCAATCAGTGGAGCACTAACTTGTTTAGGGATAACTGAAACATGCTCAGGGTTTTTAAGGAATTGTTCAGCCAGTCTTTTGATATTAGGAGGCATCGTAGCCGAGAAAAGCATCGTTTGACGCTCGTCCGGAACCTGCTTCAGAATGGATTGGATATCTTCCATAAAGCCCATATCCAACATTTCATCCGCTTCATCCAAAACGACGGTGTTTACGTCTTCCAGCTTGATGGTTTTGCGGTTAATATGGTCGAGCAAGCGACCTGGTGTACCAATGATAATTTGAGGTTTCTTTTTCAAAGCGCGAATCTGGCGCACGATATCTTGACCGCCATAGATCGGCAGGGTGCGAAGGCCTTTGAAGCGGGACAGCTTTTCGATTTCTTCAGCAACCTGAATGGCAAGCTCACGTGTAGGAGCCATAATCAGTGCTCTGATTTTGTCGTCGTTTTTAGAGATTTTGCTGATCAACGGAATACCAAAAGCTGCGGTTTTACCTGTACCTGTTTGGGCTTGGCCAATCATGTCTCTTCCTTGCAACGCAAGAGGAATGGATTGGGATTGAATCGGCGTCGCTTCTTCAAAACCTAGCTCTGTAATCGCCTCAAGTACTTTCGGTTCAAGATTAAATTCTGCAAATGTCGTCAAATTTATTCAAACTCCTTCATAATGGTGGATGTGGTGGACAATCCACAATGTTGTCTGTATTCTTAAGTAGCGATATTATTGTATAGGTTTTCCCAATACAGTAACAGTTTATTTAGGCCTATAACTGCATCTTTCTGTATAAACTCGGGTAACCTTATCCGATACATCTTAAACGAATTTATCCTTTTTAAAACAGTTTAAATTTTAAGTGTTTCTCTGGACAGAAGGTCCCTACTCAAGAATATCCACATCGCATTATAGCACAAAACAATTCATGAATACCAGCAAGTTGCTTTCCGTATATTTTAAATGAGGTGAAAAAACGTTGTTAAAAATAGTGTTAAACTGTTTTGTTGTCATTTTGGGAGCCGCTGCTATAGCAAGCGGTTTTAATCTGTTTCTCGTGCCCCACCACCTGTTGAGCGGCGGAGTAGCAGGGCTTTCCATGTTAATCGGCTACTTTACAAAATTCGATATCAGCGTGATGTATTTTGTCCTGAACATCCCGATGCTTATTGCTGGCTGGTTTATTTTGGGCAAACGATTTATTAGTATGAGCATTTTGTCTGTTGTCGCCACAACATGGATTTTGGCCTGTATTCCGGTGCAACCTCTCGTTAAAGATCCGCTGCTTGCCTCCGTTTTTGGTGGAGTACTGATTGGCGTTGGAGCAGGGATCTCCTTTCGGGTGGGGGGGTCTACTGGCGGTTTTGACATTATCGGCTCCATTGTCACCCGTTACCGCGATTTCCCTGTCGGAACTGTGCTCGTCGGTTTGAATGGACTGGTTATTCTGGCAGCGGGATATCTGAATAAAGACTGGAACATTGCCCTTGCATCCATGTTATCCATTTTCGTGACCGGCAAAGTGTTGGATCAGATTTATGTGAGCCACACCAAAATAACCGTTTACATCATCACTGAGCATACCGAGAAGCTGCTCAGCCGAATGCTGACAACGCCGCGTGGAGTAAGTAAAATTAAAATTGAAGGTGCATTTTCTCATACCGAAAAGGATATGCTGATGACAGTTACAACACGCTACGAGCTGGCAGAACTGAAACGCATTATTAAGAAAGTGGATCCTTCTGCTTTCGTTAATATCGTAGAAACGGTAGGGGTTATGGGCTCTTTCCGCCGAAGATAAGCACGAACCCAAGTGTCAAAATGCAGTTTCTGTGGTACACTATACGTGCGCTGTTCCCATATTATATAAAGACCAGCTTTACCTGCTATTTCACAGGCACTTTGCTTTTCCGATTCGTACCGAATGATTCTTATGGAATGATTCCGAGCAGGAAAGGGTGATTTTTGTGGAAATGGAAACGGTAAAACTGTCCGACATTGTCTTGAGATGGTATCCAGAAATGCTCCCGTTTCTCAAAAAGAATGAGCTGAACTCGATGATTGTACTTCGGGACGGGATGGCCATTCTCAAGCCCACGGATGCGCTCGAAATTATTCAGTACAGTATTTGTGAGCATCAGGACAATACGTATCTTCAGTAAACATCTTCATTAAATCTCTCCACCAAGTGCCGCTTCTTCCGGTCGCAATTGCGCAGCCGCGAAGAAAGCGGCATTATTTATGCCATTTTACGGATTCAATGAACAAGGGTTGGGTTAATCATGTAAGACTGTGCCTGATGATTCCAGTATTGGTTACAACCGTGTTGTTTTTCGATACATAACTTTACGTATAATCAGGTAAGCGACTTACATAAGGGAGAGAGTTAGGAAATGAATATGATTTGGGCAATTATGCTATTGGCAATGGGAATAGGCGGAAACGGGGATCATTCAGCCAACGCCCCAAATGTAAAAGATACGGTGGCAACGACAATCAGCAGCGCGATGATTCAGGCTCAGCACAGTAATATGAAGGTGGATGCCTCCAATCCTCCGGTTAAAATTGACCCACAGCCGACGACTCCTGCTATCAAGGGCATCTATGTTACGGCTTATAGTGCAGGCGGTTCGCGTATGACCCAGCTGCTTGAACTGCTCGACAAAACAGAGCTCAATTCCATGATTATTGATATTAAGGATGATGCAGGTTACATCACTTATCCAACGACCAATCCCGAGCTGCTGAAATTGGGCAAGCCGCAAAAATTCATTCGGGATATTTCCGGTTTGATGGACCGATTGAAAAAGCACAACGTGTACCCGATTGCCCGTATTGTAGTATTTAAAGATACGGTATTAGCCAACAAAAATCCCGAAATGTCCTTCCGCAATCCTGACGGCTCTGTCTGGAAAAACGGCAAGGGAGATGGGTTCGTCAATCCCTATAATAAAGAGGTTTGGGATTATAATATTGCTATCGCCAAGGAGGCGGCAAAGCTGGGCTTCAAGGAAATTCAGTTTGATTATGTACGTTTCCCTGAAGGCTTTGAAAAAAGAGCGGACAAGCTGAAATATACCAAATCCGATCAATCACGTGTGGATGCGGTCGCTGAGTTCGTGCAATATGCCCGTAAAGAGCTTGCTCCACTGGGTGTGCGGGTATCGGTAGATATTTTCGGGTATGCCGCATCCGTTCCTGCTGCGGAAGGAATCGGACAGGATTTCGCCAAAATTTCAGAAAACGTGGATGTCATTTCTCCTATGGTTTATCCAAGCCACTATACAACAGGCTGGTTCGGTGTAAAAGACCCTGACAAAAATCCGTACCAGACCATTAAAGGCTCGATGGCAGATACGCACAAAAAGCTTGACCCGACAGGCAAGCTGAAACCAATCATTCGTCCATGGATTCAGGATTTTACCGCAAGCTGGCTGGGAAGCGGTCATTATGCGAAGTATGGTAAAACCCAGGTCGAGGATCAAATTCGAGCGCTCAAGGATATGAAGGTTGACGAATATTTACTCTGGAATGCTACAAACCGCTATACTAGCGGAGTAACGTACAAATAATCCATGTATCCCGGTTTTATCATTATTTCTACACAATACACCAAATCATTTAAAGGTTTCCAAGGCTGCCCCATTCGTTTGATCATGGGTGCAGTCTTTTTTGTTGCTGTTCAAATACTGCTACATCCCTTACAATAAATACTTGACACGTTATGATATATACGATTGATAACTTCCAAGTAAGTGAGGACATAAACATGCATTTGACGCTAACTAACAGCCAAAAATGGAAGCAGCTTTTTAACATTTTGCTTCCTATTCTGGTAACACAGCTTGCACTATCCGCGATGACTTTTTTTGATACTAATATGTCGGGACACTTTTCTTCTGCCGATTTGGCTGGTGTAGCTATCGGAGTGAGTCTGTGGGTCCCTGTACAAACAGGCCTCAACGGAATACTTATGGCCATCACCCCTATTGTATCCCAATTGGTTGGAGCACAGCGCAAGGACAAGGTTTCTTACTATGTCATTCAGGCGCTGTGGCTCTCACTCACTCTATCCATGATTGTTCTGATTGCAGGTATTTTTCTCGTTAAGCCCATTCTTCACGGAATGAATCTGGAGTTGAGGGTTCATAATGTGGCCTTGTACTACCTTTGTGCGATGGCCTTCGGCATTGCCCCGCTCTTTGCCTATACGGTCCTTCGGAGCTTTATGGATGCGCTGGGACAAACTCGGTTTACAATGACCATCACGCTGATGTCGTTGCCTATCAATGTCTTGTTGAATTACTTACTTATTTATGGAAACTGGGGTTTTCCCCGTCTGGGGGGTGTGGGCTCCGGAGTAGCAACTGCCGCCACGTACTGGATTGTTATGCTTGTCGCTGGCATGACCACACATCGGGGAAAGATATTTGCCGAATACGGGGTTTTCAGCAAGATATACGGCATCGCTGCTAGCGCTTGGAAAGAGCTTATCAAAATCGGCGTACCCATCGGCTTTGCGATTTTTTTCGAGACCGCTGTCTTCGCAGCTGTTACCCTCTTCATGAGCAGTTATAATACTGCAACAATTGCGGCTCATCAGGCCGCTATGAACTTTGCGACCACGCTGTATATGATTCCACTCAGTATTTGTATGGCGCTCACAATTCTGGTTGGGTATGAGGCAGGGGCAGGACGATCGCGGGATGCAAAAATATACAGCGTAATGGGGATCAGCAGTGCGATTGGTCTGTCATTGATCACGGCTGTTGTGCTTGTGATCTGGGGCGAACAGGTCGCAAGGCTGTACTCCACCGATCCACAGGTTATTCTGTTAGCGCAACATTTCCTGCTCTATGCGATTTTCTTTCAAATATCCGACGCTATCGCTACACCTACTCAAGGAGCACTGCGTGGATATAAGGATGTAAATTCGGCCTTTCTGATTACGTTCCTGGCCTATTGGGTTATCGGACTTCCTGTAGGATATATGATCGCACGTTGGACATCATTTGGTCCCTACGGCTACTGGATTGGCTTGATTACAGGTTTGGCTGCGGGAGCAGTGGCACTTCTCTTCCGCCTGCTGGTTGTACAACGACGTTTTACCGAAAATAAACGACACGCAGAGGCTGTTTAGCCTTTGCGTGTATCAGCGTGTTTCCATGACATAGGCAGTACCCGAAGTTATTCTTTTTTTCTCCACAATAGCTACTTCGTTCAGTTTCGGAGGATACAGAAAATGTCTCTCCACATGCTGATCCACAGCCTGAAATGCCTGCTCCTCATTTTCCGCAACGAGAATAACAGTTAAGGCTCCTTCCGAGCTGTCCACTTCGATTTTGAACAAATACATGGTTTATTTCCTCCAGATCTGCTTTAAATGTCAGGATTTTGAAAAATTTGATTCCAGCGCTCCAATTACAGGTCGCTTCTTGGATTTTTGCAAAATCCTCATGTTAAAAAATAAGCGGATGACTGGGGTCATCCGCATGAGTTTAAGAATTCCTAGATGTGAATCAATTTGTTACATAAAACGGCTATTCATTACTGGGACAAGCGCAAAGCCAGCTCGTAAAGCTCCATGTTGAATTCTTTTTTCGTATTTACGACCTTGTCAATATCAGTGGCTACCAGCTTGCCATCAATCGTTCCGCAAGCCTTGTCCGATATACCCTCAATCAATTGACGAACAGCAAAGTCACCCAAACGGCTTGCCAGATTACGGTCAAATGCGGTTGGTGTGCCTCCACGTTGAATGTGTCCAAGCACCGTTACACGCGGCTCATAATCCGGACAGTTTTCCTGGATTACCTGTGCTACGGTTTCACCTTTGCCTGCGCCTTCAGCAACGATAATGATACTGTGGCGTTTGCCGTGCTTAAAGTTTTGCTTCATCCGATCAGATACTTCATTCAGATCAAACTCTACTTCGGGCACCAAAATCGTTTCTGCGCCGGATGCCAGACCTGCATGCAAAGCAATATCGCCGCAATGACGTCCCATAACTTCTACGATAGAAGAACGTTCGTGGGATGACATCGTATCACGCAGTTTGTTGATGGCGTCCACTACGATACTAACCGCCGTATCAAAACCAATCGTATAGTCGGTGAAGGAAATGTCATTGTCAATCGTACCCGGAAGACACATGGTTTTAATTCCTTGCTTGGTCAGTTTGTTAGCCCCTTGATAGGAACCGTCGCCACCGATCACGACTACGCCATCAATTCCGCGGTTACGCAAAATTTGCGCGCCTTTTTTCTGCCCTTCTTCAGTCGTAAATTCCTTGCATCTTGCAGATTGAAGTACTGTACCCCCACGTTGGATAATATCTCCGACACTTCTCAAATCCATCGGGAAAATATCATCATTCAGCAGGCCCTGATATCCGCGCTGAACCCCGAATACTTCAAGTCCAAAATACAAGCCGCTGCGCACAACGGCGCGAACTGCGGCGTTCATCCCCTGTGAATCTCCACCACTCGTTAATACTGCGATTTTCTTAACTGCTGTCATGATTTATGACCTCCTCAAAATGTTCATAAAAGCCTTCTTATCCATCGACTGTTTAATAAGAAAAACAAACGCATGAGCGGACTGTTTTTCATTAAACGTTTCGAAACCGCGCGCACTTCCTGCTGCTCGCTAACTTTGGGGTCGGATAAATATAACGCCAGCAATCCCTCGATAATCATCCGGTGAAAGGAGCTGGCAGGGACATCTGCAATATCAACCCGCGCCCGATTCACAACGTAGGCGATCCGGTCCAGCATCATGTCGGCATCTTCATAGTAATTGCAGAAGTTAAGATCTCCGCCCTTCCGGTCTTCGTCTTGATCGATTAGATAATCCAGCAAAATATGAAGACTGCACACATGTGGAAAATACGATGCATGTATTGAGGCAGCCCCCGCATCCGTGAGATGCCGGTCGCTGGCAGCAAGAAACAGCATAAAGACCCCCAGGGTTGAACCGGTAGCCGCAGCAAATTCGTTCCAGCGCAGCTCCGGTGTACGGCCCTTATGAACCGACCACCAATCCAATAGCGCTTGTTCGCGCAATTCGGGTTTAATGTGCTTGTAAACTTGCAAATCCGTGTATAATCCCGCCAGATCCTGAACGTAAGGCATTGCCGCCTCATAGCCCGGAAGCCTGCTTACACAAGACTGACAGGTTGTCACCAGCCCGGTCAAATAACCGCCATCCTCCTGCTCACGACGCAAAGCGTAATAATTAACTGGCTTGGCTGCCGGGTTGACCGCATCCAGCATAGACTGATGCAACAGCCTGAAATCATCCGGGTCCATGGACGTGCTGCGATCACACAGGTTGTCCAGATAATCGCTAATCGTCTGGTACGCCACAATAAGCGGAATTAACGTCTGCCGGGCAGACATATTCCCTGCGGCATAAACCGCCCCGCCTACACAGTGAAACGTCTTTTCTGCTATGCTTGCAAGTGCCTGACTTCTCAGCTCGGGATCCGGAATCTGTTTAGCCTTGTGTTTCCAATTTCCCAATTCCTGCTTCGTTTCAGGGAGAATGTGCTTGTACATTCGGCTCATTAGACCTATGGGGCCTCTCGGAACTTGATAACGTCCTTGCTCAACATAACTCAAATGACGGTGCCTCCACATTGTTGTCTACGTAATTATACCTATCCAAACCATACTCATTATAATATGATCGTCCTTTTAGCACAAATGAACAACCTCACTTTTTCTTTAATATTTAAGAAAAATGAGCCATTTTCAAAAAAAATCTTTATACCTGTCATGATCAAATGCACAAAAATTGAAATTAAACAAAATTTACCCTGATTCAAAATAGGTTAAAAGCCCTGCCTATCCCTCATCCTCTACGGGCTTCAAGCCTTGAAAGGCATCCCCCATGCTGGCCTGCTTCCATTTTCCAAAAGCATAATAGAAAATGACCGCTACTGCTGAGATGGCAAAACCGACAGGAAAGCTCCACCATACAGCATCCAGACCATATTCATCGACGAACGCATAGGCCATAGGAATACGAATGCCCCATAATGAAATGATGGTAATTAAAAGTGGCACGACTACGGAACCCGTAGATCGCACAACCCCTGTAATGACATTTGTAATACCGAATATGACAAAAGACCACAACGTAATCAGATTAATCCGCATCCCCAGTTCCAAAGCGCCGCCGCTAGAAGGAAGGAACATCAGCAAGGCCTCCCGGTTGAAGATGTAAATCAATACTACTAATCCACCAGTCAGTACAAAATTGTACACAATTCCAATCCATGTGATCTTGCGCACCCGATCCCAACGCCCAGCCCCGATATTTTGTGCCGCAAAGGAAGACACAGCAGCACCCAGCGCCATGGCTGGCATCTGCACATAGCTGGACAAGTTATTTGCTGCAGTATAAGCCGCAGCCGCCACTGTCCCGTATCCGTTAATCAAGTTCATCAACGCAATTGCACTGGAGGAGACAGCAATCATTTGCAGACCCATAGGCACTCCCTTACGGATTAAGGTCCCAATAATTTCCCAATCGAATCTCAGCAAATGAAGCTCTGAAGATGTAATACGCAAAAAGTATTTTACACGGTAAAGATAAATGAGAATCAGCACAAAGCTGACCCCTTGAGCGATCAGTGTAGCCGCTGCGGAACCCCCGATGCCCATCGCGGGTATAGGTCCCCATCCAAATATTAACAGCGGATTGAGCAGCACATCCAGTACGACAGAAACGAGTAGAAAGTAAAATGGTGTTTTGGAATCCCCCGCCCCTCTCATCACGGTCATAATATAGTTATAACCGTACAAAAAAGGCATGCCCGCAAAAATAATACGCGTATATGTGATTGCCATATCCACAGATTCAGCAGGTGTGTTCAGCACACGAAGAATCCAGGGAGATCCAAAAAATCCAATAATGCCTACAGCCAGAGCAAGTACAAGAAAAAAGACTGCACTTGTGCCTACTATACGCTTGGTTTCAGCGACATCTCCCGCACCAATCTTCTGTCCGATCATGATAGTGGCAGCCATGGTGACACCAAAGATGGCGCTGATGAGAAAAAACATAATAATGTTTCCGTTGGAAGCGGCGGTCAATGCAGCCTCGCCCAGAAACTTGCCGACCCAGATCGAATTGATCGTTCCATTCAGCGACTGTATCACGTTTCCGAACAGCATCGGCAAGGAGAATAAAAACAGTGTTTTGGCAATTGGACCTTCGGTCAAAGAAGGTTTACGACTCGCCTCTGCTGCGCTCATCTTATCAACTCCTTCAATAATAACGAATGTTTTGTTTCCATTACGGTATAATACCCTATTCCAGTTCAGCTTTCTCATATCATAAACTTTTTTACGCAAAAAAGCGCAGTCCCTTAAATTTTAAGGAACTGCGCTCTCAATTCATCGTTTAACCGTAATATATAAGACATCCGCATAAACGGAACATTTCTTACAATTCAGTTACACTTACAGTTTATTTACGTTAGCTGCTTGGGGCCCACGGTTACCTTCAGTGATTTCGAATTCAACCGCTTGACCTTCTTCCAAAGTCTTAAAGCCGTCGCCTTGGATTGCGGAGAAATGTACGAATACGTCCTCGCCACCATCCACTTGGATGAAGCCATAACCTTTTTCTGCGTTAAACCATTTTACTGTACCTTTCAAGTGAACAACCTCCTAAAAATACCGCCATCTATGGCGAATATCCATATTATACTTCATGCTTTTTCACAATGCAATTGATGTTTTGAGGGCTTTTGCAGGCTGGAATGATTTGCTTTTGCGGCGGAAACTGCGGTATCATGAACCAAAACATCTTTAAAATCGGAGACATGCATATGATGAAAAAACACGAAATATACAAAAAAGACAATTGGAACATGATGACTGTCGAGGTGCAGGGCCGTTACATTGTTCTACGGGAAATATCCGATGACTGGGGCGAAGAAGCCCACACGTTTTTGAGCCGTCCGGCGCTGATGCATTGGGCTCAAAATCGGTTTCCCAAGCAGTCCTTTCAAGATAACGAGGAAGAGTGGCAGCAGATCATGAACGCTTTCAAACAGGTATAGCGCATTCATGGTATCCAATAGCTTTCTCATCTTCATTATTCTGGCCTTTACGCTGGGCGGAGTGCTGATCATGAAACGTGATACGTTACCGGCTCCTCTCAAAAAGTGGATGGCCCTCACTGCCGTAATCATGGTTTGCTTTGCCTTTTATCTTATTGTATACAGCTTATTAAATATAGGTTCCGACCCAAGGTAAAGAAAATTATACTTTTGGGCGCAGGAGGTCATACTATGGCATAACAAGCCATGGTATAAGGAGGATATGCCGTTACATGCATGCCACAAAACCTCTTGCTCTGCTGCTCACGGTCAGCGTGGCGGTTTCTTCGTTTTGGCAGCCGCCCCGTACCGCCGCAGCCCCACCCCACATTTCGTTCGATCAGAGGAGGCTCTCCATGAGTGAAATCGTAAAACGCGCAGATGCGCCTGCGGAAAATACCTGGAAGCTAGAAGATCTGTTTCCAGACCGCAAAGCATGGGATCAAGAGTACGAAGAAGTTAAACAACTAGCCAAAAAGGCTGCACAATTCCAGGGCAAGCTGAATTCAGCCGAAGTGATTGTCAATTGCTTTAAGCTGGAAGATGAACTATCGCTCAAAACCGAGCGCGTATACGTGTACGCCCATCTACATCATGACGAGGATACCGCTGAACCTACATATCAGGGCCTTTCGCAAAAAGCCAAAAAATTAGGCGTTGAGGTCAGTGAAGCCCTGTCTTTCGTGACACCTGAAATTTTGGCGCTGCCCGACAATCAGCTCGATGCCTTGATTGAAGATCCGAAGCTGGCAGATTATCGCTTTACGCTCCAGGAAATGAAACGGGAGAAAGCGCATATTTTGGGTAAGTCGGAAGAAGCCCTGCTCGCACAGGTCGGTAACCTGGCTCAAGCACCGCAAACCATTTTCGGTATGCTGAACAATGCCGATATGAAATTCCCTAAAATCAAGGATGAAAACGGCAAAGAGGTTGAGCTAACACATGGCAGCTATATTCAATTTCTCGAAAGTCCGCACCGGGAAGTTCGTGAGCGTGCTTTTAAAGCGGTCTATGATACGTATGCCAAAAATAAAAATACGATTGCTTCCACACTGAGTGCCAATGTGAACAAAAATGTTTTTTATTCTAATATTCGCAAATACCCTTCTGTACTGGAAATGTCGTTATACGGTGACAATATCCCAAAAGAAGTGTATACCAATCTGATTGACACCATTCACGAAAGCTTGCCTTTGCTGCACCGTTATATCAAGCTGCGTAAAAAGCTGCTGGGTGTGGATGAGCTTCATATGTATGACCTGTTCGCTCCGCTTGTGGACGAATACAAGCTCGACATTTCGTTTGAAGATGCTAAAAAGCAAACGAAGGAAGGTCTAAAGCCGCTGGGCAAGGACTACCTGGCTTCGTTGCAAAAAGGCTACGATGATCGCTGGATTGATGTGTACGAAAATGAAAATAAACGTACAGGTGCATATAGCTGGGGTGCTTACGGCACTCACCCTTATGTGCTGCTGAACCATAAAGATAACCTGAACAGCATGTTTACACTCGCTCATGAGATGGGACACGCGCTGCATTCGTATTACTCGGATAATGCGTTGAAGTATCGGGATGCCCAGTACACCATTTTCCTGGCTGAAGTAGCATCGACAACGAATGAAGCGTTGCTGATGGGCTACTTGCTGAAAAAGTCCACCGATCCAAAAGAGAAAATGTACCTCCTTACCTACTATGCAGACCAATTCCGCACGACGGTATTCCGTCAAACGATGTTTGCGGAGTTTGAGAAAATCGTACATGAGCGGGCAGAACAGGGAGAGTCCCTTACACCGCAGCTTCTATCAGAGATTTATTATGATCTGAATGTGAAATATCACGGCTCTGGCATGAAAGTAGACAAAGACATTGAAATGGAATGGGCGCGTATCCCCCATTTTTATAACAGCTTTTATGTCTACAAATATGCTACCGGCTTCTCTGCGGCAACCAGCTTCTCGAAACAGATTCTGGAAGAAGGCCAGCCAGCCGTTGACCGTTATTTAGGATTCCTGAAGAGCGGCGGTAGCGATTATTCGATTAATATTTTGAAGAAGGCCGGCGTGGATATGTCCTCTCCGCAACCGATTCGCGAAGCAATGAGCGTATTCGAGGAAGTTATTACGGAAATGGAAAAGCTGACCGCCGGAAAGTAAAACCATACACGATTAGAATCTGGCATTGAAACGATGCTCGGATAAATCCCTTGTCCATGACGGGCAAGGGATTTTATAATGTAGCGGAAGGAGGTGGCATTTTGAAAACACAATGGTCTTTGATTGCAGCTCTTGTTATTGCTTTGTTAACGGCTGTATTCGCTGTCATTAACGTGAAATCGGTCCAAGTAAATCTACTATTTCGTACGGTCAACGTTCCTTTGATTTTACTTATTCTCGGCTGCACTCTTCTTGGAGGGCTTATCGTCGGTTCCTTCGGTATTTTCCGTCAATATAAGCTTCAGAGAGAAATCAAACGTCTGACCACCCAGCTTCATACACTGCAAGAAGAGCACACACCCGTTGTGGAAGCATATGCGGATACGGCCTATGGCACGACGGGTTCGTCCAGCGCGGTGTCTACATCCGACAAGGTTACAGAGCAAACGTTCTCTGACCCTGACCGGTTGTCCAAATGAGGAGGAGCAACAACATGATGATTCACCTGAATGAGAATTATATAATGACCTTTCTGAATCAACTATTGAACACCCCCAGTCCCAGCGGTTACACACATCATGTGATGGAACTGATCCGTAAGGAAGCCGCAAGCCTTGGGATGCCCATAGAATGGAACGCCAAAGGCGGTGCCATCTTGACCCTGGAGGGCCATGAAAAAGACCGTACAGTTGCGCTGAGCGCGCATGTGGATACATTAGGCGCAATGATACGCTCGATTACCAGTCACGGCACCTTGCGGCTGACATCTGTCGGCGGTTTCATGATGAACAGCATCGAGAACGAATACTGCCTTATTCATACCAGAAGCGGACAAACGTATACAGGCACGATTTTGTCGAGCCATCCGTCTGTGCATGTCTATGATGATGCACGCAGCTTTGAACGCAAGGAAAGCCATATGGAGGTGCGGATCGACGAGCTTGTCGAGTCCAAAGAAGATGTGCTCCAGCTCGGCATTGCGGTAGGCGATTTTATTTCGTTTGACGCCCGTCCGGTCGTGACACCCAGCGGCTTTATCAAGTCGCGGCATCTGGATGATAAAGCCAGCGTAGCTGCGCTGTTTGGTTTATTGGAATCCGCTGTACGCGAAAACTGGAAGCCCCGTCATACTGTTAAGCTGCTCATCTCCAACTATGAGGAAGTCGGTCACGGAGCTGCTTACATCCCTGAAGGGGTCAGCGAGATGATTGCCGTCGATATGGGTTGCATAGGCGAGGATCTGAGCTGCAAGGAGACGGATGTATCCATTTGTGCCAAGGATTCTTCCGGACCTTATGATTATGACATGACGACTCGTCTGATTGAGCTGGCCAAGGAGCTGAATATCCCGTATGAGGTTGATATTTATCCGCACTATGGTTCTGACGCTTCGGCTGCGCTGAAAGCAGGTAACAATATCCGTGCTGCGCTGATCGGCCCTGGCGTACACGCCTCCCATGCGATGGAGCGTACGCACAAGCAGGCTGTGGTGAACACTGCTCGTCTGCTTGCCGCTTATGTGACGGTTTAATCCGAACAATGACGACCGACCTGTTCCACTGAGAATAGGTCGGCGAAGGCTTGGCGAAAGGAAATCACAACTATGGATCTGAAGAAACTACGTTACTTTATCGCAGTCGCAGAAGAACTACATTTTAATCGTGCTGCAAAAAAACTGAATATCACCCAGCCCCCCTTGAGCCAACAAATCCAAAGCCTTGAGGAAGAGCTTGGCGTGAAACTTTTGGAACGAACCAAAAGGCAAGTTCGACTTACGTCCGCAGGAGCCATCTTTTTAGAAGAATCCAGAAACATGGTTTCTCAATTGGAAAAATCCATTAAAATGACACAGCTTGCAAGTCAGGGGAAATTCGGACATTTATCCATCGCTTTTGTTGATTCGGCATCTGGCAGTCTGATGGTTAACGCCTTAAAGAAATTCCGGGAGCGTTTTCCAGACGTGAAGCTTACGTTGTTTGAAATGACATCTGCCCAACAACTGAAAGCCATACACGACGGCAAAGTTCATGTGGGCTTCCTGCGCTGGGCAGATCCATCTATACATATCACCTCTCAACTCTACACCAACGAATCACTCATCGCCGTACTTCCCGCAACACACCCGCTAGCCCACCACTTAACCTTGTCTTTACGTTCTTTAGCGGAAGAATCTTTTATCTTGTCTCCACCTCATATGGGAGCGTCTTTTCATGACCTCATATTAGACTTTTGCAGACAACACGGCTTCCAGCCCCAAATCGTACAGGAAGCCGTTCAAATGTATACAATCGTTAACTTGGTAGCTGCTGGTATAGGCATATCCATTGTTCCCTCTTCCGTTTCTGTTTTCCAACGCAGTGATGTCGTATTTCGTTCTTTTCGCGAAGATTCTCCGTCCGTCCCACTTTACGCTGCATGGAAAACAGATGCAAATGACGCTGTTCTGACTCGTTTTCTGGAGGTGGTTGAAGAAACAGCTTGTAGTGAGCAATTAGGCATGTAAACTACCATCAGCGCCTAATCTTAACCCGTTTTACTCGGATCAAGTTCAACAACGCCGTTTAAAATACTGTCAATTTGTCTCATAACCTCCCCTTCGAGACGGACACCCGCAGCTTTTACATTCTCCTTCACCTGCTCTGGCTTGGAAGCACCGATAATAGCTGAGGACACTTGCGGGTTTTGTAAAACCCATGCTATTGCAAGCTGTGGTAGCGTCAAACCATTTTCCTGTGCAATCGGCCGGATCAGCTCCACTGCCTGAAGGACCTCTTTACGTAACCATTGCCCGGCCAAGCGTTCGAAAAATGGTGAACCTGCTGTCGTAGAAGCACGTGAACCCTCGGGAAGCGGCTTGTCTACTGCATATTTCCCAGAAAGAATACCCTGTGCCAGAGGCGACCAAACGACCTGTCCAATTCCTTCCTGCTCACAAGCGGGAATCACTTCAGCTTCAATAATACGCCAGAGCATGGAATATTGGGGTTGACTTGCCACGAAGGGGACCTTTAGTTCTCTCGCTAAATCCGCTCCTTGCTTTATCTGGTCTGCTGTCCACTCGCTCACCCCTACATACAAAACCTTCCCCTGACGAACCAAATCGGATAATGCCAAAAATGTCTCTTCTAGTGATACGGTTGGATCAAAACGATGTGCATAATAAACATCAATATAATCCGTCTGCAAGCGTCGAAGAGAAGCATGGCAGGCCTCCATAATGTGCTTGCGGGATAGCCCTTTATCATTCTGTCCGGTACCTGTTGGATGAAAAACCTTTGTGCATAGTTCAATACTTTCACGTCGTATTCCCTTTAAAGAATGACCTAAAACCGTTTCCGCCATCGTTTCTGAATAAACATCAGCGGTATCAAACGTTGTGATTCCTGAATCTAATGCAGCATGGACACATGCTTTCGCCGTGGTGTCATCCACTTGTGCACCGTGGGTTATCCAGTTCCCCAATGCTATCTCGCTTACCCTCAAGCCGCTTTTTCCAAGTTTACGATATTCCATTTTGAATGCCTCCCTTCCATATAAATTTGATTATAGCAAGCAAATTTTAATATTAGAAATATATAATAAACTGATTATTAATACGAAAAACATATTAATTAATTCATTCAATACATTTGCATAATGATAGGTAGCTTCGAGTTTCCAAGTCAGGACATGAGTTGTTTCCACGACCGATGTACTGGAATAAATACGAAAAAACAAGTCTCCAGTGCTTAACGGAGACTTGCTTGTTTAAGTAACGACGGAAAAACGATTCACGCAATATACTTGTTTCGTATTTTAAGATTTGCTTTGTTCAATTTGCTCGGCCAGCTCGTTCAGATAGGTCCAGCGCTCCATTTGATGCTCCAAATGCTGTTCGGCCTTTGTTTGCTCAGCCATAAGCTCTTGTAGTCGTGCGGAATCATTGAAAGACTCTTCCATCTGTCGCTGGATGCTAGCCAACTTCTCCTCAGCCTGTTCGATCAATTCGTCAATTTGCTCATATTCCCGCTGTTCCTTAAAGGTGAATTTAAGCCTGGTTTTGCTAGTCTCCTTAACTGAATCCGAAGCATCCGCAGACTTAGACGTGGAAGACTGAGCAAAAGAAGTACCCGCGGGGACAGGCGGATTCAAAGCGGATTGAGCATTTTTACTGATCCATTCTGCATACTCGCTGTAATCGCCCACATGCACACGTACCTGTCCTTCTCCTTCGAATGCCAGTACCTTGTCTACTGTCCGGTCCAGGAAATACCGGTCATGAGAAACGATAAAAACAACACCCGGAAATTCATCCAGATAGTCTTCCAGCACGGATAGAGTCTGAATATCCAGATCATTCGTTGGTTCATCCAGTAACAGTACATTCGGTGCGGACATCAGCACACGAAGCAGGTACAAGCGCCGTTTCTCGCCCCCTGATAACCGGGAAATGACCGTCCATTGCGAGCTTGGCGCAAACAGAAAACGCTCCAGCATTTGCGCGGCTGTAATAGCCGAACCATCTGCTGTCCGGATCACTTCGGCTTCTTCCTTAATGTATTCGATGACACGCAGCGATTCGTTCATTTCCTGATGCTCCTGGGTAAAATAACCGAGCTTCACGGTCGGTCCCACAATCACACTGCCTGAATCCGGTTCTACGCGCTGTGCAATCATTTGGAGCAGAGTCGATTTTCCGCTACCATTGGGACCCACAATCCCGACCCGGTCACCGGGCACAGCGATATAGCTCAAATCCTGAATCAGCTTACGGGAACCTACCGATTTGGACAGGTGATCCAGCTCCAGTATTTTTTTACCAAGACGCGTCGAGGCTACCGACATGTCTACAGACCCGGAACGGGCTTCCGGCTGCTGATCCTTAAGCTGTTCAAATCGTTCAATACGCGCTTTCTGCTTGGTCGAACGGGCTTTTGCCCCCCGGCGAATCCAGGCTAGCTCATTGCGCAACAGGTTTTGCCGTTTTTGCTCCGAAGATGCTTCCCGTTCCTCACGTTCCGCCTTTAGCTCCAGAAAACGGGTATAGTTGGCCTCATAGCGGAAAAGTCGACCATGATCCAGCTCCAGCATGACAGTTGCCACTCTATCCAGAAAATAGCGATCATGCGTAATCATCAGCAACGCGCCGCGTCTTTTCTGCAAATACTGCTCTAGCCATTCAACCGACTCATTATCAATATGGTTGGTAGGCTCATCCAGAATGAGTAGCTCACAGGGCTGGATCAAAGCTGCTGCCAAAGCAACACGTTTACGCTGTCCACCAGAGAGCACTCCCATACGTGCCTCAAACTGCGTAATACCCAGCCGGGTCAGTATGTTTTTGGCCTCACTCTCCAACTGCCATGCCTGGAGCGTATCCATTTGCTGGCTTGCCCGCAACAGGCGGTTTTGAAGCTCCTCGCTGCCCGGATTCAGCTCCAGCATCTCCATCGTTTCCGTATATTCGCGCACCGCCTTCATTTCCGGCTGGTTGCCGTGGAAAATATGTTGGAGTACCTTCACCTCGGGGTCAAACTCCGGATTTTGCGCCAAATATTGAATGCGTACACCGTTGTTGACCGCAATATTACCATCATCCAGTGGCTCCAAGCCGGAAATCACACGTAAAAACGTCGATTTCCCAGTGCCGTTCACACCGACCACTCCTATTTTGTCACGCTCATCCATGCCAAAGGAAGCATCCTCAAACAGCATTTTTTCGCCATAGCTTTTCGTTATATGTTCAACGGCCATAATATTCATACGGATTCCCTACTCTTCCCCTATTTTGTGATGCATCTTGTTTATTTTAACACAGTCACACCAAATGATTAAAAAAACCGTGATCTGAACGAAGTCAGTACGGTTTCTAGCTTTACAATATCACGATCTGCGTATCCCGCTGCCGGCTTCACAGCCGTACATAAACAAGTTAGTCGCAAATTCAGCCGTCTGATCCACATCGCATTCACAGAAATCTTTATCCAGTAAAATGTCCATTTTGAGGCGCTCCATCATGCCAATGAAAGCCTTCGCATGAAGCTCAGGCTGCTGCACACCCTCCAAAGCCAGTTTGTTTTTGACCATATCGGTATAATCCTGAATAAATCCGCGCATAAACTCCATTAAATCAGGGTCATTGTTCGGGGTCATAAAAAACAACTTGGTATGCTGCTTGCGCTTGTAGTAGTAATGTAAGTGCAGATTTGCCATTCGCAGCAGTCCCTCCTCCAAAGCGCGGTTAGCCAATGCGCCCTGCATTTCAGCCAGGTATTGCTCGCAATCTCTGCGCGTGACCGCTGTAAACAGCTGTTCTTTGCTTTTGAAGTACAAATATACCGTGCCTTTGGCGACGCCCGCCTGTTCTGCAATCTCGGAAATCTTGCTTTCATAAAAGCCTTTGGTGCCGAAGACTGTGTAAGCGGCGTCCAAAATGGCCTCATATTTATCTCCATGTATACCGCCCATCTTCGCACCTCCCTGTACTAGAGTATAAACAGAATGCCTGCCAGAGCGACCAGCCCCCCGAAAATCGAACTGATGCTATTCACTCTATCATTGCTCATCCAACGCCAGCCCCGCACATAGACCGTCGGTTGTCCACAGTGCGAGTCTACCTCTACTTCCCGGCCGCAAACCGTGCAGGAACGCATCATTTGCACCGTAGCACCGAGATAGGAATCGGCGAAGGCCCCCGCACTACCAGATATTCCGCCGATCAGTGCCCACAGCCATAGCGGCAAGCCTGGCATTCCTATGGCGTGTCCAAAGACCCATGCTCCTATTCCAATCAGAACTCCCCCAGCCAAGGCCGCAGCTGTCCCTAGAACAGATACACCTCCCGAGGTTCCGGGTGCCAGCACCTTGCCATTCAGTATCGAGCGAGGCGGCTTGCGGCTCAGGCTGCCAAATTCCGTTGCCCACGTATCCGACGTGACTGTAGCCATGACGCCAACAAAAGCCAACTGCCAGGCAACATGAGGCCAGATCGCATAGCACAGGCATAACAGCATACCTAATCCCCCGTTGGCCCATACCTGACCAGCATCCCGATTTCCGGTTTTGGCATACGATTTTTCAAGCTCTGCCTTGCGCTCCTTTTTGAACCTCGACAGCAAGGTCGATGTAATGAAGAACAGGAGCAAGGTCCCGAACCAAAACAGGTTACCTGCACCATAATACACGGTTCCCATCAGCACAGCCGCCGCAAAGCCCGATAAGGTTAAGGATTTTTTATAAAAAGCAGCTCCCGCCACTACTGCAGCGCCAAGCAATCCGATGATCCAATCCATGATATACCCCCACTTTGAAATGAATCTCTCGTTTTTCATTTTTCAGTTCGTAATTTATTGTACAACGCTCTACACTTATATAAAAACCGTGTCCCATGCTATGGCACAGGACACGGCCCTTACATTCTTGCCTGCGGAAATCCCCCCATACTGCCCAACTACCAAGAGAACTCCCTTTTTAACCAACTTAATTGATGCAATCACACGAATTAACTTAACCAATTGTGCAGCTTCCTTGATGGTCAGTTCCCCAAAATAGCTCGAAGCGATCTCCACTCGTTGCAGGCCCTACACCTGCCGGAGTGCCTGTAAAAATAATATCGCCTTCACCCAGTCCATAATGGGTCGCTATGTAATCAATGATATGCTCGATGGAAAAAATCATATCCTTGATATGGCCACGCTGTACTTCCTGCCCATTTTTGAGCAATGAAAAATCCTGCTGCTCCAGCGTGTCCAGTTTCTCTAAAGGCAAGAACGGTGTAACGGGAGCAGAAAATTTGAAACCTTTAGCCGCCGTCCATGGGTGACCCTTTTTCTTGAGAACGCTTTGTACATCACGCAGGGTAAAATCAATACCAAAGGCAAATGCACTCAGAATCGTTTCCGCAGACATACCCGGTTCGTAATTACGGCCTACCGCCACGACCAGCTCTGTCTCATAATGAATGTCTCCTTGATCTTTAGGAAGCTCCAGTGTTGCACCATCCAGCGGTACTACCGCATGGGAAGGCTTTAAAAAAATCATCGGTTCTGTAGGAACCTCATTTCCCAGTTCCTCGGCATGCAGCTTATAATTGCGCCCGACACAGTAGACATTACGAATTTCTACGTTCATTACGACCGTCACCCTTCCCGCGTATATAGTCCAATTATTTAATAAATAGATTACGTATATAGTGCCACATCCGGTGCTTGAAATGCAAAAAAACCTGCTCCCAGCGATCCGGCCAATTGGTACAAATCATCAATTCAGGATGTAATGAGGCCAATCTTCGCATAATGCTACGGTCATCCACTGTCCACGCCATGACAGTGATACCGCGTCCGGTCAAGTCTTTCATCAGCTTTCGGTCCAAACGCGGGTAGCCCATGGATAGAAAAGAGCATTGCAGCCCTTCCAACTGCTTTGCCAGATCATCCGGACGAGCATCAATAATCAGCCCGGTACGGATACCTGGAGCCAGCTCTTTGGCCCGACGTAAAGCGGAACGCTCAAAAGAGGTCAATACCACTTCATTCTCCATATCCCGCGCCACAATTTCACGGAGTACCGCCTTCTCCAGCCCCGGATACATATCCCCTGCGGTTTTTAGCTCAATATTGAGCGATACGCGGCCACGACACAGATCTAGCACTTGTGCGAGAGTAGGAATCCTTTCTCCTTGATATTCCGCGCTTTTCCAGCCACCAGCATCCAGACGTTTCAGCTCTTTCCAGTCCGTATCCTTCACTCGACCTGTGCCGTTAGTCGTGCGCTCCAACGTGAAATCATGGATGACCACCGGAACGCCGTCCTTCGACAGTTGTACATCCAGCTCAATCCAGCGCACAAACAGCTGATCGATCGCAAGCTTAAAGGCCGCCAACGTGTTCTCGGGAGCAATTCCCGAAAAACCACGGTGAGCCACGCACAAATGATCCATTCCGGTTATGACCTCCATCCACAAGTGGTAGCCTCAATACAGACCAGCCTCGTGTAAAAGATTTCCTTCGACAACTATCGGGCGGTTACTGAACCGTCTGCGCCTACAGAAACATTAGCCGGTGACATCGCCGCTACTCCTTGCAAAATTTTGCCGGCCTCCGCATCCTTCATTGGAACTGGTTGCCCCAGCTCCGCCCGGTAAGGAGTCAGCTTCATCCTGCAAGCCCCAGCCCGGGTACAAGTTGCCTGAAATATCGCTGTATCCCAGGTGGCTGGTACTGTAGATTTAGAAAAAATAAAATTGCCTGTGCTGTAAGCAATCCATTTGCCTTTATACTGCTCCATCCCCTGTAACACGTGCGGGTGACCTCCAATTACAAGATCTGCCCCTGCATCAACAAAAGCATGCGATAGCTCGGTTTGATGAGGCTCCAATACATTCACGCGCTCCTTGCCCCAATGGGCAATAATAATAACCAAATCAGCCTGCTTGCGCGCCTCACGAATCGATTTCACGATCGCGGTCGAATCGTAGGCTCCTGCAACACCGGGCTGTTTGGCGCCTGCATTCCAGTTGGCCTCGGGCATAACCCGTGTGGCTCCCAACAACGCAATTTTAATACCTTTACGTTCAAAATAGTGCGGAGCATACGCTTCTTTTGCATTACGCCCGGCTCCGGTATACGCTATATCATTTTCTTTCAAATATTTCAGCGTATCCAGTAATCCGTCTGTGCCCTGATCCAAAATATGATTGTTGGGCCAAATTTACAGCGTCTATTCCTGCCGCAGCCAACGCAGTCAACGCCTTGGGAGAAGACTTATACACATACGTTTTATTCAGCGCACCCACGCCCCCGGTTGTAACCGGCGTTTCCAGATTGGCTATCGTCAGATCGTCCTTGCGAAACAGATTTCCAAGATATTGATATGGAAAATCAAATCCGTTCTTTTCCAACCGCTGCTCAACCTTACCGGAAAACTGCACATCCCCTACAAAATGGAGCGTGACTGTCGGTGAAGCTGTTCCATCCGATGCCACGTTCTTTCCCTGCTCCGATTCGTTGGGGTCAGCAGAATTCTCGCTGTTCGATGCCCCCTTATTTGAAGAGCTGTCCGGTGATTGCCCTGCGTTCTCTGAAGATACTCCTGATTCTGACGAGTTGCCTTCGGGAATATTTGTGTCAGACGTTGTCACGGGGCGGCTGTCTGTATCTGTAGCAGTATCAGAAGAATGCTCCGTTTTATCGTCATCAGCTTGCTCGCCTCCATTGGAGCTATCGTCCATTTGTTCATTTGAAACGGCTGTAACGTTCTCTCTTATCGGGCTAGAAGACTGTCCTCCACCCGCAGAATCCGTTTTGGCCTTGTTCTCCTGTTGCAATAGTCCGGCGTTTTCCGCAAGAGAGCTACTCTCCCTGTGTTCAAATATGTAATAATATCCAAAAAGACCTACGATCATAAGCAGCAGGACAAGATTCGTAATGATCCAGGCCTTGCCTATTTTTCGCTTCCTTGCTTTCTTTCGACCTTCATTTTTCTGTGATCTGGGAGGGTACATTCTTCACTCCTTCTATGCTGTTGCATATGCATTACTTTCCTAAAATGATCCGGCGCTTTTGACACCTTCTCCATTATATATCAAATTTCGGTATAAATAGAACCCCTCGCTTGGGATTGCGAAGGGTTCGTTATTCAAGTTGCTCCATTCATTTAATTATACCTGTACCTCGACCGCTTCCCGTTCCGCAGCTTGGACGGCGACAGAGGCCCATTCCTTGGCCTGACGGATACAATCCGGCAAGCCGATAGCATCATAGCCGGCACCCAGAACATACACTCCCGGCATCGTTGTACGCAGTTCTTCCCGCAGATCGGCGATAGCCTGCGGGTGTCCTACCGGATATTGCGGCATGGAGTGGCGAAGACGGGTAATTTCCGTAAATAGTGGAGTCGCCGTAACGCCCATCATGTCCTGCAAATCCTTACGTACCAGCGCAGTCAGTTCATCATCGGGTAGCTCTACCGTTTCTTCGGCTCCAGCACGCCCCACATAACAGCGCAGCAGTACTTTATCGTCCGGACTGGTATGCAGCCACTTGGCGGACGTCCACGTACAGGCCGTCACACTGCGTCCCTCTTTACGAGGAACCAGAAAACCGGAACCATCAAAGACATTCTCGATGTCTTTTTTATGAAAGGCCATGACCACATTCGCCACGGACACGTAATTAACGGCTTCCAGTGCCGCCACCTTTACATGTCCCCGCAACAACGGCGCAGCGGCAAAATTCGGAGTCGTGATAAATAGATCGTCCGCCTCCAACGTCTCCCCATTATCCAGTACAACATGGTAGATGCTTCCTTCACCGTCTGCTGTCTTTGTGAACTCTGTAACAGCAACGCCTATACGCAAATCACAGTCATGCAAGTCATTCAGTAACGCATGTACCAAACTTTGCAGTCCTTGTCGGAAGGTCAGGAAAGCACTTTTTTTCGTGCCTGTATGCGTCTCGGCTGGCTTTCTTCCGGTCATCATCCCGTGAATGAGGCTTCCATATTGCTGCTCTACTTCAGCAAATTGCGGGAAGGTCGCCTGCAAGCTCAGCGTCTTCATATTGGCAGCATATATGCCAGCCAGCAGCGGCTCGGTTACATTTTCCAGCACTTCTTTGCCCAATCGGCGTTCGATAAAATCACCCAAGGCTTCATCACCGGGTATGCGCCGAGGCGGAATAACAAAGTCCATCATGGCCCGCAGCTTGCCGCCCAAAGAGATGAGCCCGCTTCGCAGAAATGGTTGCAGCTCCGTCGGAATTCCCAGTACCAGACCGGGGGGCATCGGATGAAGCTGACCTTCATGCAAAATGTATGTTTTTTTCGCCTCAGGATTCGTGCTTACCAGCTCATGATCCAGCTCCAGCTCTTTTGCCAGGTCGATCATAGCCGTTTTACGGGCCAGAAAGGAATCCGGCCCTTTTTCAATCACAAACCCGTCTTTATGCAACGTTTCGATTTTCCCGCCCAGCACCGGGGCCTTCTCCACCAGCGTAATCCGTGGTGTGTAGCCTGCTTCTTTGTACATTTTACGTGTATAAAAAGCTGCGCTCAGTCCGGTCAATCCTCCGCCTACAATCACAATATTGCGTAGTTTTTGCTCCATAATGTCCTCATCCCTTTTTCCATTGGTCTATGATGACATCGCTAAGCGTCTCCATGTACAATGGATCACTGTTAAGCGAATCAATCCGCTGGAAACGCATATCCAGTTCCTTCGCTAAAGCCTGCGCCTCAATATCCAGATCGTACAGTACCTCTAGATGATCGGAAACGAAGCCGACTGGCGCAGTCAGCACATATTCAACCTGCTCTTCCTTGAGACTATGCATGGTATCCAGGATGTCAGGACCGAGCCAAGGCTCTGCTGTGCGACCTGCACTCTGCCACGTAAACTGCCAGTTGGTGATTCCTGCCTTATCCGCAATTGCTTGCGAAGTAGCCATCAATTGTTCTACATAAGGGTCACCCATCGCCAAAATCCGCTCAGGCAAGCTGTGCGCACTGAACAATACACGTACCTCGTCCCGATTCGCCCCTGCCTCTTCGAAAAGCGCCAGCTTTGCATTCACACGTTCGGTCAACGTCTTGATCAGCTTTGGATGAAGATGATAGCTTTCCACAAACGATATAGCCAGCTCCAGTTCCTGTGCCTTGGCCTGTGCGCGCTTGATATAAGTGCCTACACTCATTACGGAATAATGCGGAGCCAGCACGATACCTACCGCTGTACGGATACCATCTTGCACCATAGCCTCCACACCATCCTCGATGAACGGCTTGGCATGTTTGAGTCCCTGATAGCAGACAAATTCAATATCCGGGTTACGATTTTCCCGATTTAAGGTTTCTTGCAGATTGTGAACCTGACGATCCGTATTTTGACGTAGCGGAAATACACCGCCCAAAATGGCTTCATAACGGTCCTTTAATTCTTTCAATTGCTCCGGGGAAGGAGCGTTACCACGACGAATATGCGTATAATAGGCTTCCACCTGATCCAAACTTTCCGGTGTCCCGTAGGACATAACCAGTACACCCACTTTGGTTTTCATCAGCACATCACCTCTTAACATTTTGGATTGATTACTTCTTTGTCAAAACGGAACGGGAATACTCGTGCACATACTCTGTAAGCTCTCTCAGCTTATCTAACGAAGCTTCTGGAAATAAACCGTGACCCAGATTAAAAATATATCCCGGCTCCAAAATTCCTTCATCCACAATCGTTTTCGCGTACTGTTTAATTACATGTATCGGCGCTGTGAGCACGTAAGGATCCAGATTTCCCTGCACACCAAAAGCATTCCCCAAACGACGGCGTCCTTCAGGTATACTCACCCGCCAGTCCAGTCCGATCACATCGGCTTTTACCCCGCCCAGCAGCGGAAGCAACTCACCGGAGCTTACACCTGGAAAATAAATTTTCGGTACGTCCAGATCGGACAGCTCATGGAAAATACGTGTAATCGTCGGCAGCACAAACGTTTGGAAATCATGAGGCGAAAGCGCCCCTACCCAGCTGTCAAACAGTTGAAATGCCTTGCCGCCGTTAGCGATATGGGCACGCACGTATGTAATAACCATGTCTCCAAGCTTGTCCATCAGCCGACGCCATAATTCAGGCTCTCCGTACATCATGGCCTTAGTGCGGATATATCCCTTGGACGGTCTGCCTTCTATTAAATAACTAGCAATTGTAAAAGGAGCTCCGGCGAACGTAATCAGCGGTACCTCCAGCTCACGGTCCAAAATACGGATCGTTTCCAAAATATGACCCAGATCTCGTTCTACATCAATCGGGCGCAGCTTGTCCACATCCGCCGCAGTACGAATCGGATTATCAATAACCGGACCAATATTTTTGACAATATCAAAATCAACCCCCAGCGAGGCCACCGGATTCATAATATCAGAATATAAAATAGCAGCGTCCACCCCGAGCTTGCGCACGGGCATTAAGGTCACTTCTGCGGCCAGCTCGGGCTGACGACAAATTTCAAGCAACGTGTATTTCTCTTTAATTTTGCGATATTCAGGATCATACCTTCCGGCCTGCCGCATGTACCATACGGGAATATGATCCACAGCCTGCTTGCGGCAAGCGCGGATAAAGGTATCGTTGTAGGTCATGACTTCAGCCTCCAGTTCGAATCGTAACTACTGTGTTTTATTATGCCCTTTTTCAAGAGTCGTAACAACCGCCACTGGCAGACAATTCATGACAAACCCATGACATTTGGATAAAGTTTCAATGAAGTGTGCTATACTAGAGAAATGGCTTTTTTAAAGCTCCGGGAAGTTCTACTTAGGATAAGTAGTTTTGCATCAGCAAGAAATGACAGAAAGGAAGTGAAAGCACATTGAAAACGTGGGAGACGTGGAAAGTCAATCTCATTGTGCTTTGGTTCGGTCAGTTTCTGGTCAATGCGGGTATTACGATGATTACTCCATTCCTCGCCCTCTATCTGGCTCAAGACCTTCATGTGAAGGGAGAACATGATATCGGGCTGTGGGCCGGAGTTATTTTTGCCGCAAACTTTTTGACTTCATTTATGTTCCAGCCTCTATGGGGCAAGCTGGCTGACCGATATGGACGCAAAGCAATGCTACTCCGCTCGGGTTTCGGTATGGCTCTGGTGATCGGCTGCATGGGTTTGGTCACCCATCCGTGGCAACTGTTGGCGCTTCGTCTGCTGAACGGTACGATTTCGGGTTTCAATCCGGCTTCGATTTCTCTGGTGTCGGGTACCACACCCAAAGAACGGACCGGTTTCGCTATGGGGATTATGCAATCCGGTCAGATGGCGGGTACGATTCTCGGCCCTCTGATGGGCGGTTTTTTGGCTGACTGGGTTGGATTCAGACCGATCTTTTACATTACAGGCGCTCTTATTCTTGTAGCCTCTCTCATCGCAATGTTTCTGGTTAAGGAAGATTTCAGCAAAGCCGAAGCTGCACGAATACCGCAAATTTCGGTTCTTGCCGGATTAAAGGAGCTAAGCCATACGCCCCAGCTTCCGGCTCTGTTTACCGTAACGTTCCTGCTCCAGTTTGCCATGATCAGTACGGTATCTTTGTTGCCGTTATATGTGCAAAAGCTGTATGGGTCGGCAGAAGGAATTGCGCTCATTGCTGGCTTTGTTACAGCCATTACCGGCGTATCCAATATGGTCGCTGCGCCGCTGCTTGGAAGATTGAGTGACAAGATCGGGGCACACCGCATTTTGACCCTCGCTCTGCTCGGAACAGCACTTATGCTCATTCCACAGGCTTTTGTCAATCAGGTGTGGCAGCTCGTCACGATTCGTTTTTTCATGGGTATATTTATGGGCGGTCTGCTGCCGAGCGTAAACGCGCTGATTCGCACGTATACACCGGAAGGCATGGAAAGCCGTTCGTTCGGCTTCAATACCAGCTCGCTGTCGCTTGGTAATATGCTGGGCGCTGTCATTGGCGGGGTGCTGTCCGGATTTATCGGCATCGAAGGACTATTCATCATGTCAGGTGTCCTGCTGATCGTCAACATATTCTGGGTACGTATGAAGCTCTACGATCGTAAGCCAGCACCTGATTTCAGGTAAAATAGCCCTCTCGTAAGGGCAACCTTCCAGAACAGACAAGAACCTCCGATCCACAATTTTGTGGACAAGGAGGTTCTTTTTTGTATAGCTACTTTTTGTATAGCTATATAAGTAGTATTACAACCTATTTTACTCGTGCCAATGCCAATCCGTCATAGGCTGGCAAAAGCGTACTAACCAGCCGTGGGTCCGTAGCTATCGTTTCGTTAAAGCGTCTCACAGCCTGTACGGCAGGGCCGTTCTTGTCGGTATTAAGCGTCCGTCCGCGAAGGAAACAGTTATCTCCCGCAATAATGGCTCCTGGATTCGCCAGAGCAATCGCATATTCCAGATACACCGGGTAATTTTCCTTATCGGCATCGATGAAGAAAAAATCGAAGGTCCTCCCCTCTTCCTGAAGCTCCTTCAGGCTGTCCGCTGCAGGTCCGAGACGATATTCGACACGGTCACCGTAGCCGTTTTCCTCCATATGTCTATGTGCCAGTGCCGCATACGCTTCTTTCAGCTCCAATGACACAATGCGTCCCTTTTCTCCCAGCCCACGGGCCAGACATAATCCGCTGTATCCGCCTAATGCGCCAATCTCCAGTACCTGCTGCGCGCCGGATGCCTCAATCAGAAAGGTAAGCAGCTTCCCGTAAGGATGAGCCACCGATACCTCAGGCATTCCCTCTCCAACAATGGCCTCCCTGATGCCGCGGAGCGCTTCATCCTCCTGTACCAGTTGGTCTACATATTGTTCAGGCGTCATATTGGGTGTAATTTCCACGTTTCATCTCTCCTTCTCGCTTTATCATAACGCAGGTTGAAAGCGATGTCCTTCGTAAATTATTTGCCTTAATTATTTGTCTCTTCGTGTACAATGACCTATACTATAGGGATTGAAACAAGCTTATATGATTATGGGGACGGAGTGAATACGTTTAATGACTCAACTGCAACTAATTGCAACTGCGCCGATGGGACTTGAAGCCGTCGTGGCTCGGGAGCTCAGAGAACTCGGATATGAGGACCTGACCGTCGAGAATGGCCGCGTCGTTTTTTCCGGTGATTATATGGATATATGCCGGTGTAACCTGTGGCTGCGCACATCAGACCGCGTTCTTATTAAAATGGGTGAATTTGCCGCAACCACCTTCGATGAGCTGTTTGAGGGCACCAAAGCTTTGCCATGGCAGGATTGGATTCCTTTGGATGGTGAATTTCCTGTAGAGGGACGTTCGCACAAATCACAGCTTAGTAGCGTACCAGCCAGTCAGGGAATCGTCAAGAAGGCGATTGTGGAAAAGCTCAAGGAAACCTATCACACGGATTGGTTTGAGGAGAACGGCCCTCGTTATGTTATAGAGGTCATTCTCTTAAATGACCGTGCATTGCTAACGCTCGATACGACGGGTCCGGGGCTGCACAAGCGCGGCTACCGCAAGCTCGTAACGGAGGCACCGCTCAAAGAGACGATGGCTTCGGCTCTTATTCAGCTTAGCCGCTGGACCCCGGATCGACCATTCTATGACCCGTGCTGCGGTTCCGGTACTCTGCTGGTAGAAGCAGCAATGCAGGCATGGAATATTGCCCCGGGATTGAGACGTACCTTTAACTCGGAGGACTGGCCTGTCATTGGTCGCGAGCTTTGGGATCAAGCTCGTGACGAAGCGATGGATTTGACCCGCGATGACATTCCTTTCGAGATTGCAGGCAGCGATATTGACCCGGGTGCCATCGAAGTCGCAGAGGCAGCTGTAAAGTCGGCAGGCTTCGCTAAAGATATCTCCCTAAAGGTAATGCCTGTAACGAAAGTCAGACTTGAAGGCCAATATGGTGTGATGATTACCAATCCACCCTATGGTGAGAGATTGAGCGAGCAATCCGAGGTGGAAAAGCTGATCCGTTCACTCGCACGCACGGCAGCGGAAATGAAGACATGGTCCTTCTTTGCTATCAGCTCCACCAAGCAATTCGAGCACTATTGGGGCCGTAAAGCCGATAAGAGACGCAAGCTGTTTAATGGCCGGATCGAATGCCAATACTATCAGTATCTGGGCCCTCTACCGCCGCGCCGCAAAGATACTCCGCCGTTGCAGTCTTAAATAGATGATGCCCAGGCCAGGAAGCGAACCATCCGTTCGCCTCCTGGCCTGATTTGTGCTGTTCATAGGATAAAAATGTGGCTTTCCCCTGCTGTACTGGAAGGAAAATGCTGTATTTTCTTTACTTAATCATTGAAATGCGCGGGATGAGCGCTATAATAATTAAAGGCGATTTCGGTTTTAACATTACGTTAATATGTAGTTTATACTAGCCGAACATTTATGCCGAAGGGGGTAAAGTGTTGGTTATTCGCACGGCCGGTGCAAATCGCACTGGAAACATGTTCAGCAGAATGCTGCTGTCCCGATATTTTGGGTTTGGTCTGTTTTTTGTACTTATGATTGGCAAGCTCGTTCTGATCCACCATAACCTGCATGCCCAAAATATTGACATGAATCCGCTGGATTATGTCATCGCTATCGGTTCGCTCCTGCTTGTGAGTTTTTGGACCCTATGGCTGTCAAGGCGCGGACGTTTGGTCGCTCTTGTAGTGCTCGATATTTTGCTTACCGCTCTCATTTATTCTGACATGGTTTATTATCGGTATTTTCAGGATTTCATTACGATCCCCGTCTTGCTTCAAGCTGGACAAGTTGATTCCTTGGGTGGAAGTATCGCATCTCTGATGTACTGGTGGGATCTTTTCTTTTTTGCAGACTGGATACTGTTCATTCCGTATGTGATGTTCATGGCTTCCTTACGGCGTCGGTATGTAACAAGTGATCCTTACTTCAAAACGTCCCGCCGCTCATTCACCAAAAGCTTTTTGCTTCGCTTCTCCAAAGGAGCGCTGGCCTTCCTGATCGGCTACATTTTTACCTTTGGACCGATTAAATATTATACGTCCACGTGGGCAACCGGCATATTCGTCGGTAACTGGTGGTCGATGGCCCTGTACAATGTAACCGGGCTGATCGGATTTCACGGGTACGACATTTACCGCTATAGTCAGGATCATCTGGGATCCCAGCCTACGCTGGCTCAGGCGGAGTCCGATAAGGATAAGGAATGGTTTAATCAGCATCAAAAGCTGCTCCAAGTGAAAAATGACCTATCCGGCAAGTATAAAGGCAAAAATGTGATGGTCATTCAAGCTGAAGCGTATATGAACTTTTTCATCGGCAAAAAAATCAACGGTCAGGCCATTACGCCTAACTTTGACAAGCTGACGAAGGAAAGCATGTATTTTAACAATTATTATCACCAGACTGCGCAGGGCCGTACTTCGGACGCGGATTTCTCTACACATGCTTCTCTGCATCCGCTCCCTACAGGCTCGGTATTCATCCGTTATGCGGACCATAAATTCGATACGTTGCCTTCTATTCTAAAAGATACTGGCTACAGCCCTAATGCATTTCACGTATACGACAGCAGCTTCTGGAATCGCTATACAATGTATAAGGCAATGAACTATGACAAGTTCTACAGTAAAAAGGATTTTGAGATAGATGAGCCACTCGGCTGGTCACTGGGAGACAAATCCTTCTTCCGTCAAACGCTCAATGATCTCACCACTGAAGTAAAACAGCCGTTCTACGCCTATATGGTCGGAATTTCGAGCCACCACCCGTACAATCTGCCACCAGACGCCGTGGATCTGGACGTTGGTGAGTTTGAAGGGACCATGTTCGGAGACTATCTGAAATCCGTCCATTATGTGGACGAAGCACTAGGCGAGCTGGTCGATCAGATGAAGAAAGACGGATTGTGGGATAATACGATCCTCATGTTCTACGGGGATCACGACAATTCTATTAAAGATAAGGCACTGTATGAGAAATTTCTGGGTAAACCACTCACAGATCTCGACATGCAAAAAATCATGAACCAGGTGCCACTGCTAGTGCATCTTCCCGGTGGAAGCCGCGCGGGAACTTACACTGAACCGGCAGGACAGCTTGATCTGACACCTTCGGTGATGCATCTGCTTGGCATTTCAACGAAACCGTATTACTTTATGGGTAATGATCTGTTCAGCGAAAAGCCTCGTATGGTCGTGCTGCGCAGTGGCGCTTTCACTGATGGTCGTGTGTACTACATTCCATCTGAGGATGGCACGTTCTCCAAAGGAACTTGTTACAACCTCACCACAGGCCAGCCTACGGATGTGAACGCCTGCGGACCGGGGTATACTGAAGCTCTCAATCGGTTGAACATTTCCGATCAGGTGATCACATATGATCTCATTCGCCAATGGGAACCGGAAATCAAAGAAGTCACTGCGACTCCTTCGACATCCAATTAAATTTTCTGAGGAAGGTTGCTTACACAGCACTCTTCCCAGATTCCCGGAAAGATAATACCAACAAGAAAAGCCCGATCGAGCAGCAATATGCTGATGATCGGGCTTTTTGTATTCTTGAGCTAGTAAACCGCGCTCATTTGCATTTACGAATGCTTATGGGCGCAATGCTTTTTTGGCTTGCTCCAGCCGTTGTGTCTCTTCACCAAGCATTTCCTCGGCAACCTCTACCGCATCGTCGCCAAGGCTGTCCTTCGCCTGCTCTAAGGCATGCTCCGCATGAGTACGGGACTGCTCCGCCTGCTCAATCAGTTGCTCAGCCGGATGTGACAGTGCCTGAGAAACGGCATGGTGAAGCTTGTCCACCGAGTTTTGCGTTTGGGCCTCGACACTGTGATTGTCGAGATTGGAATCATATTGGGCCATGAGTCACTCCTCCTTCTGGGCAGTGGTCTGCATCCATTAGCATGGATCAGAAGAAGGGGAACTATACAAAGCTGTGAATGCTGCGTACTGGAATTATTTTATAAAACGCGCAGCCTTCTCCAATACTTCATCCTCTGTAGCTGCACTTATATAACGTCCGTTCACATATACAAACGCCCGCTTTCCACAAGGACCGCAATACGATTTGCAACCGATTTTGATCTCCGCATCCGGTGCCATCTTTTGCAGCTTGGGCAGGATCGTTTTCAAGCGAATATGATTGCATTCATCACATACGCGAATATCATTGGCCATCTGTCATCCCTCCGTGCTCCGGCTTAGTGGTCGCCGTGATTACCTTGGGAAGGGTTAGTAATGACAAATCCTTCTTCGGGGAAGTATAAGTAATCAATTTTTACACCATCCAGCAGCGGCTGGCCGTTTTCCAAAATAACATCAATGCCTTTATCTGTAGATACGACGGTATCTGTTTCTTTAGGCGTGTCCAAATCCAGCCCGTAATGAGCATGGTCTCCATGGGAATGAGTAATGACAACGCGCAGGCTCTTCCCTTGGTTTTCTTCTTTATCCAATTCAAGCTTTAATACTTTAGCTGCGTTGCGAGTAATTTTGCAATTCATCAACTTCATCTCCTTCATATTAATCAAATGAAGTGTGGTCCATCGGAGTATGAATATCCGTGCCACACAATTTAACAGGTAAATTCAACAACTACAAAATAGCCTCTATACTAGAAAGGCAATATTCCTATTGTAAAGAAAATGGCGAAAAATCGCAATCACGAAATTCATAAGCTTTTATTCCTACTGGACACGTACGTGCTGCTTCTCAAGCACATCGGGATATTTACGTTCAGCGCGGGTCACAAACCAGTTCATCAGCAGCAGCGTCACCCCAATGTCGTCAATGGGCATAAATGGCATGACATCTGGCAACACCCAATAGAGCAATACAGGGACGGCAAACAGCAACTTTTCACCCAATGGAATCTTCGACGAAGTAATAAACCGGGGCATGCGACGAAACACATGTGACCATTGACGGAGAGACAGTAATCTTTTCCACTTCATAGGTTGTTCACTCCATTTCCAATGCTCCTAAGTATATATCCCCCATTGAAGGGACATGTAAGAGGAACACTTGTAAAAACACGTGCTCCTCCTAATACGTGCTGATAAACCATGGAGTTTCAGGCTAACCCCTTTACCATGAAAGCACCGTTGCCATTAACATGCCCACCTCTGCCGCAATATCGTCATAATCACGCATAGGCAGCGGATTTACACCCAGCCCGACTTCAACGGTAAAACCCGGTTTTCCAAACCGCTGTATAAACCAGTCCTTATATCCCGCATCACTGCCCCCCAGCTTTACCGCCCGGTATCCTGTTGCAGCCGCCAGCCGTGATGCCCAATCCCGACTCTCCTTTGGCTCCAAATCCCGGTAATTCCAATAGATTTCCTGTCCCTGACTGTGTATGGACAACACCATATCAAACTGTTCCCGCTCCGTCAGATCGACAAGCGCTTTAGCCTCCGGCTCAGACAAAGGCGCAGGACCCGCATAATCCCTTCTGGACGGGCTTGTTTTACCGCGTCTACGTACCTCTTCCTCCCAATACGCCGGAAACTGATCGTTAAGGTCCACACCGCGAATGTTAGCCTTCCATCCACGATAATCAGCACGGCCTTCATTCCACTTTCTTAAGTCATGGTACAGGGGATGAGACGGAAGGACACCTTGTTGAACCAGTTCCACCCCATCTGGATTGACCATGGGCACTACCCATAAAGAAGTGCGGTATAGCCAGGTTTGTGGAGAAACTCCATATATCCATAGAGGAGCCTCGCCTTGATCCTCACGCTCATCATGATGCTCCCCACCTTTATTTCCATTCGTACTGTCGACTCCTTGCGCATATCGCTCTACAAAACGCAGCAAACATGGTGTCGTCAGCCATTCATTGGCATGTACAGAGGCGTTGACGTGAATTTTCAGCGGGCCCCGTCCAATGCGTACATAGGGGATATCCTTCCCCATGACACTGGTGCCGATGCTGCCCACTTCAATAAACGGATACCTTTGAGCCAGGGCCGCAAGATCTTCTCTCAAGTCCTCGTATCCATACTCTCCACGCAAACGTACAATCTGATTCTGATGGTTTTCAGGTATAATAATGGTTTTTCCTTCCACAAAATCATGCTCCGCAAGTTCGGGATTGACCTGCCGCAGCTCATCAAGCTCCATACCAAACTGCTTGGCAATCTGTCTGGCATGCTCAGCGGCCTGAATAACGTATTTACGATCCATTGACGGACGAATGTACAGCACTTGACCACAAATCAGATAGGGTTGCGCGGCAGTCCACGGATTGTCTGCCATCAATGTATCTGCCGATAATTTAAAAGCCGAGGCGACCCGGTGCAAAGTATCTCCTTTTTGTACGATATATTCCCTCATCTTCTACGCCCCTTCCATCTGTCTTACTGCATGTTATGCAGACGCGGCGTGTCTTGATGTAACGAATACCAAAACAGCCGATTCTTTTGTCCAATGACAAAAAAATCGGCTGCCTCATCAATCCAGATTGGTAACCTGCCAAACAACAGGCGTTTGACGAATTTGCTCCCCAAGCCACTGTGCGGCAATGCTCTGGAACATTTCCGGATCACCGGAACAAAAAAGCTGATGCACAGGGGTTTCATCCCCGGCCTCTAACTTGCCCTTGTTATACAAAATCGTACTCGTCTCACGAGCCGTTTCGTCTGCTGAACTAATCAGCTTCACGTTAGGGCCCATCACTTCCTGAATCGTTTCCTTCAAAAAAGGATAATGCGTACAACCGAGAATCAAACAATCAATCGGGTACGCTTGAATCGGCTTCAACGACTCCTCTACGACCTCTGATGTTGTGTCTGAGCGGAACAGTCCCTGTTCCACCAAAGGAACGAGAGCAGGGCAGGCATGACTCAACACGTCTACATAGGGGGATAGTTGCTTCAGCGCAGCCGTATAGGCTCCGCTTCGAATCGTACCGACAGTCCCAATCACCCCGACATGCCCGGTGGCTGTTGCGCTGATTGCAGCACGTGCCCCAGGGTGGATGACTCCGATCACCGGAATGGATACCTTTTGGCTAATATAATCCAATGCCGCGGCTGTTGCCGTGTTGCAGGCAATAATAATGACTTTCGGATCAAATTGAATCAGAAAATCAACCATTTGCTCTGTAAATTTCTTAACCTCTTCCGATGGCCGGGGTCCATACGGGGTGCGCGCAGTGTCTCCAAAATAAATGATTTTTTCCCGTGGAAGCTGACGCATGACTTCTTTAACTACCGTCAAACCTCCTACACCGGAATCCAATATTGCAATCGCTTGCTGCACGTACACACCGCTTCCTTTTTTGTTCAAGTATGAGTCGTTCCCTCTCGGGAAGCTATCCGTTGCTACATACCTTATGTTGTATTCGAGTAAAAGGTACCCCCAAATATTACTCGAAAAAGGGAAAGCCATCAACAAAGAGGCTTCATCCCAACAGGAGAAGCCTCAAAGCGAATCCATATTCAGCTATATTATATTCATTTAGAGCTGATTACAGAGAATCCTTTTTCGTATCTTCTTGAACAGGAGCAGATGAAATGCTGACTTCGGGAAGAACTTCACTTTTTTTACGAAATTGTCCGATTTCATGAATGACCGCTGAGGCCGTATCCTTAATTTTATCGGTATACTCAATAGAGGCGTCTGTAATTTTCCCCGCCAGTTCCTGCCCTCTATCACTGACAAGACGGGCCTGATCCTTTATGTCCTGACGCAGATCACGACCTGACTTGGGGGCAAACAGCAGCGCAGCGAGCGAACCGGCAATGCTACCTGCTACCGCACCACGGATAAAGCTTTTGTGGTATTCTTTCATCATCATCTCTCCCTTGTGCCCGGGCGAATGCCCATCTGTTAATGCATTATAAGCACGGAGAGCTTGTCATGACACAGCGAACAAGCCATGAAAGTTCCTACATTTTTCGGGACCGGATACGGTACAGGCAGCAACGTCCTCCATCCGCCAAGCAATCCTCACGGACAACTTCGGCATCAAGCAGCTCCTCGAACATTTGCTGCTCACATTCACAAGCCTTGCGGTAACGGCCTGCAATTTGGAAAATCGGACAATTATATTCCACAATAGAGTAGCTCCCGTCCTCTTCTTCCCGCCACTCCGCCATATAACCGGAAGCGTTCTGAATACCGGAAAGCTTTTCCACACGTGAAGCCAGCGTGGTCTCGCGCTCTATCTGAGGGGCGTAACGCTTCATCATTTTGCGTTTTCTGCCGTCAAACAGAGAGTAAACAGCTTCCATTCCCCGCTCTTCATCCAGTTCCTCCAGCAGCTCCAGCAACAAATGATCATAATTTCGGGGGGAACTGCTCACTTCCCTGCTCACTCAGACTGTACAAAAACGTCGGACGTCCCATCGCCTGCCGCACTACTGTAGCGACGATGAGACCATCCTGATCCATCAATTTGAGATGCCTGCGCACCCCCATTTCAGTAATGCCCAATTGAGCTGCCAAGCTTCCGACGCCCACAGGACCCTGGGTTTTCAATAGTGTCATAATCATGCGCCTGGTGGGCATTTCGGGTACGATATGCTTATCCGTCACTTTAGCCTTTACACTCCCTCGGGCTGCTGACCCAATTCCTTATTTAAGTAGTCATGCACACTGGATGCAAAACGCTCCAATAGCTCGGGCAGCTCAGGTGTAAGCGGATGAAGGCTCGTCCGGTCCCAATGGAAATACTCCTGCACCAAGGGTTTCCGCAAAGCTACCAGCTCCAGCAGCGGATTAAACACGGTATCATCCAGTACACCCTCTTCATGAATGATACCAATAATATCCTCATAGCTGCTGGCATCGCGCATAATAAATCCGTCAATGATATAGCTTCCTACGTCCGTCACCGTTTCAATCGCCAGATGAAGGCAGCGCTCCTGCACCAGCCCCTGCAACAAATCTCCGTTCCAAGCGGCCGATATGCGGCGGAGTCCTGCAACAATGTCGGTAACGGCCCCTAGCCGAAGCTCAATTTGCTCCCGGTTGACATAATACAAGATCCTGCACCTCCCGTAACCGCTTCAAATTTCATAATCAACTGCGATCGATACATCCTTCACTTCATTCATGTGTACAATGATCTCCTGATGCACAGGGTGTACCTGATACGTTTGCAAGTCCTCCAATGTTTCGACTACAGCCGTAAGGGAAATATCATAAGATCGTTCCGAACGAATCACATCCGTACCTATTTCGAGTGACAGAAGTTCTTTGATTTTACCGTTCATGCTGCGCAAAATGGATGCCGTATGCTCAATGCTTTCAGGGGAGCGGTCTTTCAATTTGAACAAAACAATATGTTTAATCATACGTATAGGCTCCTTATCTTTTAAAATGTTCTCTTCAAAATTTTATCATAACGCCCCACATACGGAAAGAAGCTTTATAATTCTAGCGATCTTTTCCACCATCTTTCCCACCAGACTCCTTGTCCTTCAGCAGAGCAAAAAAATTCTTGAGCTTTGGTGGAAGTGGCAAGCCCATGCGTGAGCAGTTTTCTGTAATCGAGATTAATTCGTTGGATAAATAAAAATACGTCGCCGCCCCTTTCATGATTTCGGTGCCCATCAGGAGATCCATATGATGTGCCAAAGAAATCACCATCAGCATCAAAGCCTTTCTCGTCAATCCCCAAAAACCGGCTTTGCTGCTCAAGCCTTGTCCAGTCTTAATCGCTGCGGCAACTCCTGTCACATAATCAACAGCCATCGCAACTGTGAACAGCACCATCAACTGATTCCAGCCGCCAAATGCAAATGTTATAATGGCACCTGTGGTAGCACAAAACATACTAAACATAGCCGGGTTAATATTCATACCTGTTCCTCCTCTCGGGGCGGTTACTGCAATATATGCAGCGACGTGGCAACCCGTAAAGTCATATGACCTGAACAGGGATATGTAATTCATAGATTCATATAAAATTTATGGGCAACGTAATACTTGTTTATCCAACACGCCTGATTTCTGCTTACCGCTTATAAAAAAACAGACCCCCTCTTCAAAAAAATAAAGTAGGGTAGCCTGTTTTTCTGACAGCTATTCAATTAACGATGATCATTCCAAAAATTAAGTGGAGTCAAATTGCCATTTAACGGCTCGAACGAATAGCCTTCTTTCTGCAAAGCTGCCATGATCTGTGGAAGCACCTTGATCGTAGATGGCTTATCATGCATAAGAACGACAGGTGTTCTGCCTTGTTTCTTCAATCTTTTAATATCACGCAGAACGCTCTGTTCAAAATGCTCTGGATTTTTGGTATAACGCCAATCGTTGGAATCTACATTCCAATCCCAAATATGATAGCCTGCACCCGTCAGTTGATCACGGAATGCTTTATTCAAATAAGGTTTGCTGCCATAAGGCGTACGAATTAAAGAAGTGCGTTGCCCTGTTGCCTGGAATAAAATCTCATTATCCTGATTCATTTCTGCAAGCGCCGCTGCCGGAGAAGCATAGATTTTCTTCACCTGGTGCGTCATCCCGTGCAAGCCCAAACCATGACCCGCCTCTACCATTCTCTTCATAACTGCACTATGTTGACGAATTTCCGGTCCCAACATGAAGAAAGTCGCCTTGGCATTATATTTATCCAAGATATCCAACAACTGTGAAGTATGGGCTGTAGGACCGTCATCGAAGCTCAAATAAATCGTACGGCTTGATGGGGAAGCGTTCCCCTTAGTTCCTGTATTGCCAGATTTTCCTGGCTTCACAGCAACATACTGTTTAATTTCTGCGGCAAATTTGTTCAAAAATTGTGCATCAGACAAGCTTGCATTCGCATTCTGAATCCGGTATACATTGCTTGAAGGTATCGTGATGGTAAAACCGAAGGCATCCGCCAATGTGCGAATCGGCACCATCGTACGTCCTCCGCGCTCAAAAACATCACCCTTGGTCACATCCAGCGTAAAGCTGCGATTATGTCCCGTCAACTGCAATGTACGTCCGCTGACCGAAGTCGAAATCCCCATCTTTTGACCTAATGTAACGATAGGTACATACAACTTGTCATTTTCCATCACCGGCTGAATCGTATTAGAATCCAGTAATACATCATTGACTCCCAGCAAAGGAGTCTTCGCTTGCGCACTTGCCGTATTCGTATGTATGCCCAACAGACCCAAACAACAGATTGCCATCAAACATACAGCCATCCATTTTACATTCAAAAACTTCATTACTTACACCATCCTGTGCTGTATTTTATATGTGCGGGAGCTATCTCTAGCTTGTCTATGAAGTTATACAGACATGACGGTATAGACATGGCAATATAGACATTCACTAAACATATAGAACATAAACGTATCTCAACTTTTTGAATCGGAACGCCTTTCCGTCCCCCCCCTATATATATTAATAGATTACCAGAGTATAGTATGTAAATATAGTGAAACAATTCGACAACAATCTCGCAATCTCCCCGACCATCGAGATTACAAAGTTGTGAATAAATTAGCTGAGTTAAAATGCAAGCGATTAATAAATTCTTTTAGTAGAACTAGAGCTTATAAAACAAGCCTTTCATGAATTTTGTACTCAGTATTAAGTGGCTATAACAGACCACTCCCCTTTACAGTCATACAATAATTATTGAAACTTCATTAAGACATTCTTCTGAAAATAAGATAACTTCTTTTTTTCCGAACCTGCTCTTATTTTCATAAAAAAAGAAATCCCCTAGTCTTAATTCTCCTTATTGCTTCCAAGTTGTAGAGAACTCCTTCACCATCAATTGCATTATACTCTGCAATTAAACGTGACTCTACGGCAATAGTTTTAAATATATTTAATTCAGCTTTATGGCTGTACCCATTGTACTCTTATACTTCCCTATTATGAAATTCCCATATTCAATTCATCTGCATAAAATAACCCAATGAGTCCAATGCAAATGAAAAACCTTGAAGGAATTTATCCCTCAAGGCGAATTTGGCTTTACTCTGAACCAAAAATCTCTACTCTTTCACAATGTATAATGTTCTTCTGGTTAGTATAAAATATTCCGCCTTTAGTCGTAGGCATAAATTCTTGCCCGCTCGGGTCAACATACCCCAACGGATTATTCGCAACGCATGCATACCAGTTTAAGCTTTGCGGATCTCTTATCTCACCTTGACACGTATCCTCGCCATTTTGCGTACGTCCGATGATGTTTTTATTCCCATCCCGCTCATAACCAAATTGGTGCAGCGCTGTACTGTCTTGCTCCACCGTAACCCCAGACAAGTCCAGTCCGTTATAGCTGAATCGCGTACTCAGTCCTCTGCTTGAAGACTGACCTTTCAGCAGCCCGTTAGGGGCATAATCAAACGTCATGCTATCCAGTGATCCGCCCGCAGCAGCACTCGCCCCTGCCAAACTCTGCTTGTTGTACTCGTAGGTTATTTTCGTGCCGTCCGGGTATTTCAGTCCGGTCAACGACCCATTTGCTGGATCATAGGCATACGAGGTCGTTCCCTGCCCATCTGTCATGCTGGTTCTGCGTCCTGCACGGTCATAGGTATAATTGGTTTTAAAATCCGGTCCCGCCGCTTCGGTAACCAGCCCACCATAATATTTATTTACAATAACATGAAGTAAGCGCAATTAAGGACTGATAATTAAAAAAGACCACAACACGAAACTATATCGCATTGTGGTAAAATATTCAAAAATCCTATTTCAATATTTGCGCAGTCCCCGCCTCTACATCAATTAGAAAAACTCTGGGATCCATACCATACCTCCCATTATTATGTTCGTCCAGTGTAGACAACTCGTATTGATTCGGTACATATGTCGGTTTTAAAATACCCCAAGCCCAGTCCTCGCTACCTCCACCTGAATAGCCCTCATTTTCCTTTCTAATTGAAATAGGAATATTTTTTTCTTCTCCTGTTGAAATATTTTTTAAGTGTAATTGCTCCCTACAATTCCTCTGGAAAGGATTAATTAAATCAATACGATATTCATATTTTTGATCTGAAGTTAAGCGTACTGGATCACTATCAACATTATCATATAGCCATCCTCGAGTGGGAGTTCCATCTACTAAATAATAAGAAAAAAACAGTAAAGATGCCATCAATATTGCTGACACCACATATTTTATTCCACTAAATGGGGCCCATCCCTGCCAAATATACGTTAACGATATTAATACAATTATAATTGACGGAACTCCAAATAAAACCATTGTAGCGGTTCCCAAGATATCATGTCCATGTTGAAAGCCCCCCGTTGAGCCTAAAATAAACCATATGAAAGCCGCTATATTTATAAGAATAGGTATCATCCATATTATTTTGAACCAGATAGGCATTTTCATTTCCTTCCCTCCAGTCATTAAATTCTCACTAAAATGATTCCTCACATTGTAAAATAACTGATACTGATACTTGAATACCTCAAATACTTACCTTATTTAACAATAAATAAAAACTAGTATTTTTTAATATCAATATTTTCCTTCGTTAGTTGTAATCTTGACAAAGCAAAGAAAAAGGTGGCAACTTTCTGCTGCCACCCTCCAACTTAATATAAAGTTAACAAGAAGTCATAAACCTCTCCATCCAAAGTAAGGAGTAGCCTATATTCACCTACCACCTTCCCTTTATATTCAATTAGTAAATAAGAAATGACATGAACATAATCAAGCACCGGAAAATTATCCAACATTAAAGCAATTTTTTTTAGATATACATCCAAATATTTATCATCATAATCTCCAAAAAACATGTGAAACTCTTCTGCTTGTTCTTTCATATAATTATCGAAGTTTAGAAAGAAATTTTCTAGAGTTCTTTTTTCAACCTGATGATTAACTATCCATTCCTTCAGTTTCCCAACTTCCATCAAACACAAACCTTCCCTAATTAATGTGATTTAACAAATTTGGTAAATATAATATGGCCCGATTTTTGGTCAAGATTACCGTATACTCTTGCATTTCCATATTTACCAACTACTTTAATTTCATATTTATAATATGTGCTGCCTATTTTTTCTCCACTACCAGATAGTGCCTTTATACCATTATCACTCTTAGCACTATTTACAAATCCTTTTTTCATAGCATTTGAGAATTTATTAGCGGCTTCTTTTCCGAATGCATCCTGAATATCAGTATAGGTATCTCTTTTTATCCAAGCTTGCACACAGTTAGTGTTATGAACCCAAATATTAAGATCACTTACAAAGTAGGTATGGAACTCATCAACCGTCATGTTGTAAACCCTAACCTGCTTGTGTTCCAGTTCAATGCTGTCTACCTTGAGTGTATTCCCGTCACTCTGAACAAGCAAGTCACCGGGTTTGAGGTCTTTGACGAACGTCCACCCTTTACCTTCAACATAAAACGGATGATTGAAGGTTGATTCATGACTTGGTAGCCCACATGGATGTTATAAATCTCATCCGTCTTATGGTTAAACGTTGCCGTAACCTCTTTGTAAGCTACGTCGCCAGTCGCTTCACCCTTGGAAAGAAGCTTATCACCGACTTCAATGTCTTCGATATTCTTCTCCCCTTTGTTAGTTATAAACTTGGTTCAGGGAAGAAAGAAGGTAGCAACTATTTCAGCTACTGCGATTGTATCATTAGCTTGCCGCCGTTCAGGTATAGCGATAAGACGGTATTCGGTTTTGTTCTTCAACATGCTGTAAAGGATGTTGACTAGCTATCGCATAATGCAGATGATTGCCTGTTTCTTTTTTTATCTGATGATTTTACGTTATAACGGGGGTGGAACATTAAAATAAAAGGGTATACTATTCAAGACTATACACGTGCCTACAGCTATATTAGAGAAATATTATACGAGGGTAATGAATGTTAAGTTCGATTCTAGGCTCATTCGATAATAGGTGCAGGTGAAAGGAAGACCTTGAGGATAATTCCTCAAGGTCAGAAAAATCAATCCAGTGAAAAATAATCATCATATACTACACCATCAAGAGAGAAAAACAATCTGAACAGCCCAATCGTTCTGGAATTATAAATAATTGGGATGTACGTTACAACATGAATTGATTCATATTCTGGATAATCACTAATCATCAGTGCTACTTGTTGTACTTTAATATCCAAAAACTGTTCACTAAAAGAATTAAAATAGATTTTAAACTCATCTGGAGATTCTTCCATATAATTATTAAACGCAATCCAGAATCCCTCTATTGAACGATGTTCGATATTGTTATTAATAATCCATTCTCTTAATTCCCCGACATTCATAATTATCAACACACCTTTTCTAATGCTTTCCTTTGTCAAATTTGTTAAATATAATTCGATTTAATTTCGCGTCATAGTTACCATAAACCCTCCAATCTCCATACTTACCTTTTATTTTAATTTCATATTTAAAGAAAGAACCTCCTACCTTAACCCCATCTCCTGAAAGGAGTTTGATTCCATTTGCCCCTTGTCCACTAACTAACCCCTTATTCATAGCATCAGTAAACTTGTCTACTGCATCTTTACCAAACTTATTACGAATTTCATTGTACGTGTCATGTTTTATCCATCCAGTACCACAACTGTTATGCGTCCAAATTCCAAGATTCGATACAAAGTACGTATGGAAGTCCTTTACCATAAAATTGTATACAGTAGCATGTTCCTTCTTAACCTCAATTTTCTCAATGTCTAATTCCTTGCCAGCCGAGGTTGTAAGAATATCGCCCACCAATAGGTCTTTGGATTTGACCCAACCTTTGCCGACAATCCAAAACGGATGCTCGTCAGTAGTCGTTATGATTTCGCCGCCGACAGTAATATTATATGTTTCCTTAACATCACGTTGAAAGAGCCATTCAACTTCCTTGTAAGCCATTTCTCCTGTCTCATCGTCTTTGGCTAGGACTCTATCACCTACCTCAATGTCCTCAATCGGTTTCTCCCCTTCATCTGTTTGAACCTCCGTACCCGCTGTAAAGCAATTACATTTACTTATTATATCTTTTGCTGTTTTGCCCGCACCGGCACCTTTACTTTTAGTCACTTTAGCTATGGCAGGTCCTTCTACAAGGGAACCACTTACAAAACTTGCACACTGTACATCATAGTAACAACCCATAACAGCATCAGATATACCTGATTTATCCCATGTAATCCGAGTCGCGCCTTTAGGATACCATGTCCCTTGTTTTACTCCTGCAGCGTAGATAGACCGACCAAAATTAATGGAAATGGAATCTGAAATATAGTCTGCATTTTTACCTGAGCCACTGCAATATCCAGGGTGAGAATAATATTTCCCCCTAACCGTCGCTGTACACCAATTCCCAGTTGGATCACTGTTAGTCAACGGATTATTATGCACATACGTATATCCATTCAAACTTAACGGCTCGTTTATTTCTCCCTGATACGTATCCTCGCCCATAAAACGCGCTGTGCCCGGATCATACCAGCGGGCTCGCAAATACTGGAGTCCAGTCGTGTCGTCCCAATACTCACCAGCATAGCGCAACACGTTCGGAACAGTCTCTTTCACCGTCTTCGGGCCGCCCCAAATGTCGTAGCTGTAGCTGTTCAGCTCCTTGCCCGCACTATCACTCAGGCCCACCACATCCCCGTGGCCGTTCAGTTGGTAATATTGCAGCTGTCCGCTGGCCTTGTCCTGTCTCGCCCACAGTTGACCGGACAAGTCATACACATAAGCATACGTGATCTTCGCCGCTCCACCTTCGACCTCAGCTTCCGCCATCAGCTTCGCTTCTTCATCATAGTAATACCGGGTCGTTTTGCCACCCTCCGTACGCTCGTACAGCAGCCCGTCTCCGTTATAGCTGTATCCGACCTCTTTGCCTTCACCGCTCACATGGGTCAGACGACTGACGGAATCATAGCCATAACTGGCGTTTTCCATGCCGAACACTTTGCCGCTGCCTTCGGCGCTTCGGTTTCCATTCGGATCATAGCCGTAGGTCTTGTTCTTCTCACCTGCGGCTTCGCTGGCCATTCGGTTGGACGGGTCATATCCAAATTGATCCGTGGTTCCGTTTTGTGTACGTCCGATGATGTTTTTATTCCCATCCCGCTCATACCCAAATTGGTGCAATGCCGCACCGCCTTGCTCCACCGTAACTCCGGACAAATCCAGTCCGTTATAGCTGAATCGCGTACTTAGCCCTCGGCTTGAAGCCTGACTTTTCAGCAACCCATTCGGTGCATACTCAAATGTCATACGATCCAGTGAACCACCCGTAGCAGCACTCGCTCCTGCCAGACTCTGTACGCCCGCTGTCCCGGCTCCACTGCTAACGTCCATTTGAGTCACTTGGCCCAAACTATCCAGCTTGGATTGAACGTGCATAGACGTACCAGCACCATCGGTCAGCACATAGCCTGTGCGAGACTGCTTGTTGTACTCGTAGGTTATTTGCGTGCCGTCCGGGTATTTCAGTCCAGTCAACGCCCCATTTGCTGGATCATAGGCATAGGAGGTCATTCCCTGCCCATCTGTCATGCTGGTTCGGCGTCCCGCAAGGTCATAGGTATAATTTGTTTTAAAATCTGGTCCCGCCGCTTCCGTAACCAGCCCACCATAATATTTATTTACAATAGTTTGAAGTAAGCGCAATTAAGGACTGATAATTAAAAAAAGACCACAACACGAAACTATATCGCATTGTGGTAAAATGTTTAAAAATCCTATTTCAATATTTGCACAGTCCCCTCCTCTATATCAATTAGAAAAACTCTGGGATCCATACCATATCGCCCTCTATTATGTTCGTCCAGAGTAGACAACTCGTATTGATTCGGTACTTTTGTCGGTTTTAAAATACCCCAAGACCAATCATTTCCATCACCACCTGAATAACCTTTATTTTCCTTTATAATTGAAATAGCGATATTTTTTTCTTCTCCTGTTGAAATATTTTTCAAATGCAATTGTTCCCTACTATTCCTCTGGAAAGGATTAATTATATCAATGCGATATTCATATTTTTGATCCGACGTTAATCGCACAGGATCACTATCAACATTATCATATAACCACCCTCGGGTAGGAGTACCCTCCACCAAATGATAAGAAAAAAAGAGTAATGATGCCATAAACAGTACTGATACTATATACTTCATTCCGCTGAATGGTGCCCATCCTTGCCAGATATACGTTAGAGATATCAGCACAATGATAATGGATGGAATTCCACATACCATTAATATCACTGTCTCAATTAAATCTTGTCCTCGTTGAAACCCTCCAGTTGATCCTAAAATAAACCAGATTAAGGCTGCTATATTTATAAGAATAGGTACCATCCATATTATTTTGAACCAAACAGGCATTTTACTCATTTACTCCCTCCTGTCTATGTTTCATTAATTTTTACATTTCAATTTACATTAATCAAATCTAAATAGCGCTTACCGCTTAATGTGTAGCTCTATTCTCCATCAAATTTTTATACCTAGTTTCAGAAAAATTATGTTGTAACAAAAGAGGTTTGACATATTTATCCAGTATATTAGGATTACTGTGCATTACAGAATGGGCTTCTATTGGATGTTTAATAAAATACGATGATAATTTCACCTCAATATTTTCAGCACCAGGGTATTTACGTTTTGCATCTCCTAAAACCCAGATACTACCTCCATTAATTTGAACAATATCTTTATAGTTATAAACATTTATATGTTGTCCCACATTTGTTTCCAACCTATATCCCCTTATTGGGGTCGCTATAGTAATAAGTGTATCGACATGCACCCCACGTTTAGCCAAAATATTAGTTGCCATGATGGAAACATTACCTCCGTGACTATGCCCCATGATTCGTATAGGTTCTTTTGGATGAGCCTTGTGATAATTATAAATCTCATTCGCTACTTTTTCTGCACCTTCAACTCGGGCTCCATCACTATTCTTACCGCTCCATCGTGGAGTTTCAATCGGTTCATGAAAAAGCTCTTTTTTAATATACGTTTTACTATTATCCCATGTACTTGGATCAGAAAAAGTGCCATGAACTAGCCAAACTTTATGCCCACTTGGATCAATGTACTTCAATGGATTATTGGCTACATACGCATACCAGTTCAAGCTCTGCGGATCGCTGATCTCCCCCTGATACGTATCCTCGCCCATAAAACGGGCTGTGCCCGGATCGTACCAACGTGCGCGCAAATACTGGAGTCCAGTCGTGTCGTCCCAATACTCGCCAGCATAACGTAGCACGTTCGATACGGTCTCTTTCACCGTCTCCGGGCCGCCCCAAATGTTGTAGCTGTAGCTGTTCAGCTCCTTGCCCGAGCTATCACTTAGGCCTACAACATCACCGTGACCGTTGAGCTGATAATATTGCAGTTGTCCGCTCGCCTTGTCTTGTCTGGCCCACAGTTGACCGGACAAGTCATACACATAGGCGTAGGTGATCTTCGCCGCTCCACCTTCGACCTCAGCTTCTGCCATCAGCTTCTGCCATCAGCTTCGCTTCTTCATCATAGTAATACCGGGTCGTTTTATCGCCCTCCGTACGCTCGTACAGCAGCCCGTCTCCGTTATAGCTGTATCCAACCTCTTTCCCTTCACCGCTCACATGGGTCAGACGACTGACGGAATCATAGCTATAACTGGCGTTTGTCATACCGAACACTCGGCCGCTGCCTTCCGCGCTTCGGTTTCCATTCGGATCGTAGCCGTAGGTCTTGTTCTTCTCACCTGCGGCTTCGCTGGCGATTCGGTTGGACGGGTCATATCCAAATGAATCCGTGGTTCCGTTTTGTGTACGTCCGATGATGTTTTTATTCCCATCCCGCTCATACCCAAATTGGTGTAGCGCTGTACCGCCTTGCTCGACCGTAACCCCGGACAAGTCCAGTCCGTTATAGCTGAATCGCGTACTCAGCCCTCGGCTTGAAGACTGACCTTTCAGCAACCCATTTGGTGCATACTCAAACGTCATGCGGTCCAGTGAACCGCCCGTAGCAGCACTCGCTCCTGCCACACTCTGTACGCCCGCTGTCCCTGTTCCACTGCTAACGTCCATTTGAGTCACTTGGCCCAAGCTGTCCAGCTTCGATTGAACGTGCATAGACGTACCAGCAGCATCGGTCAGCACATAACCTGTGCGAGACTGCTTGTTGTACTCATAGGTTATTTGCGTGCCGTCCGGGTATTTCAGTCCGGTCAACGACCCATTGGATGGATCATAGGCATACGAGGTCGTTCCCTGCCCATCTGTCATGCTGGTTCGGCGTCCCGCAAGGTCATAGGTATAATTTGTTTTAAAATCCGGTCCCGCCACTTCCATAACCAGCCTGGCCACGTTATATTGAAAGGTGATCGCTTGTTTTTTTGTAAATATATAGATAAATTATAATAATAAAATAAAAAACCACAACACGAAACTATATTGCATTGTGGCTAAATGTTTAAAATCTTGTATAGAGAAGAAAGAGCTTGTAGGTGAGACTCTTGGAAATTTTGTCATTTCCCTTTTAAGGTCTTTCACATTTAAGTTTGTATCAATTTATTAAGAGAGTGATACATATTTTCAGTCATAAATACTCCAGTTATCCTCTCATTTACAAAGCGAACTATATCGAGTGGATCATAATCAATATTGGAATCTTTATAAATTAATTTAACGTTTGATACTCCCTTCCGAATCAATGTTTTTCCTAATTCTTTATCTCCCTTATCTAGATAGTGCTTTCCCAAATCAGTGAAGTTAGTAACATGTTTTGGACACTCTTGTATCGACTCATTTAATAATGAATCAAATTTACAAATGTCCATACCCTTGTAATGCCATGCAAGAATGTAAGACAACATGGAGGAAACTTCATAATTTACTGTACTTTTTAGTTCGAGTGCTTTCCTTATCATCTTTTCATCTAAACCGCCTAAATACCAATCGGAGAAGAACAACATTAAAACAAAAAATAACAAATTATCCTTGTGAAAGGCTAGAGCATTGGTGAGATACTTAGTAGCTCGTTCATAATCTTCAATCAAAGAAAGTGTCTCCAAAATGACCAATCTAGCCCAACCATCAACATCATTTGGATTTACTTTCACATAGTCTAGCATTAGCCTTTCTGCTTCCTCAAGAGAGTCCCGACTAACAACTAATTTTGATATAGTTTCTTGCAATTTTATATCTTCCATTTTATCACTCCAATTTATTTAACGAAGTTTCCAATTACCCTGTCAGCAGTTCCCATAAAGGTATTCACGTTAATAACTGTACCATTTTCATTAACGTAAAGTCTTATCGTAACATCATATCCGTTAATATTAGTATGCATTTGGTTTGAACCTTGTTTTAACTTAGAGGAATCTACAGAGCCAATTTTTCCAGTTATACTGCTGCATATTGATTGTTTATCTTTTCCTAACTTCATTATCCCGTATTAATATGGTCGGATGAGAATACATGGCCCTCATATCGCTTAAACAAATCTGTCTTGAAGCTGATTTTTGTAAAGCCTGTTGTTCTTCCCTTACCAGACTTCCCACCTGAATTACCAATCATGCCCATCGCCGCTATCCCAAGGACTTCGGCATCTGTCCAATTTTGGTATGCACTTAACAACTGGTCATACCCCTTCCAAGGTGTTTCAAATGAGATTACTTAAGTCTTTTTGAGCTAAATCAATAGCTACTGCTAATTTGATTTGGTTATTTTTATTTAACTATACAGCTTGAATCCTTGTCATTAATCTAGGTCCACCCTTAATTGTACCTCCTCACTCGACATGTATTGAATGTTATCGTATTCCCATCTCAAATGTCGGTTAATAGCCTTCCCCACTTCATCCCAAGTAGGACGGATACAATCCTTTAAAATCTTATTTACTTCTAGCTCCAACAAAGCTAGGTCAAATTTACTAACAATGAATGTCGCCCTTCCATCAAAAATATTATTTTCACTTAAAAATTTCGCTAGATATTCTGGTGAAACCACTTGGAAATGAAAGCAGTCCGCACCCTTATCATTTACTTCTGAAGTATAAGCTGTTGCTCTCACATTAAAATTAGTCTGCTCTTCTGGATTCCTAACAAAATCAATACCTTTAAGCACAGGTATTATCACACGAATTCCACCTTCAAATCATTTAACTTTTATATGGAAATTTCCACCAATGTTGTTTTCTAAGTTCAATTCTAGTGATCCATCTTTCTTATAGCCATATCTAACAACAAAGTCTGATGATTTTGAGGTTTTGATGAAGCAGGAAGTTACAAAGAAAAGGGTATAAAATTCAATTATTGAGTAGTTTTGTGCGCACATGACATTTTGAGGAAAATTCATAGGTGGATTACGAGGGTTAGGTTAGCTTGGAATTAGTAGTCCGATTCATTCGGCACTGGGTGGGGATAAAAGAAAGACCTTGGAGTCACTATCCACCAAGGTCTCACTAATTATTTAATCCATATTGTTATAATGCAATAATAGCTTTGACACTACTTCGTCGGGTATTATATTACCAAAATTTAATGATACCAAATCAGAGATAGCTGTATCAATTGTTAAACAAGACTCGCTTTTGTAACTACTTATTTCCTCACTTAAACCTACAATACAGATACCGTAGCTCCTTTCTCCCCAAATCGCCCACTTCATTGAAGGTGAAAGCCAAACAACAACTTCCGAATTAAACACAATTGCATCAGCAGGGCTTTCCTCAGGACTTGACTCAATCATTTTCCAGTATTCATCAGCTGTTGCATCCCTTGAAAGGATAAAAAAATTGTAACGTGAAAACTCTTTATAAAAATAATCTACCGGATGTGGGTCTAATACAGCCATGAGAATAAATGGGTCATTTGATAGATTAATGAGCCGCTCAAGTTCATGCCAAAAGGAATAACTCATTGCTTTATCGAAGTCAAATACACATGTTTTTTGAAAAGGCACATTAAAAATTTGCTCAGGTAAACGCTTTTCATGGTCAAACGCTCTTTTAACCAAATTTACTGCTTCTTCAAATTTCTCTTTATCCGAAATTAGTTTGCTCATTTAGGTGACCCCAATCTAACCTTAGTAGTGACCTCCGAAGCTCCCTTAGCCCAAAACTCTGCTGTTTGTTGCCCTTGATTCGACGTGTCACGAACAGTATATCTAGCTCCATCTTTAGAGTAGATAGAAACTTTACCATCTTTACTAACTGCTTTTTTCCAACCATCATTCAAAAGACTCTTCTCGAAATCTGTTCTCGTAACGTCAGTTGAAATATTTCTTACACTTTTCCCTACTGTTATGTCTTTATAACTACAATTCGTATTATGCACCCAAATCCCAAGGTCACTAACAAAATAGGTATGGAACTCATCCACCGTCATGTTATAAACAGTAGCTTGCTCATGCTCCAGTTCGATGCTCTCTATCTTGAGTTTATTCCCATCGCTCTGGACAAGCAAATCACCGACTTGAAGGTCTTTGACGAACGTCCATCCCTGACCGTCCACCCAGAATGGATGGTTAAAGGTAGATTCAATCACTTGGTCGCCAACATGGATTTTGTAAATTTCATCCGTTCCCGTTTCGTGATTGAAGGTCGCCGTAACCTCTTTATAACCGACCTCCCCAGTCTCTTCATTCTTCGAGAGAACCTTATCTCCGACTGTAATGTCTTCGATATTCTTCTCCCCTTCGTCTGTTTGAACCTTCGTACCTGCGGTAAAGCAATTACACCCTCTTGATGATTTTACTTTACTCCCTTTTCCACCAACTTTTACATCACCAATCATCCCCATCGCCGCTATCCCAAGGACTTCGGCATCTGTCCAATTTTGGTATGCACTTAACAACTGTCCTCTTGCCCAATCTGACTTGCCTGCACTATTCTTATAGCCACTCGTTCCCGTTAACAGGTCGTATAAGTAATTATACTGGTTTGCTCCTCCAAAAATGGACACAAAATCGTATCGTTTTCGTATGAAGTCCTTGTATACCTGATAATCCTTATTTTTTGTGGAATTCGTTCTAACTCTTGCATCATTTAATAGTATCCGAAGTTCTTGATAATCAAGGGTCTCAAAAGAATGTCCACTTGGATCAACATAAATTAACGGATTATTCGCTACATACGCATACCAGTTCAAGCTCTGCGGATCGCTCATCTCGCCCTGATACGTATCTTCACCCATAAAACGGGCTGTGCCCGGATCGTACCAACGTGCGCGCAAATACTGGAGTCCGGTCGTATCATCCCAATACTCGCCAGCGTAGCGCAGCACGTTCGGAACAGTCTCTTTCACCGTCTTCGGGCCGCCCCAGATGTCGTAGCTGTAGCTGTTCAGCTCCTTACCCAAGCTATCACTCAGGCCCACCACATCACCGTGGCCATTCAACTGATAATATTGCAGCTGTCCGCTTGACTTGTCTTGTCTCGCCCACAGTTGACCGGACAAGTCATACACGTAGGCATACGTGATCTTCGGCGTTCCACCTTCGACCTCAGCTTCTGCCATTAGCTTCGCTTCTTCATCGTAGTAATACCGGGTCGTTTTGCCACCCTCCGTACGCTCGTACAGCAGCCCGTCTCCGTTATAGCTGTATCCGACCTCTTTTCCTTCACCGCTCACATGGGTCAGACGACTGACGGAATCATAGCCATAACTGGCGTTTTCCATACCGAACACTTTGCCGCTGCCTTCGGCGCTTCGGTTTCCATTCGGATCATAGCCGTAGGTCTTGTTCTTCTCACCTGCGGCTTCGCTGGCCATTCGGTTTGACGGGTCATATCCAAATTGATCCGTGGTTCCGTTTTGTGTACGTCCGATGATGTTTTTATTCCCATCCCGCTCATACCCAAATTGGTGCAATGCCGCACCGCCTTGCTCCACCGTAACTCCGGACAAATCCAGTCCGTTATAGCTGAATCGCGTACTTAGCCCTCGGCTTGAAGCCTGACTTTTCAGCAACCCATTCGGTGCATACTCAAATGTCATACGATCCAGTGAACCACCCGTAGCAGCACTCGCTCCTGCCAGACTCTGTACGCCCGCTGTCCCTGCTCCACTGCTAACGTCCATTTGAGTCACTTGGCCCAAACTATCCAGCTTGGATTGAACGTGCATAGACGTACCAGCACCATCGGTCAGCACATAGCCTGTGCGAGACTGCTTGTTGTACTCGTAGGTTATTTGCGTGCCGTCCGGGTATTTCAGTCCGGTCAACGCCCCATTTGCTGGATCATAGGCATAGGAGGTCATTCCCTGCCCATCTGTCATGCTGGTTCGGCGTCCCGCAAGGTCATAGGTATAATTTGTTTTAAAATCTGGTCCCGCCGCTTCCGTAACCAGCCCGTTCGTATTATATTCAAAAGTGATCGCTTGCGATTTCCCTGTCAGCATACGGGTGATATTGCCATCCGTATCGTAAATATTTAGCGTCGTTCCTCCACTGGATTTCTCCAGCAGCATGCGTCTGCCCAGCTCATCATACGAGTACAGATTCTTTTGCCCGTCAGGATACTGAACGGTCTTCAAATTTCCAGCCAGATCATACATATAGCTGGTCTTTTGTCCAGATGGATCTGTGACGGAGGTCATTTGTCCCAGTGCATCGTAATCATAGGTCATACGTTGGCCGTTACCGTCCGTCCGGCTAGTGACCCTACCCGCATGATTGTAAGCGAACGACTCCAGCGGCTGAAAGGAGCCATTGTTAGCTTCTTGAGTGGAAGTCACACGGCCTAAAGCATCCGATACCTCACGCACACGATAACCAGCTGCATCCGTATAAGTGACCGTTCGATTCACCGCATGATACGCCACGGTATCTGCTGTTCCATCCGCATAGGTCGCCTTCACAGGCCGTCCAAAAGCATCGTAGGCGTAGCGAGTGGTGGCTTGTTCGGCATCCGTGCTTTCGACCATATCTCCATGATCATCATAACCATATCCGTAGATCGCATCGTCCACCTGTTGCTGGAGCAGCTGTCCGAATGGGTTATACAGTCTTTCAGCACTCACGCCATCCGGTCCGGTGACGGTGACATCGTTCGTATCATCCTTGTATACCACAACCGTTTGAGTGCCATTCGGATAAGTAACCTTCGTTACACGCCCCAACGCGTCATACACATAGGACTCCGTTTTGCGCTTGGCATCTTTCTCCGGTCGGATAGTAGTCATACGTATACTCAACACCTTTAGGCAAAAGCTGCCTTGTCGGGAGCTGAGAACCATAGGAAGATTTATAATCTATAGAAACATCCGTATAGTTTCTGTCGTCAATGAGAACCTTCTGACTGCTTACATTCCCTTTTGCATTGTAAAAAGTATAGCTGTGTGATAAAAGCTTCCCCTGCGCTGTGCCTTCATAGTTTTTTAGTTCATTCAATGTGCCCTCTGCTTTATAGGTTCGAACTGTCGTTCCGGTTTTTCCTTCACTGATTTGGCTAACCGTCTGAACGGGTTGTACCCAGAAAAAAGGCTCACTAGAGGTTTTATACGTATGAACCGTCTCCGACCCCGTACTTTGGGATATTTTCAAAGGGAGACCATATTCATTGTACTCATAAGAGGTCGTGACAGGCTCGGATGAAGAACCCCCCCTCCGTATAGGACTCTCGCATTTGCGCAGGCAAATTCCAGTCCATGGCGTCCTTATACGTGTAGTCTACATGATACCCGGTGGAATCTCCCTCTTGATCATAGCGGTTAAGAACCGATTTGTCGGGCGCATGCTCTCCTCTAAAGGTTTTAGCGAAATGGAAGGTTTCTGTTGTACGTGTTCCTGTAGCAACCACCGTCCATTCAGCGTTTTTGCCATAGCTGGCTAGATCTTCTCCCGAATAGGTGAGATCGGTTTGATTTAAAAAACGGTTACCTGCCGTTGTACTGTACACATCTGCGCGTGAAATCACTTTAAACACGCCTTGTGTACCGTATACGCCTATGCGCTTGTTGTAGGCTTCATAACGAATGTCAGTCATGGACGAAGTAGGTCGTACAATTCGTGTCAGCAGCGCGGTTGCATTGGGCTGTAAGGCTCCCGTTTTCCCTTCACGATCTGCTACCAAATTAAACGGAGCATCCATGAAGGTATACGTATAGCTGGTGCTTCGTGACAGGGAATCCAGCACTTCCGTTAGCACCTTGCTGCTTCCCTCGCCATTTTGACGATAGGTGTACTGATGGTCCGTTCCCTGCTCCTTGACTACAAGCTGTCCGGCATTGTAAGTGAAGCCAAGCTCTCTGCCATCATTATTTCGAATCGAACGAATGAGCTTAGCTCCACCAGAGCTTGTATAATCCAATTCTACCCGATTCTTATACGCATCCTGAATTAAAATCAAATAACCGTCCTGATCGAGATAATAGTCATTTCCATTCAGCTCAGATATTTTGTATTCACTTCGTATTCCCTGCACGCTTGCGCTTTGATCTGTACTGATCTTCAGATCTTTGTATGCATATCCTTCAAGCTTCAAATCATTTTTCAGTTCATAGGAGCCTGTTCCAGGCATGTACAAATACCGTTTACCGTCCTGTTTCTGCATATGTGGAAGATCCCATTTCCAGCCTCGTCCCAGACTTGAAGCTGCTTCCTCCTCGCGGATGGCACTTGTGTTTGTATATGCCCCCCTCATTTTGCTGCACACCAATCTGGTTATTGGCCAATGAACTGTTGTACACACGAGTCAGTGCAAAGGGCAATGACCCTGGCAGCACGAGGTCCGTATTTTGAACAACAAGCTGTCCAGAAGCGGTGGATACACTGTTGTCACCGTAATCCAGCCCATAACGCGAAGTATCATCACTTAACCTGCTTTGTGCAAGCGCTGCCTGATCCAAAGGAGCATACACATCTGTTGCAGCAGATACCTGTAGCAAGCTTTGTTTAAGTAAAGCCTGCCCGATCAGGCCGTTTTCTTCTGGAATCGGTGCATACACGGAATCATGTACGCTGGGTAAGGATGGTATACCTGCCTCAGTCGTCTCAGGGACCAGCGATGGTTCCTCACCCTTATCCAGCGGTTTGGGATTCACCACTTCATCCTGAACGGGCTTTTCACCTGCCTTTAGTTCAGCCGGCTCCTTGGACGGTTCCATCTTCGCTTTTGTGCTCAATTCAAGCCCATTTTGCTGTACCCACAAGGCAGGACTTTGTTCCGGTAATGAGTTTTCCCCACCATCTTTTTGCCATGCTTTATAAATATCATATAAAGTATAGCCCTTGGATAACTGTGTATTGATCCAAGCCTGATCCTTACCCGTTTGCTGTGCAAGCCATGCTCTGGTAATAATCTGTGGAGTGGAAGACGAAGAAGCCTGAGAAGCCGCTGCCTCTCCTTTCCCTTCCTCTCCATATGCCCATGTACTCCATGTACTCCATGGACCCAGCAACATTGCCACACATAATAGACTACAAATATAACGTTTAAACACATGCTCACCCCTATTTAATTTGTAAAAGGAAATACCTTTTTCAGCCGCATACTGACGTTTCCGTTTAAATCATAATGCAGCTCGATTTGATCTCCGGTGGAAAAAATAACTTTATTCAGTCGGTTCCCTTTGCCGTATTCATATGAAGTATCCTTGCCAAGCGACATATGTGCTTCCTTAATTACGGTTTGTAATGCGCCACTGTTGGCTTCTGTCAGCTTTACATAAACGGTTTGTCCTGTCTTCATCTCATACTCTAAAACAGTGAAATTCCAACCATATATTTGCTCTTGCTCTGTTGAGGAGACAAGCTGATTAGAAAAATCTGGGTCCGTAAACAAGGTTACAATAGGCTGCTGCACAGCATAGTTGGATTTTTCCATCACCGCAAAACGGTACATTCCGTCTTCTTTGGGTGTAAAACGATATTTCCCTTGCTGACCTACTGTAAAGTCAGCTTCCTTTTCTATGAGCTCAATGAGCTCGTCCAGCTTGCTGTCATCTTTATTTTTCATAGCAAACACACGATAAGGCGCTCCAAAGTTAACAGCAGGAGTAGCTGCCGCTACGGCAAGATGAATGTTTGCTTTACCTGGCACTTGCTGTAGATTATCTGTCGCCTCTTTATGTTCACGAATCACTTTTCCAGCCTGATCCGTAACGGTATACTGATACGTTCCACCAGCCGTCTCTGCATTCGTCAAGACAGGGGCTGCCTCGCTTCCGCGATTGATCCATACTTCCTGCTTTTCGCCGGACAAAGACGTTTTTAACAACGCAGGTTCTGGGCTTGGCTCCGCTTTAATGTCATTGTTGAAATAAAAGGTCACAGCTTGCGGTGAAGTGACGGTCACAACGAGCGTACCTCCAGCTCCAAGTGAGATTTTGGGTAAAGAAGCATCCATTCCTGCTCCATCCACCTTGGAATTCACACCGCTACCTGCTCCATATACGAGATAGTCATAAAGGCGACTTTCGTTTGAAGCATCTGTGGTCAACGAGGAAGCCTGTGAGCCAGTATTATTGAATACATAGCTTTCTCCCTGCTTGACGGTAATCTGATTGCCTGTCGGTACCTCGGCAGCCTCAACATCGAATATCCCCCATACGGCTCCAAAAGTCACAGGTATTTCCGATACCGTCGTAACGATGGCATAGCCGCCAGCCTGAACTAGTGGCAACTGAGTCGTATCAATCGCTTGACTGTATATCGTCCCATCTTCCAGATAGTTAGTGTAACTCCATTTCATCCCGGTGGAAGAAAGTACGTCCAAAGCCTTGGCATTCGGACTTCTGTTGATAAATTTCCGGCTTTCTCCCTGCTTTAACGTAATCCGATAAAATGCCATTTGCGCGCTGAGTAAAGCCTTTACCTTAGTGCTATGGCTAAAGGTGATAGGCCGATCCGAAACATTCGTTACAATACCAACACCATTCTCGATAATTTCCGGGTCAGCCAAGGTATTAAAATGATCGGCTGCGAGTAGCCTAAGTCCCTTGTAGCTGGCAAAATCAAATCTAGAGCTTCCACTGCTTTTGTTACGACGCAGCGTTTGCGATGTATTGTCATGATTCTCAAAAATATAGGAATCCCACGGCTGCAAAGTCGTTTCCTGAAGTGGGTCACCATCATCTCCTTGACCATGGAAGCTCCGATAAATACCGCCGAATGTAATCGGCGTATCACCTGTTACCGTAAGAAGAGCTGTCTTTCCAGCACCAACCTGAGGGGCTGTACTTGTATCACTGCGCCTGGATTGCTCTGTACCATCCACTTTATACAGAACCGCTTCAAATTTACCTTTAACGGTTTTGGCGGTGCTGTGCAGATTCCTTAAACGATTACTGATATTGGTATACGCATAGCTTTCACCTTTCGACAGTGTTACGCGTAAAAAGGCAGGATCACTGCTCGTTTCCCAGGAAAAATCGTCCGTATAGTCAAAGATAATGGGACTCGGGCCAATCACAGTCACAATGGCATATCCCGAAGCCGGGATCATAGGACCTGCCTGACTGTTAAAACCGTAAGTGTATACCGTTCCATCTGACTTATAGATAACATAATCGAACAAATTTCCAGTCTTTCTGGAGTTATTGTAGATCGGATTCATCAGCGTGCCGTTATTATGGAAAATGTAACTCTTGCCTGCCTCAAACTCGACGCGGCTGATCGCATATCCGCCCACAGGACGGGCAATAAAGTTACGATAAGGAGCGCCGTATGTAACCGGATTGGCAGTGACCTGAGTAATTACCGCGTATCTGTCCACACCAATCTGCGGCTTCCCCGAAGTGCCACTACCGCGTGAAGACTCCGTTCCATTTGCCAGGTAAACAACGTAGTCAAGCTTATCCTTGGTTGTCCCATCGCTCTCAATCGTGTCCAATCTGGTTCCCACATTGATAAACTGGTAGCTTTCTCCTTGATTTAAGGTAACCCGTGCATAAGCCGGCTCTCCGGTGTTTTCTATACTGTATTTGCCATACGGAAATCCGAAGCTAACCACGTTTGCAGTGGAGCCTGTAATAATCAGCTCTTCGTCATCCGCAAAAGTAGGGTGAGCAATACTATTAAGACCCGATGCGACTAAAGTTCCATCCTCTTTATATTTTGCATAGTCAAAACGGCGATTGTCCGCGCTCGAAGCATTATGCAAAATGGTACGGCTGCCCGCCCCCTCATTTACAATGCGATAACTCTCGTCCTTAAAGACAGTAATGCGCTCCAGTGCCGGATTCTCGGAGGTGCTGTAGGTAAATTGAGGCTTAACCGATACGACCAGAGGCCCTGCTCCTGTAGCCGTTATAAAAGAAGAACCTCCTCCCGGAACCACAGTTGAAGTGGAAGTGTGATCCAGATAGGCTACATTTATAGACCCATCTGCTTTATAAGTGACCAGGTCATAAGTAACATCATTTTTTGTTGATGCATTACTGGTTATTGATCTACCAGCAGTATCTATATTCTCAAATTCATAGGTCTCTCCGGGATGAATGACGAGCGTCGTGTTATCCACCGCTGCCAAGCTCATCATCAGTGCGTTATAGACGCTGTTTGTCGCAGAAGTGGACGGGGTGAAAGAAACGGTTCCATCAGAAACCTCAAATTCCTCCTGTACCGTATCCACTTGATCCAGTTGCATTCCGTCCCTTAAATCTTGTTCCTCCGCTCCTGCCACACCAGGCAAGCACAACAAAGTGTTTGCTGCCAAAAGTGCCGTCAGAAACCATACCATTATCTTTTTACAAACCATCTGACTGGATAACCTCCTCTTGTCATTCAGGAAATAGTTGGGTACACTTGGAGTCCCCTATCCATTTCTCTCTCTTATAAGCCTTACAATCATAAAAAAAGAACATCTTTCCTTCATTTCCATAATAAATACGACAATTTAATATATCGGCCCCTTAAACGCCCCTTTTCATAGGTCAAATGGACCTTATTTTCCATAAACCGGTTAAGCCCATGGGATTAAAAGAAAATCAGGAGGGGAGTCACTTGCAAAGCCCCCTTCGGGTATAGTAGTATGTGGTTAAAAAAATCGGAGGATATATGCCTAAACAACAAGATAAACATTCCATTCAGGCGTGGTCTCTGATCAATCGCAAATATTTGGGAAAAGGTGTGCGCGTCAAACGTTTTCGCAAGCCGACACGCTGTCAAGTGCGCAATCGTGTTCTGCTAGCCGTTTTGATGGCTAATGACATTAAACTGTCTCAGCTTGCCGAGGAGCTTTCCATTTCCTCCCGTAGCGTCAGCGCGTGGGTATATGAAGGTCGTATTCCCGGCAACACTAATCTGGAAAAAGCTTGTAATACACTTGGTTATCCGCACCATATTCTGTTTAATGAAGAGGTTGTCCGGCGTTCACCGCTCATCTGTCAGCCATCACCGTCCCGTTTTATGAAACGGACTGTGACTCGTTCCCCGGTCAAAAACCGGATTTTGGCGGGTCTATGTATGGTCCATGATATTTCGGTGACCGATGTCAGTCATTGGATTGGCGTTCATCCCGGCACATTTCGAAAATGGTTGCACCAGGGTACCGTTCCTTCTCAAACCTTCCAGGATCAGGCGGAACAGTTTTTCCGCATTCCAAAATCCATCTTGTTTGCTGATGCCATGCTGAAAAAGTGAGAATGCCCGTTAAACCTAAACGATTGTACTTTACCTGAAAGTCTATGAAAGGAACGCATTACCATCTTTCATTTCATAAGACTTTCGCCTGTTGCAAATCATGGAATATAAGAACAAAGAAAGCACAGTCTGCCATTTTCCCGGCGTACTGTGCTTTTTTAGATACCTTATCTTTTTAAGAATGAGTGCTTGCCGCTTGTGTAGAACGTCCGGCTTCTTCCTTAATCGCCTTCAGCTTCTTCATCACCGGATTGCCTCCACGTCCAAAGTAGTCGTGAAGACGGCTGTATTCCTCGTACAGCTTATCATAGACGGCCGCGTTCTCCGGGATCGGTTTGAAGCTCTCGTCCCGTACACGAGCCATATGGCGCGCTGCTTCGACGATATCGTCATACCCTCCGGCCTCTGCTCCCGCAGCCACTGCCGCGAACATCGCTGCGCCCAGGGCAGGGGTTTGAGTAGAAGCCGCCACTTTGATCTCCCGTCCGGTTACATCGGCATAAATTTGCATCAAGAGACGGTTTTTCTGCGGCAATCCACCGCATGCATACAATACATCTACCGGCACGCCGTTGTGATGGAACGCATCGACGATTTTACGTGTACCGAACGCTGTGGCTTCCAGCAATGTACGATACACTTCCTCCGGCTTCGTCAGCAGCGTATAGCCGACAATAAGACCCGTCAGGTTCGTATCCACCAGCACAGAACGGTTGCCGTTCCACCAATCCAGCGCAAGCAATCCGGTTTCGCCCGGTTTGTACGCTGCCGCTTTGCGCTCCAGCCACACATGGACGTTCACGCCTTCTGCCGCAGCCTGCTCCTTCACCTCACCGGGAACAGCATGCTCAACGAACCATGCGAAAATATCTCCTACCGCCGACTGACCAGCCTCATAGCCGTAATAGCCCGGGATAATTCCGTTTTCTACAACACCGCACATGCCTTCGACTTCTTTTTCTTCCTCACCGAGCAGCATATGACAAATAGAAGTTCCCATAGACATGACCAGCTTACCTGGTGTAACGACACCTACCGCCGGAACAGCCGCATGTGCATCCACGTTACCTACTGCTACTGCAGTTCCCGGATTCAGCCCGAGCTTTGCAGCCATGTCCTCTGTTAATCCACCTGCACGGCTACCCAAGTCATAAACTTCACCACGCAGCTTCGTATCTGTCAAATTTTCCAGACGAGGATCGAGCGCTTTGAAAAACTCACGGTCCGGATAACCGTCACGATGATGGTAAATGGACTTGTAACCCGCTGTACATTGATTACGTTTCAGTTCTCCACTAAGCTGGGAAATAACCCAGTCGGTCGCTTCTACAAAGCGATCTGTCTGATCATAAATATCCGGCGCCTCGTTCAGAATTTGCCAAATTTTTGCGATCATCCATTCGGATGAAATTTTACCACCATAACGGGGCTGAAATGCCTCTCCGCGTTGTGTGGCAATTTCATTCAGACGATCCGCTTCATCCTGCGCTGCATGGTGCTTCCACAGTTTTACCCAGCTATGCGGGTTATCCTTCAGGTTCTCGTCAAAACACAATGGTTGTCCCTGCGCATCGATTGGCAGCATCGTACATGCTGTAAAATCAATCCCGATCCCGATGATGTCGTCAGGAGAAATCCCCGTCTCCTTCATGACAGCAGGTACAGAAGTCGTCAGCACTTCAATATAGTCAGCCGGATGCTCCAGCGCCCAGTCCATTTCCAGCTTGCGTCCGCTGCCAGGCAGCACTTCATCAATAACCCCATGGCGATATGGTGTTACGTGTGTAGCAATTTCAGCTCCGTTAGAGAGGTCAACAATGACCGCGCGCCCGGACTCTGTTCCATAATCGACACCAATGGTATACTTGCTCATTTGTGTGTCTCCTCCTTTTTCGTTTGACCATAGTAGGCGTTCGCTCCATGCTTGCGCAGAAAATGCTTATCCAGCAGCGCCTGATCCATAGAGGTTAATTCCGGGTTCAGCGCGAAGGAACGGTACGCCATCTTGGCTACTTCCTCCAGCACCACCGCATTATGAACGGCATCATCGGCATTTTTTCCCCCAAGCGAACGGTGCATGCTGATTAACGAGTACACCTGGAATATCCGCTGGACTAATATCCTGAAACGTCTCAATAATCACATGTCCCGTCTCCAGCTCATACTCTCCGGCAATTTCCTCTGAAGTCATCGCGCGAGTACACGGAATCGTTCCATAAAAATAATCACCCTGTGTTGTCCCTAATGCAGGAATCGCGCGTCCTGCCTGTGCCCAGCTTGTGGCCCAAGAGGAATGCGTGTGTACAATACCACCGATTTGTGGAAACGCACGGTACAGTGCCAGATGTGTAGGTGTATCTGATGAAGGACGAAGGTCCCCTTCAACAATATCGCCTTGCAAATTGAGTACAACCAATTGCTCTGCTTTCAGCTCCTCATAGGCCACACCACTTGGCTTGATTACAACCAGTCCCTGCTCACGGTCGATACCGCTTACATTTCCCCACGTAAAAGTAACCAGACCATGCTTGGGAAGAGCCAGATTGGCCTCCCATACTTCCTGTTTTAATTGTTCTAACATGTATAAGACACTCCTTTTACTATCATTTCTGAAATGGAAGTGCTAAACCCAGCTTCAAATGGAAAACCACAAGAGGATCATAATGTCCCTTATCCTTGGTTCCGCTTTCATTATACACTTGTACGTACAACTTAGCCAGTGTTTTTTTATACGTTTTTTCACTGCGTAACTGTTTATGTTTTCAGAAAAAACATAGCAAAAACAGCCTATTTTCTGCAATCCAGAAAACAGGCTGTACGATAAGGCGAGTAGGCAGGCCGATACGCTGTGAGGTGTCAGAACTACATTTCTTCCAACTTGTCCTTACATGTATCCAAATAAAAACTCGCCCATATTTATTAGGTTCTTATACGTCACTGGCAACAGGACCCGTAGATTCACGGATAATCAGCTCAGGTGGAATAATCCACTGGCGATCCTCTTCGCGGAAGCCCTTTTCTTCGATCATCGACAGTATCGTATCAGCGGCGCGAAGTCCCAGCTCTTCTTTGGGATGGCGGATTGTAGTTAGCTTGATTTCCGTTGCCGTTGCCAAAAAAGAGTCATCAAACCCCACCAGCGACAAATCGCCCGGAATGCTCAGACCCGCCGAACGCACAATGTCCAACAAACGCACAGCCAGCTCGTCATTATAGGTTACCCATCCGGTAGGGCGCTCTTCCGGCTCCATACTCAACAGTGCAGACGCACGCTGTAACGGAACTTCATTTTTTTCTTCTGTCCGGTAGGTGGTCACTGCATTCGGATGCAGCGTAACCCCATATTTACGGTGGGCGGCCACAAATCCCTTCATACGAAGAATTCCCTGCATATCATCTGTCTTGAAAAACCCGGCTAACCGCCGATGTCCCAACTTAATTAGATGCTCAGCCGCTAAAAATCCGCCCTTCTCATCATCCACACGCAGACATGGCGCATCCATTTCCTCATACCGGGCATTAATCATTAAATAAGGAATTTGGCGGTTTTCCACGGTCAGGTAATAATTGAGATTGGGGTTGCGCTCCCCACTTTTGGTCGGCTCAATAATAATCCCGCTCAATGGCTGACTAAGCAGCATTTCCAAACACTGCCGTTCCTGCTCAGGGTCATTGCCTGTGCTTGACAGCAGTAGCTTATAGCCCTGACGACTTAATTTGGATTCAATTCCCTGCACAATCGACGGAAAAATATAATCCGATATATAGGTCGTAACGACCCCGATCGTCCGTGGGTCCTCGGGCTGCTTGCTATCCCGTGTGGCGACAAAGGTCCCCTTGCCCTGCATGCGAAACAGCCAACCTTCCTGCACCAGCTCACCTAACGCCTGACGCACGGTTTGCCGACTAACCGCAAATTGCTCAGACATTTCATGCTCAGATGGAAGCTGGCTTTGAGGCTCCAGCCTGGATGAATGAATCCATGACAAAATTTCCTGTTTAACTTGTATATATTTGGGCGCCATAATTTCCTCCGTCACTTGCAATATCGTGTACCCTTTTGTATTTCACGATTATAGCATATCGTTCATTTGTACATACAAATGTTACAGGAGCAGGATATCGTTGTATAGCTGCCGGAGGCGTAAACCCATTCGCTAATCCCTTCCATGTTACAAGTGCTTGGTTATCCTGTCTAAATACCGCTTCTGTAAATGTGCATTTTATGAGCGAAGCAATTGATGATCGTTCATATACTTGAGCCCTGTATAGCGATTACGCAGGGTATGAGCCGTGCGAAGTGCGCGCGCAAGCTGCTCCTCGGTTACGCCCAGCTCGGCAATCGTAGACGGACCACCGACCTGAGCCAGCCATGCACGCATCTGCTCCGACGTGGGCAAGGTTCGATATACCTCAAAAGCATCCACAGCTTGGCTGGCAACCAGGTCCCTGTACAAGTCCGCCAGTAAAGCAGAAGCTACGCCCACTTTGGCACCATGCAAAACTTGCTTGCGTCCCTCCGCAATAAAATCCATTTCAATTCGGTGAGAAATGTGGTGCTCTCCCCCCGATGCTGGACGGGAATGATCAATCATCAGCATGGAAATGCCGGATGCGATCAGCGCGTTCATCAGCACTTCGACACCTGCCTGGCTACCCGCCGCAATCTCATCAACATGCTCTACACAGGCCCGCAGCGCCTCCTCCGTAATTCGATTAGCCAAAAGCGAATACGGTTCGCCCCCCAAATCCCTGGACACATGCCAATCGGCTAATGAGGTGAATTTGCCGAGCATATCGCCAAAGCCTGCAGCAGTCATCGCTTGTGGCGCATTCGCCAGTACGGATAGATCAGCAAAGATCGCTTCCGGTGGAACAGCCTGGAATGTCTGCTTGCTGCCGCCCACAATCAACGGCGCGCCTGCCGATGTGAATCCATCCACAGAAGCGGCCGTCGGCACCGACAGGAACGGACGATTCATTTTATAGCATGCGAAGCGAACCAGATCATGAATAGTGCCGGAGCCTACGGCCAGTACAGCCTGACTCTCATCTGCCACGCCCAACAACACCTTTACGATATAGCCCTCATCTGCAATCACATCCCCCACAGCATTGGGAGGCAGCCGAACCACATCGACCACCAAACCTGCGTCACGTATCCGTTGTGTCAACTTTTCCCCTGCCGCCGCAGAAGTATGTTCATCCTCTACCAGCGTCATATGACGGTAATTTTGTTGCTTCAGATAAGGGACGACGGCTTCAAGCGCTCCATCACGCACCTCAATAAACAATTCGACCTTTCGGTAAGGGTGATCGGTGTAGTTTGCCTGTGCTTCTTCGTTCCACTGCTTGATCTGCTCATTCATATTCATTTGATCTACCTCCTGAAAAGGAATAATTTGCACAAGAATGATCCATACTATTAAAAAGATTCTCTTTGAAAACGATTTCTATTTAATTGTACGCACAAGTTCCTGTCCAAGTCCAGATGAAAAGTACAAGTTGCTTTTCAAATCCTGATTCCGAAAGGAAAAAAGCTTATGAAATTCAGAACAGACATCGCTTGCGCACTCGGTTTACTGGCAGGCACAACCTTTGGCAGTGGTATCGCTTTTTTATTCGGCTGGCAAGCCTACCAGGCTTTGACCTCCGTATCTGTATTTGGCGTTGCCGGGATCATGATTACCATCGCTGTTTTTCGTCTGCTTCATCACAAATCGGTTTCTACGTCAGATCCCCGATAGTTTCAGCTACTGAAACAAGAACACTTTGCTTGTACAGCACCATTCCGCCTGCTCCGTTTGCATGTACCTTTTTTTAGTTCAGCTTATATACATTTGCCTAACATATGAGGATTTTGCATAAATCCTGATATAAAAAAACGGGCCTCACAAGCGATTTATTTCGCTTGTAAGTGCCCGCTTTTATTATGTGTGTAGTACAATTCGAGATCAGCCATGATTCTACTGAATATCTGGATTTACATCCAAATCATAATCAATTTCATCAAACCCGAATCCAAACAACTGAAGGAAATCGAGACGATATTGTTCAAGGTCGCCCCGTTCAGACACATTTTCTGTAGTAATCCCGGACCAAGCCTCTTGGACAGCCTGCTGGACATCCGCTCTCATTTCCCAGTTGTCCAGACGAATGCGCCCTTCCTCATCGGTTTCCACTGTCGATCCACTATATAGCTTTCCGAACAGACGCTGCGCTTGCTCGATACAGCCCTCATGCAAGCCCTTTTCCTTCATAACCTTAAACAGTAAGGAAATATACAGAGGTACAACTGGAATAGCCGAGCTGGATTGTGTAACCAAAGCTTTATTTACAGAAACGTAGGCTTTTCCATCATAATGCTCCAGTTGCTTCGTTAAGCTGTGCGCTGTGGCCTCCAAGTCATTTTTGGCTTGGCCAATGGTTCCTTTACGGTAAATGGCCTCCGTGATCTCTGGACCAATATACGAGTAAGCCAGTGTGGTTACCCCTTCAGCCAGCAGATCAGCTTCTTCCAGCGCTTTTAGCCATAAGGACCAATCTTCGCCCCCCATTACCGTTATCGTATTTTCAATTTCCTCCTCTGTAGCCGGTTCCAGCGTAATCTCCGATACGACACCTGTATTGGTATTCACCGTTTTATCAGAAAAGGGCTGCCCGATGGGCTTGAGAACGGAGTTGAAGGTTTCACCCGTATCGGGATGCGTCCGTCGTGGTGAAGCGACACTATACACAATCAGATCTACCTTGCCCAGCTTCTCCTTAACCAGTTTCAACGTTTCCTGCTTGATTTCATGGGAAAAAGCGTCTCCATTAATGCTTTCTGCTATGTAGCCAGCCGCTCTAGCCGATTCCTCAAAGGCTACAGTGTTGTACCATCCAGCTGAAGCTGTGCGTCCTTCTGAAGCAGGGCGTTCATAGGATACACCTATGGTATCAGCTCCCATACCAAAGCTGGCAGCAATGCGGGAAGCCAGTCCATAGCCGGTGGAAGCTCCGATCACAAGCACCTTTTTGGCTCCTTGTATTGAAGGACTTTCTTTGATGTAGTCGATTTGACGATTGACATGAGCCGCACATCCTCCTGGATGCGCAGTAGTACAGATAAAGCCACGGACTTTCGGTTTAATAATCATTGCAAGGGCCCCCTACTTTGGCATTCATTTTATATAGATGGAATGGTTGTCCAGTCATAACTATATAGCAAATCAGCTTGAGGCTCAACCTTTTGCGGGCGTAATACAGCAGTCAACATCTCTTTAAAGTTTGCTGCTACCTTCAAGCCGGGATCTAAATCGGGGGTCTAGTATAGCCACACTCATGCCTACTATTTGAGGTGATTTCAGTAAGACTCTAAGAACATCTGTGAGTTCCTTCCACTGCAAGCCATGAGATTCCGGGCAATCCACACAGGGCATGAGCGTTTTGTCAAGCACATCTGCATCCAGGTGAAGCCAAAAACCGTCAACCTCTCGCTGATGAATGAAATCATTCAAAAAATCCTCAGTCCTGGCACCCCCTTCCCGAAGAGAGCGTTCCGCACTGAAGCAGGTAATGCCCTCCGTCTTTGCCTCTTCTATAATGCTCTGCTCCGGATCTGATTCGCGATAGCCGAAGGTCAGGACATTGGAACTCTGAATATAAGGTTTTCGGTTTTCCAGATTGGTTAAAATATCTGTTCCTTTACCCGTAACAATAGCAAGGTCCATACCAGCCACAACGGCTTTATCACTATTTCCTTTATGGTAATAATCTGGATGTGCGTCTATATGAACTAGTCCGTAATTCCCCTTTCGCGCCAGCGCCAAGGCGCTTCCCAGCAGCACACTGCAATCGCCGCCCAGAACAAGAGAAAACGCAGAGGTGCTCAGTACCTCCTCCACCGTATCTGCCAATTCAATGGAAAAAGCGGCCACCTGAGCCCCAAATAAGGCGCCGTCGTTGTATGTATACTTCTTCGGATATGCAGGCTGAGACAGCCTTGTCGCGACTTGTGCTCCGATCGCTGTGTGAAGACCCAACTCCTCAAGAACAGCGGGAAGCTTCCAGCAGCCTCTTTCTCTACCGTCCGGATGCCTGCTAAGGCCAAGATTGGTGGGGGCATGAATAATGCAGATTTCTTTTTCCATCGACAACCAACTCCTTTACCTTCGATTATGAGGCATAGCTATTTGCTAAAATGTAATACATAAAATATACTTTAAGCATTACTATATCCCTCAACGTGTAAGGAGTCAAACTGAATTGGAATATTACAACGAACTCTGGTTTTCTTTCACCTTCGATCTATTAAATAGTTATGATCCCTACTATGAAGAACCGGAACGGCTTGACAGTCCGGAACAATTAAATGATTTGCTACAAAAGTATGGAGTGTTATGCGATGAAACGGTAGCTCTGAAGGAGCTAACAGCCGTGCGTGCTTACCGCGACAGACTGCGCGATTTGATTATGAGTGGAAGTGATGAGCAACTGGGAGAATTTCTGACGGAGAGTGAATTGCGTTCCCCCCTGCGCCCACGATTAAATGCACAGGGAGACGGCAGCTTTCGTTATGTTTACAGTCCACCTGATAAAAACACAGGCAGCTTGGCCGACCGTATTCTGGCGGTCTGTTCGCGTACGCTCGGAAGAGAACTGACCCTGTACGGAAGACCAAGACTCAAAGTCTGCGTCTCAGATCCTTGCCGTGAAATATTTTCCGATCATTCTAAAAACAGACTACAGCGGTTCTGTAGCAAACGTTGCTCTACCCGTTATCATGTCAAGAAACACCGGGAATCACAATGAAATACACGCCCGGGTAAATGGCTAATGCTACGCTCATCCCTTTGATATTACTATCAGCGCTATAGATAACATAAAAAAGGTTCATCATTGCTACAATGAGCAATGATGAACCTTTTTTTATGTTAATGATGCGGTCGAGAGGACTCGAACCTCCACGGGGGTTAGCCCACACGGACCTGAACCGTGCGCGTCTGCCAATTCCGCCACGACCGCATAGTATGTAATCATGCCGATGTTTATCTATGTAACAGGGCCATAAATAATGCCCAGTACATATAATCACCGTAATTAAGATTATATCGCTCATAGAGAATAAAAGCAAGCCATTCTTATATTATATTTTCTATATATAATTCCAGAAAACATGTGAAAACAACTGGATTTCTCATACCATATATGGTAATATGGACGCATCAGGAAAGGAGGTGCGTCAACATTAGTAATCAGATGTTGAACGTGTCCCTTACCCGGTCCGCCATTCTCTAATTCTCAGAGATGACGGAGGCGCGGGATACGGATCAAAGCTTTAAATAAGCGCCACGGGTAGAAAGACCGTCTACGGACGGTCTTTTTTATGTTAAACATCATACTATTGTAATCACATTACATACCGGGAAAAGGAGTCATTCTATGTCTATTCAACCAGGAAAAGTGGAAGAGTTTAAAGATTTAGCAGCTATATGGCTGGAAGCTTCCATAGAGGCCCATCATTTTATTGATCCACAATATTGGACATCACAGGTTGGCGAAATGGAAGACAAATACCTTCCTCTAGCTCAAAACTACGTTATTATACAGGACGATCACACTATTGGTGGCTTCGTTTCCATGATAGATGGATATTTGGCGGCCTTATTTATACGAGTAGGTTCCCAACGAAAAGGCTATGGCAAGTTACTACTAGATTGGGTTAAGAAGCAATATGAGCAGATCCAATTGAAAGTATACCAGTCCAACACGAAGGCATTTAACTTTTATACCAGAAATGGATTTATCATTCAAGAGGAATCCATTGATCCAGAAACCCGTGAAAAGGAATTTGTAATGGTTTGGACAAAGCACAAGTAACATTAAGTTACATTATCTCAATGAAGTCAAAGGCTCTGCTCCCGTATAAATACGGTAAAAGCAGAGCCTTATATATTTTACCTACACTAATATATATGTTCTCTCATTTCAGCCCGTAAACCTCGGTATATAAAATTTGTCTAAACGGCGCAAAATCCTGCTCTGTCAGCGCATACGGATAGCTCATAATTTGAAGCCTCAGATCGGCCTGTCTTTCCCTCAAAGGAGGCTGTACATACTCAAAATCGTTGAGATGGAATCCCAAGCGTTCATAAAAACCAATTCTTCTCCGAGTCCATTCATCCTCAGGTGGCTCAACCTCCAGAACTACTGGTTTATCGGACTGTGAAATAAATCTGCTCATGAGCTTTTTACCTAACCCGCCACCACGTATAGCCTGATCTACCGCAATATGCTCTACAAACCGAAAATGTGTAAATTCCCAGCCTGCCAGAAAAGCGATCGTATGCCCTTGCTCATCCTTTTCAGTGATTAAGCGATAACAAGGATGAGTAAGCAGTGCCTTTTGCGACGCAAAGATTCTACATTCTGTTTCAGGAAAAGAGGCTTCCATAATCGCATACACTTGTGAGAATTCAAGTTCATTCATTTTATATTCCCTGCTCCTTTAATTCTAACTTCCCTTTCCAGTTCAATTCAATCTGACCAAATCGTTGAAATCAATTTTCATACCTTGTGTAATTCCGTAAGCGTCAGCAAAATATGCTCCAATAGCTCCGGGATATCCTCCATCTGATCTTCATTAATTTGTCTGGAAAATTGAAGCTCAATCTTGTTTTGGTATGTAGTTGCCTCCTCCCCGTAAACAAAGCTGAGCGTTTGGAGCGGCCTAAGATCCGGCTTCCAAATTTGCGTCAATAAATCTTCAATCTGGCTGCACTGTGTTTCAATCTCACGAATCTCCATATAGAAGCTGAGCAGCAGCACACATCCGGGGATTTGATCTTCGATCTCCAAAATTTCCGCAGCCAAGTTATTTAAATCTGCATTTAAGCGAATTTCTGCCGTCACACCGGGTCGTTCCGTCAGCCTGAACTGTATAGCGAATTCACGCGACATCACGGACATTTCCAATCGGTCGATCCGTTGCGTGATTTCAATACGTGAATCCAGACTATCCAGATCGTATACTGCATTTTCCATACCTACTTTTAAATTATCAAAAACCGTCGGGTCAAACATGTTCATTTCACCTCTGCCTATCATTCCATATGTTTCATACATTTAACATTCAAATAGGTTTCCAATCCAATGAGTATATCATAAATGTTTGCAGCCAAGAAATTCCCCGAATTTCCAGCAAAAAAAGCTCTGATTATGTATTCCATTTTGAGCTGTTAGTACATACTTCATTTCCTTTCTACAGAACTTCCTTAGATTTTACTTCTGAGGGATGAAAAAATACACCTTTGTAACAAAATGTTCTATTATATTTATTTTATTGATAAATATTCCTTTTTATTATTCCAATTTACTGGTAAATCACATACAATTAATCTGAGTTCTATTACTAATATATTCATATAAATGAATATAAATCCCAAAAAGAGAGGTAGTTTATTCATGAAAAAAACGTTGTTAGCTTCATTAGGTCTGACACTTATGTTAAGTACTTCTGCCGGTGCCGCCTTTGCTCAAGAAGACATTGCTTCACCCACTAAGGAATCGATTAAACTCTATGATAACGGGACCGACAGAGAGCCTAATAATAGCTTTGAAGAAGCAAGCGAAGTTTGGTTGGGTGATGATATATATGGAACCATTGGAAAACTTACTCAAGGGAATTGGGATTCATACGATGTTTTTAAGTTCAAGGCTTTTCAGACCAAACGGGTTAATTTTAAAATTGAAGGGGATAAGTATCCTAATGCATGGTTAAAATTGGTTCTATCCGATAGCAATGGTCATGAGATTAGAGCAGCGGAAAATCGTCAGAACACTTTAGGCAAAGAACTTGAAGCTGGCAAATGGTATTATATAGCAGTTGAGGTTCCAGGCTACGAAATTGGTCAACAGTTCGATTATAGGCTTACAGCTACGATTGAACAATAAATATTAAAAATTCTAACCTTATAAATCAAAAGCCGCGTCCCTATCTCAAGGGACGTGGCTTTTTGTAGTTCAGTCATTTCACACTATCCATATCTTACGACAGACGTGAGCTAAAATCCTCATAGGAGAACTGGCGGATCACCTTAATGCCTTCTTCGTCATTGTAGCTGGCGATGGCTGGCAGGTTGACTCCGTTAAACATGTGGTTTTTGACCATCGTATAATGGGCCATGTCGCAGAATACAAGCTTGTCTCCCGGCTTCAATGGCTCTTTAAAGGAATAGTCGCCAATCACATCTCCGGCCAGGCAAGTAAGTCCACCGAGTCTGTAGGTGTGTGCATACTCACCAGGTTGGCCTGCATCAATGATATTCGGGCGATACGGCATAGCCAGTACATCAGGCATATGACATTCAGCCGAAGTATCCAGAATGGCAAGGTCCATTCCGTTTTTCATCGTATCCAGAACTGTAGCAACCAGATAACCGGTATTCAAGGCGATAGCTTCGCCCGGCTCCAGGTAAACCTGTACACCATACTTATCCTGAAAATATTGGATGCAGCGTACCAGCGTGTCCAGATCATAGTCTTCTCTGGTGATATGATGACCGCCGCCAAAATTAAGCCATTTCATTTGCTTAATGTATGGCCCGAACTTCTCATCCACGACTTTAATGGTGCGCTCCAGCGTGTCCGAATTCTGTTCACACATCGTATGAAAATGAATACCGTCTACGCCATCCAGATCCTCAGGTCTGAAGTTAGCCAAGGTCACACCCATTCTGGAGTTGTTGTAGCAAGGATCGTACAACGGAGTTTCGATTTCCGAATATTCCGGATTGACCCGAATTCCAATTTCTATCTTTTTGGAAGTCACGCCTTGCACCTTACTTTTGAACCGTTTCAATTGATCGAAGGAGTTGAAAACGACGTGGTCAACATACTCCAGTAGCTCGTCAAATTCACTGTCAACATAAGCTGGTGCGTATACGTGAACCTCCTTGTCCATTTTTTCGCGACCCAGTCTCGCCTCGAACAACGAACTGGAAGTTACGCCTTTTAAATATTTACCAACCAGAGGAAATGTCGAAAACATCGAAAATCCCTTAAGAGCAAGCAAAATATTGCAGCCTGTTCGCTCTTGAACAGAATTTAAAACCTCAAGGTTTTTCACAAGAAGTCTTTCGTCAACAAGGTAACAAGGTGATGGAAGTCCGCTAATATCAATATTCATCACAGGCCTCAATCAAGCAACGTTGGCGTAAAGCTCTCTTGCCATGGCAATCCGTGTTTATTCAGTGCTTCCATGAATGGATCTGGATCAAATTCCTCAACGTTGTATACGCCTGGTTTTTTCCAGATGCCTTTAATGATAAGCATTGCGCCGATCATGGCAGGAACACCTGTCGTGTAGGAAATGGCTTGGGAGCCAACCTCTGCATAACATTCCTCATGATCACACACATTGTATACATAATACGTTTTCGGTTTTCCGTCTTTAACGCCTTGGATGATACATCCAATGTTCGTTTTACCCTTGGTTCTAGGTCCGAGGGAAGCCGGGTCTGGCAAAATGGCTTTCAGGAATTGCAATGGAATGATTTGCTGTCCTTCGTAATCAATAGGCTCAATGGAAGTCATGCCTACGTTTTGAAGCACGTTCAAATGATTCAGGTAGTTGTCCGAGAAAGTCATCCAGAAACGGATTTTTTTCACGCCTTTAATGTTTACTGCAAGAGATTCCAGTTCTTCATGGTACAAAAGATATATGTTTTTCGGTCCGATTTCAGGAAGGTCGTATACCTTTTTCTCGGAAAGCGGCTCAGTTTCAATCCACTCTCCATTTTCAAAGTAACGGCCCTTCGCCGTAATTTCCCGAATATTAATTTCCGGATTAAAGTTAGTGGCAAAAGGATATCCGTGGTCCCCTGCATTCGCATCTACAATATCAATCGTATGAATTTCATCAAAATAATGCTTTTGAGCATAAGCCGTAAATACTCCAGTCACGCCTGGATCAAAACCGCTGCCCAGCAGAGCTGTAATGCCCGCTTTTTCGAATCTTTCTTTGTAGGCCCATTGCCAGCTGTATTCAAACTTCGGCGTATCCGGCGGTTCATAATTCGCCGTATCAACGTAATGAACGCCTGTCTCTAGGCAAGCATCCATAATCGTCAAATCCTGATAAGGGAGAGCCACATTGATAACTACATCCGGTTGAAAGCTTCGAATCAGGTCAATGACCATGTCGGTGTTGTCAGCATCCAGCTGAGCCGTTTGTATCTTAGTACGGCCTCCACCCAGCTTTTCTTTAAGCGCATCGCATTTCTCAACAGTTCTGCTCGCGATACAAATTTCTTCAAATACATCTGGGTTTTGGCAACATTTATGCACCACAACGCTGGCCACGCCACCGGCGCCAATAATCAATGCTTTTCCCAAAATAAATAACCTCCTTATTCCATACGCTAATCGCTAATCATTCTTGCAAACAAAATGATTATAAAGACATCCCATCAAATAATCAAGAAAAACGATAATTTGCAGTGTAAAAATTCACACCACTATGTCACAAAAATTTTACAAATCCCAAATTCAGGCATGAAATCACCATAAAATAAAGAGCACAAAGCCCCTCCCAAGGCGTTCCAAGGAAGTCAGTGCACGTTTACCAGAAGTTTTTTTGCACTCCAAGTAAACAGCCTTAAAGAGTTAATATTATCTTATTTCTAGTAAAAAGGCCACCCGCCATTTCCTTTGAAGAAGATTCAGAGGGGGGGAAAATGATTGGCTGGTACTGTAGGATTGTTTATCATGAATAAAGCCGCCCCCGATGCGGGAACGGCTCTGTACAGCATTAAAGCTTGTTAAACCATAATTTTGCAAATATCATTGGTGAATTCAACCGGGTCTTGCAGTGGCAAACCTTCGATCAACAGAGCTTGATTATACAGCAATGCCGTATAGAGATTGACCTTCTCCTTGTCCTCAGCAAAAGCCTCTTTCAAAGAGTTGAACACCGCATGGTTGATGTTAATCTCCAGTACTTTATTCGCTTTTACATCGGCGTTGTTCGGCATGGCGTTCAAGATTTTCTCCATTTCAATCGTCACTTCACCGTCTGCGGACAGACACACCGGATGTGTCTTCAAGCGCTTGGAGGCTTTAACACTGGATACCTTGCCTTCCAGCAAGCCCTTCATGTACTCGAACAGCTCTTTGTTGTCGTTTTGTTCCGCTTCTGTTTCCTTCTCGTTCTCGTCAGCCTCAATGCCCAGATCGCCACTGGATACGGATTTGAATTCTTTCTCCTTGTAGCTCATGAGCATTTTAATAGCGAACTCATCAATATCATCGGTGAAGTACAGAATTTCGTAGCCCTTGTCGGCCACCATTTCGGTCTGCGGCAGCTTCTCAATACGTTCGTTGGACTCTCCGGAAGCATAATAAATATACTTCTGATCCTCAGGCATACGCGATATATATTCGTCCAGTGTAACCTGCTTTTTCTCTGTAGAAGAGTAGAACATGAGCAGATCCTGAAGCGTCTCCTTATGAGTTCCATAATCGTTGTAGACGCCAAATTTCAATTGTCTTCCAAATGATTTGTAGAATTGATCATACTTTTCCCGTTCATTTTTGAGCAGAGTCAGCAGCTGGCCTTTGATTTTGCTTTCGATATTTTTGGCAATCAGCTTCAACTGGCGGTCATGCTGCAACATCTCTCTGGAAATGTTCAACGACAAGCTTTCGGAGTCCACCATACCTTTGACAAAGCTGAAATAATCCGGCAGCAGGTCAGGCGATTTTTCCATAATCAGCACGCCGTTGGCGTACAGTTCCAGCCCTTTTTCATACTCCTTGGAATAGAAATCAAACGGGATATTTTCTGGAATGAATAAAATAGCCTGGTACACCACCGCGCCGTCCGCGCTGACGTGGATATGCTGGAGTGGCTTGTCATAGCCATAGCGTTTTTCCACATAAAAATTGTGATAATCCTCGTCGGTCAGCTCGCTTTTGTTCTTTCTCCAGATTGGAACCATGCTGTTAATAAGCTGTTCTTCTTCGTAATCCTCGAACTCGTTGTCACTGCCCTCTTTCAGACGTTTGCCTGTAACATCCATCTTGATCGGATAACGGATAAAGTCGGAGTATTTCTTGATCAGTGCTTTTAAACGATACTCGTCCAAATATTCGTCGTAGGATTCATCCTCGGTGTTTGCTTTGATTTTCAAAACAATCACAGAACCGACTTCATCCTTCTCGGCCGGCTCAATGGTATACCCGTCTGCACCTGTGGATTCCCACTTATAAGCGGTATCGCTGCCCAGTGCCTTTGTAGTCACTGTAACGACATCCGCCACCATGAACGCCGAATAGAAGCCTACCCCGAACTGCCCAATGATGTCATGACCATCCTTGGATTCATTCTCATTTTTGAACGCCAGTGAGCCACTTTTAGCAATGACACCCAAGTTGTTTTCCAGTTCTTCCTTCGTCATACCAATCCCGGTATCGCGAAGAGTGAGCATTCTGTTCTCCTTGTCGGCTGTTACTTTGATATAGTAATTTTCTTTATCAAAGACCAGTTGATCATCCGTCAGCGCTTTGTAATAAATTTTGTCAATCGCATCACTTGCGTTGGAGATCAGCTCTCTTAGAAAAATTTCCTTTTGCGTGTAAATCGAGTTAATCATCATTTCGAGCAGACGCTTGGACTCAGCCTGAAACTGTTTTTTCTCCATTCTGATATCTCCTTTCGAATATGAACCTTATGTAAGGTAAGGCTGCACATGGGGAACCGTCCAAACTCGAAAGTCTGTTAGCACTCCCCTCATTCGAGTGCCAGCCTACCTTTTTTTATAACATTCCTCATTTTTTATGTCAATACGATAGATGCATAATATAGTCCCAATTCCGAAATTGTTAGTGCCTGATCTGCTTAAACATCACGTTAAACATCTCGACAGAAGATGGGAACAGTCCTTGTACATGGGGAATCAGATTTTCCCTGATGCGTAAATCGTCCTCGTCCAGATGTTTCAAATCCTGGTGATAGAACCATACAATCGGATAGTCACCATCTTTTTGTCTACTTCCTGCATTCAAACAGACAGGACCTTCGTTTTCCTCAGCAATTGCAAATGGAATATAACCTGCCGATAGCAAGGGCGACCATTCGCGGAGCAAATCATGAAATCCCTTCAAGCCTTGGCCCACAGGCAGTCGTGGAAACTCAATAAAGGTACAATCGCTCCAGTAGACTCCAGGAATGAATTCGTTATCGAATTGCAAAGACACATAATGATAGGACATGATGAAACTTCTCAGCAAGGGAGGAAGCTCGAAATGGTAGGTTTCCTCAAGATCCCGAACCTCCTGCTCTGTGATCTGCGAAGGAAGAGGCTTCCACTTGATCCAGCCTTCCTCATCGGCATTGCCGTCACGCATCTCGAAGGGTACATTTTCTACCAAATCCATAAAAAAAGCTTCATCCATATGTGCAAATAACTCCTTCATGGATGTGCGAATATCCGCCTTCTTGTCCATGTCCCCGCACCTCTTTCCTTTCTATATCAGAACTGCATCATATGCCATTACACATTCTTCCAAGCTCAGCTTAACAGATTTTGCTTTTATCATCATTTTCAAAATATTCGTATTACCAGCGCAGTGGCTCATGGTTACGCCAGATGATCCAGCGCCCTGTCTCGCACATACATTTACAACTTATAAAATCCGATATAAGTACAAGCACCTCGTAAAGTGTCAAGACTACATAAGGAGATTGATCTATTCATGAAAAGAATCACCGTACTTGTTATCCTGTCCCTGCTAATCCTTGTAACCCCGATCTACGCTGCTGCACCAGCGCCCATGCTGGTCTATGTGGATCAGAATAACCACTCCTTCATCCCGCTTCGCCTCCTGAACAGCTATGAAGGGATCACCATCAACATGACGGCAACGGACAAAAAAATTGAAATTGCCCAAGGCGATACCCGGCTCACCTTATTTGCAGGACAGTCTACGGCTAAAGTTAATGATCAAACAATCCGTATGCAAAAGGCTCCTTTTACCGATAATGGTTCCACCTACGTTCCCTTGCAGTTCATCAGCCAGCACCTAAACCTGCAAGTCTCATGGCAAAAGGAAACCTCATCGGTACATATCAAGCAGGGCACAACGTCTGTCAGGCTTCCGGTATTCACGGGCAAGCTACCTAGCAGCACCACACCGATCCAGACGGCTCACAAAAGCTTCAAGGTCGGATCACGCACCTACTCCGCTAAGGTGGTCACCATCTCCATGCTTCATCCCAAGGTGAATCTGGATGTGGCGCTGGCAGGCAATACCATCGGCAAAGTGGAGAACTTAAGCGGTCTCGCCAAACGCAATCAAGCGGTTGTAGCCATCAACGGCACCTACTTTGACGCCTATACCAAAAGCTCATACAAAACGCCTTACGGCTATCTGGTCAGCCACGGGAATTTGTTGAAAAAAAGCTCTGGCGACCAACGAACCGTCTTTACCTACGATGCTAACCATCTGGCCGAACTGGTTTCGGGTCCTGCCTTTGAACAGCGGTTAAGCGAAGGCAACGTCGAAGGCGCCCTACAAGCCGGACCTCGTCTGGTGACGAACGGAAAGGTTTCCCTGAATGTCAAAGCTGAAGGCTTCAAGGACCCTAAAATATTAACAGGCGGCGGGGCCCGCAGTGCACTCGGGATTACACGGGATCATAAGCTAATCCTCCTGACCACAGGCGGAGCCACTATTCCACAGCTTGCTCAAATCATGAAGCAGGCAGGCGCTTATCAGGCCATGAATTTGGATGGCGGTGCTTCCAGTGGGCTGTATTACAACGGTTCCTATCTCACCACACCCGGCCGCCAAATCAGCAATGCGATTATTATAAAATATCAATAGACGGGTTAAGGGCTGTCTTCACGGATGTGTAAGCCGTGGGGATGGCCTTTTCCATTTTCATAAGCTCAGGTTTCCACCTGTTCAGGGTTTCCGCATATTCAAGCGGCTTGTCAGGGTCGTTACAGGGTTCATCCTGTATTTACAATCGGATCAGACTTGTAAGCTATTGCTGCCTTCGCTGCACTGTATTAAAGAAAGGTAAATAGATTAAATAAAGCCACATTCCCCTGGTTCAACTCGCCCAGTTCGTCCTCTTCGATGGACCACCAATCCGGCTCATCGTCCAAACGATGCTTAAGTGCTTCTGTATCAAATACGCAAAGGGTCGCCGTATCTGTCGTGAATTGAAATGGACTGCTTGCTACGTTCATTGTGTAGTCCTCCTGATTTTGGTCAACGAATCTCCATTTTTTTCGCGTATTCTGCGTATCCATGTATGTCACATTTCTAAGGTAAATTTTCCCTGTATATAAAGTATAGCAATGCTTGCAGGGACAGACAACATGCTTAGGTTAGCATCCGTTCTACACACAAAAAAAGCCTTCCCTCACTATATAGTGAAAGAAGGCTGCTTTGTGAATTTAAGCGATGCTAACCTGCTGTTAGATCAGAAAAGATTTAGTGATAATCACCAGCAAAATAAACAATACCAGAATTGCGCCTGTGGATGTCCATGCTCCACCGCCACCGTAACCAACTTCACCCATGTCTGAATCCCTCCTTGCTTTAAAGCATACTCTTATCGTATGAAGAAAAACGGTTTACGACAGGGCGCATTGGCAACGTTTATTTGGCAAGCGAGTTTATTTTGACAGGATAGGACTTCTTAGAAAATGGACTGATACGTTTCGGATGGATCGGTAATCACACGGGGGGACAACTGGCACAGAATGTCGTCGGTTCTGCGCAGCAGTCTGCCCACATCCTTGTTCTTCATCTTTCGAAGGAGCGGGGTTTCTAACTGGGATGACAGAAATTGAGTGGTGCCGTTAAAAACAACAACATCCAATCCCGGGTTGGTGTCGGTATGTAATAAGTGCAGCAGGTCAGTCATGCTCAGGAAATCTGGAGGGCAAAGGGTATTGTTTTCCTTCATATATAGGGCTTTCAGCATGGAAGTCAAAGCCCAGTCGCACAGGATAATGCAGCATTGGAGCTGGTTGTGCTTTTGCAGGATTTTGGCTAGTTTCATGTGGTATTGGGCTAGGGTGTAAAAATCGGTTATTGAATGATGTAAGTGTTGTGCGCGTCTGGATGGCTGGGTATGACTTCGGTTAAGGGTAGAAGGATCTTTTTTCATATCTATTCCTCCAGAGAATTTCAATATTAGTCTTATTATATCCTGAAATAATACTTATAGATATCATTAATATTTATTGTATTCATCATTCAATGTTTTCCTTTAGATATCTTGTCTACACTTTTAGAATAGTGAGGTGTAGACGATGGAAGATAAAGAAGTTCTCAAATTAGTGGGTGCCAGAATACGTGCTTTGCGAAAAGAAAAGGGCTTGTCTCAGGAATCGCTTGGAGAAAAAGGCGGATTTCATTTTTCATACATAGGGCAGATTGAACGTGGGGAAAAGAACGTATCCTTATTAAATATAGCTAAAATTGCAAATGCACTGGATGTTAATTTGATTCAGCTTTTTGCTTATGTAAATGAGGAAATTAAGGTTACAAAGCATGAAGCCGAACTAAATGAAATACTAACATTGCTTAGAAAGTCAAACCCTCAAAAAATTAAGCTAGCGAAAAATATTGTTAAAGAGATTTTAAACAATGAATAATGACACGCACACATATGTGGTTCAGTTACATCGTGTAGAAACATATCAAAAAAGCCGCTCATCAGATTGATCTAATGAACGACTTTTTTTGCGTAACTGCTTAGTAGCGTGTTTGCGCCTTTTCAGTGTTTCTAATTTCTTATCATTTCCTTAATTCAGCAAGTACCTCTTTCGCTAAAGCAACGATATTGGCTGCGTTAAAGCCAAAGGCTTCTACAACTTCGGTTCCTTTACCGGATGCGCCAAAACGATCAATGGCTAACATCTTTCCGTCCAGTCCGATATAGCGTTCCCAGCCAAAGCTTGCCCCCATTTCAATGCCGACGCGGGCACGTATTGCTTTGGGCAAGACTCTTTCTTTGTAAGCTTCGTTCTGCTGATCAAAAGCAGATGTGTTCGGCAAGCTTACGACAGATGCTGAAATGCCTTCGTTTTCCAAGATACTCTGTGCTTCGACAGCCAGCTTCACCTCTGAACCACTTGCGATTAACAGCAAATCTGGTACTTCTTTGGAAGCAGGCGCTAAAACATATCCGCCTTTTTTCACACCTTCCAACGCCTTTTCAGAGCTGCCTGCAAGGATCGGCAGAGCCTGACGTGTAAGGACAAGTGCTGTCGGTGTTGAAACTGATGAGATCGCCATATGCCAGGCAGCGATCACTTCATTGCCGTCTGCGGGACGGATTACATTTAAATTCGGCATCGCACGCAATCCTGCCAGTTGCTCGATCGGCTCATGGGTAGGTCCGTCTTCTCCTACGATAATGGAGTCATGGGTTAGTACGTAAATCACCGGAAGTTGCTGAATGGCCGCCAAGCGTATAGCTGCTTTTAAATAATCGGAAAATACAAAGAAAGTTCCTCCATAAATCTTTAACCCACCGTGCAGTGCTATGCCATTCATTTCAGCTGCCATCGCAAATTCACGTACACCAAACCAAATGTTACGTGCTGCTGGGGCTGATTTAGAAAAACGTTCATCTCCTGCAATTAATGTCTTATTGGAGCTCGCTAAGTCAGCTGAACCTCCAAAGAAATAAGGGACCTGCTGTGCAATCAAGTTCAAGATGTCGCTGCCGGTATCTCGTCCTGCTTTACTTGAGCTTGCTTCGTAATCAGCCAATGGTTTTTCCCAATCTACGGGCAGTATATTGGTAAAGCTGTCATGAAACTGTTTAGCCAGTTCTGGATAACTTTCCGTATAATTCACCATTAGAGCCTGCCATTCAGCCTCGGCTTTGGCACCACGAACTGCTACTTTTTCACGAAAAAGGGTATATACTTCCTCTGATACGGTAAAAGCCGGTAGTTCCCATTGATAGCTCAATTTTGCCGCAGCCGTTCCTGCTTCTCCCAGAGGTGAACCATGAACTTTATGCGTACCGGCATGCGGTGAGCCATACCCGATCACAGTCTTCACTTCAATAATTGTAGGTTGTGTATGATTTTCTCGTGCCAAGTCAATCGCTGCAGTAATCTCGGTAAGATCATTACCCTCTGTAACCAGGATATGTTGCCACCCACTGGACTCAAACCGCTGTTTTATATTTTCTGAGAAAGAGTGACTCAGTTCTCCATCCAGCGATATGTCATTGGAATCGTATAGCATGATTAATTTATCCAATTGCTCATGGCCGGCATGAGAGATCGCTTCATTAGCCACGCCCTCCATTAAATCACCATCTCCACACAGACAATACGTGTAGTGATCCACAATCGGAAAGGACTCCTTATTATATAAACCTGCTAAATGCCGTTCTGCCAATGCCATGCCAACAGCCATCGCCACCCCTTGTCCCAAGGGTCCCGTCGTCGCTTCCACACCGTCGGTGTGTCCGACTTCTGGATGCCCGGGCGTTCGGGAACCTAGCTGCCGGAATTTCTTCAAATCGTCAATCATCACATCAAAACCGGATAAGTGAAGCAGACTGTAAAGGAGCATGGATCCATGGCCAGCAGACAGAACGAACCGATCCCGATTTTCCCATCGCGAATTTTTGGGATTTACAAGTAATGCCTGTGACCAAAGAGCATAAGCCATAGGTGCTGCACCTAAAGGTAATCCGGGATGCCCGGAGTTTGCTTCATCAATCGCGTCTAAAGATAATGCTCGGATGGCCATAACGGCTTGAAGGTCTTGCTGGTTAAATCTCATAAAGTTTGTCCTCTCTTCCTGATCCTCGTTTTTTTATAGTGTTCATTTGTATTGTTTATTGCGCACTGCTTTTCGGCTTTTTCAGGCTTACCAAAATCATAATGAGCAGCACCAAACCGATCCCGATCATCGTTATCGTTTTTCCACCCATCTGGTTTAGCCCGCTCAAGAACACCCCCACTACACCGAAGTCGGAATCGGAGAAGGTTGCGTTGGCTAACCCGAGATCCCCTAATACAGGTATTAATAGAATTGGCATGAAACTGATGAGCACTCCGTTCACAAATGCGCCTAAAATGGCGCCACGCACACCGCCCATGGTATTTCCAAACACTCCTGCTGCTGCTCCTGTGAAGAAGTGCGGGACAACCCCAGGTAAAATAACAATCCCGCCGGATAAAACCAGAATGAGCATGCTGACAATCCCCCCCACAAAACTGGAGAAAAAGCCTATCAGTACCGCGTTCGGAGCATAGGTATAAACAATAGGGACATCCAGCGCCGGTTTGGAATTCGGTACAATTTTCGAGGAAATCCCTTTAAATGCCGGTACAATTTCAGCCAAGACCAGACGTACACCCGACAAGATGATAAATACGCCTGCAGAAAACAACCCTGCCTGAAGTAGCGCAAATAAAATATAGTTTTTCCCGTTACTCAAGTGACTTTCGACATAAGCCGGACCTGCAAAAAGGGCTACAATGATGTAGAAGACCGCCATCGTTAACGCAATACTGACCGTACTGTCCCGCAGAAAGCCGAGTCCTTTAGGGAAATTGATTTGTTCAGTGGATACAATGTCTTTCTTGCCTTTCACTGCCATACCTACCAGCCCGCCAATAGCAAAGCCGACCGCGCCAGAATGCCCCAAAGCCACATTGTCATTGCCCGTTAATTTACGGACAAATGGCTGCACAACGGCCGGAGAAAGCGACATGAAAATACCTACAGTCAGCGCTCCAAAAAGGATAAGGGAGACGGATGTGAAACCACTCACTGATAAAATGATAGCAATCATACATGACATATATAGCGTAATATGACCTGTTAAAAAAATGTACTTAAATCGTGTAAAACGAGCAATCAGCAGGTTCACAATCATACCGAAAAACATAATCAGTGCGGTGGAGGAACCATACTTACTCACGGCAAGAGCCACAATAGCTTCATTATTTGGAACGATACCGCTTACATGAAACGCTGCTTTAAACATATCGCCAAAAGGTGCAAGAGCTTGCTGCAAAACACCTGCGCCTGCGCTGATGACAAGAAATCCTACAAACGTTTTGGTCGTTCCCTTCAGGATATCCGAGAGATTTTTCCGCTGAGCCAGCAACCCTACCAAAGCAATCAACGCAACTAGCACAGACGGCTCACTCAAAACGTTAATCAGTATATTCAAAGCTTTATTCATATGGGCCAATTCTCCTTACAATAGATTTTTATCTTGTAAGACTGCTGTTAGTTTTGTGCGTAATTCCTCGAGATCGATAATGTTTTCCAGAACGACCACATCACCCAGGCTCGCTCCGCCTTCAGCAATGTCTCTGGCAAGAAAAAACACATCTGCGCTCCCAGGCGTAGCGGAACCCAGATCGGAATGATCTACTTCCACACCCTCTACGCCCATCTCATTCAATAGCTGCTTAATATTCATTTCCACCATAAAGCTTGTTCCCAGACCAGAACCACAAACTGTTAAAATTTTCATTTTTTATCGTCTCCTTTTTTTTGCATCATGGCTATAATTTCGTCCGCTGTTGTAGCTTCTTTCAAACGGTTTAACGAATCGTCGTTGACCAGAAACGAAGTCAATTCCGTCAGCGCCTTTAAGTGCAACTTATTGTCAATCGCCGCTAGGCAAATAAACATATCAATCGCATGCTCCGGCTGATCAAGCAACAACACCGGTTTTTTCACTCGCAACAGCGACATTCCCAATTTCTGCACACCTTGTTCCGGCCTTGCATGTGGGATAGCAATTCCTTTGCCGACATGAATAAAAGCACCGATTTCCAAAACTCTGTTAATCATTGCCTGTGTGTAGTCAGGTGTAATATAGTTCTGTTCCTCTAATGGTTTGGCTGCTAGTTGAATCGCTTCCTTCCAATCCAGGGGAGCATCCGTGAATCGAATTTTATCTACAGTTAAAAGCTCGGACAACATAGGGGAATGACTCCTTTCAATTGAACGCATCTGTCGTAAATGATTTGTTAAATCTGTATAAAGTGCTTTTTCGCTTTTAATCGTGGCATGTTTCCGTATGGTAGCCATTAATTCATCTATGGGCACCGCAGAAGGTACGGGCAGATCAAAATCAGCAGCAACAGCTTGTTGCAAATAATCTTCTTCTAATACGGTTAATAATGGGCGAGTCAAGTAAACAGGTTTGGATGATTCCAAATAAATAGTAGAAAAAATCATGTCATAGCTATCCGGAGATATCTGTTTTAATTCCGCAACCGAATGTGATTCCGTAAAATGCACGCCCGGAAATAGCTGACACAATTGCGTCCGTAACATCATGGAGGAACTGATCCCGTTTGGACATACAATTGTAGCACGGTATACTTTAGGTTCAGGTTCTAATCTGCGGACATGCCCCCCGAACAAAATGGTAAAGTATCCAACCTCTTCATCCGAGATCCACTCCCCTGTAAAATCAGACAATGGCTTCAACGCTTGCTTGACCAGTTTGAACAGGGCATCATGTTCTGCTTTGATAGTGTCAATTAAAGGATTAGATAAAGGCACTTCACACATAATCCTAAAGTAAGCCGGTACCAAATGCTTGTACAAGATCGATTGCAAAATAGGTTTTTCTTTAAAGGGTACTAGGGTCAGGCGTTCTACTTCCCTGATAATTTCGTCAGATACATAACTCAGCTCTTCACTGGGATAAATATGGGGCACGCCCTGCGTAGCTGACAATAATTGAATCGTTAGATATACGATCTCCATCTCATGCACTTCATTAAACAAATAAGCGGATAATTTCTTGCCCATCAGAAAGAGTGGTTGTTGTTGTATTAACTCTGTTTGCTTAACGGGCAAAAACAGTGCATTACGCCCATAGCGGAATTGCAGAAACAACAGCTCATAAATAAGTTGATCCAGCCTGTTGCCCACAAAGACGACCTGATACTCATGAGCCATATCGGTTAATTGCTGCTTGATCGTTGTACTTGCATCTTCATATTTCCAACTATCCATCACCTGCTTGATACCCGGGCGTCCCATCGGCAGCTGTGATAGTGTCCCAATACATACCGATGCAAATCGCCGCTTGTGACGCTCTTCTCCCTCCAATTTAAAACCGTCCGTTCGGTTATAATCTAATTTGACACCTTCTCCCTGACAAAGCGCACGTAGCTTTTTGACATCTGCCAAGGCCGTATTCCTGCTTACCTGGAGCAAAGACTGATAATGAACGATCGAAATCGGCTCCCGCCGGATATACGTGTATAAATAAATCAAATACAGTCGTTCATTCTCTTGAAAAACCAGTTGCTTGCGACCAAGTGATAATTCCTCATTTTTCCAGTGTTTCTTAACTCTTTCGTCAATCTTAAACCCCATTTCAATTACTTCAATCTTCGGTAAATCCAACTCAATTAGTCCGTCATTTAATTTATTCAGCGTATATTCAAACTGTCGAGGCGATAAATTCAATTGAAGTCTCAACTCCGGAATTGACAACTTCGGATAGTTAACCATCTGAGTTAGCAATTGCAATGACTTGTGGTCAAACATCTTATGAGCCTCCTTGTGCTTATTATAAATGAAAATTATGAGCCATATCATAGCTGTTGAATCCAATCTTTGTTGTGATGTTGGCAGGTGTATTGGACTGAAATGTCATCCTTTACTTACATGCGAAAGGCAAGAGGCTCCTGTAAAATCAATAGTGTGACTTGTAGAGGGGAAGACAATAATTCTACAAAACAGGTATGCCCTCTACAGGGTGCGCTCAAACGCAAGAAATAAATGGGGATAAAGATTATACACCAAGTCATGTGCTATCTGAGCGGAATAAAACTATGGGAATATTAATTAAGAAATGAAGCTAAGTCACACGCCAAAATAAAAAACACGCCCCATGTGGCGTGTTTTTTATGATAACGGAGCTTTAGTTTAAAGAACCTACCCAATCAATTCCTCTAACCCCTTACTTCCAAATCTCGTCCGCAATCTCTTTAATAAAGGCAAGCTTCTTCCACTGCTGCTCTTCCGTCAGGATATTGCCCTCTTCTGTAGAAGCAAAGCCGCATTGTGGGCTGAGGCAGATGTGGTTGATGTCGACGAATTGAGTTGCTTCTTTAATACGGTTAATGACCGTCTGCTTGTCTTCCAGCTCACCTGTTTTCGAGGAAACGAGGCCCAGGACGATCTGCTGCTGGCCTTTCAGATGCTTCAGCGGTGTGAAATCGCCTGCACGGTCGGTATCGAATTCGAGGTAGTAACCGTCGATGTTGTCGATGCCGAACAGGGTTTCGGCAACAGGCTCGTAGCCGCCGGAGGATGCCCAGGTGGAATGGTAGTTACCACGGCATACGTGGGTTGTAACGATCAAATCGGCTGGAAGATCATTTACGGTTTCCTGATTCACGCGGGCGAACAGCTTTTTGGTATCTTCCACATTCTCACCCGCATGCTGTCTGGCTTCCCAATAGTTTTTATCGCAGAGCATGCCCCATGTGCAATCATCCAATTGCAAGCTGCGGCAGCCCTCATTGTACAACGCTTGAATCACGGATTTGTAAGCTTTGGCGATATCCGTCACCAGCTCGTCCAGATTGCTGTAATAGGTATCGGTTGTTTCTTTATTCTCTCCACGCAGCAGCTCGGCCAGGAACTGTGCTGGTGCCGGAATGGTTTGACGTGCAATCGCATCCTCACCTGCTACTTGCTTCAAGAATTTGAAGTCTTCAATGAAAGGGTGAAGGGAGTGACCGATTTTACCAGTCAAGCGTGCGGTTTCCGCTCTTGTTTCCACGCCTTGGAATTGGTAACCGTTCGAAAGCTCTACCTTTTCCACGCCATCCAGACCCCACATAAAATCAAGATGCCACCAAGAGCGTCTGAATTCACCATCTGTCACAGCTTTAAGTCCTACGGATTTTTGCTTTTCCACCAGCTTGATAATTTCGTTGTCTTCAATCTTTCTCAGTTCGTCCGCAGAAATTTCGTTATTTTGAAATTGAATTCTGGCATCTTTAATCGCTTGCGGACGCAGAAAGCTGCCGACCATATCATGTCTGAAAGGGGTCACTTTTCGTTGGGATGCATTGTCAAGGATGCTGCTCATTAGGGTTATCTCCTTTTTCGCTTCTGTAGTGAAGTTCTTGTAAGAAAGATAACACACATTTTCAGTTATAATGTAACTCCAATAAACTATAGCTAGTTATAGCCTAAAGCTATACCAAACCTTTTACTCGCCTATCGCCTCATGCAGCGCTTCTACATAGACGGAGGCTAGCTTGGAGAGCGAAGCATTTTTATGACAAATCCAGCCCACATTAATAGACTCCTCACATTCCAAAGGTACGGAAATAATCTCGTTACCGTTCAAATCCGCACTGATCACCCCGGTAGAAATGGTATACCCGTTCAGGCCAATCAGCAGATTGAAAAGGGTCGCCCGGTCATTGACACGAATGCTTTTGGGATGCGACAACGTGCTAAGAATTTCCTCGGAGAAGTGAAAGGAATTGTACTCCCCTTGTTCAAAGGACAGATACGGATAAGGATGAAGCTGATCAATGGTCACAATGGACTGTCGGGATAACGGATTATTGGTGCTGATAAAAATATGCGGCTTGGCGATAAACAGGCTGTTAAATTGCAGGTTCGCATCTTTTAGCAGCTTGTTAATGACCTTGGCGTTAAATTCGTTCAGATATAAAATTCCGATTTCGCTGCGCAAGCTTTTGACATCCTGTATGATTTCATGGGTTTTCGTCTCCCGCAAAGCCAGCTCATACTCATCCTGTCCATATTGATTCACCAGATTCACAAATGCATTTACGGCAAAAGCATAATGCTGCGTGGATACGGAAAAATGCTGCGGTGAAGGCTTGGCATCCAGATAGCGACTTTCCAGCAGCTCCGCCTGTTCGACGACCTGACGCGCATAACCGAGAAACTCCACACCCTCCTTGGACAAAGAAATACCTTTATTGGTACGATCAAAAATCGTGATATGAATCTCTTCCTCCAGATCCCGAATGGCGTTCGACAGACTGGGCTGGGAAATAAACAACCGCTTTGCCGCCTCATTCATGGAGCCGCGATTGGCAACCTCGATGACATATTTTAATTGTTGTAAGGTCAATGCATGATGTCCTTTCCGTTTGTGTTTCTTCTATTATATAACACATGATAACACTGCTGTTTAAGAAACCCCTAAACCCAAAATAGCACCTCCTCAAAATGGTAACATCCATTTCAGGGAGGTGCTCTTGCACTGTTGCTTTAATTAACGGACTTCACCATTGGTAGCGATCAGTTTTTGGTACCAATAGAAGCTTTGTTTACGAATACGGCGCAAATCTTTGAGATCAAACTCTTCACGATCAACATAGATAAACCCGTAACGCTTACTGGAGCCCTGATGGGTACTAACAAGATCAATCGCAGACCATGGACAGAAGCCGAATACTTCTACGCCATCTGTAATTGCCAGTTGAATCTGATCAATATGTTTTTTGAAAAAGTCAATCCGATAAGGATCATTCACTACATCGCCTTCTTCAAGCTTGTCAAAAGCGCCCAAACCATTCTCCGTCACGATGAGAGGCAAATGGTAGCGGGAATAAATTTGACGCAGCGTGGATCTAAAACCGACCGGGTCAATCTCCCAGCCAAACTCCGTCGTTTGCAGATTAGGATTCACCGAGCCTCTGTATGCTCCTGGCTCACCCACAATCTCATGCTGATCTCCTGTATGTGAAAAATCATTTCCGTCATCCAAGCTTTCTCCTACGGTTTGAGAGGTGTAATAATTAAAGGCGATAAAGTCTGGATTTCCCTTCGCTAATATGTCCATATCGCCCTCTTCAATGACAGGCTCATATCCTTTTTCGACCAAATAGCTCCAGGCAATGTGATTGTATCGACCAAATACCGCCATATCCAGATAGAGCCAGTTGCGAATGGCTGCATAGTTGTCAGCCGCCAGCGTATCTTCCGGCTTGGAACTCGCTGGATAAATGACCCCAATATTCGGCGCTGGTCCGATTTTCGCGTCAGGCAGCATCTCATGGCACAACACCATCGCTTTCGCCTGCGCTACTAACATATGATGATTTTGTTGGTAAAGTACCTTTTGCGGATTTTCCAGGCTTGTATCTAAAGTTCCGATGGAGCCGGGATGGAGAATCAGCATATTTTGCTCATTGATGGTTAACCAATATTTCACCCTGTCTCCAAAGTTCTCATACAATGTTTTGGCATACTGCTCGAAAGCGTCAATCGTCTCCCTCTTCGACCATCCGCCTTGTTTTTCAAGAGCATAAGGCAGATCAAAATGATACATAGTAACAATCGGTTCAATACCATATTTAATGAGTTCGTCAATTAATGAGCTGTAAAACGCGATTCCCTTCTGATTAACTTCACCTACGCCCTGTGGATAAATACGTGTCCAGGCAATAGAGAAACGATACGCTTTAAAGCCCATTTCAGCCATCAAAGCTACGTCTTCTTTGAACATATGGTAATGATCACTGGTTACCTTAAAATCAGTGACCCCTTCGACGTGATTAGCCATGTCAATGACAGAGGGTCCTTTTCCATCTTCGTCCCATGCACCCTCTACTTGATAAGCGGAAGTTGAACCTCCCCAGAAAAAATCTTCGGGAAATGCCTTCAATTGGTCATGTTTCATGATATAGTCCCTCCAGTTATAGTTATATCCTTCTGATGTTCGCAATCCATGTATGTGATGATGACGCTTTCCTGTATCACACAACCAAAGTTAACAATACTTCGTTTTTCTGAACCTGCTCCTGATTTGTCTCGAATACGTCCACTTTATTTTTAGTAAGTGTAACGATGACAGGGGTCACAATATCGTATCCTGCTTCTATAATCTGTTCCCTGTCAAATTGGATTAACAAATCGCCCTGTTTCACACTGTCCCCCTCTTTAACCACTGGATTAAAATGCTTCCCTTTCAGAGCAACTGTGTTAATTCCGATATGAATCAATATCTCTGTACCCGCATTTGAAGTCAAGCCTATCGCGTGTCCTGTGGGGAACAGCGAGGTTACAACTCCATCTATCGGCGCTACGACCTCACCGACAGACGGTTCAATGGCTAACCCTTTTCCCATGGCCTCTGTAGAAAATGCAGAATCATTCACTTGGCTCAGTGGTATAGTCTTGCCTGTGATCGGGCTGTATATCGTTTCTTTCTTGATGTCGACGGCCACGGGTTCTTCTGTTTTCACGGATTCATCCATTTCCGGGGCCTCCCCCTTAACCTTGCTTTCATACCCAAAAATAAGAACCATTAGCGTTGCAGCTATAAATGAACATGCAATGGCGATAATGTAGATTAAGGTTGGCGTATATACTGGAATAGCAAAAATATTATGAAAAACATAAGCTGTCATTTTCACCCCAAAATGTCCATTGATGGCTCCGCCTATAGCCCCAGCGATAATGACAATGGGAATGACACGTTTAAAACGAAGCACCAGACCATACACAATCGGCTCTGTCACACCAGCCAGCAATCCTGTAATACTCGTGGAACCCGCAAGAGTTCTAAGTGTTTTATCTTTTTTCGCCTTCAGGAAAATACCAAATGCGACACCAATTTGAGCAAATACTGCTGCTGCAGCCATCGCCTCAATCGGATCACCACCAACACCGATATTTTGAATCGTGATGGGTGTAAACCCCCAGTGAAGTCCGAAGACGACCATAAAGGTCATAAAACCGCCAAGAACAATCCCTGACAAAATGCCACTTACACCGATTAACCATGTCACACCTGAAGAAATCCAATCTCCTACCCCTGTACCGAAAGGTCCGAATGCGATCGCAGATAGCGGAACCATAATCATTAAAGCCAGCATCGGAACTAAAAAAAGCTGTAGATCCTTAAGAATGATCTTCTTCAAAAACTTGTCCACCAACGCATATATGCTGATGGATATGAAAACCGGGAAAACACTGGCCGAGTAGTTCATCATGACCACCGGTATTCCCAAAAACGATACATCAGAGCCTTTGTCCATCAGCCCCGTAAAGTTGGGTTCCATGAGGGCCGCACCGATGACACCTGCTACATAAGGATTCGCCTTCAGCTTTATACCAAGCGTGATCCCAAGCAAAATCGGTAAGAAGTAAAACACAGCATTCCCCGCAGCGGACAGGATCATATAGGTATCACTTGTTGCAGACATCCACCCCAGCAAGGTCAAAACCGTCAGGAGTGCTTTTATCATCCCCGAGCCCGCCATCGCCGGAATCAGCGGGGAGAAACTGCCGGAAATGACTTCAAAGATTGTAGATATGATCGATGTCTTCTTTCCGCTTGATTCACCAGCCGCAGGAGAGTCCGATCCAAAATCCCTATTTTTCATGATCTCCGTATATACATAGGCAACGTGGCTCCCGATAACCACTTGAAACTGCCCTCCGCTTTCGACAACAGTAATGATGCCCTCATGCTTCTCTAGCGATTCTCTTTCGGCTTTTCTTGAATCTTTCAGGTCAAATCTGAGACGTGTAGCACAATGGACAAGCCCGTTAATATTTTCTTCTCCTCCAACGAGGCGTACGATGTCATCGCCCATTTTCTTATGGTCCATGTTCATTCTCCTTCTGGGCAGATTGTCTGAAAACAAAAAAATACCTAAACGAAAGGCCTGTGTAATCAAAGAAAATGATCACTGCCATTCATTTAGGTATCGCCTGCTTAACCAGTAACAATCCTTATATTTAAGTTGTGAGCCTACTATAAATCACTCAGAAATCGTTTGCAAGCTTTTTTTCTAGGAACCAGCAATATCGTTTCTGGAAGTCACACGCTGTATATGAATCGTCAAGTATACCTTTTCATCAATCGACATAGCGCTTTCATGCTTGCTTTCCAGGTATTGATTAATCAAATGGGTACATTGAAAAGCCTTAGTGTATTTATCTTTGACCTGCTCATACAAGAAGTTGTCGCCTGAAGCTCGTTGCTCTTGTTCGTTACTCAGCATTCTTTGAGCAAAGTATTGTAAATGGGTAATAAACCGGGAATAGTTGAATGAAGTTTCATCCAATGCCAGCTGATAGTAATCGGTTACAATGTTGAAAATGTCATCAATGACCTCCGTAATCTCAACCGTTTGCTTCATTCCCTGACCGTCTTGCCTTGCATTGACAAAATGCATGGCAATAAAGCTTGCTTCATGCTCGTCCATGTGAATACCAAATTGAGCGTGGATCATATCCAGCGCATTCATACCAATCATAAATTCTTTTTTGTAAAATTTTTTAATTTGCCACAAAAGTGAATTTTTTAGTCCCACGGATTTCCTGTACCGAGAGATAGCAAATTGAATATGATCAATCAAAGAGATATAAATGTTATCACTAAAAATATCTCCCATTTCCTTTTTTGCGTTCCCTACAATTTCATCCGCTACCTTTAAATATTCCACAGATGTTTCTCCAATGAGATCAATTAATTTTTGCGGAATTTTATCGGACTTTAATACAAAAGTTTTTTCTATTTTTTCCTCATCGACCCTCTGACCATTTTTCTTTTTAAAGCCCAGACCATTCCCTATGACAACAAATTCATGACCAACCTGATTTTCGGCCCGAATAACATTGTTGTTAAATATTTGCCGGATGATCATATATCTACTCACCTCATTGATGTAATGACAAAGTTTGTAATAACAAAAAAAACCAAATAACGACTAAATAATTAGTCATTATTTGGGTATCGCCTGCTAACCAGTAACAATCCCGAAGGTTACTTGCCCCTTCATTCAATTACTTTTACTATAACGCTTTCAAACCAGAATAACAATACAATCATGATTAAAAGTCGTTTGGTAAATATAGATTATGATATAAGTCAGATAAAGATACTGAGCAGCATTACGATGGCAAAAGCACTAAATCCGAGAATGGTTTCCATGACCGTCCACGTTTTCAGGGTTTGCGGTACGGACAGGTTCATGTATTCTTTGACAATCCAGAAGCCGGAGTCATAGACATGGGACAAAATGATCGAGCCTGCTCCGGTAGCCAGTACCAGCAGTTCCGGGCTTACCCCCGGCATGGTGACCGCGATTGGAGCGACAATACCAGCCGCAGTCATCATGGCTACCGTAGCCGAACCGACGGCTGCACGGATCAGACCCGCAATGACAAAGGCAAGCACAAGCGGTGATAAATGTGCATGCTGGGCAAAACCTGCAATCGCATCACCCACACCACTGGCGGTCAAAATCTTGTTGAAACCGCCGCCACCACCGATCAGCAGGATGATAGAAGCGACCGGGCCGAGACAATCGTTCGTAAATTTCAATAGCTGCTTGCTGTCGAAATTGCGTGCATAACCAAAAGAGTAGAGCGAGAACAACAAGGCAAGCAGCAACGCAATGATCGGACTGCCGATAAAATCAAGACCTGTCTAAAGCCGTTGGCTTCTGGCAAAATCAGATCAACAATCGTCGCCATGAGCATCAGAATAACAGGCAGCATAATGGTGAAAAGTGTAATACCGAAGCCTGGCAGCTCTCTTTCTCTCGTTTCCGTAAATTGCTCCATCAACTCACTAGAGGTCTCCACTTTGATACGCTTGGCGATCCAGCTTCCGTAGATCGGACCCGCAATGGCTGCGGATGGCAACGCTACGATGAGCGCAAGGAAGATCGTTTTACCAATATTGGCGTTAAAAATACCTACAGCCAGCATCGCCGCCGGATGTGGTGGAATCAGACTGTGCACGACTGCCAATCCAGCTACAAGGGAAATCCCGATTTTGATCAGTGAGGTTCCCGTATGCTTGGCAATCACGAATACGAGCGGGAACAACAGCACGATACCCACCTGTATGAACACAGGGATGCCGCAGATAACAGCGACAACCATCATAGGTTTAACCTCCGTCTTTTCGCTAAAGTAGACGTAGAGGTGAATGACCATGCAGTACAGCAGCAATAACTCCCGAACGGCGCACCAGCAATCCTATGAAACGCTACGTGATATGATCCTGAACGGAACGATTCCTCAGGGAACCAAGCTGGTCGAGGAAAAGCTTGCTACGCAGCTCGGTGTGAGCCGGACACCTATCCGTGAATCCATCCGCAAACTGGAGCAGGAGGGGCTTATCGTCAATAAGCGTGTAGTCAAGCTCTCTGAAACCGACCTGCGTAATACCTTTGAGCTGCGTATGCTGCTTGAAGGACATGCTGCGCGAAGTGCAGCAGCCTATCTGTCCGAGACAGAGCTGCTGGCTTTGGAGCAATGTGTGGAAATTGGGCGCTCCGGCTCGCTGGATGAGGTGATGCAAGCGAATAAAGAGTTTCACGAAATCATTATGAGCGCCAGCAATAATTCGATGATGATTGGTTTATTTGACCGGATGCAATCCGTCATTTATTTATTCCGTCATACGGTCGTTTACTATCATCGCCCCTTTCTGATTGACGAGCATCAGCACATTTGCGAAGCGATTCGGGCGCATGATGGTGACACGGCAGAACGGCTGATGAAGAAGCATCTCCAGGCCGATCTGGATTTTTGTCTGCATCTGATCAGATAGGCTTTTCTATTCTCCATTTCAATGCCATGCCTAAAAGACCGCTAAACACTTGAGTCCTTGTGCTTAGCGGTCTTTTAGGGTATAAAATTCGTGGATGATCGAACGCCTAACCCTCTTTTCCTCCCCGAAATACGTCTTTGGCGATTTGAATCGCTGAGGCTGCTCGGGGCCATCCTACATAAAAGGCAAGCTGAGTGATGACCTCGACCAGTTCTTCTTCCGATAATCCGTTATCCTTGGCCAAATTCAGATGATAGGGAAGCTGCCCCCCATGCTCACCCGCTACCAATGCGGAAACGGTTATGAGACTCCGTTCTCTGAGAGATAGCTCACTTCTTCTCCATACATCCCCAAAAAGAACATTTTCCGTATAGTTCACAAAAGCGGGCGCAAAATCCCCAACCTTTTCCCGTACACTCGATGTGATTAATTTATGCTTCATTTATTCAACACTTCCCTTCGTTCCTGATGTGCAGTTATGCAGATCGTATGCAGATGTGCAGTTTCCAGCTATAAAATCATCTGGGCAAGTCCGTTGCCAAAGGACCAATCCTCTAATTCCGTTTCCACCAGTGTTACAAATACATCCTCCGGCCTGATCTTGCATTCGGTGGATAAGAGTTCGGCTACCCTTTGGTAGAAGCTCTTTTTTGTTCCGTACTTCTGCCTGATCCGAGCGTAATTTGGATATAGAGCAGCTTGTCTGTTCTCGGTACCTGTAAATAATCCGGACTGTAATAAAACTCGCTCTGCTTATGAGCATGAAAAACCTGAAAATAATCCTTTGCCGGCACCTGAAAATGTTCGATCAAAGCGTTCATGATACTGCGGCTAATCCCAGGCAGCCCCTTCTCTGTGTATTGATCCTCCATGTATCCTACTCGTACAAATGGCATGTTTATCTCTCCTGTCCGTTGGGATAAATTAATTGTACTCTATCTATTTTTATCTATATAATTGAAAATAATCATAAATATATTCATTTTTATCGATGGAGATGAGTGTTCATGGATCTGAAAGAGCTAACCACGTTTCGTACCATTATCGAAGAAGGAACCTTCTCAAAGGCTGCCGCCAAATTAAACTACGCACAGTCTACAGTAACCAGCCAAGTTCAGAGACTGGAGAAGGAGCTGGGATTTCAGCTTTTTAAAAGAGGATGGGATGCGGAATTAACCGCTGCGGGCAATTATTATGCGGAAGAGGTAGATGGACTTATTCAGCATTGGAATTATGTATTGGATCAGGCCAAGTCTCTGAAAAAGGAGGAAATAGGCACCCTCCACATTGGTGTGATCGAAACCGTGGCGGCTACCGTGCTGCCTGAGGTTCTGCGTCAGTTTCGGGAGCATAAGCCGAATATGACGTGCCATTTTACAGTAGGAAACACAGATGCACTCTCGAATGCTCTGATGGAGAACACACTTGATTTTGCAATTTGCGGGGAACCATACTCGATTCCTTCCCTGCACTTTGAACCTGTGTATCACGAACAGATTGCTTTTATCGTATCCCGTGATCATCCCTTTGCAGCCAAAAGCGAGCTTCATCTAGAAGACT